>NZ_CAGV01000032.1 GCF_000311745.1 Anaerococcus obesiensis ph10 | reverse complement strand
TGCTTGCTCATATACTAATAGTATAAGAACAGCTTTAAGCATAGTTCTTAAAAATGAACCTAATCATCTATGATAAAATTATAGATATTAGGGATGAAATGGGATTGTTTTATGTGCTTGCTGGGTTTCCAATTTAGGAATTACTCATTTGATAGACTCCACCCTCATTCCATTGCCTTTCATCTTTTCGGTTGGTTAGGTTCATTTATTGATTACCTGTATAACTCGTGAGCCTGTTGTGGTTTTGGATTAACAGGGCATCCCAAATTATAGGAGGTATATTATGTCAGAAAAAATTGTTGTAGGAATTGATGTGAGTAAAGCTTTCAGTGATATCTGTATTCTATCACCTAATAATGACATCATCAAAAGACTTAAAATTTCTAATGATATTACTGGTATGAAGTCGCTCATCTATGTACTTGAAAAGGTAGAAGATGAGTACAAAGACAGAGCAATAATTATCATGGAAGCTACTGCACACTATCATCAAATTTTAGCTAATTTTTTCCGTAAGCATAATTACGAAGTCATTGTAATTAATCCGATTCAAAGTGGAGCATTGAAAAATATCAATATCCGAAAAATTAAATCAGATAAAACAGATGCATATAATATAGCGTTGCTATATCGTATTAAGAATTACAACGAAACAATTACACATTCAGATACCGTTAACAGTATCAAAAAGCTTTGCAGACAGCATAAAGAATTGACGGATGAAATTGTGGAACACATCAACCGATTAATCGCTTTTTTAGATATTTCCTTTCCAGATTTCAAGAAAGTATTTACGGATTTGCAAGGGAAAACACCTTTGTCTTTGCTTGAAAAATATCCTACTATACAGGAAGTCTTATCTCCTGAAAATAAGCAAGATATTATTCAACTGATAAAAGAAAATTCACATAAAAGCAGCTCCTATGCCGAAGTAAAATATGAAAAACTATTGAAAGCTGCTGAAAAATCTATTGAAGTTTGTATAGTAAGCCTTAGTTCAGCAGTACTTATTCAAACAACTGTGAGGGTTATTTTTAGTTTACAGGAAGCTTTGAAAGCAATCGATGATGAAATCAAAAGACTATCTCTTTTAGATGAAAAGTTTCATAAAGAAATAGTGCTTTTACAAAGTATTCCAGGAGTTGGAGAGTATACAGCATGTGTCGTTTTATCAGAGCTTGGAGATATATCCAATTTCTCGAAACCGAAAGAATTAGTTGCCTTCTTTGGCTTGGATCCGGGAGTATCCCAAAGCGGAACATACAATAGGAAAAACAATAAAATCTCTAAAAGAGGATCACCTCATGTTCGCTCAATTCTCCATATGCTGGCTAAATCTAATGTGTATCCAAATCGCAACAGAGAGTATTTAAATCCTATTATGCGAGCTTATTTTGAAAAGAAAATAGCTGAAAAACCATACAAAGTTGTAATGTGTGCAATTATGCGAAAGATGGTTCAAATTATTTTTGCTGTTCTCAGAAACCAAAAATCATTTGAATTAAGAACACCCGAAGAACATCAAAAACTAATTCGAGAAAAGAGTAAGTTGGTCGCATAAACTATTAAAAGTGTTGCCTCAAAAAATGAAAGTATATGAGGCTTGTTTGCTATGCACATTTTTAAGTTCTGTGACTGAAAAATATTTTAACATTTTTTTAAAATAACTATTGACTTTCTTAGTTGGTC
>NZ_HE978534.1 GCF_000311745.1 Anaerococcus obesiensis ph10 | reverse complement strand
CAATAGCTATAAATATTTCCAGTCAAGATTTAAAGTTTAGTATCCATTAGCTTAATACATTACTGCACTTACACCTTGGACCTATCTAAGGTATTTTCTTTACCTACTCTGAGAAATCTTATCTTGAGGCATGCTTCGTACTTAGATGCTTTCAGTACTTATCATTCCCGCACTTAGCTACCGAGCCATGCTAGTGGCCTAACAACTCGTACACCATTGGTGCGTCCATCCCGGTCCTCTCGTACTAAGGACAGCTCCTCTCAAATTTCTTACGCCCACGCTGGATAGGGACCGAACTGTCTCACGACGTTCTGAACCCAGCTCGCGTGCCTCTTTAATGGGCGAACAGCCCAACCCTTGGGACCTACTCCAGCCCCAGGATGAGACGAGCCGACATCGAGGTGCCAAACCTCCCCGTCGATGTGGACTCTTGGGGGAGATAAGCCTGTTATCCCCGGGGTAGCTTTTATCCGTTGAGCGATGGCCCTTCCATGCGGTACCACCGGATCACTAAGTCCGTCTTTCGACTCTGCTTGAGTTGTAGCTCTCGCAGTTAAGCTCGCTTCTGCCTTTATACTCTACGAATGGTTTCCGTCCATTCTGAGCGAACCTTTGAACGCCTCCGTTACTTTTTAGGAGGCGACCGCCCCAGTCAAACTGCCCAACTGACAATGTCCCATGCCCTGATTCAAGGGCTATGGTTAGAACTTTGATATTAAAAGGTTGGTATCCCACCAGTGACTCCTCCTAGATTGGCATCCAGATATCTCAGTCTCCCAACTATCCTGTACATTTAATCTCAAAATCCAATATCAGCCTACAGTAAAGCTCCACGGGGTCTTTCCGTCCTAGCGTGGGTAAGTCGCATCTTCACGACTACTACAATTTCACCGGATCCTTTGTTGAGACAGTGCCCAAATCGTTACACCTTTCGTGCGGGTCGGAACTTACCCGACAAGGAATTTCGCTACCTTAGGACCGTTATAGTTACGGCCGCCGTTTACTGGGGCTTAAGTTCTAGCCTTCGATTGCTCTAAGCCTTCCCCTTAACCTTCCAGCACCGGGCAGGTGTCAGCTCCTATACTTCATCTTGCGATTTTGCAGAAACTTGTGTTTTTGGTAAACAGTCGCTTGGGCCTGGTTTCTGTGGCCTGATTGCTCAGGCTCCCCTTCTCCCGAAGTTACGGGGACATTTTGCCGAGTTCCTTAACAAAGGTTCTTCCGCGCGTCTTGGTATTCTCTACCTCCCTACCTGTGTCGGTTTTGGTACGGGCGCTTTGGTCTGGATAGTGACTTTTCTTGGCAACCTGGAATCGGCAACTTCTCTACTTATGTTTTCGATACCTATCGGCTTTTAGAATTTTGAAAAGCGGATTTGCCTACTTTTCTTCCTACGGCTTTAGACCATCTTTTCCATCTGATGGCTTTGCTTATCCTTTTGCGTCATCACTTCTCTCTTAACGACTTCAAGCGGTACAGGAATATAAACCTGTTATCCATCGCCTACGCCTTTCGGCCTTGGCTTAGGTCCCGACTTTCCCTGAGGGGACGAGCCTTGCTCAGGAGTCCTTAGGGTTTCGACGGGGATGATTCTCACATCCCTTCTCGCTACTCATGCCAGCATTCTCTCTTGTATTAGATCCACTTTTGCTTTCGCCTTGGCTTCGTCTCTAATACAATGCTCCTCTACCACTAATAGAGGTATTAAGTTTAGCTATGAGTCCTAGTTTTTAACTCTTAACCAGTGATTGTTAGTTCATAATTTCTTATGTTACTCACTTTTGACTTTAGACTTGTGTTTTTTTGAATATTTTTCTTTAATATCCTATCTTTATGTCTGCGTCTGAAATTTGTTTTTCTTTTTAATCTCTTCTGTTTTTGTTAAATATTTCCTAGTCTCATTTGTAAACTTAATCCCTCTATTAATCCGAAGCTTCGGTATTGAATTTGAGCCCCGTTCATTTTCGGCGCAAACCCACTTGACCAGTGAGCTATTACGCATTCTTTAAATGCATGGCTGCTTCTAAGCCAACGTCCTGGTTGTCTTAGTAGATTCACATCCTTTTCCACTTAATTCAAATTTTGGGACCTTAGCTGTCGGTCTGGGCTGTTTCCCTTTCGACTTAGAAGCTTATCCCCCTAAGTCTGACTCCCTGACTTGATTTTTTGGCATTCGGAGTTTGATAGGTTTTGGTACGGTAATCCGCCCTAGACCATTCAGTGCTCTACCTCCTAAAATCTTAGGTCAGAGGCTAGCCCTAAAGCTATTTCGAGGAGAACCAGCTATCTCCGGGTTCGTTTGGTTTTTCGCCCCTATCCACAGTTCATCCGATGCGTTTTAAACCGCACCCGGTTCGAGCCTCCATTGAATTTTACTTCAACTTCACTCTGACCATGGATAGATCACCCGGTTTCGGGTCTATTCTATCTTACTTTTGCCCTATTAAGACTCGCTTTCGCTGCGGCTTCTGATCTTAAATCATTAACCTTGCAATTTAGAATAACTCGCTGGCCCATTCTACAAAAGGTACGACATCACGTTCGCTCACGCTCTGTCTGCTTGTAGGCACTAGGTTTCAGGTTCTATTTCACTCCCCTTTCGGGGTTCTTTTCACCTTTCCCTCACGGTACTTGTTCACTATCGGTCACATGTTAGTATTTAGCCTTAGGGGATGGGCCCCCTATCTTCACACCGGGTTACTCGTGCCCGGTGATACTTTCCCTCTCGTTTATTAATGCTTTCGTCTACAAGACTTTCACTTTCTTTGGTTTATCTTTTCAGATAATTCGACTAACTTTAACAAATCGCTAATGAGTTAGGCTCTTTTCCTTTCGCTCGCCGCTACTTAGAAAATCGATGTTTCTTTCTTTTCCTCCTGCTACTTAGATGTTTCAGTTCGCAGGGT
>NZ_HE978533.1:30086-194637 GCF_000311745.1 Anaerococcus obesiensis ph10 | reverse complement strand
AATTAAAAAGGTAAAAATTGAAGAACTAACCTAAACATTAAGTTGGGGAGTCGGCTCCGTTAGCCAAATCAAAGATTTGGACTACGCGACATCTGACCTACCAACGAAAACAAGTTTTCGGGTTAGGTCATGAATATGGTGACGATGGCAGAAGGGATACACCTGTTCCCATACCGAACACAGAAGTTAAGCCTTCTAACGCCGATGGTACTCGGAGGGAGACCTCCCGGGAGACTAGGAAGTTGCCAAACAATCAAGACTAGCATAAGCTAGTCTTTTTTGTTGTCTATAAATATATTTTTTTTGATTTTAAATTTCTTTTTGCTTGTATTTTTATTTTATTTTTTAATATCTGATTATTTTTATATTTTACATAAGATATTTCTATTCTATTATTTTTCCTTTGATTTTATAATTATATTATAAAAAAAAGGAGGTATTTATGATTGAAAATCAATTACTTTTAAGCTCGGTTTTTATTGCTGGCTTTTTATCGTTTTTTGCTCCTTGTACTTTTTCTTTGATGCCTGCTTATATTGGTATCATTACGGATCAAAGGGGAGAATATAAAAATTTTAAATTTGGAAAAATTTATATAAATATTGGTGCTATTATTAAAACTATGACTTTTATTTTGGGTCTTGCTACTAGTTTTGTTATTTTGGGTTTTGGTGCAGGTTTTTTTGGAAAATTTGTCAATAATAGATGGGTAATTTTTATTGGGGGACTTATTGTGTTTTTGTTAGGTCTTCATCAAATGGAAATTATTAATATTGAAAGATTGAATGTTACTAAGACTGTTAATTTTAAAAATAAGAAAACTAAGGCTTTGGGGACTTATCTTATGGGGCTTTCTTTTTCTTTGGGTTGGACACCTTGTGTTGGTCCAATTCTTGGAGCGGTTCTTCTTACTTCTGCAAGCAGTGGTAAGGAATTTTATGGGGCTTTTATGATGCTAGTTTATTCGTTTGGCCTTATGGTTCCATTTTTATTGATGGCTGTTTTATCTTCTACTCTTAATAAAAATTTTGATTTTTTTAGAAAGCATCTTATTTTTATGAAACGTTTGGGTGGATTTTTGATAATGGTAATGGGCGTTGTTCTTATGACTAATCAATTGCCTAATCTTACTTCATTTTTTAATAATTTATTTATTTAGGAGGATATATGAAAAAATCTTTAGCGATACCGTTTTTAGTGATAGCTTTTGCTCTTAGTGCATGCTCTAGTGAAAAATCGGCGGATAAAAATATGAATGATATGAAGGATAAAAATATTTCAAGTAATAGTAAGGAAAATAAAGATAGTGATAATTCTTTGAATCTTGAGGATAGGGACGGAAACAAGGTTTCTTTGGAGTCTTTTAAGGGGAAGAAAACTTATATTAAGTTTTGGGCTTCTTGGTGTCCTATTTGTTTGTCAAGTCTTGGCGAATTAGATGAATTGTCTAATAGTGATGGGGATTATCAGGTTGTAAGTGTGGTTGCTCCTGACCAAATGGGGGAAAAATCTAAGAAGGATTTTATTAAATGGTTTGATGGTTTGGAATATAAAAATATTAATACTTTGTATGATACGAGTGGGGATTTTATTAAAAAATTTAATGTTAAATCTACTCCTACAAATGTATTTTTGGATTCTGAGGGTAAGCTTGTCAAGGTTGCTCCGGGGGCTTTGGATAAGGATACTATTAATGAAATTTTTAAACAGATTAAATAGGAGTTTTGTATGAAAAGTAAATTTATTTTTGTTTTTTTGATTTGTGCTATCTTTTTGGTGGCTTGTTCTAATAAATCTAAGAATAAGTCTAAGGATAATGGAAATATTTCTAGCACAAATGAGGAAATTAGCAAAAAAATTGATGAAATTATTGACTCTAATAATAAGAAAAATTTAAAGGAAATGGAAAATCAAAAAGATATGGATAAGGAAAAGGAAAATTATTCTAAGGATGATCTTAAAAAAATCTACCTAGCTGGTGGTTGTTTTTGGGGTGTTGAGGAATATATGCAAAGAATTTATGGGGTTTATGATGCTGTAAGTGGTTATGCAAATGGAAAGGTTAATAATCCGACTTATAAAACGGTAAGTAGTGGCAAAAGTGGCTATGCGGAAACTGTGGAAGTAACTTATGATAGTAAAAAAATAAAGCTTGAGGACTTGCTTAATCATTATTTTAAAATAATTGATCCAACTAGCCTTAATAAACAAGGAAATGATAGGGGAAGTCAATATAGGACTGGGATTTATTATGTGGATGATTCTGATAAGGAAGTTATTGATAAGGTTATGAACTTTCAGGCAAAAAAATACAGCGAAAAAATTGTGGTTGAAAATATGAAACTTAAAAATTTTACTGTGGCTGAAGATTATCATCAAGATTATTTGAGGAAAAATCCAAATGGATATTGCCATATCGACTTGTCAAAGGCGAGTGAAGTTGTGATTGACCCTGCTAAATATCCAAAACCATCGGATGATGATTTGAAAAGAAAACTTACGGATATTCAGTATAGGGTTACTCAAAAAAATGAAACTGAATCTTCTTTTTCTAATGAATATTGGGATAATAAGGAAAAAGGTATTTATGTTGATGTAGCAACTGGAGAGCCTTTGTTTTCATCAAGTGATAAATTTGATTCGGGTTGTGGTTGGCCATCTTTTTCTAAGCCAATAGCCAAAGATGTTGTGACATATCGTGAAGATAAGTCGTATAATATGAACAGAACTGAAGTGAGAAGTAGGTCTGGGGATTCTCATTTGGGACATGTTTTTAATGATGGCCCTAAAGAACTTGGCGGTCTTCGTTTTTGTATAAATTCAGCTTCGATTAAATTTATTCCACTTAAAGATATGGAAGATAGGGGATATGGATATTTAAAACATCTTGTAAAGTAGGGGATTATGTATAAATTGTTAATAGCAGATGATGAATCTATCATAAGAAAGGGCATAAAAAATTTAATAGATTTTGAAAATTTGGAAATCGATCAAGTTTTTGAGGCGGAAAATGGGAAAGAGGCTGTTGATTTGGCTTTAAAAAACAAGATAGATATAGTTATAATGGATATAAATATGCCTATAGTTGATGGTCTTAGTGCTAGTAAAAAAATAAAGGAGAAAAATCCAGATTCTTACTTGTTAATTCTTACAGGCTACAATTATTTTGATTATGCCCAAGCTGCTATTAGGGCAAAGGTAGATGATTATATTTTAAAACCTGTTAGCAAAAAAGATGTAGAATATATGTTAAAAACTGCTGTAAATAAGCTTAATATTAACAGAAAAAATGAGTCTTTGAAAGAGTATAATGATAAGAATTTAAAGGCAAAAGAATCTTATGAAGATATAAAAAAATATATTGATAAAAATGTATTTTGTGAAGATTTTTCTTTAAATAAGATGGCAAGCGACATTGGTTACAATAATAATTATTTAAGCAGTTTAATAAAAGAAATTTACGGTCTATCCTTCCAAGATTTATCCAATAAATTGAGAATGGAAAAGGCAAGGATTTTGCTTTTGACAAGCGATATGAAAAATCAAGAGATAGCAGATGCCGTTGGTATCTATGATGTTTCATATTTTTCTAATAAATTTAAAAAATATTTTGGCAAAAGTCCAAAACAAATTAGGAAAAAATAAATGAAAAAGATTTTCAAAAAAATAGAATTCAAAATAAGTGCTTGCTTTTTTGTAATTTCTATTCTTATAATATCTCTAATGCTTTTTTCTTGGTACAAGCAAAGTTCTTCAAAGCTTATGACATATGAAAAAGAAGAAACAAGCCAAGAAGTCAAAAATGCAAGTATTTATGTGGCAAGCTATCTAGAAAAAAACAAAAACCTTGCAAGTCTGTTGGCTATGTCAGCCGAAAGTCAAAATATAATGGATGATAAGACAGATTTTAAAAATTTGAAGGACATAATAAAAGTTAGCGAAAAAAGTGATGAATTTATAAAAAAAATTTTCCTAGTTTCTGAAAATGGAAATATTATTTCAAATGAGAAAGTAAATTTAGAAACAAATAAGGATATGAAAAATATTTCTTGGTATAAGAAACTTATAAATTCAAATAATATGGCATTTGCAAGCAAGGCTGATTTTTCAAAAATATCTAGCGATTCGTCAAAAAATATAATAAGTATTTCCAAAGAAATTAAAGATAAAAACAACAAAAGATTGGGCTTTGTGGTTATAAATCTTTCCTATAAATTTTTGGAAGATTTTTTATCGACAATAAATTTTGGCAAATATGGCTATGTTTTTATTTTGTCCTCAGAAGAAGAACTCCTTTTTAAATCAAAAAATATGGAAGATTTTGGCAAAAAAGATTACGAAAAACTTTTAAAAAAGAGGATGAAACCAGAAAAAATGGATTTTGTTTCATCCAATGTTTTTATTCCAAATACCCAATGGAAGCTGGTAGGAATTTCCTTTTCAAACGCAATTTCTAATTTAAAAAAACAATTAATAGAAAGCTCCCTAATTCTTGCCCTAATCGTTTTTGTTTTGACTTTGTTAGTGTCGATTTTTGTGTCAAAAAAAATAAGCAAACCAATAATTTATTTGATTGGAGAAATCAAAAAAACCGACAAAAAATTATATAAAATAGAATCACTCCCTCAAGCATCAAGTGAAATACAAATCTTAACAAAAGAATACAACAACCTAATAGATAGGATTTTTGTTCTAACAGAAGATATAGAAAAAAAAGAAGAACAAAAAAGAACCTACCAAGTCAAAGCTCTCCAAAGCCAAATAAATCCACATTTTTTATACAATACCTTGGATACAATTTTGTGGCTTGTAGAATTTGGCGAAAATGAAAAAGCAATAAAAGTAACCAAAAATTTAGGGATGCTTTTAAGAAACAGCCTAAACATTGATGAAGATTTCGTAAAACTTGATAAGGAAATAGAACACGCAAAAAATTATCTAGATATACAAAAAATAAGATATGACAATAAATTTACCTACGAATTTATAAAAAAAATACAAACAAGCAGCCTATACGTTCCAAAATTAATACTCCAACCAATAATTGAAAATGCAATTTATCACGGAATAAGAGAAAAAAAATCCAAGTCTTACATTAAAATTATAGTAGAAAAAAATTCAGAATATTTAATAATAAAGATTATAGATAACGGACTTGGTCCAAAAGAAAAAAAGAAAATATTCCAACAAAACTTGGAGGAATAGGCATGGAAAATGTAAATAATAGGATAAAACTTTTGTGTGGAGAAAAATATAATTTAAAAAATGCAAAGAGAAAATGGCGAAACAATAGTAACATATAAGCTAAAAATAATAAAAGAAATTTAAAAAAATTAATAAAAAATGGGTTGTTTCAACAGCTCATTTTTTTTGTTTTAATTTATTTAAAGTTTTAGTTTACTTTTGAAAATCTAGTATGTTAATATATATGTAAAAATATTTAATAATGAGGATAAATTTTATGAATTTAACTAAAAAAATTTTTACTAATAGATTAATTTTAAGAAAGGCTAAGATTTCTGATGCCTCTTTGGCTTATAAGAATTGGATGTGTGATGAGGAAGTTACTAAGTTTTTAAGATGGAAAGCTCATAAAAATGTTTTTGAAAGTGAAAAAGTTATAAAAAACTGGGTTGATTCTTATAAAAATGATGATTTTTTTCAATGGATTATTGAACTTAAAGAATTAGCTGAACCGATTGGAACTATTAGTGTGATTTCTATTGATAAAAGAGTTAATTCTTGTCATATTGGTTATTGTATTGGGAAAAAATTTTGGAATATGGGATATACCTCTGAGGCTTTTTCTGCTATAATTTCTTTTTTATTTTCTCTTGGTTTTGATAGGATCGAATCTTCTCATGATCCTAATAATCCTTATTCTGGCAAGGTTATGGAAAAATGTGGTCTTGTTTATGAGGGTAGGTTAAGAAAGGCTGATTATAATAATCAGGGGATTGTTGATTCTTGTGTTTATGGTATTTTGAGGGAAGATTTTGAGAAATAATTTTTAAATTATTTATTTGGATTAGCTGGGCTTACAAAAATTTAAAAGGCGATAAAAATAATTTATCGCCTCAGAATGAAGACAAACCCAGGAAAAATCTCCAGGGTTTTCTAATATTATTAAATTTTTAATGAATGTTATAATATCTGGGCTGATTGTTTCTGTTTAACTGCTCATTAAATTTTTACTACAGACATGGCTGTATGTGTATTCGTTTTCATTTTCATGTCTATTTTTAACAATATAGGGACTGTAACAGGCCTTTCAATAAAAGCGGGATTAACAGATGAAAATAATGAAGCAAAAGATATGAATAAATCTTTTCTAGTAGATTCTTTAGGAACAATTGTAGCGGGGTGTTTAGGAACAAGTATTGTGGGAACAACATTAGAAACTTCAGCCGGCATAGAAGAGGGAGGGCGAACAGGACTTATGGCAGTGACAAGTGCAGTAAAAGCTATAGATTTTGATAATATAATAGAAGCTATACCTGCATTTTTAACCTTTATCATAATTCCTCTTACTTACAGTATTGTGGATGGTATTATGATAGGAATTTTATCTTATGTAGTATTAAATATTATAACTGGTAAATTTAAACAAATATCTTTACCAATGTATGCTATGGGAATTTTGTCTTTAGTTAAAATGTTATTTTTATAAGGAGAGAGAAATGTTAAAGAGTGATATGAAAGCGGATTTGATAATAAAAGATGTCAAAGTAATAGATGTGTTTCAAAATGAAATTTACAAGGGAAATGTAGCGGTGAAGAATGGAAAAATTATTGGCATTGGAGATTATGAAGATGCAGATGAGATTGTAGATGCAAAAGGATCCTACCTATCACCAACTATGACTGACGGACACGTGCACATAGAGTCTTCTATGGTATCTCCAGCTGAATTTTTAAAATGTTTAGTTGCAAGAGGAGTTTCAACTATAATAGCAGATCCACATGAGATAGCAAATGTGTGTGGGCTTGATGGGCTTGAATACATAATAGATGAAACAAAAGATCTACCGGCACATGTATATGTAATGTTGCCATCATGCGTTCCATGTACACCATTTGAAACAAGTGGAGCTATTTTAAAAGCTTGCGATTATAAAGAGATGATAAATAATCCGAGAGTTTTGGGCTTAGGAGAAATGATGGATTTTGTTGGAACAGTAAATCGATCAGAAGACATCTTGGAAAAAATTGACTTGGCTAAAAATAGCAATAAGGTAGTAGATGGACACGCCCCACTTTTATCAGCAAAGGCGTTGGACGATTATGTACTAGCTGGTATTTCAACAGACCATGAGTGTTCAGCTGTAGATGAAATGAAAGAAAAGATTCGCCGAGGAATGTACATTCAATTAAGAGAAGGTACAGCTGCTAAAAATTTAGAAGCACTGATAAAAGGAGTTACAAAAGATAACATAAGTCGTTGTTTCTTCTGTACAGATGATAGACATCCGCAAGACTTGTTAAAAGATGGAAATGTAGATAACAATGTGAGAAAAGCAATTAAATTGGGGATGGAACCTTTAGATGCAATTAAAATGGCAACTTTAAATCCGGCTCAGTGTTACAAAATGGAAAATTCAGGGGCAATTGCACCGGGGTATGTTGCAGATTTCTTTTTGTTCGATGATTTGAATAACATAAACGCAAAAGCAGTTTTCATTGGAGGCAAGAAAGTAGCAGAAGATGGAAAAGTAATAGTAGATTTTCCACAAAAACTTTCTCCAAAGGTACTTTCAAAAATGAATATAAGAGATTTTAAATTAGAAGATTTAAAACTTAGATTGAATTCAAACAGAGTCCATGTAATTGAAATGGAAAAAGAATCACTTTTAACTAAGAAAATTATCTGTGATGTAGATGTAAAAGATGGTTACTTCGAATACTCAGATGACGGAATAAGAAAAATAGTGGTAATTGAAAGACACACCGGAAATTCTGCAATAGCAATAGGATTGATAAAGGGATATGATATAAAAAATGCCGCTGTTGGAACTACAATAGCACACGATAGCCATAATTTAGTTGTTATTGGGGACAATGATGAAGATATGCTAAACGTAATAAAGAAAATAGATGAGATGAGTGGTGGAATGGCAATATCTTCAAATGGAAAATTAGAAGGGTCTTTAAGACTTGATATAGCAGGCATTATGAGTAGTAAATCAATGACAGAAGTACATGAAGACATCAAGAAATTATTAGAAAAAGCAAAAGAGCTTGGAGTAGGAGATGGAATAGATCCATTTATGACTCTTGGATTTATGGCTCTACCTGTTATACCGGATATAAAGATGACAGACAAAGGATTGTTTGATGTAAATGAATTTAAACACATTCCTTTAGAAGTTTAAAAAGTAGGTGCATTTGCACCTACTTTGTCAACAGTCTGAGGCGATAAAAATAATTTATCGCCTTATATTTTTATTTATATTTATAAAATCCTTCTCCAGTTTCAATACCCTTTAAGCCTTTGGCAGCTCTTTCTTCCAATTTTTTAATAGCTTTTGCAATTGGAGAATTTGGATCATTTGCTTGAGGATTTGTTTTTGAAATATTTATTACAGTTGTAATACCAACTATATCAATTATTTCGAAAGGTCCTCTTGGAGAGCCTGTTCCGATTTTCCAATCCATATCAATATCTTTTGGCTCAGCAACATCATTTCCATAAAGATTTAGACCAGCGTTAATAAATGGAACAAGCAAAGAATTCAAAATATATCCTGCTTGCTCTTTTTTAATTACAGCTGGATACATTCCTATATTTTTTGCAAATTCAATAACACTTTCAAAAGCCTCATCACTTGTTTTGTCATGCTTCATTACCTCAGCAAGATTTTGTCTCCAAATTGAGTTTGCAAAGTGAAGACTTAAAAATTTATCTTCTCTTCCTGTATATTCTCTAAATGTTGAAGGCAAGAAAGTTGAAGAATTTGTTGCAATAATTGCATCTTCCTTTAAATAAGAAGAAATTTTTTCATAAAAATCTTTCTTTTGATCAACAATTTCTGCAATTGCCTCAATAACAAAATCAGCATCAGAAAAAGCCTCATTTAAGTCAGTAGTGTATTTTATTTCTTTAAAAATTTTTTCATTTACATTTTTTAATTCTTCTATTTTTTCATTAGTAATTTCGTTTTTATCCTTGAAAAAAGACCTAGGATAATTTGGATTTTCAGCTCCAATATATGAAGGACAAGCCATAAGCTCCTTAGAAAAAATATTGTGTAAATTTTCAATTCTTGGCTTAATTCTTTCAATAGAACCTTCACTTCTTCCCCAAATCGTTACATTAAATCCATGAAAAGCTGTGACGTATGCAATTTGAGCACCCAAAACGCCACCACCAGCTATGGTTACATTTTTTATTTTCATTATTAGCTCCTTTTTTATATATATTTTCCACTCATATATATTGATATACCCAAAATTTGATTTTTTAAATTTTATTGTAGAAATCGACATAAAAAATTAGCAAATATAAAAGGAGATGTAAAAAAATAAGCAAAAGCATCAGATAGCAAGGTGTAATTTTTATTTATCCATTGATATTTTTAAGCTCTTTTACCATGTCTAATTTTGAAATTTTATAGCTTTCAATAATTTGTGTAATTATAAAAGTAAGTAAACTCAAGAAAAATGCAAAGGCAAATATTTTATTTGGGATAGATATATCTACAAAAATATCTAGTTTTTGCATAGAAATTTTTATTAAAAATTTTAGTATTGTATTCAGTAGTGGCATTAGAACAATCTCAAAAATTACTAGTAAAAAGAGTATGGTATTGATGTAAATTTTTACAACTTCTCTATCTTTAAATCCAAATATTTTAAGGTAGCTTATATTTTCTTTTGATTTATCAATAATAGTTGTTGAAATAACGCTCGTTATTATAAAATAAAAGGCTAGCGAAACAAGAAGGACAATTTTAAAAACAAATTTAAAGTGGTCAAAAAAATGGTCCATAAATTTTGTCATATCCTTTTTGTTTATCTCTGTTATTAAATTTTCTTTTGAAATATTTAACTTTTTATCTGATAAGTAGCTATTAAAATATGAGGAATCTTTTCCTATTAATTTATTTAAGTTTTGTCTATTTGTTAAAATTTGCAAAGTTTTTATCTTATCATCAATTTTTTTTATCTTTAAGGTATTAGTTTTATTATTATAAGAGTTTAAGACTTTTATTGTATCATTTTTTTCTAGATTAAATCTTTGTGCAAGACCGTATGATATAACAACTTCATATTTATTAAGCTCATTTAAATTTTCATTATCATACTTGCTATTTTTATCAACTCCATAAATTTGAATTTTTTTGTCATCAAAATTTACCAAATTTACATTCACAATGCTAGCCATATCTGATTTTATGAGTTCATCCTTTGTCTTTACAAAGTAAATATGGTCATATTTCATCTCATCTTTCATTTTTTTTGCATAATTTTCAAAAGAAGGTTCAAGGCAAATAGAGAAAACCAAAAGCAAATTTGCTAAGAAAATTCCAAATAGTAGGGCTAGAAAATTTAGTTTGTTGTTTAATATCAATCTTAGTTTTGCCTTTTGCATAAAAGAAAAATTTTTCAATTTAAGTTTTGATATTTTATTTTTCTTATATAAATTTTTCCTCAAAAAGTCAATAGGATTGTGATTTAAAGAAAAATATACAACAAAAAAATTAATTACTAAATATATAAAAATAGGCAAAATAGTCGTAAATGCAAAGGTAAGATAGCTTGTATTTAGCTCAAATTTTGGTAGTTCAAAGGAAAGATAATATACATCAGCATATTTTTTATAAAAATAAGTAAAGGCTATAAAATTTCCACAAATGGATGCCAAAATTGCCAAAAATAAAGGCATAGCCATATAATTTTTTAATAATTCCTTTTTTTTGTAACCAGAAGCTAAAAGACAACCAATTATTGGAGATTCATTTTCAATTAAATTTTTAATTTGCACAGCACTAATAAAGGCTAGAGAAATAAATAATAAAATACTAGCCGAAATCATAGTAGGCACATCCCCATCCATATCATCCATAATATAAGTTATGCATTTATTGTCATATCTTGTAACACCATCAATCATTAGATTATTTTTATTGATAATTTTTCCAAAATTTTTAAGCCTTTTATTTGCAACTTTACTATTTTTAGAAAATTTATCATGATAGGAATAATTATAAACAATTTTTTTATCCTTTATCTTATCAAAAGTTTTAGAAGACAAAAGACAAACACCAAAATATCCCGTATCCATAACAATATCTTCCCTATTTTTAAGAAGAGTAGAATAGTCAGGCAAAGAAACAAGGCCTGTTACGAGATATTTTTTATTTTTAATTTTCAAAAAATCCCCTATATTTATTTTATTTGCCCTTGCATAATTAGCAGAAATAGCAATTTCATTGTCATTATTTGCCAATCTTCCATCAAAAATTTGACTAATATTGATATTATTTCTATTTTTAAAAACTCTTAAAGTCCTATCATCATTATATTTTTCTTCAAAATAAAAATTTTCATAAACATTCAAAGAAAGATCTTCCAAGGCTTTGATTGTTTTATTAGATAGTTTATCAATACAAACAAATTCTCCATCCTCAACTTTTCCATCATCAATTTGCTTGTAATACAAATGTTTAATAGACTGTTGGGCAGTAAAAAATGATGATGAAAAAATAATTAAAATGGTTAAAGTTAAAAAAATAGAAAAAAATTTAAAAGGATTAGATTTTATTTGCCTATAAATTCTTTTATTAAGAGGATTTTTCATTACCAAGAAACCTCCTTAGCAGATATTTTATTTGAATTTACAAAAAGATTCTTTATTTTACCATCATGTAAATTTAAAATAATATCACACATTTTACTTATATTAGTATTGTGAGTTGCAATTAAAATCGTAGATTTATAAATTTTATTTAAATTTTCAATTAAATTCAAAACATCCTTGGCACTTTCATAATCAAGAGCACCAGTTGGCTCATCACAAATTAAAATTCTAGGGCTTTTTACCATAGCCCTTGCAATAGAAGTTCTTTGCGCTTGACCTCCAGAAATTTCATTTGGGAATTTATATTTTTGGTCAGATAAACCAAGATTATCTATCAAATCATCAATATCAAGAGGATTATCAGACAAAAATTTACCAAGCTCAATATTTTCTATAACATTTAAATCACTAATTAAATTATAAAATTGAAAAACAAAGCCCAAATTATTACGCCTAAAAATTTCCAAATCTTTTTTATTTAATTTACCTAAATTTTGACCAAAAATATTAACATTTCCTATGTCAATTGTTTCAATTCCACCAATAATATTTAACAAGGTAGATTTTCCAGAACCAGAAGGCCCTAAAATACAAATTATTTTTCCTTCATCAAAAGATAAATCAATTCCCTTTAAAACTTCTATCTTGTTAGAATTTTTTCCATAAAACTTATGTAAATTTGAAATTTTAATCATAATTACCCCTTCTAAATAAAAAATTACAAATAAAGATTAACAAGTATACAATCTTTTTTTTATTATAAAACAAATGAGAACCTTTATCAACTAAAATGTGCAAAAGCTTTTATAAGTTTTTCTTATATGCACCATAACTTATATGTATTTTACAACGATTTCAATCTAATGTATTATAATAGTGAAAACGTAATCATTTTTAAAAAGGGGTGAATATTGTGAAAGAAAATGAAAAAATTTCAGGAAAGGCGTTAATTCCATTTTTGGTTTTTATCGTTATTTATCTTGCCACAGGTATCGTACTTCATTTAAGAGGAGTAGAAATGGCATTTTATCAATTGCCTGCACCTATTGCAGCTTTTGTTGGTATTATTAGTGCATTTTTATTATTTGGTGGAAGTATTGATGAGAAATTTGACAATTTAGTTGCAGGTTGTGGCGACTCAAACATTATTATTATGTGTTTGATTTACATATTGGCTGGCGCTTTCTCTGCTTTGGCTTCTGCCTCTGGTGGAGTTGATTCTGTAGTTGGTTTGGGACTTTCTTTTGTTCCTGCTAAATTTTTAACTGCAGGTGTATTTTTGATAGCTTGTTTCATTTCTATTGCTACTGGTTCTTCTGTTGGTACTATTACTGCTCTTGGACCTATAGCTGTTGGTCTTGCTAAATCTGGTGGTATCAATATGGCTTTGATGCTTGGTGCCTTGGTTGGTGGATCAATGTTTGGAGATAACTTATCTGTTATTTCTGATACAACTATCGCTGCTACTAGAACTCAAAATTGTGAAATGAAAGATAAGTTTAGGATGAACTTGAAGATGGCTCTTCCTGCTGGAATAATTACTTTTATTTTGCTATTAATTTTGGGTGCACCTGAAAGTCAACCTGCTCAAAAAGATTTATCTTACGATATTATTAAGATTATTCCTTATATTTTCGTATTGGTAGTTGCTCTTATGGGCGTTAATGTATTTTTAGTTTTAACTGGTGGTATTGTTTTATCTGGTATTGTTCTTCTTATGAACAATGGATTTGACTTGCTTGCTCTTTCTCAAACTATGTGGGAAGGCTTTACTGGAATGTTTGAAATCTTCTTACTTTCTATGTTAATTGGTGGTCTTTCTAATATGGTTACCAAAGAGGGCGGTATTAATTGGATTATTGCAAAAATTAGAAAATTTGCTAAGGGAGAAAAATCTGGCGAGCTTGGTATAGCTGCACTTGTTTCTCTTGCTGACGTAGCAATTGCTAACAATACTGTTGCAATTATTATTTCAGGTCCAATCGCAAAGAAAATGTGTAATGAATATAAGATTGATCCTAGAAGATCTGCATCACTTCTTGATACATTCTCTTGTGTATTCCAAGGAATAGTACCTTATGCTGCTCAAGTATTGATAGCTGCAAGCTTTACAAAAGGCGCTGTAGCACCATTCCAAATCATACCATATTTCTGGTATCAATTTATCTTGGGAGTTGTTTCCATAGTTTCTATCTATGTACCATTTACAGCTGCAAAAGATAAATGGAATTTTGAATATGATATGGCTGAATCAAAAGTTGCAGGTCATGTTAAAAATTTGGAAGACAATGAACAAGCTCACGCTTAGTTAGGGATAAATATTCCTTACAAAGCTTTGAAAGATTTTTGGAAGATTTGTAAACATAACCTATATCCATAGATAAATTTTCTGGATTTTCAAGCTTAACAGTTTTGATATTAGGAAATCCACTATTTGGATGAAGGCAACCTGTTCCAACATTAAAAGAATTTGTGTTGGAAATAAGACCTAAAGTCGTGCCCCTATCTTGGGTATAGATAACCTGTTTGTGATCAGGTAGGTTTACAAATTCTTCCGGTAAAATCTCAGTGTCATTTTGCTCATAAATTATCATAGGATAATTATAAAGATCATCTATCTTAATCAAATTTTCATTTGCTAATGGATGGTCTTTGTTAATGAAAACATGAGGAATGACCTTTGCAATTGTAACATAAGATAAAGATTTTTCTTTAAATAAATTAAAAATAGCTTGCCTATAAGGTTCATTTATGTAAATAAAGGCAAGATCAGAATAATCGTTTTCAACGTGGTTAATGGCATCAAGGGATGTGGTTTCTTTTAAATAAAATTTGAAAGAATTATCCTTGTACTTGTCAATTAATTTCATAAAAGCTGAAACAGCAAAATTAAAGTGCTGACTTGACACTCTAAGCTCAGAAATATCCTTATTATCTGGAGCATATTGTCTTTGGATTTCCTTATACTTGCTGATTAAATCTTGGCATTTTATGAGATACTCAAGACCCTTGGCGGTTGTTTGAGTTCCACTTTGATTTCTCTCAAAAATTTTAAAACCCAGTTCTTTTTCAAGATCATTTATAGCCATGGAAATGGCAGGCTGGGATGTGTAGAGGTTTTTTGCAGCCTTTGAAATAGAACCTGTTTTAGAAACTTCTATAGCGTAAATAATTTTGTTTAAATTCATAATATCTCCTTAGTCTCTTTGGATATATTATATTAAATATTTGGTAAAAATGAAACAATGGAAATGAAAGGATTAGAAAATGACAGAAAACAAAAAAAGATCATTTGCAACAGAAACAATACACGCAGGCGCAATAAAAGATACATACGGTTCATTAGGACTACCAATATATCAAACATCAACCTTTATATTTGACAACGCAGAACAAGGTGGAAGAAGATTTGCTCTAGAAGAAGAAGGATTTATCTATTCAAGACTAGGAAACCCAACCAACGATGCTTTGGAGAAAAAACTAGCAGCCCTTGAAGGAGCAGAAGCAGCAGTATCAACATCATCAGGAATGGGAGCAATCACATCATCAATCTGGCCATTTATCAAAGCAGGCGATCATATCCTAGCATGCGGCACACTCTACGGATGTACATTTGCATTTTTAAATGAAATAACAAAATTCAACGTAGACGTAGAATTTATAGATATGACAGATCTAGAAGAAGTCAAAAAACATCTAAAAGACAACACGAGAATAGTATATCTAGAAACACCAGCAAACCCAACCCTAGATGTAATAGATATAGAAGAAGTAGTAAAACTTGCAAAAGCAAACTCAAAAGACACATTAGTAATCGCAGACAATACCTTTGCAACACCATACCTACAAAATCCATTAAAACTTGGCGTAGATATAGTAGTACATTCAGCAACCAAATACCTAAACGGACACGGCGACGTAATAGCAGGATTTTCATGCGGATCAAAAGAATTAATGACTCAAGTAAGACTAGTAGGCCAAAAAGACTTCACAGGCTCAGTCCTATCAGCTCACGATGCATTCCTAATCTTTAGAGGAATGAAAACCCTCGAAGTAAGAATGAAACAACACGTAGCAAACACCAAAAAGGTTGTAGAAGCATTACAAAAACACAAAAACGTAGAAAAAGTATATTATCCAGGTCTAGAAGATTTCAAAAACCACGAAGTAGCTAAAAAACAAATGAAAGACTACGGAGCAATGGTAACATTTGAAGTAAAAGGCGGAATCGAAGCAGGAAGATGCGTAATGAACAACGTAAAATTATGTTCACTAGCAGTAAGTCTAGGCGATGCAGAAACATTAATTGAGCATCCAGCAACAATGACCCACTCAACCTACTCAGAAGAAGCCCTAAAAGAAGCAGGAATAGCACCAGGCTTAATCAGATTATCAGTAGGCCTAGAAGATGCAGACGAAATAATAGAAGACTTAAATCAAGCCTTAGACCTAATCTAAAAATTATATGAAAAATCTCCCCGCGGGGAGATTTTTTAATTTGCTAAATAATAAAATATATAATAGGTAAATTACTCAAGACAAGTAGGCTTGGATTCTTTTCGATATTTATTCGAATTTGCTTAAATAATGAGATCTATCCACGCATTTGCTATGCTCATTTAGTTAAGATAGGTAAGTTATTATTTAATTTCTAAACTTAAATTTTAAAATTTTTCTTACAAAAAAATCGTATTGGAAAAACCAATACGATTTTTTGCTTTTAGTTTATTTTATTTTCTAGTTTTTCTTTTTTCTTGAAAATATTGCTACAACGGCTGCTACTACTGCAACTGCAATGATTATTAATGTTTTGTTTGATTTGTTTTCTGTTTTATTTGTTTCTTGTTCATTGCTTGATGATTGTGCTGATGTTTCTTTTGATGATGCATCGTTTGATTGGCTTGGCTCTTCTTCTTTGCCTTCTGTTTTGTATTCTACTGATGATTTGTCTGTTTCGAATACGTATTTGTCATCTTCTTCTTTTACATCAATTTTGTCATCTTTTGAGCCGAATGCAACTTCTTTTTCAAAGGCTTTTTTAGGAACTGAGATTTTTACTGGATTATTTAATTTTTCTACAGGTTCTCCGTAAGAGTCTACTATTTCGATTTTTCCACCTTTTTCGTCTTCGTCTGGTGTAACTTGAAGATTTAAAGCTTTATCGCTTGTATTTTTTTTAACTTCCATTGTTGTATCTGTGAAGTTTTCAGTAGCTCTTCTTCCATAGAATGTATATTCGTATTCGTTTTTCTTTAAATAATTTTTGTATTTGTCTTCTAAGTCTTTGTTGAATCCTTTTAATAAATCGAATGCTTTTTTAGCTTCTTCTTTATTTTTTTCTGTTGGATCTTTTTCTCCTGAAACTTTTGTATTTGCTATTTGTTCTTTTTCAAATTTGTCAATTTCTGGAGTGATGTCTTTCATGAAGTCATCTCTGTTTGCCTCTACCATGTGTAGGGTATCCATTGCCATCCAATAATGTGACTTATCTTTTTGTGGATCATTTGTTTCGTTTTTAACTTCATCAATTGCATCTTCTTGGTTTGGATAGTATGCAACGTATGGTTGAACTAGTGGGGAACCAAGTGTTAGCCACATTATTCCAGGATTTGTTGCCTCTGCGTCTTTTGAAACTTGGAAGATGTGTGATTCCATAGTATTTCTATTTCCTATTGGATAAGTTTCATCTCTTCCTCTGTCATTTGCTTCTAAATCAAAATTTTCTAGTCTGTTTCTTGTAAAGTCCATTACATTTTTAACAGAAATAGAACCTTTTTTTGCATCTTGTAGGAATTCATAAGTTTCAGTTTCCATATCAATTTTAGAATCAGGATTTAAGAATTTGATTCCTGATGCAACTCTTGAACGGTTTGATGGAGAGAATTCCTTTTCTGCATAAGATTTTGCCAAATTTATAATTCTATCATCTTCATTTCCTTCAAAAGTTTTTGCTTTCTTAGCTGTTTCAAAAATTCCTTTAGAATAAAGATAATTTTCGTCTTCGCTCATTATATAATTGTCACTTTCTTCGCCTTTTGTAAGTTTTGCTTCATTTAGCCAGAAAGTATTTGGGAAAACTGAGAATTTATCTTTTGGATATTTCATTGCAACAAATTCATGGCCTGAATAAATTTCTACATACCAAGTATCTGTTTTGTCAGCAACTACAAGAGCATTTCCTTCAGCAGCTCCTTTTGTAGCAACTTCATTAGCTATTAATTTTACAGCATCTAGTGCATTGTCAGCACTTGATAATACAACTGTTGTAATTATTGCCTCACTAATTCCAATTGGCTTTCCTTCTTCTTCTCCATCAAGATATGGATCAACCTTTTGAACATCTTCGCTTGCAGATGCAGAAACAGTCATATCAGCCATAAGACCTTTTTCGTTGTAGCCAGCCTCATCAAACTTACCATATTCAGGAGTAGTATCACTTATAGAAGTAAAACGGTAAGAATCGTGTGGAAGTTCAAATTCATATCCACCTTTTTCTGCGTAAGAAACATCTACAAGTTTTTCTCCTTTTTTGTATTTGCCAGCTTCATTGATTTTATAAACCTTGTTGTGATTTATTTCCAAATCCTCTGTACGACCAAAAATTGTAGTACCATCTTCAGTCAAATCGCTACCAACTATAACGCCTGTACAAGCTTTTGCAGGTAAGGCTAAGGCAGTAAATAAAAATACTGCGCTCAATATTGAAACACATAATTTATTAAATATTTTCATAGTGTACCTCCAATTCATATTATAAATCAATTAAATAAAATAGACAAACGTTACCAAAAATAGTTTTTCTTCTTTATTTCTCTATCGAAATCGGGCGTTTTTATAAAAAATTTTAGGGAAAACATTAAAAAATTCTGATACTTTGTTATAATAAGTCTATAAATATAAGGGGAGAGAAAATGGATAGGAAAAAATTTAATTCACAATTAGGAATACTTATTGGATTTTTGATTGTGCTTTCTTTTGTATATATTTTATTTTTAATAATACCAAAAAAAGTTTCAAATTATAAGGTGAATGATGAAATTTTTTATGAAGGGGAAATTGTAAAAAATAAATTTGAAGGAAAAGGAGAACTCAAAACTTCTGATGGAAAATATATTGGAGATTTTAAAGAAGGCAGATTTAACGGTAAGGGTAAATTTGTAAATCAAGATTATACCTATATTTGTGATTTTGACAAAGAAAAGGGAAATAAAAATATAAAAATCAAATTAAAAGATGGAAGCGTATATAAAAAAGAAGGAAAAACTTGGAAGATGGTAGAAGATAATGAGAATTAAGGGATTGGACTACATAAGATTATTGGGAATATTTTTGGTGGTATTTTATCATCTTTTTACAAGTTTTATCCCAGGAGGATTCTTGGGAGTAAATGTTCTTTTTGTCTTGTCAGGATTTTTGATAAGTTTTCACTTGCTTGACGAAATATACGGTGGAGATGATATTGATTTAAAAAATTTTTATTATAAAAGATTTGTAAGAATTTTCCCACCACTTCTTTTGATGATTTTTTTAACAAATATATCTGCATTTTTTATAAACAAGGATTTTGCAGTAGGATATTTTGATCAATTTATTTCCGCTCTTTCCTTTAATTATAATATTTTTGAAATAATTAGGGGAGGATCATACGAGGGACAATTTATAAAAAGCTTGTTTATGCCAACATGGTCATTGGCTATAGAAGTCCATTTTTATATATTATGGCCCTTGTTTTTATCATTTCTTTATAGAAAATACAAGGACAAAGATCACTTCAAAAAAAGATTTTCAACAGCCTTGATGAAAATATCTTTGATTCTTTATTTATTTTCATATTTGTTGATGATAATTCTTGTATTGAAAGATAAAAAATTAATATCCTTTGTATACTTTTTTGACCTAAGTCGAATGGGTTCCTTTGTTTTAGGATCATTTCTAGCTTGTTTTGTAAAAAGATTTTCTTACAAAAAAATTCCATACCTAAAACCAACCATAGGATTTTCATTATTTTTGCTAATAATTTCATTTTTATTTTCATATAATAATAAACTTACCTACTGTTTGGGATTTTTGCTTTCTGATTTAACTACAATAATTTTAATAATTATTGCATATTCCAACAAAGATTTAAAAGAAAGAAAAATAATACAAAATTTATCAGCCTATTCATATAGCATATTCCTTTTTCACTGGCCAGTTTATGTAATAGTTACAAGTTTTACAAAAAAATGGTGGGCTTTTTTAATAATTTTAATTATAACAAGTCTTTTAGTTTTATTTAATTACTACGTATTTGAGACTTTATTTAATAAAGATGAATTTGAAATTGACCTTAAAGTTTTTGGAAAGAAGAAATTTTCCTATGATAAATATAAAATATTTATCCAAAGTTTTATAGTAATAATCTTAGTCTTTACAATTTTTTCAGGATATTTTATAGATCAAAAATCAGATAATATGATAGATATAGAAAAAACGATCTATGAAAAATCAATAGGACAGGACATTGATAAGATAAAACGTGACAAAGAAAGCCTAGATAGGCAAATAAAAAAAGAAATCGAAGAAGAAAAATCGGCTCCAATTACAGTAATAGCAGACAGCGTACTTTTGGGAAACAGAGAATTTTTACAAGAAAATATAGAAAATTTATATGTAGATGCAGAAGGAAATAGATCCCTTGATTCAGCAAGTAAAATTATAAAACAAATGAAAAAAGAAGGAACACTAGGCTCAACTCTTGTAATAGCCCTTGGAACAAACTCAATAAAAGATCCTGAAGAAAGCCTTGAAGAAATAATAAAAACACTACCAAAAAACCATAAACTAATATTAGTAACATGTTTTGACGATCGCTTCAAACACCCTCACAAAACAACAAAATCCATGAAAGAATTAGGAAAAAAATATGATTTCATAACAATAATGGATTGGGAAAAAGAAGCTATGGCCCACCCAGAATATTACAAAGGCACAGACGGAGTTCATTTTTACAGAGAAAAAGAGGCAAATGATGCATATTTAAAATTATTACAAAAAGCAATAGGCGAATCGATAAAAAATAAGGGGAAAAAATAAATTTTTATTTAAAAATTTCAAAAAAATTAAAAAATTTTAAAAAAAATGTTTAGAATCGATTTCACTGGGTATTATTATAATAACAGAAGATAAAATCTTCTGATAGTCCACTAGCATGGATAATAAAAATGCTTAAGTTTATAGTAATATATGAGATTTAAAGCTATAAATGTATTTATACTATAAAAATTTAAATGGATTTAAAATCTGAAATCTTATATTATAAAACTTTATAATAGTGAAGCTTTATTTAAAAAAAGAAAATAATATAGGTTTTTGTGGAAAAAGTGGTGGAAATTAATTGTTAAAGTAGAGCCATCTGACATTTTTCTAAAAGATTTGTTTATAGGATAAATAGAAAAAAAGCAAGCTAACAATTGAATAGATAAAGATTTTGTTAGGAGGAAGTTTTCCCATAAAATAAAAAAATATACAAAAACTGTCAATGTGCTAAGATATTTAATATATAAATATAGAAATATGAAAAAAGAAAGGACATAAGAGTGATTGAACCAAAAACAGAATCCTGTGCTAGTGGACATATAAAATAAATCGACTTTAAATTGTAAAGAAATTTTAAAGTCGATTTTTTTTGTGTTTATTTTTAATCTTTTATTTCATTTTAAATTATTTGATTTTTTTCCTATACATTAATTGGTTTACCAAGAACAAAAAGGAAATTATAAAAAGATTTGTAAAGGAATCTGGACTTGATTTTTTACTTATCAATGAAAAAAATATTTCTAGAACTAGGTAGATTGTAAAGGCTATAAGGGTGTGGATTGATGTGTAATTAAAAATTTCGGCATCTCTTTTGTCGCCAAATTTGTATTTTGTTAAAAGTAGGATGTTTACAACCAAGCTTGCAAGTAAAATTATTATTATTAATAGATTTGTTTTCATAATATATTCCTTTCTTTTTTGCTTTATCTTTATAATAGGTTAAAAAATATTTTGTGTCAAATAGCTTATTGAAGATATTTTCTTGAAAGTTTTAAAAAAATCTTATATAATAATAAGACATTAAGAGTCTAAAAGGAGTAGGCTATGGATACTTTAGAAAAATTGAAAATTTTGACGGATGCTGCCAAGTATGATGTGTCTTGTTCTTCATCGGGTTCTAGTAGAAAAAATTCTTCAAAAGGATTGGGCAATGGGCATCTTGCTGGGATTTGTCATTCGTGGAGTGAGGATGGCAGATGTATTTCTCTTTTAAAAATTTTATTTACTAATAAGTGCATTTACGATTGTGAATATTGTATCAATAGGTCATCAAATGTCACAAAGAGAGCGGAATTTTCTCCAAGAGAAGTTGCTGATTTGACTATTAATTTTTACAAGAGAAATTATATTGAAGGTTTATTTTTATCATCTGGCGTTACAAAAAATCCAAATTATACAATGGAGCTTTTGATAAAAACTGCTGATATTTTGAGAAATGAATATCATTACAATGGCTATATTCACATGAAATCAATACCGGGCGCTGATTCTGATTTGCTCAAAAAAATGGGACTTTTGGTGGATAGGATGAGTGTGAATGTGGAACTTCCTCTAGAAAAATCTCTAAAAATTCTAGCTCCCCAAAAATCTATAAAGGCGATTGAATCTTCTATGGATTTTGCCAATAAAAAAATTGTCCAAAGGAAAAATGAGATTAAATTATACAAGCATACTCCAAAATTTCTTCCGGCAGGACAAACAACCCAAATGATTATAGGAGCAGATGAGGAAAGTGATTTTGACATTGTGAGTAGGGCGGAAAATTTGTACGACGATTATTCATTAAAAAGGGTTTTTTATTCAGCTTTTGTTCCAGTTGTAAAAAGTGAATTTACAAAAGATATAAAAAAAGCTCCACTTTTGAGAGAACATAGACTCTATCAAGCTGATTGGCTTTTGAGATTTTATGGTTTTAAATCTTCTGATTTATTAAATGAGAAAAATAAAAATTTTGATTTAAGAATAGATCCCAAAACAGATTGGGCTATAAATAATATTTCGAAGTTTCCAATGGAAATCAACAAGGCGAGCTTTGATGATTTAATTAAAATTCCAGGAATCGGAATAATTTCTGCAAGAAAAATTGTAAATGCAAGAAAATACAGAAAACTTGAATATTGGCATTTGAAAGCCTTAAATATTTCTGTAAAAAAAGCCAGAAATTTTATAACTGTAAATGGCAAGTACCAAGGTTTAAAAGTCAAAGACCAAAAAGATTTAAAAGACAGGATAAGCCTTTCTGCTCCAAAATCTTTTGAGCAATTATCATTTTTTGGGTGAAATATGAAAATTATAGTTTATGACGGAACTTTTGAAGGTTTTTTGACGGTAATTTTTACACAATATAAAGAAATTTTCAAAATAAAAATAGAAAGGGAAAAAGATCAAATTTCTTTTCTTGACCAAAAATATATAAAAACAGATTTTGAAAAAGCAAAAAGAGTTGAAGATTCCATAAAGAAAAATATTTCCAAAGAATTTTATTATGATATAAAAATAGCCTTTAAATCAGATTATAAAAACAAGGACACGATAATTGCAAGGCTTATAAAACTTGCCTTTATAAAAGGAGAAAAAATCACAAAATCAACCAACAAATACGCAATAGCCTTTAATAAAATGGTAAAAAATTACAGCAGAGAGGCTCATGCCTTTAAGGGGCTTTTGAGATTTAAGGAAATCCAAGAAGGATTTTTATTTGCCAAATACGAATCCCACAACGATATTTTAGAAGATTTGTCCAGACATTTTTTACAAAGAATGCCAAAGGAAAAAATTGTAATATACGACAAAAATCGAAACAAGGCTTTTGTATCAATTTATGGAAATTTTGAAGTGGTAGAAATATTAAATCTTGATACAAAAGAAAGTAAGAAGGAAGAATTTTTTCAAAATCTATGGATAGGATTTTACGATGCTATAGCTATAAAAGAAAGAAAAAATAAAAAACTAATGATAGAAAATATGCCAAAAAAATACTGGAAATATTTGCCAGAAAAAAATAGAAAAAAGTAGATAAAGGAGCGTAAGCTCCTTTTTTGTGAAAATAACACATTTAATTGTTTTATCTAATTTATTAAAGAAAATAATATAATTATTTTTTAAAATTTATATTATAAAATTGGATTTAATATTTTTTATTGGGGTAAAAATTTAAAAGAGAGAGTAAGTATTTGAGTTTGAAAAATAATAAGGAGAAATATGGAAGATAGGACAAGAAATTTTCAAATTATAGGAGCAAGTCTTTCTTATATTCTTGTCATGATAATATCATGGGTAAAAAATTTAAATACCAGCGGACCAAACGCTATATTTTCGACAATGATATTATTTGGATTGACTTATAAAACTTTTATAAAAAAGAAAACTTAAAAAAAGTGAATTTGTTTTTAGATTTTTAACCATACTTGGTTTTGGCGCTATAATGCTTACAAGTTTTCGCGATTTAATTTAGGAGGAGATATGAAAAGACAAGTTGAAGTACCAATTTTTATTTTGGGAATTGTAATATGGGTTGTTGCAATATTTTTGCCAGTTGATAGCTTGGAATTTATTTTAGGAAATGGACTAAGGCCATTAGGACTTGCAACTATATTTATTTGCCCGATTTTGGGAATAATTGGAATGCTTTTTTCTATAAAAAATAGAAATATCATATTATCGTTTTTAAATATTTTTTTAATACTTGCTTTTCCAATTACTATGAGTATTGGATATTATTTTTAATAAATTGTAAAAAGGCCTTATGGTCTTTTTTTATTGGATAAAATAATTTGAAGTAAAAATCTTAGGGAAATCATTATTTTTTTGATGAATATTTTTTATTTTTTAAAAAAAATTTCATAATTTTTTTGGAAAAATTTTTTTAAAATTTTATTTTTCTTTTTAGTCTTTGGAATTGTGGGATTTTATTTTTTGAAAATTTTTAAATTTTTTGAAAAAAAGTCTTGATTTTTATTTTGGAATATGATATAGTGAATTTACGGAAACGATACCGAAAACTGTTTGCTTTAAATTTTTTGAAAATGCAAAGAAATTGAAAAATTCTAAAAAAATATTAATAGAGGGATTTTTGGAGTTTTCTTTTTATAAATGTTTTTGGTTAGTTGGAAAATAAAATGGAGGAATATTTTTTATGAAATTGAAGAAAACGTTATTGACAACTGCTTTAGTGCTTGCATCTTCTCTTGCTCTTACTTCTTGTGGACAAAAAAATGATGCTGACAACAGCAATTCTAATGCAGAAGGCGGAGAAAGTGCAAAGGGTTCTGTTTATTATTTAAACTTTAAACCTGAAGTTGAGGAAGTTTGGAACAAAATCGCAAAAACTTATACTGATGAAACTGGTGTTCCTGTAAAAGTTGTTACTGCTGCAAGTGGTACTTATGAATCTACTTTGAAAGCGGAAATTACTAAAAAGGATGCACCAACTCTTTTCCAAATCAACGGTCCTATTGGTTACAAAAATTGGAAAGATTACACAAAAGATTTGAAAGATTCTGAACTTTACAAACATCTTATCGACAAAGAACTTGCTGTTAAGGATGGAGAAGGAGTATTTGGTATTCCTTATGTAGTTGAAGGATATGGAATTATCTACAACGATGCAATTTTACAAAAATATATAGGCCTTGACGGTGCAAAGATTAAAAGTGTTGATGAAATCAAAAATTTTGAAAAATTAAAAGAAGTTGCTGAAGATATGCAAGCTAAAAAAGAAGAGCTTGGCATCGATGGAGCCTTTGCTTCTACATCTTTAAAACCAGGTGAAGATTGGAGATGGCAAACTCACTTAGCAAACTTACCAATTTATTATGAATATAAAGATAATAAAGTAAAAGATATGGATGAAGTTAAATTCAAATATGCTGATAATTACAAAAATATTTTTGATCTTTATATTAAAAATTCTACAGTTGATCCAAATGCTTTAACTGGAAAAGCTGTTACAGATTCTATGGCTGAATTTGCTCTTGAAAAAGCTGCTTTTGTTCAAAATGGTAACTGGGCTTGGAGCCAAATTTCTGAAGTTTCTGGAAACAAAGTAAAAGAAGAAAATATTAAATTCTTACCAATCTATACAGGAGTTAAAGGCGAAGAAAAACAAGGTATCTGTGTTGGTACAGAAAACTTCTTCTCTGTAAATTCACAAGCTAGCAAAGAAGATCAAAAAGCTACAGAAGAATTTTTAACTTGGTTATTTACTTCTGAAAAAGGAAAAGAATTTGTAACAAAAGATTTAGGATTTATTTCACCTTTCGATACATTTGAAGAAAAAGATCAACCATCAGATCCTCTTGCAAAAGAAGTTGTAAAATATATGTCTGACAAAGACTTATATAATATTGATTGGAACTTCACATCATTCCCAAGCCAAGCATTCAAAGATTTCTTTGGACAAGCTCTAGGACAATATGCATCTGGAGAAATGAAATGGGATGAAGTTAAAGATTCTTTTGTAAAAACATGGAAAGATGAAAAAGCTGCTGCAAAATAAAAAAATTAGCAGCCAAAAAAGATTATAGGTTAAATTAATCTATCTTTGTGATAGAAAAAAATAGTCTGAATGTATGTTAGCTTGATTAAAAATCAATCCTGCATTCAGACTTTTTTTAAAACAAATCCATAAAGGAGGTTTTTATGGAAAAAATATTGAAAAAATATTTCCCATTTTTTGTATTACCTACTTTTTTAGTATTTTGTATAGTTTTTATTATTCCTTTTATACTTGGAATCGGACTTTCTTTTACAAAATTCACTACAATTTTTAATTCTGAGTTTGTAGGTTTTCAAAATTATGTAACAGCCTTATCAAGCGGACAAAGATTTGGTAGAGCTTTTGTTTTTACGGTTTTATTTACTATAGTTTGTGTAATTTCTATAAATGTTATAGCCTTTGCCCTAGCTGTTGTTCTTACAAGAAAAATTAGAGGCAAAAATTTATTTAGGACTGTATTTTTTATGCCAAACTTAATCGGTGGAATAGTCCTTGGTTATACTTGGCAAGTTATGATTGATTCATTTTTATTAAATTTTGGACAAACGCTTTTAGCAAATCAAAAATATGGATTTTGGGGCTTGGTAATACTTATGAATTGGCAATTGATTGGTTATATGATGGTAATTTATATAGCAGGTCTTCAAAATGTCCCACCATCACTTATAGAAGCTGCCGAAATTGACGGAGCAAGTAAGTGGCAAACTTTAAAATCTATAACAATTCCAATGGTTATGCCATCAATTACAATTTGTACATTTTTAACACTAACAAACAGTTTCAAATTATACGATCAAAACCTTGCTTTAACAGCAGGAGCACCATTGTATAAGACGGAAATGTTAGCTTTGAATATAGTAGATACTATGTTTTCAAGAAATGGATTTGAAGGAGTTGGACAAGCAAAAGCGGTTATTTTCTTTATTATAGTAGCAGCCATTGCCTATCTTCAAATCAGACTTACCAGAGAAAAAGAGGTGGAACAATAATGAAAGAAAAAACCATAAATGCAATTTTGTTTGTAATAATGTTATTTCTACTTGGGATTTTCCTATTTCCTATTGCCTTTATCCTTATGAATTCCTTTAAAGGAAAATTTTTCATAAGCGATTCTCCTTTTACACTTCCAACAGGAGATACTTTTGCAGGGCTTGAAAATTATGTTTCTGGACTTGCAAGAACAGGATTTTTCCAAGCTGCAGGTTGGTCATTTTTTATAACAATAATTTCAGTTTTTGTAGTGGTACTTTTATCAGCAATGACTGCTTATTATTTAACAAGAGTAAAAAATAAATTTACACAAGTGATTTATTACTTGTTTGTATTTTCAATGATAGTACCTTTCCAAATGGTTATGTTTCCAACAATAAAAGTTGCAGACTTTCTACATTTAAATAATCCAATCGGCATGGTTGTTTTATATTTAGGATTTGGAAGTGGGCTTTCAGTATTTATGTTTTCAGGATTTATAAAATCAATCCCAATAGAAATCGAAGAAGCATCTATGATAGATGGATGTTCGCCAATAAAACATTTCTTTTATATAATTCTTCCGATTTTAAAACCAACAGCAATTACAGTTGCAATTTTAAATACAATGTGGATTTGGAATGATTATCTTCTTCCATATCTTGTAATAGGAGTAAGTACTCCATACAAAACAATTCCAGTTGTAATCCAAATGCTTGTAGGAAGTAATGGAAACAAAGACTTGGGAGCTATGATGGCTATGCTTGTTCTTAGTATGTTGCCAGTTATAGTATTTTATTTGACAATGCAAAAACACATAGTTAAAGGAGTTGCGGCAGGAGCAATTAAAGGATAAAAAATTGAAAAGAGTAACCATAAAAGACATAGCATCTATGTGTGGGGTAAGTGTGAGCACTGTTTCAAGAGCTATAAATAATGGTGGAGAAATAAGCAATGCCACCAAGCAAAAAATTCTTAAAACCATTGATGATTTAGGTTATGTGCCAAATCAAAATGCAAGAAATTTAAAAATTACAAAAACAAAAACAATAGCAGTTCTCATAAAAGGAATTACAAATCCTTTTTTTACACCAATGTTAAAGGTTCTCGAAGAAGAAATAACAAAAGCTGGTTACACTTTTGCCCTACAAAAAGTAGAAGAACATTTAAGTGAGATTGATATAGCTTATAAAGTTGAAAAAAATTTAAAGCCTGAAGGAATAATATTTTTGGGCGGATATTTTGTAGAAGATAGAAAAAAATTAAATTCTTTGGGAATTCCTTTTACAATGACGACAATAATAAATAAAGATTTAAAAATAAAAAAATCAGCTTGTCTTGGCGTAGATGATTTTGTTCAAAGCAAAAAAATAGTAAATTATTTGATAAGCATTGGGCATAAAAAAATTGCTTTTATAGCGCCAAGAATTGAAGATCAAAGTATAGGAAAGTTAAGGCTTATGGGCTACCAAAAAGCCCTAGAAGAAAATGAGATAGAATTTGATGAAAAATTAATTTTTTATCCCAAAAAGGGAATAAATCCCTATTCCATGGAACACGGATATGAAGTAGGCAAAAAAATTGTGAAAAAAAATATTCCATGCACAGCAATTTTTGCAATATCTGATGTAGTCGCCATGGGAGCAATTAAGGCAATAGATGATTTTGGTAAAAAAGTTCCGCAAGATTATTCAGTTGCAGGTTTTGATGGATTGGAAATAAATAAATATTTATTAAAACCAATCACAACCATAGTCCAACCAGCATCAGAAATTGCTTATGAGTCAGTAAAAGATTTATTTAAAATAATAAAGAAAAAACCGTATGAAAAGATAATGGAATTTGATGCTGAATTGTTTGTAGGAAAAACAACAGCACCAATTGTTAGTAAGGAGTTAGAATGAAAAAAGCAGGTATTTTATTACCCCTTCAAAGTCTAAATGGAGAAAATGGGATTGGAGATTTTGGAAAAGCTGCATTTGATTTTATAGATATAATCAAAAAATCAGGATTCGATATGTGGCAAATTCTGCCATTAAATCCCTTAGGATATGGAAATTCTCCCTACCAGCCATATTCCTCATTTGCTGGAGATGAAATTTATATAAGTTTAGACTTGCTATATGAAGACGGACTGCTTGAAAAAAGGGCTGAAAAAATAGAACAAAAAGAAAGAATTGAATATAATTTTGTAAGAAAATTTAAAGAAAAATATTTAAAAATTGCCTACGAAAATTTTAAAAAAACCAAAGAAAATCAAACAAAAGCCTACGAAGATTTTTTGAAATTTGATTTTGTGTATAATTATGGCGTTTTTATAACTTTAAAAAAAGAAAATGATTTAAGAAGCTGGAATGAATGGCCAGATGAGATGAAAAATTGGATTGTAGATAAAAAATTCGATTTAACACCTTATGAAGACAAAATCAATTATGAAATTTTTGTTCAATATATTTTTTACAAACAATGGATGAAATTAAAGGCTTATGCCAACGAAAATAACATAAAAATTGTTGGAGATATTCCTTTTTATGTAGGACTTGATAGCCTTGATGTTTGGGAAAATCAACAATATTTTGAAATAACAAAAGATGGCAATCCAAAATTAATAGCGGGTGTTCCACCAGATAATTTTTCAGCTACAGGACAAAGATGGGGCAATCCTATTTATAATTGGGAAAAAATAAAAGAAGATGATTTTTCTTTTTGGATAAATAGACTTGCCTATAACGGAAAACTTTACGATATAGTAAGGCTTGACCATTTTAGAGCCTTTGATACTTATTGGGTAATAGATTCAAAAAATGAAACAGCCGTAGAAGGCGAATGGCTTTTTGCACCTGGCTATGAATTGTTTGAAAAAATAAAAAAAGATTTGAAAGATGTAGAATTTATTGCAGAAGATTTAGGCGAAATAAGACCAGAAGTTTTTGAGCTTAGAGATTATTTTAACCTAAAAGGAATGGTAATAATTCAAACAGATATAAGAGCAACTGAAAAAAATTATATATACGCACCAGAAAATTCGATTTGTTATACAGGAACTCATGATAACAAAACTATTATGGATTGGTTTGAAGATTTAAGCGAAGAAGAAAAAGAAAATATAAACAAACTTTTCCAAAAAATCGGCATAAGAAACGAAAATATTTACGATAATTTTTTTGAATTTGCAATGAGGTGCGATAGCGAATATGTAATAATTCCTCTACAAGATATTTTGGGCTTGGGCAAAGAAGCAAGAATAAATACACCAGCCACCTTGGATGAAAAAAATTGGTCTTATAAATTCAAATCAATGGAAAAATTAAAAGAAAAAGAAGAATTTTTGAAAGAAATTATAGAAAAAAATAGGAAATAAATTCATAATATTATAGATTTACCCTGTAAATTTTAATATTAAAGGAGAAAAAATGGCAAATTTAAGTTTAAAAAATATAAATAAAATTTATGACAACGGCTTTCATGCTGTAAAAGATTTTAATATGGAAATAGAGGACAAGGAGTTTATAATTTTTGTAGGACCATCAGGCTGTGGAAAATCTACGACTCTTAGAATGATAGCAGGGCTTGAAGATATAAGCTCTGGAGAGCTAAAAATTGATGGGAAAGTTGTCAACGACGTTCTACCAAAAGATAGAGATATAGCTATGGTTTTCCAAAATTATGCTCTTTATCCACACATGACAGTTTATGATAATATGGCATTTTCATTAAAAATAAATAAGGTGCCAAAAGATGAAATTGACAAAAAAGTAAAAGAAGCAGCAAAGATTTTGGATATAGAAAATCTATTAAAAAGAAAACCAAAACAATTATCAGGTGGACAAAGACAAAGAGTTGCTATGGGACGTGCTATAGTTAGAAATCCAAAAGTATTTTTGATGGATGAGCCATTAAGTAACCTTGATGCAAAACTTAGAGTTCAAATGAGAATTGAAATTTCAAAATTATATCAAAAATTGGGAACAACAATGATCTATGTAACTCACGATCAAACAGAAGCAATGACTCTTGGAACAAGAATAGTTGTAATGAAAGATGGAGTTGTTCAACAAATTGATACACCACAAAATCTTTACGATCATCCAAAAAATTTATTTGTTGCAAGTTTTATAGGCTCACCACAAATCAATTTGATAGATGTTAAAGCGGTAAAAGAAGGCGAAGAAGTATTCGTAGAAAATGATTATTTAAAATTAAAACTTCCAAAGGAAAAAGCAGACATATTAATCGATAAGGATTATATAGGAAAAAAAGTTGTATTTGGAATAAGACCTGAATCAATTTATGACGAAGAAGACTTTTTAGAAAAAGCAAGCGATGGCTCAATAATAAATGCAAAAATTAGAGTATTTGAGCTAATGGGAGCAGAAGTTTATTTGTATTTTGATTTAGGCGAAGATCAAATAACAGCAAGAGTAAATCCATCAACAAAAGCAAAAGTTGGACAAGAAGTAAAATTTGCTTTTGATATGGAAAAAACCTATCTCTTTGATCCAGAAACTTCTCTTATAATAGAATAAAAAATAAAAAACTGGTAAATATTTTTTAAAACTTCTAATCAAAATGATTAGGAGTTTTTTCTTTAAAATTTTAAAAGTCAAAGGAAGTATTTTTAAATAAATTATAAATTTTTAAAAATTTCAAAAAATCTGTTTTTGATATTGATAAATATTGACAATTAAATTCCTTTTTTGTAAAATTTAGGAGATTATAGAGATTTAAATAATTATTTTTAATTAGTCTAATAGATTTGATAAAAAATTTTGAAAAATATAAAGGAGATGCCTATGGAGAAAAGAAAAAATATTGATCTTACAAAGGAAAATATTGGAAAATCTTTAATAAAATTATCCATTCCTTTAACTCTTACAGCTTTTGTCCAAATCGCCTATACTTTGGTAGATATGATTTGGATTGGTAGACTTGGCTCTAATGCTGTCGCTGCTGTTGGAGTTTCTTATTTTTTGGCTTGGATTGCTGAGGCTTTGTCTTTGATTGCAAAAATTGGCGGAGGAGTTTATGCGGCTCAAGCCTATGGAAGAAAAGATAAAAAACTTACGTCTTTGATTTTACAAAATGGATATTTGCAAGGAAGCATTACTTCAATAATCTACATAATTTTAATATTTACTTTCAAAACTTATATTATAGATTTTTATAAACTAGGAGCAGAGGTTTCAAATTTTGCAAATGCTTATCTTTCTATAACAGCTTTGGGTTATATATTTGTATTTTTAAATCCGATTTTTTCCCAATCATTTTATTCGATTGGAGAAAGTATTACTCCTTTTAAAATAAATACAATTGGTTTGGTTTTAAACATAGTTCTTGATCCGATTTTTATTTTTGGTCTTGGACCAATTCCTCAATTAGGAATAAGGGGTGCGGCAATAGCAACTGTTACGGGACAAGCAACTGTATTTTTTATATTTTTATTTGTTATGAAAAGAAAAGTTGGTGTAATAAAAGATTCTCTTGAAAATTTTACACTTTCAACAAAATGGCAAGTGAGAATTTTTAAACTAGGACTTCCCGTTGCTTTTATCAGCGGAATACACGCTCTAATAACTATGATTTTAAATAAATTAATGGCAAATTTTGGACCAAAACCAGTTGCAGTTTATTCAATAGGAAGTCAGCTCGAATCAATTTCTTGGAAAACAACAGAAGGATGCCAAGTTGTAGTTCAATCATTAATCGCACAAAATTACGGAGCAGGCTTAATGGATAGGGTAAAAAAAGGCGTCAAAGAAAGTCTAAAACTTGTAGGGGCAATTGGAATTATTGCTACAATTATTTTGTTTGCATTTAGAAATTATTTATTTGAAATTTTTGTGCCAGGCGATTTGGAAACAATAAATTTGGGTGCAAAATATTTGGCAATTCTTTCAGCAAGCCAACTTATGATGGCATTAGAAATAGGTTCTACAGGAATTTTCCAAGGCTTGTCAGATACAAGAACGCCATCAGCAATTTCGATAATATTTAATGCAGCAAGAATTCCAATATCAATTTTATTAATGCCATATTTTGGTGTTTTGGGAATCTGGCTATCAATGACAATAACATCAATTATAAAAGGACTTCTTTCACTTTTTCTTTTGAAAAAGAAAATGAAAAAGAATTTAAAAGTTATAGATTTTAGATGATTTTTTAAAATAAGAAAAATATTCAAAAAAATAACCACCTTTAGGTGGTTTTATTTTATAGATTTTTAATTTTTTCTATATCAATATCTTTGATATTATCAATTACCATATCTGCTTGTTTTTTATTTTGTCCCATTCGTTTTTGTTGTATGGGAAATCTTTTATGCCTACGGTTTTTATTCCAAGTTTTTTGGCTGATTTTACTGCATAAAGGGCATCATCGAATAAAACTGCGTCTTTTGCATCAATTTTATAATTATCAAGTGCCTTTTGCCAATATTCCTTGTCGCTTTTTTTGTAAGGAAATTTATCTGGAGTTAGGATAAAATCAAATAAATTTATTATGCCAAGTCTTCTTAGGGCATTTTCTAGATGCATTTTGTCAGTTGATGAACAAATACACATATCATAGCCATCGTTTTTTAATTTTTGTAAAATTTTAACAGCTCCATCTTTTGCTAACAAATGATTTTTGTAGGCATCTGTTATGGTAGAAGAAAAATAATCTAAAACTTCTTTTTCGCTCTTGTCTGTGCAGACATTTTCTTTTAACCATTTTACTGTATCCAAAAATGATAAGGCTTCAATTTTTCCTTTCTCTTCGGTTGTAAGTTTGTAATTATATTCTTTTAAAAGTTTCGCTATTGGTTCTAGCCAAATGTGCATGGAATCAAGGATAGTTCCATCGCAATCAAAAAATAATTTCATAAAAACTCCTTAAAATTTTCTTATGCAAGCTTTATATTATCTTCAATGTAAGATTTTGGGAAAATTGAAGTTAATAGATTCATATAATGTTCAAAATTTATAGTTTTATTTAAACTCATTAGCTCAAGATCAACTCCAAACCATGAAATGTTTATGTCAGTTTGCTTAAAGCCCAAATTTTTGTAGAAATTCTTTCTTTTTTGCCTTTGAACAAGATTACAAGCATCTTCAACGCAAGGTTCAATTTCAATAATTATTGTTTTATTTTCTCTTTCATTCAAAAGTTCTATAGATTTTGAACCAAGACTTAGCCCCCTATAATCGCTTTTTATGGCAAAATAATCAATCAAAAGCGTATCGTCGAAATCCGAATCCAAGGTGATAAACATTCCTACAAATTCATCGTCAAGCAAAATCGGAATAATTCTTCCCAAAGAATTTTCGCAAACTTTTATAATTTGGTCTAGAGGTTTTCTTTCAGCTTTTGGGAAAGCTTCTATATATAAATTTTTAATTTCTTCTAAGTGTTCTAAATAAGAATTTGATAAAGTTAAATTCATAAAGTCCCTTTCGTTTTTCTTTACATATATTAAATAATCATACTGCAAGAAAGCTTAAAATCAAGAGATTTAGCCTGACCTCTGCCTTGTGCTATAATAAAATACAAAGGAGAAATTAAAATGAAAATATTATTTGAGCTTTACATAACTTTTTTTAAAATAGGCGCTTTTACCTTTGGGGGAGGCTACGCTATGCTTCCGCTCTTACAAAGAGAATTGGTTGACAAAAGAAAATGGATTAGCCAAGAAGAAATTTTAGATTATTACGCAATAGGTCAAACAACTCCAGGAATAATTGCTGTAAATACTTCGACTTTTTGTGGGAGAAAAAGAAAAGGAAATCTTGGAGGAATTGTTGCATCACTAGGTTTTATTACTCCATCAATAATAATCATTACAATAATTGCAAATTTCTTAAAAGCATTTTCTCATATAATTTTAATTAAACACGCATTTGCTGGAATTAGAATTGCAGTTTCAGCTCTAGTTTTAAATACTGTAATAAATATGGTAAAAAAAACTGCTGATACAAAAATAAAAATTTTAATTTTTTATTAACTTTTATTGCGATAGGAATTTTTTCTATTTCGCCAATAATTATTGTTATAGCTTGTGGAATTTTTGGAATTATTTTTGGAGGCAAATATGCTTAGGTTGATGTGGGAATTTTTCAAAACTGGACTTTTTGCAATTGGGGGAGGAATGGCAACTTTTCCATTTTTGCAAAAAATGGCAGAAAATTACGATTGGTTTACAAGCGAAGAATTATTAGATATGATTGCCGTTTCAGAATCAACGCCCGGAGCAATAGGAATAAATGTTGCAAGCTTTGCAGGATATAGAGCCTACGGAATTGTTGGAGCAATCCTTGCAAGTATTTCTTTAATAAGTCCTGCAATAATTATAATTTTAATAATAGCAAAATCTTTGGATAAATTTAATACATCAATTATAGTAAAAAATGCTTTTGAATATATAAGGCCATCAACAGCAGGACTTATTTTGGGAGCGATGTTAAATGTAATGATAATTTCCTTATTTAACGTAAAATTATATGAAAAAACAGGAAATTTTCTAGATTTATTTCAATTAATTCAACTTATTTTGTTCCTAGGATTTTTATTTTTATTAAGAAAATACAAAAAAATCCATCCACTATTAATAATAGGGATGGGCGCACTTTTTGGAATTATTTTTAAATTGTAAAATTGCATAAAAAAGCAGGAGTTGGCCCTCCTGCTTTTTTTGATTCCATGAATATATATTCCTTTACTCAAAAATAATATACTTATTTAAAAATAAAAATCAACAAGAGTTTTTTAAGCTAAAACTGTAGAATAAAATTATGATATAATAATTTTGTTATCGTTAACCTATACTGGTAACAGTTAGGGGGTGATTGATTTGCTCATATCTCTAGTGCTCTCTATCTTAGCAGGTATAATTTGCCATTATATTTGCAAATTTTTAGATAGATATATTGATTGACGATAACTAGGCAAAAAAAAGCAGGAGCGACAACTCCTGCTTTTTCTATGATTGATTTTATCTTCTCATATCTCTTAGTACTTTCATTATACTAAAATATAAGAAAAAAGCAATAGAATATTTTTAAAATGAATTCAACTCGTAAACTGTGAAGTTTAAATTGTGATATAATATTTTTGTTATCGTTAACCTATACTGGTAACAGTTAGGGGGTGATTATCATAGATTATGTCATAACTTTAATAATATCTATTTTGGCAGGAATAATTTGTCATTTTACCTGCAAGTGGCTAGATAGATATTTTAACGATAAGTAGCCCAAAATAAAAAAGCAGGAGTTTGCCCTCCTGCTTTTTTGTGATTATCATTATCTTGTCATAACTTTTTGTCAATTACATTATACTAATTAATCAAAAAAAAGCAAGAATTAAAACTCTTGCTTTTTAAAATTATTTTATTTTTTTCTCACGCTAATTTTGTGAACTTCTCCTAAAATTAATGGGATAAAGGCAAGGGCTAAAATTATTATCCATTGCCAGGTTATTAATTCTAATTCAAATAAATATCTTAATGGTCCTACGTACATTACTATTAAAAGTAGGGCAAATGATAGGATGTTTGCTTTTATTAATTGTTTATTTGAACCGATTCCCAATTCTTTTAGGGTATATTTTGTACTTCTTACAGAAAATGCTCTCAAAAGCTCGCTTGTGATTAAGGTTGCAAAAACCATTGTGTGAGCTCCTTCTATATTTCCTGGGAAGATTAATTTTAATCCTATTATATAAGACATCAAAACTGCAAAGGTAATTGCTAGTGATTGAACGATTAGTGAATTTCTCAAATCTCCAGAAATTATTGATTCTTTTGGATCTCTTGGTTCTCTTTCCATTATATCTTTTTCTCCAGGCTCAACTCCAAGGGCAAGTGCTGGGAAAGCATCTGTTATTAGGTTTAACCAAAGTAATTGAATTGGTGTAAGTGGAGAAGGTAGGCCAAATAGAATTGACAAAAATACAATCAAAACTTCTGCTATGTTACATGAAAGTAAGAATGAAACAAATTTTCTAATATTTGCAAAAATTATTCTTCCTTCTTCGACTGCATTTACAATTGTTGCAAAATTATCATCAACCAAAATCATATTTGCTGTATCTTTTGCAACGTCAGTTCCTGTAATTCCCATAGAAATTCCTATGTCAGCATTTTTAATTGCTGGAGCATCGTTTACTCCGTCTCCTGTCATGGCAACTATTTCGCCGTTTTCTTGGAGGGCGTTTACAAGTTGCACCTTATTTTGTGGAGATACTCTTGCAAAAACTCTTTTTTCTTTGGCAATTTTTCTAATTTCTTCATCACTCATATTATTTAATTCTTTTCCTTCAATTGCTTGGTCTTTGGAATCTGCAATTCCCAAATCTCTTGCGATTGCGAAGGCTGTTTCTAAATAATCTCCAGTAATCATAACAACATCAATTCCTGATGAGTGGCATTCTGCTACTGCTTTTTTTGCTTCTGGTCTTGGTGGATCTATCATTCCAGTAAGTCCAACAAATACCATATCTCTTTCTATATTTTCGCTTGTTAAATCTTCATTTTTTATTGAATCAAATTCTCTAAAGGCGTAAGCCATTACACGAAGAGCTTGTTTGGCAAGATTTTTATTTTCATCCATTGCCTTTTGCTTTAAATCTTGTGTGAAATCTACAATTTCTCCATTTAATAAAATTTTTGAAGAATTTGAAATTATTATATCCGGAGCGCCTTTTGTCATTGCCTTATAATTTTCTTCGACGTTGTGGAAGGTTGTCATCATTTTTCTGTCAGAATCAAAAGGAATTTCTTCAATTCTTGGATGTTTTTTTTCTAAATCTTCTTGAACAATTCCCCATTTTTCAGAAAATGTAAGCATAGCGCCTTCTGTTGGATCTCCAATAATTTTATATTGGTCATTTTCCAAAACCAAATCAGCATCATTACATAAAGTCGAAATTTTCATTAGAAGTTTTATATTTTCTTCATCTTCTATTTTTTCATCGTCAAGTTTTATGTGGCCTTTTGGTTCGTATCCACTCCCTTCAACTTCATATTCTTTTTCATTTGTCCAAATTTTTGTAATGGTCATCTCATTTTGAGTCAAAGTTCCAGTTTTATCTGAACAAATTGCTGTTGTTGCTCCAAGAGTTTCTACAGAAACCAAGGATTTTACAATGGCTTTTCTTTCTGCCATTCTGTTCATTCCGATTGATAAAACTATTGTTACAACTGCTGTAAGTCCTTCAGGAATTGCTGCAACTGCAAGAGAAACTGCAACCATTAAATTATCTAAAAGCGAATCGCCAGTTCTAAAATATCCAACAACAAATACAATTATACAAACAACAACTACAAGAATTGCCAAAAGTTTTGATAATTTATTTAATTGTCTTTGTAATGGCGTATCCTTATCTTCAACTTGATGAAGGCTTGATGCGATTTTTCCCATTTCTGTGTCAGAACCAGTTTGAGTAACAATTCCTCTTGCGTGTCCGTAAGTTACAATTGTTGATGAGAAAGCAAAGTTTTCCCTATCGCCAATTCCTACTTCGCTGTCATAAACAGCCTCAGAATTTTTTTCTGTTGCAACAGATTCTCCAGTAAGAGAAGACTCGTCGATTTTTAAATTTGATGATTCTAATAAACGCATATCAGCTGGAACAATATCGCCAGTTTCAATTACGACAACATCTCCCACAACCAATTCTTCTGCTTTTACTTTTATTTTTTTGCCATCACGAATTACGCTTGCCTCAGGCGATGACATTTTTTGCAAGGCCTCAACAGAATCTTCAGCTTTTCCTTCTTGAATAATTGACATAATTGCATTGATAATAACGATAGCAATAATTATAAAACATTCAACTTTATCGCCTGTAAAAGCTGAAACGATTGATGCAACTATCAATAAAATTACCATAGGATCAATGATTTGCTCGGCGATTTTTTTACCAAGAGATTTTTTCTTCTTAGATTCAATTTTATTTGGGCCGTTTTCTTCAAGACGTTTTGCTGCAAGTTCGCTTGACAAGCCTCTTGCGCTATCTGAGTCAAGTTTTTTTACAATTTCATTTTTTTGACCTAAATAGTCCATTCCTACCTCCTTAAATTTTTTTATTTTAATTTTTTTCTTTACAAAAAGAAAAGACTTCTGGCACATCGCCAAAAGTCTTGCTACCAAGTGGTTTATTCAACCGGGTTAAACCGTAATGACGATTGAATAATTAAGCTACTCCCTCTTGTTGATATAATTATATGTTAAATATTTTAAAAATCAATTTTAATTTGAAGCGTTAGCTGCAGCATCATCTCTATTTTTCATTTCATTTATGCAAAGACAAAGGGCAATCAAAACTAAAGTAAAATTTTCGTCATAAACCGTAAGCTCATATTGGTCGCTAAAAGCAAAAAATTTCTTGTTCATATCAGCAATCAAATTATTTTGGTAATAAACTTCAAAATCATGGTCCATAAAAGAGCCTTTTAAATTTAATTCTTTTCCATCATAAAAAGCATCGACTTTCCTTTTTAAAAAAGATAATTTTTGATTTATTTCCATACGACTTCCATCACAAAAATCAACATAATAAGTTTGGAGAAAAGAAAGAATTTTTTTGGAAATATTAAATAAAATATTTCCATCCATATCTTTTAATTTCGCCTCATAACCTACGAATTTAAAATCTTGGTCAAAAAAGAAAACTTCCTTTCCGTTTTCATCTAAAATCGGATACTTATCTGTAATTTTAAAAAATTTTTCCTTAAAATAATATTTTTTCATAAAAAACTCCAATCTGCTTTTTTAATTTATACCCTCAAAAATAATATAAAACAAAAAAATAAATTATTTGTAAAGTCTTTTGTCTTTGTGTTGACATTTATAATCTAGGGTATAAAATTAGATGAGATAAGCTTTAAAATAGGCTTTAAATTTATTGGTTTTATTTAAGGAAAGAAAATGAGAAATATTAGTAAAAATAAACAAAATTTTTTGGAAAAATTATCAGATAAAATTACATCAAATCCACCCTTGTATTTGACTTTGGGTTTTGCAATTTTGATTATTATTGGAGGATGTATTTTATCTTTGCCGATTTTTACAAGAAGTGGCAAGGCTACAAATTTAGTTGATTCAATTTTTGTTGCCTCATCTGCATCTTGCGTTACAGGACTTACAACTGTAAATACGGCTGAACATTGGAATACCTACGGTCATATTTTGATTTTGATTTTCATTCAAATAGGAGGACTTGGTGTAATGACTTTGGCTACACTTTTTCCCTTACTTTTAAGAAAAAAAATAGGATTAAAGTCAAGACAAATTTTAAAAGAACAATTAAATATTGACACCCTCCAAGGCATTATGAAATTATTTAGATATGTTTTGGTTTTTACTTTTTTAGTAGAAATTTTGGGAGCAATTTTATTATCCCTTCGCTTTGTGCCGATTTTTGGAATGGCAAAGGGCTTGTGGTATTCTATTTTCCATTCGGTTTCTGCTTTTTGTAATGCAGGCTTTGATCTTTTGGGAGATTCAATTTATCCATACAGAAATGATAATTTAATAAATATAACTCTTATGAGTTTGGTTGTAATCGGCGGACTTGGTTTTATGGTTACAGCAGAAATTTTTAGGAAAAAATCTTTCGAAAAATTATCAACTCACGCCAAACTAGTTTTGATAATAAGTGCAAGTCTTATTGTTATAGGAACACTTGCTTTTTATTTAATCGAAAGCCAAGCTGGTGGAGTTTTGTATAAGGAAGGATTTAAAAATTCCATAATGCAATCAGCTTTTCAATCAGTTTCTGCAAGAACTGCGGGATTTTATTCTGTAAAATTAAATCAAATGCACGATACAAGTGTTTTGCTTTTGATAATTTTGATGGTAATAGGTGGTTCCCCAGGATCAACTGCTGGTGGATTAAAAACAACAACTTTTGGAGTTTTAATTTTATCAACAATTTCAATTTTTAAACAAGAAGATGAAGTTACAATTTTTAAAAAACATATAGAACCAAAAATCATTAGAAAGGCACTTGCAATTATAATGGTTTATTTGGGACTTATATTTATAGTTATTTTTATTTTGTCATTGAGCGAAAATTTTAAAGTAATTGATATTTCTTACGAAGTTTCATCAGCCTTTGCAACAGTTGGAGCAAGTAGAGGAATCACAGGGGACTTGTCAACACTTGGAAAAATTTTGATAACAATAAGTATGTATCTAGGAAGAATTGGTCCAATGACTATGGCTTATTCAATTGGACTTAAATCAAAAACAAAATATATAAGATATCCAGAAGCAAATATTAGTATAGGTTAGGAGAAAAAAATGATAAAAAGTGTAATAGTTTTAGGAATCGGAAGATTTGGAGAAAGAGTTGCAACAAAACTTTTTGAAGACGGATTAGAAGTTATGGCGGTGGACAAAGATTATGATTTAGTTCAAAATATTTCAGACAAAGTAACAAGTGCTGTCCAATGCGATATTTCAAATGACAAAGCGCTAGAAGAATTAGGAATTGGAAATTTTGATGTGGCAGTAATAGCAACAGGAGAAAGTCTTGAGGCGTCAATGGCTGCAACTTTATTTGCCAAAGACCATAATGTAGAAAAAATTATAGCCAAAGCAACATCAACAAATCACGCAAGAATTTTGAAAAAATTGGAGCAGATCAAATAATTTTTCCAGAAATTGATATGGGAGAAAAGCTTGCAAGAAGCATTGCAGGATCAAATCTTCTACAATTTTTCCATTTTTCAGATGATTATTCTATGCTAGAATTAAAAGCTTTCAAAGAAATAATTGGAAAAAATTTGATAGAAGTAGATTTTAGAAAAAAATATAAAATGATGGTAATAGCTTATAAAAGAGATGGAGAAATGGTTATAAATCCAGATGCAAATTGGAAAATAAAAAAAGATGATACCCTAGTTTTATTGGGAGACAGCGAGCATGCAGAAAAACTTCAAAAAGAAGTAGACAAATACAAATAAAATAATTTCAGGAAAACGAAAATTTATCTTATAAATATTGAAAACAAAAGGATGTAAAAATTCGTGAAAAAAGTTTGCATTTTTAAAAAATCATGCTATAATAATATTAGCTAGTAAATAGCTAGGTTTTTCATTATTAATTCCTTATAGTTTTCCCTATAGAAAACTAGGACTAACTTATTCTTTTCTATATTATAAAAAGGCCCAAAGGGGTCTTTTTATTTTGGGAAATATTTTCAAAGATTTTATTTGATTTTTTGCATATTTAAATCAATAGCTCTTTTTATTATCTTTATATTTTAAATTTCTAATTTCCTTGTGTTTTATTTTTTTACAATTGAAATAAAAAATCCCTGTAGTATATTGAAAAAAATAAAAGGAGAAAATTATGTTTTATTTTGACAGAACTTATTTTTTAGTTTTGATTGGACTTTTTATTAGTAGTCTTGCTCAAGCTAATATTCAAAGAAAATTTGATAAGTACAAAAAAATAAAAACTCAAAAATCTATAACAGGTTTTGATGCTGCAAGATATATTTTATCTACAAATTCTTATAATGATATTTCAATCAAAAAAATAAAAGGGGATTTATCTTATTATTTTAATCCTATTAGTAAAGAAATTGCTTTGACGGAAGATTCTATTGATGATACTTCGATTGCATCTTTGGCTGCGGCAGCTCACGAATGTGGACACGTTATTCAATACAAAAAAGGCTATATTCCTTTAAAAATAAAATCTTTCTTGATTCCTGCAGTAAATCTTGGCTCAAAATTATCTTTTCCTATGATTTTATTGGGAATCTTTCTTTCTATGGGAAAATTAATTAGCATTGGAATATTTTTATTTTCTTTTGTTTTAATTTTTCAAATTATTACTCTTCCTGTAGAATTTGATGCATCAAGGAGAGCTTTGAAAGTTTTAAATGAATCGGGCATGCTTGTTGGTGTTGAAAATGATTATGCAAAAGATATGCTAAAAGCTGCAGCTTTAACTTATGTGGCAGCTACAATTTCTACTGCCTTACAATTTTTAAGACTTTGGATTTTGTTTGGCAATAGGCGAGATGATTAAAAAATAAAGCTAATTTTTAGCCTCAGCCTTTTGACAAACTAAAAATTTGCCCATTTCGAGCGAACGTAGTGAGTCGAGAAATCTCATGAGATCTCTCCGTGCGTTCGCTTAACTCACCTAGTCGAGATGGTACGTAGCTTAATTTTTATTTTAAAATAAAACAGTATCTACATTTATACTTTGACTACACTATGAGGCTAATTTTTTGGCCTTGTTTTTTTATATTTTTATTGCATATCAACATTCTTGAATCTATACTATTTTAGTGTACAATAAAAATAAGATTCGAATTGAATCTTTATTTATTATTTGAAAGGTCAGAGAAAGTCAAAGAAATCGAGGTAAATCTATGGCAGGACTAACGTCTGATATAGAAAAATTCTTGAAAGCTCTTTTGGAAGATACTCAAGATGGTTTTGTAGAAATTGGAAGAAATGATTTGGCAACAAGGTTTGAGTGTTCTCCAAGTCAAATTAATTATGTGCTTTCTACAAGATTTACTCCATACAATGGATATTTAATTGAAAGCAAAAGAGGCGGCAACGGCTTTATAAGAATTATTACTATAGTTGAAGATGAAGATGATTATATAAAATATATTATTAAAAATTTAGATAAAGAATTAACTGAGGAAAGGGCAAAAAGTTTTTTTACAGAACTTTTTAACAAGGGATATATGAACGAAAATGAATTGGGAATTGCAGTCTATGCTATCCTTGACAAGTCCCTTATGAATGTAGAAAAAAATAAGAGAAATTTAGTAAGGCATGATATAGTAAAAAATATTTTACTGAGCTTTCTAATAAGGAGTTAATTATGAAGTGTGACAGATGCGACAACGAAGCAAATGTAACTGTAAAAGCAATTATAAATGGCATAGAACATGATTTCCACTTGTGCAATGATTGTATGGAAAAATTATCCAAAGGCGAAGGAAATTTTCTTTTTGATGGAAATGAAAAAGATATTGATATAAATAATTTTGATTGGAAAAGCTTGGTAGATAAATTTGTTCCAAGCCTGGATCAAATTATAGATTCTTATTATGATTATAAAATTTCCAAAAATAATTTTTCCTATGATTATTTTTCATCATTAAAAGAAGAAACTTGTCCAAAGTGTGGAAATTCTTTGACAAATATAAAAAGTGGAGTTTTTGGATGTCCTCATTGCTATGAAATCGACAAAAAACTTACGGTAGAAATTTTGAAGGCTGTAAATAATTTGAAAAAATATGACGGAAAATTTCCAAAAAAACACAGAGATTTCAGAGAAGTGGCAATAAAAATTAAAAATTTGCAAGAACAGTTGCAAAAATCAGTTGAGATTGAAGATTTTGAGAAGGCTCAAGATCTTAAAGAAAAAATAGATGAATTAAATATGAAGGTGAGAAATTGATAGATTATTATAAGGACATAATACTTGAAAACAACTTATCTTTGAAAAGAAATATTGAAGGATATAATTTTCCCATAAGTCTTTCGGAAAAAGATTCTCTAGAAATTATTGAAAAATTTAGGGGGATTTATGGGGATGAATTGATACTTTTAGATGAGATAGATGAAAATACTTTAAATAAACTTATTAATGCAGGAATAATTACAGAAGATTCAAAAAATAAAGAAGCTGTGATTGGTTTTGTTTTTGAGGATGATTATATTCTTGTTATAAATGATAAGGATCATATTTCTATAAATATTTCAAATTTTGGAGAAGAAATTAAACTTGCTTATGAAAGGGCGATGGAAATTGAAGAAGATTTGGATAAAAAATTTGATTTTTCTTTTTCTCCTCAATATGGATATTTGACAAGTTTTGGTAGAGATTGTGGAAATGGAATTGAAATAAGGTTTAAATTATTTTTGTTTGGACTTTTGGATAATACCCAAGCATATCTAACTTTAAAATCAAGTCTTGCTCATGATGGAATTTATCTTACAAGATTTGTTCCAGAATATTTTAAATCCTATGACGATGATATTTATATTTTGAAAAATTTCGGAAATTATAGGGAGAAAATGGACGAATATTTGGAAAATTTTGAAAATATTTTAGATACAGTCGTTAGAAATGAGAGAAGATTTAGGAGAGATTTCCAATCTTTAAATGGATTAAATGATGAAGATATAAAAGATTCTATAAAAATTTTGGAAGATAATTTAGAAAGTAAGAATTTAAAGACCCTAACCAGTATGATAAATTGTCTTTATGATTTAAAAAAATATAATATTTTGGGTTTTAAAACAAAATTATCAAATCAAGAAATTGAGTATTTGATTTTCAATATTACAAAGGATAAGTACAAGGGCAACCGTGACAATGAAAGAAATGAATTTTTAAATTCGTACATGGAGGCTAGATAATGGAAAATAACAAATTAAATAGGCTAACAGGTCAGGCTCGAAGGGAATCCTATTCTCTTAGCCACGATTATATAGGAGTTGAACATTTGCTTTTGGCTCTTATGAAAACAGGTTCTCTTGCGACAAAGGCTTTGGAAGAAGCTGGTGCAAATTACGAACTTTTAAGGTCAATTGTAATAAATAATATTGGCAAAGGCTCTGCGGTAAGGCCTGCAAAGGAATATTCTAATAAAGTAAGACAAATTTTTGATAGGGCAAGACTTTTTGCCCAAAAAAGAAAAAAAGTTTCTGCAAGCGAGGAAGATGTTCTTCTTGCAATTTTAAATGACGATGATTCATTTACAAATTTAATGTTTATGTTGTCAGGTCTTGATAAAAAAATTATCAGAGACAATTTGATTCGTTTGCAAAAGGAAGAAAAATCTTCTAATACATCTAATAATTTGAGCGAAAATTTAAAAAAATTCGCCAAAAATTTAAATGAAATGGCAGAGGCTGGAAAAATTGATCCAGTTATTGGAAGGGAAGATGAAGTTGAAAGAGTTATTCAAATTCTTTTAAGAAGAACAAAAAACAATCCGATTTTGATTGGAGATCCAGGAGTTGGAAAAACAGCAATAATCGAAGGACTTGCTCAAAGAATTGTTGATGGAAAAGTTCCTTTTGTTATGAAAGAAAAAACAATTGTATCTCTTGATCTTGCAAGCATGATTGCTGGAACAAAATATCGTGGAGATTTTGAAGATAGACTTAAAAAATTATTTGGAGAACTTGAACAAAGAGAAGATGTAGTTTTATTTATTGACGAATTTCACATGGTTTTGGGAGCTGGAGCAAGCGAAGGCTCTATGGATGCAGCAAATATTTTAAAACCAATTCTTGCCAAAGGCGATATTCAAATAATTGGTGCGACAACAATTGATGAATATAGAAAGCATGTAGAAAAAGACCAAGCTTTAACTAGAAGAATGCAACCAGTTCATGTCGAAGAGCCAAATAAAGATGACACAATAAAAATAATTGAAGGATTGAAAGATAAATACGAAGACCATCACAAGGTAGAAATTACAGATGAAGCCATAAAAGCTGCTGTAGATTTATCACAAAGATATATCCAAGATAGATTTTTGCCAGACAAGGCGATTGACGTAATTGATGAGGCTTGTTCAAAAGAAAGAATTAAAAATTATAAGGAAAATAAAAATCAAGTTTCAAATAAAGAAATTTTAGATAAGCTCATTGAAGAAAAAAATATGGCTATAAATGAGCAAAATTTTGAAAAAGCCGCAAGCCTAAGAGATCAAATAAATGAAACTCGCGAAAAACTTGAAAAAGAAAAAGAAGAAAACAAAACAGATTTAAAAATTTCTTTTGATGAAGTTGCAAAAATTGTTTCATCTTGGTCAAAAGTTCCAATAACAAAATTAACAGAAGACGAAAAACAAAAATATATGGATCTTGATATTGACCTTAAAAAAGAAGTTATAGGTCAAGATAAGGCGATTGATAAAATTTCTCACGCTATAAAAAGAGCAAGAGTTGGCTTAAAAGATCCAAAAAAACCAATAGGTTCATTTATTTTTGTAGGGCCAACAGGAGTTGGTAAAACATATCTTGCAAAATCTTTGGCAAAAAATTTATTTGGAGATATGGATAATCTAATCAGAATGGACATGAGTGAATATATGGAAAAATTTGCTGTGTCAAGACTTGTTGGATCTCCTCCAGGATATGTTGGTTACGAAGAAGGCGGTCAACTTACAGAAGCTGTAAGAAAAAATCCATATTCTGTAATTTTATTTGACGAAATTGAAAAAGCCCATCCAGATATTTTCAATTTGCTTTTACAAATTCTTGATGATGGACGTTTGACAGATGGTCAAGGAAGAACTGTAGATTTTAAAAATACAATTATAATTATGACAAGTAACGTTGGAGTTTCTTCTTTAAATCAAAATCCAAAAATTGGATTTGGAACCGGAGATGTGGAAAAAGAAATTGACGATTCAAATAAGGAAATAATAAATAAGGCAATAAAAAACGCCTTTGCTCCAGAATTTTTAAACAGACTTGACGATATAATAATGTTTAATTCACTTGATAAAGATGCTATCAAGGAAATTACAAAAATTTTACTTGAAGAAACAAAAGATAGACTTAAAAATCTTGGAATAGAAATAAATTACAACAAGAGAGTAGTTGATTTACTTTCAGAAGGCGGATTTTCAAAAGAATACGGGGCAAGACCACTTGAACGTCACATCACAAATAAAATTGACAACCAATTGGCAGAAGAAATTTTGGAAGGAAAATTATCAAAAGATATGGTAATAAATCTTACAGTAAAAGAAGGAAAAATAAATTTTGCCAACAAAAAAGAAAAAATAAAAGAAAAATCAGAGGTTTTGGGATAAAAAATAAGGCTTAAAATGAAAATTCATTTTGAGCCTTTTTGATTGAAATTATTTAATTTTTTTAATTTTCCTTATAAGTTTTTCTCAAAGCTTTTTCTAAATCATCAAAATATTTCAAAATTTCAAGCTTTTCCATGCTGAGCTTAACTTCTTTTTCGATTTTAATATTTGTCTTATCTCCATCTTTGTGAGGGAGATCTTTTTTAAATTCATCCAGATAGGATATTATAAGATTTTCTATAGTTTCTTTAGCCTTATCATTATAAGCAAAACCAAAATTTTTCATTTGGTCATCAAGCAAACTTTCCCCGTTTTTTTCAACAAAATCTTTTGTATAAATTTTTAAATCATCAGAGGAATTTCCCATCAAATCATTTACAAGTTTTAAATCATTTATTGCATAATAAAGTTTGGAAGAAGTGTCACAAATTGCCAAAAGCTGAGTTTCGTATAAACTTTTTTCGATAGATTCTTCGCCGTTTTCATTAGTCAAATTAGCCCTAAGACTTCCCTTATTTTTTTTGATTTTTTCAAGATCAGAGCTAAAAATAAAATACAAATTATTTGCGTAATCAATGCATTCTTCCATAAGAATATCACGAGTTTTGCCAAGATTTTCCTTATTTTTTTCATAAATTTTGTAAGCATAAGTATCTTCAAAAAGCTCATCAGCCATAGAAGACTTGTAAGTTTCAATGCTTTTTGCATTTTCTTTTTTAGGATTATACATAATAAAGGCGTCTTTTTTTATTTCTTCTTCAGAAAAATTTTTTTCATTTTTTATGATATTACATCCTACAAATATAGAAAATAAGCTTATAATAAGTAATAGTTCAATTTTTATTTTCATTAAGGCTCCTTGTGATTATTTAAAAGAATAATAAGTAATAATGGCGATAATAAAAAGAATAATTAGGACAAATATGATTGATAAGAGTATTTTTTTATGAAATTTTCATAAGATAATCTCCATTAGAAAACATTTGCACAATATATAAACAGTTTACCAAAAAAACATTTATAAATCAATTTAATCTATATTTAAAATATTAATTTTATTAAAGTTATAAAATCGAATTGAATTTAAGTGAAATTTTTAAATTTAAAATGGGCTTTACAAAATATAAGATTCTGTAAAAGCCCAATTTTTATACTTTATTTTTTCTTAACTTTTTATATAAAACAAATATTAACATTCCTATTATTGCATTTACAACAATTGCTCCACCGGGTTTTATATCGAATTGATAACTTAGAATAATACCAAGCATCATATAGATTACGCCGAGTGTAATTGTTATAAAAAATGTTTGTTTATAACTTTTAGCAATAATTAAGGCTGTTGCTACTGGTAAAACTATTAAGCTTGTAACCATTAAAGCTCCAATTATTTTTACAGACAAGGCTATAGTTATGGCTGCAAGGAGAGTAAAAGATGCATCAAGTCTTTTTACTTTTACTCCAGAAAGCCTAGCTGTATTTGGATCTATCGCTATAGCTAAAAGAGATGAATATCTTGAAATTGATAATATTAAAACCAAAATAAAGGCAATACTTGTATTTACTATATCTCTATCTGTAACTGATGAAATTGATCCAAAAAGGTAAGATTCAAAAGAATTTCCACCTGGAGCAAAATCTGAAAGAATGGCTGCGATTCCTAAACCAGTACTCATAATAACTGCTGTTGCCATATCTCCATATTGGGGAAGTTTTTTTCTTATAAGTTCTATCAAAAAGGCAGCTACAATACAAACAATTGATGATCCCAAAAGAGGATCAAAACCTAATATTAATCCCATTCCAACTCCAGCAAGAGCTGTGTGAGATAGGGCATCACCTATCATGGAAGTTTTTCTATTTACCATTACAATTCCTATTATAGGAATCATAATAGAAAGTAAAAATCCCAAAATAAGTGCCTTTCTCATAAAAGCAAATTCTAGCATTTTTTCAAACTCCCTTCTATCATTTCATATTTTGTCATTTTAATATTTAAAGATTCCATTTCTTTTAATTCGTGAGTAACCATAATTATAGTTACATTAAATTTTTTTGAAAGAAAATCTATTGTTTCAAAAAAATGGTCCTTAGAATATTTATCAACTCCTGCTGTCGGTTCATCAAGAATTAAAATTTTTGGATCATTTATCATAGCTTTTGAAATCATCGCCCTTTGAGCAAGACCTCCCGACAATTCATTTACAGGAGTGTTGATATAATTTTCCATACCCATTTTTTTTAGTATATCTTTTGCTTTTTGGTAATGATTTTTCTTAGGGATTTTAATAAGACCAAATTCTTCATAAAGATTTAATGAAACTAGTTCAAGGCAAGTTATAGGAAAGGCAATTTTATTTACTATATTTATTTGTGGGACATAGCCAATGTCTTTAAAAGAAACATAATCTTCAATATTTTTGCCAAGAATTTTAATTTCTCCACTATTACTTTTTAATTCTCCAAGCATAAGCTTTATTAAAGTTGATTTACCTGAACCATTTCCACCAAGAATTACCGTAAATTCACCAACATCAACATTCAAATTGCAATTTTTTAAAACAGGAATTTGTGAATAAGAAAAATTCAAATTATTTATTGATACTGCTTTCATTATTTTCCTCCTCGGTCATAGATTTGTAGAGATTTTCAAGATTCATTTCCATAAGATCAATATAATTAAGTTTACCTTTCTCCTGTTCCTTATTAACATATTCCATAGAAGCAAGAGGAGAGATTTTTCCACCAATTTCTTCAGCCAAAGCCTGAGCTTGTTTTGGATTTTGTCCATATTCATAAAAAACTGTGGAAACATTTTTGCTTTCAGAAAAGTCTATGGCTTTTTTTATAGTTTTAAGGCTAGGATTTTCTAAACTTGTTAGACCTTGAAGTGGATATTGAATCAAATCAAAATCTCTTGCTATATAAGCATAGGCATAATGAATTACCAAGAAATTTCTTTTATTTTTGTCAATTTTTGAAAATTTTTCCTTATAATTTGCATCAATATCAGTAAGTTTATCAACATACTTTAATTTATTTTTCCTATAAATTCTTTCATTTTTCGGATATTTTTCGGTTAATTTTTCATTGATAGCATTCAAATATTTTTTTGCATTGGTAATGGATAACCATGAGTGGGGATCATAAGTTATTTTATCAAATCCAGAAGATGAACCTTCCATCAAAGGTTCTTCTTTTTTTTCATCTTTTAAAAATTTACCATTACTTCCAACCAAATTATATGGAAGAAGATCTTCACTTATCCTGTCGCTTATAAAAATATAATCTCCATCTTTTGGAATATTAAAGAAAATTTCTCCAGATTCATGTCCCATTTCAAGTCCATAAACCTTTCCTTCTTCAAGATCGAAAGTTTCTTTTTGATGAATTAGCTCTCCCTTTTGGCCCATTATATCTTTACATTTTTTTACCAAATTTTCTCCACGAGTACCATCATCTTTTATAAAGGCAACCCTCATCATATCTTCGTGAGTGTGACCAAAATCAAATTTATTTTTTCCTTTTTTTAAATTTACTTTGGACATATATTGAAAATCACCGATAGCTGCTGCTCCCTTATAAGTAATAAGGTCAACAGAATCAGATAATTTTAAAATATCAAGATTTGGTAAATTTTCCTTAACCTTATCAAGCCAAGGTTCCATATTGGCGCCATTTACAACCAAAAGATCACATTTTGCAAGTTTTTTCATATCTTTAGGACTTGGCTCCCAAAGGTGAGGTTGCTTATCAAGGGGCATAAAAGATTCTACATCTATCGTGTCATCACCAATCATTTTTGTCATTTCATAAACAGGATAAAAGGAAGTATAAACCAAAGGTTTATCGGAAGAGTGTTCATTCTTGTTTGCACAAGAGCTAAAAAGAAAAAGCAAGAAAACAAAAAAACTTATATATCTTTTTTTCATTCTTCCTCCTTAGAAAGAGGGTTGAAAAATTTCAACCCACATAATCTATTCAGTAATTTCATCAATTATTTGTGCATCAGTTGTATTTGGTTTTACAAAAGTAGGGAACCATCCTTCATCTTTTAATAAACTTTCCTTATCATCACCATATCTCATATGGAAATGTGTTAGACTTTCTTCCCCATGAATTGGCATCATAAGAATAAATTTATAAGGCGCATCATCATTTACAGCTTCAAAAATATCCCATTCTAATTTATGACCACCATGTTCAACTTCTTCTTTTCCAACATATTTATATTCGCTCTCACCGATAACTTCACCTTTTTTATCAGGGAAATCTTTTAAGAATTTGATTTTATTATCTTTTATTTCAAGACCACCAAAATCACATTTTCTTTTCTTTAAATAATTTTCCTTAGCTTCTTTTTCATCAACTTTTTCTTTTTCAGCTAAAGTTTTAAAAGCACTTTGAACTTCATCTTTGTCAAGATATCCGCCCATATCATTCCATTCGCCTTCCCAGTCAGAAAGACTTACCTCTGCTGAATCTTCTTTTTTCTCTTCAATATTTGAAGAAGAATCGCTTACATTTGAAGCATCATCTTTTTTCATTTCTTGAGAAACATTTGAACTTGAAGTCTCATCATTTTTTTGATCTTTTTGACAAGCTGTCATAACAAGGCCCAAAGATAAAAGGGCAATTAAACTAAGTGATTTTTTATTTTTCATTTTATTCTCCTTATTATTTAATTTATAAATTTGTATTTTTAGTTAATTAACTATCGACAACTAAATATTAGCAATAAAAATAACAAATGTCAAGAATGATTTGCATTATCAATTAAAATTTTCTAAAAATTTAAAATAAATGGATGAAGAAACTTCTCTACGAAAATATAAAAAAACCAATGAAATCAATAAGAATATGGATAAACTTTAAAATCTAAGCTATAAAAATTTTTTCTATTATTAAATCTTTAAAACTTATATTTTAAATTTGATATTTGGAAAAATGAAACTTGTAAAATCATTATGAAAATAAATGTTGAGCTTATGTTTAAAACTAAAAATTATAAAAGTTTTTTATTAACTGATTAGTGTAAAATGTAAAAATAAATGTCTGTTGTAAAAAATTATTCATTTAAATATAAGAATTCTGATCACATAAATTTGTTTTATTTGAATTGATAATGTCGAGGCAATAATAGAAAAATTTTAAAATTTGAACCAATCTTTTTATTTTACATAGTTGAAATTTATAAATTTTATTAGATATTTATATCTTATGTAAAATAAAATTATATTTTGTATAATGCTAACTTATTTTACCTAGGCTTTAAATTTAAGATTTTTAATCATATACTAGGTTAAAGTTTATGATCTATGTAATTTTCAAAAATATTTTTAAAAATCACTATATATTTGTAATCTTTAAAGTAAAAATCATAAAAATTTCCATAAGCTCAAATTCTACACTTTGGATATTTTGAATTTTCTATAGTTTCTATATTTTTTATGTATTTAAACTTTATAAATTTTGGGAAAACAGGAATTTTTTCAAAAATAATAATAGAATTTTTTGTAACTCCTTGACTTTTTAAGGATAAGAAAAATCCAAAGCTTATCAAAAAAATTATGGAAAAATCTAGAAAAGTAAAAGAAAATTTGTAAATTATCAAAAATAAAATCAAAAAAAGTCCTAGGCAAATAAAATAATATATTGGTAAAAACATGATCTTAGTAATTATTTTATTTTGTATGGATTTGATAAAGATAATCCATACTACTAAACATATTAATAAAAAATATTTCATAATTCCTCCTATAATTAGTTTACCCAATACTTGGGTAAAAATTTATTGGGAGGATATATGTTTTTTAAAGATACATTCAAAAAATATTTTGATGAAAAATTAATTTTTATTATTTTTACAATTTTAGCTATGGTATATCTATCTTTGAAATTGTTGATAAATAGGGGAGGACTAATATTTTTATTTTATTTTTTTATTTCTCTTTTGACCTCCCTTATTTTTAGAGAGGCTTGTCTTTCGGATGAAATTTATTTTGAGGATAAGAAAAAGCTTAATAAAAATAATATTCTATCATATATTTTAAGTAAAAATTTATTCACAATTTTTCTTACAGGTGTGCTAGTAATTTTGGTTTTCCTACTTAGTTTTTTGTTAAAATATAAATTAGTAGGTATCAAAGATTTTTTTGATATTATAATTTTAATTCTTGCTACATTGGCAAGTGAGAATATAGTTTTGTTATTTTATAATAAGCCTATATTTACTGAATATCCAAAATCAATGATTGGAGATAAATATATAGGCAAAGGCTATATTAAATCATTTTTTCCATCTTTTTTTATTGATTTATTAATAACTTTAGTCTTTGAAAGACTTTCTTTGATATATTTATTTATTTTTTGTTATTTAATTTCTACAATTATTTTTTATATTAGGGTAAAAAATAGGGGGTTATATGATTAACTTTGTAAGCATAGGTTCAAATTTTATAGTTGAAAATGTTTTGAAAACTGTGGTAAAAATGGACGGATATAATTATTATGGAGCCTATTCAAGGTCTATTGAAAAGGCTGATTATTTGAAAGAAAAATTTGGGGCAGAAAAATCTTTTGATGATCTTAAAAAAATGCTTGAAGATCCAAAAATTGATTTTGCTTATATAGCAAGCCCAAATTCTTTGCATTATAAGCAGGCAAAAATGTGTCTTTTGGCAAATAAAAATGTGATTTGTGAAAAGCCATTTTTTACCAATACAAAAGAGCTTGATGATTTAATAAAAATTTCAAAAGAAAGAAATTTGTTTTTGTTTGAGGCGATTTCCATAAAATATTTGCCAAGCCTTGAGATTTTAAAAAATCTTTTGGGAAAAATCGGAAAAATTTCCACTTGTATGATTAATTATTCCCAATATTCATCAAGATTTGATAAATATAAAGAAGGAGTTGTTGAAAATATTTTTAAAAGCGAATTTTCGGCAGGAGCTTTGGCAGATCTTGGAATTTATAATTTGCATTTGATTTATGAACTTTTTGGAAAAGGAAAAGATTATTCATATTTTGGAAATATAAATCCATACGGCGTTGATATTGCAGGGCAAGGTTTGATCTCTTATGGAGATTTTTCTGTATCATTTACCAATGCCAAAGACAGTAAAAGTGAAAATTATATAATAATCCAAGGCGAAGAAGGCTATATAAAAGTTTTGGGAAATATTCAAGAGGCAGAAAAAATTGAATGTTTTTCAGATGGAAAGCTTGAAATTATTGATATAAAAAAAGAAAAAGATTTGTATTTTTATGAATTTGAATATTTTAAGAAAATTTTTGAAAAAAAAGATTACAATGCTTTTGAAAAAAGACTTTTTGAGTCAAAAGATGTTTTGGAAATGTTTGAAAAATTGAAAAAAACTGGGAAAATCAGAGATTGTTACAATATGATAGAGCCAAGTAGTAAATAAATTTTTGAAAAAAATTATGAAATATTAAAAGAAAAAAATCTTAGGAAATTTTAAAAAGACTAAGCTATTAAAATTTCCTAAGAAAAATTCCTATTACAATTCATTTATATTTTATTTTTTTCAAGCTCCAATAAATATTTTTTTAAATCAAGTCCATAAAAAATCCACCCAAATTATTTTTTCCTACAACTCTGTGGCAGGGAATTCTCAACAAAATTGGATTTTTCCCACAAGCAGAGCCAATAGCTTGGTAGGCCTTAGAATTTATTTTTTCGCCAATTTCTTTGTATGTTATAGTCTTTCCATAAGGGATTTTTTCAATTTCTCTCCAAACTTTTTTTTGAAAATCTGTCCCTTGAGGATTTATTTCAAATGAAAATTTTTTTAAATTCCCATCAAGAAAGGCAGAAATTTCTTCAAAAGAAAAATCTGAAATAAAAGATTCTTTGCCAGACTTTTCTTCATCAACCAAAGCAATTTTTTCAATTTTTTCATTATATTCAATTTCAAAAATAAATTTATCTTTTTTATAATATGCTTTCATTATTTTACTTGTTCCCTGAAAGGAAATTGATTTATTTCGTTTACAAGTATGTAAACTCTGCTTATGTCTTTTTCTATAAATGGATTAATAGTTATATCTAACCAGTAGTTTACATCATCACTCATTTCTGATCTTTTTCTTAAAGGAAGATATAAGGTAAATTTATCTTGGAAAGAATGAATTTTTTCATCACTTGCTTCAAATCCGTAAGGAAGATCGACATATTTTACTGTCATATCCTGTCCATCAATATTTTGAACTTCTTCAGTATTTACTGGACTATTTATTTCTGCTCTATCAAGTCTTAAAGTATAGGAAGTTTCATCTACTTTTGAATCAATTGAGAATTTTCCATTAAATTCACAAACAGCTACACTCTCAGCATCATAATCTTTATAGACACCTGTAAAATTGCCATTTTCTGTAAAATTTAATATAGTCCACCAGCCGCCAGCTCCAGATGAAAATCGAAATTCTTTTCCATTTAAATCGTTTAAAACTTCAGGATAATTATTAGAATTGTCTGATAGGTCGGGATTTGTAAATGTTACATAAGATTTTTTTTGGCTAGGAGTTGGTACAGTTTGAGTTTTGTTTTCTGAATTATTTTGATTATTGGTAGTATTTGTTTCTTGATTTTCGTTTTGGTCTGTCTTATCTTTTGCGATTTTTTTATCTACATTGTCTTTTTCTGTTTTTTGAGAAACTTTTTCGTTTGAATTATCTTCTTCTAATTTTTGAGTTTCTTTTGTTTGGCTTTTTGTTTCAGGTTCTTTTTGATTATTTTTTATAATTTTTCCGCTACAAGATGAAAAGATTAAAGCCATAGTAAAAATTAGTGCTAATTTCTTTTTCATATCTCCTCCTTTTTTACTATTTAAATTATATTTTTATTAAATATAATCACGTAAGGATTTTTAAATTTTCTTAATTATATTATATACATTTACAAGAAAAAGATAAAATATTTAAAATTATTTTGCTTTTGATAAGATTATTAAATTAAATATAAGCAAATTTATTATTAAAGTAAAAAGGGTATATTAAGAATAGAAAAATGTCTAGAAAGTGGAGGATGTCGTGAATTATCAAGAAAAAAAAGATAAAATTGTTGAATATATAAAATCTGGCGAAAGCCAAAAGGAAAATTTTAAAATTGGTCTAGAAATGGAGCATTTTGTTATAGATAAAGATGAGCTTTTTTCTTATGATTATTTTGGAGAAAAGGGCGTGGGCAGTACTTTGAAAGATTTAAAGGGTATGGGTTTTTCTGTGACAAACGAGGAAGATGGATATATTCTTGGACTTAGAAAAGAAGATATTGCTGTAAATCTTGAACCTGCTGGTCAATTTGAACTTGCAATTGATGCTAAAAAAAATATAAATGATTTGGATAAGTCTTATAAAAAAATTATGGGAGAAATTGTTCCGATTTTTGATGAAAAAAATCAATATCTTGAAACCTTGGGCTATCATCCAAAATCAAAAATAATGGATTTGAATATTATTCCAAAAGATAGGTATAAATATATGCAAAAATATTTTACTGAATTTGGTGGAAAATATGCTTTAAATATGATGAGAGGAACTGCAAGTGTTCAATCTGCCATAGATTTTTCAGATGAAAAAGATTTTAAAAAGAAATTTTTTGTAGCAAATGCTCTTGCACCTTTTATGTACACTCTTTATGACAATGCCTATATTTTCCAAGGAAAGCCTTATGAAAATAAAAATCTTCGCCAAGAAATTTGGGAATATTGTGACAAAAATAGGACGGGCGTTTATGATTTTGCCTTTGATGATGATATGTCTTATGAAAAATATGCAGAAAAAATTTTAAACACTGATATAATTTTTGTTCATGAAGATGGACAAGATGTTTATAAGGGGAATACAAAATTTGAAAAAATAATGGACAAAGATTTTTCTGATGAGATTATTTTTCACGCTCTTTCTATAGTTTTTCCTGATGTTAGGGTTAAAAAATATATAGAAATTAGGATGCCTGATGCAGTTTCTTATCCATACAATCTTTCTTTTCCAGCCTTAATCAAGGGTTTATTTTATAATGAAGAAAATCTAAATAAATTGAGAGAAGATTTTAAAAATATGACTTATGATTCTTGTCAAAAATTAAAAATGGATGCAAAAGAGCACGGCTTTGATGCAAAATATGAGGGGAAAACTATTTGTGAATGGATAAGATATTTTATTTCTTTAGCAAAAGCTGGACTTAGCTGTCAGGAGAAAACTTATCTTTCTTGTATTGAAAAATTAATTGATGAAAAGGAAACTTTGAGAGATAAATTTGAAAAAATTTATAAGGAAGATCCAAAAAAAGCTTGCGAGCAATTTTCTGTAAATTATGTCCTAGGTGAGATTAATGGCAAAGCTTAAAAGAGCTTTTGAATGTAAAAATTGTGGTCACGTTCAAAATGTTTGGGCAGGTCAATGCCCAGAATGTGGCAAATGGGGAACTTTAATTGAAAAAACTATAAAAAACGAAAGGACATCATCAAAAGAAAATTCCCTTGATTTTGAAAATGAGGCAAGGCTATTAAAAGAAGTAAAACTTGATGAGTTTGAAAGAATAAAATCTTCTTTTGACGAATTTGATAGGGCGATTGGCGGAGGACTTGTAAGAGATTCTGTTTCAATTTTGACAGCAAGACCTGGAGCTGGAAAATCTACTTTGCTTTTAGAGTTGTCTTCGTCTTATGCGAAAGATGGTTTTAAGGTAATGTATGTTTCTGGAGAAGAAAGTGAATCTCAAATAAAAGCAAGAGCTGATAGAATTATTGGAGAAATTTCAAAAAATATTTGGATTTTATCAACAAATTCAATGGATCTTGCAGAAATTGAAATAAAGAAAAAAGATGCCGATATTGTAATTTTAGATTCAATTCAAACATTTTTTCTAAACGAATTTGATAACAAACAAGGTTCTCCTACCCAAACTATTGAATGCGCAAATAAATGCGTTGACCTTGCAAAAAATCCTGAGAAAAAAAGAGCCTTTATTATGGTAGGCCACATGAATAAATCAGGAGAAATGGCAGGGCTTAGAACCTTGGAGCATTTGGTAGATACGGTTTTAGTTTTAGATGGAGAAAGCGAAGATGACCTTAGGCTTTTGACGAGTACAAAAAATAGGTTTGGACCAACGGGCGAAGTCGGATTATTTTCCATGCAAGAAGAAGGTCTAATCGAAATTACAAATCCGTCGGAATATTTTATTACAGAAAGAGATTCGGGAATTGAAGGATCAGCAATTTCTGTTATGAAAGAAGGCAGTAGGCTTTTGGAAATTGAAATAGAATCCTTGGTTTCAAAATCATTTATGCCCTATCCCCAAAGAATCGGCGATAGTTTGAGAAAAGATGACTTAAATACTTTGATTTCAATTTTACAAGAAAGAGCAGGAATTAATCTATTTGACGAAAATGTAATAATAAAAGCAACAGGCGGACTAAAAATTAGAGAGCAATCAGTAAATCTTGCCATAATGATTTCAATTGCCTCATCATATTTAAAAAAACCAGTCGATAACAAAACAGTTTTTATAGCAGAAGTAGGACTTACAGGAGAGCTTAAAAAAGTTCCGCAAATAAAATCCAGACTAAAAGAGATAGAAAGACTAGGCTACAAAAAAGCCTATATAGGAAAATGTTCAATAGATAAAAAAGAATATAAAAATTTAGAAATAAAAGAGATGAAAAATATAAAAGAAGTAATTTCAGATGTTTTTTCCAAATAAAAATTATTTATAAAAATCGCATTGATAAAAATAAAATATTTTCAGTGCGATTTTTTAATTGAAAAATAATTTTTTTAAAAGGATTAAAGCTAAAAAATTTCAAAAACAATCGAAAAAAATTTTTATTTACTTATAAAAATACTTATAGAATAATTTGCTAAATATTTTCATATTTTTTTTAATAGGTAGAAAAAAATCTATTGACAAAGCCTTAATAAAAGAATATATTATAGTTAATTAAAACGTTTTAACGAGGTCGATATGGCGAATATAAAAGATGTAGCAAAACTTGCTGGAGTATCTATTACAACAGTTTCTATGGTTTTGAATAATACTAACAACAAAATATCGGATGCAACTAGAAAAAAAGTAATTGAAGCGGCAAATACTCTTAGTTATAATCCAAATAATTTTGCCAAAGCTCTTGCTAGTAAAAAAAGCAATGTGATTATGGCTCTTATTCCAGATATTTCCAATCCTTTTTTTTCTTTGTTAGTTAAAAATCTTACTTATTATGCAGAAAAATATTCTTATTTTTTGTACATTCACAATACTAATAATAAAAATATTAAAAAGCAAGAATTTATTAATATGATTACTAGCAATGTTATTGGAGCATCTTTGCTAGTTGATAGAAATATGAAAGATTTAGACGACGAGCTAGTAAGAAAAAATAATATTATTTTTTTGGATGAGGTTGATTTTGATGATAGAAAAACTCACATAGTTACTGGCAATAATGAAAAAGGTGGATTTTTGGGCATGCAATATTTAATTGATAGAGGATTTAAAAATATTGGGCTTTTAATAGGTCCAAGGTCTACTGCAAATTCTTCAAGAAGATTATCTGGTGCCATAAAAGCTGCTATGAATAATGATATTTATATTGATTCTTCAAATATAATTCATGGGGATTATTCTTATAAAGGTGGTTACAAGGCTGGAAAAATTTTTTTAGAAAAAAAAGTTGATGCTATTTTTTCTTTTGCTGATATGTCTTCATACGGACTTTTGAAATATTTTGATGAAAACAAAATAAAAGTTCCAAGAGATATTTCTTTGATAAGTTATGATAATTTATTTTTAAATAATTTAATTAGTCCAAAATTAACATCAATTGACCAAAATTTGGAAATGATAGCAAAATCTTCTATTGAAATGGCGGATGATTTGATAAATGGAAGAAAAAATAATAAAAAAGTTATGGTAGAGCCTTTTGTGGCTTGTGGAGAAAGTGTAGGTAAAAAATAATGAAAATACTAAATTTTGGTTCTTTAAATATTGATATATTTTTTAGAGTAGAAAATATTGTAAAGCCAGGAGAAACTATAAGTGCAAAAAGCATTGAAAAAAGACCAGGTGGAAAGGGACTTAATCAATCTGTTGCTCTTAGCAAAAGTTTTGAAAATGTATATCACGCAGGAAGCGTAGGAGATGATGGTGTTTTTCTTATTGATTATTTAAAAAGTGAGAATATAAATACAAAGTATATAAAAAAATCTGACAAATTAACTGGAAATGCGATTATCCAAGTAGATGATAGGGGAGAAAATTCCATAGTTCTCTACAAGGGAGCAAATTTTGATAATGACAAAAAATTTATAGATGAAGTTTTGGATAATTTTGATAAAGATGACATTTTGCTTTTGCAAAATGAAATAAGCTCTATGAAATATTTGATAGATAAGGCCTATGAAAAGGGAATGAAAATAGTCTTAAATCCTTCTCCAATAACAGATGAGATAAAAGAATTTGATTTTAATAAAATAGATTTGCTTTTGGTAAATGAAATAGAGGCAAAGAATATAGCAAATAAAAATAGTGTGGATGAGAGCATTGATTATTTTACATCAACTTATAAAAATATAAATTTGATTGTAACTGTTGGAAGTAAAGGATCAATTTTTGTAAATAAAGATGAAAAAATTAAACAAGAAGGAATAAAAGTTGAATCTGTTGACAGCACAGGAGCTGGAGATACTTTTACAGGATTTTTCGTATCATATTTTTATCAAGGAAAAAGTGTAAGAGATTCTTTGAAGTTTGCAAGCCTAGCGTCAGCTCTTTCTGTAACAAAAAGCGGGGCTAGCATATCTATTCCAAGCCTTTGTGATGTAAAAGAATTTGAAAGGAAGAATGTATGAAAGAAAAAGGAATATTAAATAGCGAAATTTCAAAAAGACTTTCTGATTTGGGACACACAGACCTAATAGCTGTTGGAGATTGTGGTCTTCCAATTGATTCTGACAAAAAGATTGACTTAGCACTTAAACTTGGCGAACCTAAGTTTATAGATGTTTTAGAAATTCTGCTTAGTGATTTTGGTTGCGAATATTATTATTTGGCAAAAGAAATCAAAGAAAAAAATCCAAGTCAAGAAGAAAATATTAAAAAACTTTTGCCAGATATTGAATGCGAATATATATCTCATGAAGAATTTAAGAAAAAATTAAAAGACGTTAAATTTGTTATAAGGACTGGAGAAAATACACCTTATTCAAATATAATTTTAAGGTCAAAGAATATCTTTTAGGAGGATTTTATGAAAATTGAAATGAAAGATATTTACAAGTCTTTTGGTAAAAATGATGTTTTAAAAGGAGTGGATTTTACCTTAAATGATGGAGAAATTCATGCTTTGGTAGGAGAAAATGGAGCAGGAAAATCTACTTTGATGAATATTTTGTCGGGAGTTTTATCTAAAGATAAGGGAGAAATTTTAATTGATGGCAAAGAAGTTGACATAAGTGATACAAATGTAGCCAAAAAATATGGAATAAGTTTTATCCACCAAGAATTATCTGATTGGCCAGAGCTTACAGTTATGGATAATATCTTTATGAATAATGAAATAAAAAATGGAATTTTTCTTGATAAGGCAAAAATGAGAAAAAAATGTATAGAACTTCTTGAAAGATTTGATTTAGATATAAATCCAAAAACAAAAGTTTCTGAACTTTCAGTTGGGCAAAGACAGATGATGGAAATAGCAAAGGCTAACTTAAATAAAGTAAATGTTCTAATTCTTGATGAGCCAACATCTGCACTTACAAATAATGAAATTGACAAATTATTTAAGCTAATAAAAAGACTAAGAGATAAAAATGTTTCTATGATATATATTTCTCATAGAATGGAAGAAATTTTTTCATTAACTAATAAGATTACAGTAATGAGAGATGGAAAATCCGTATCAGTAATGGATACTAATAAGACTGATGAAAGAGAAGTTGTTTCTTATATGGTAGGTCGTGATATTGGAGATTTTTATCCTGAAATGGATGCTGAAATTTCTGATGTAAAGATAGAGCTTAAAAATTTTAATAGAGAAGGATTTTTTAAAGATATAAATATAAAAGCAAAAAAAGGAGAAGTCCTTGGTATTTCTGGGCTTATGGGAGCAGGAAGAACAGAGATTATGAGATCAGTATTTGGACTTGATCCTAAAGATAGTGGAGAAGTATTTATAGATGGTAAAAAAATAGAAATAAAAAATCCAGCAGATGCAATAAAAAATAAAATTGGATTTGTAACAGAAAATAGGCAAGAAGAAGGATTGATTCTTGATGAATCAATTAGAGAAAATATTTCTCTGTTAAATTTTGACAAATTTTCAAAAAATTCTTTTATAGATAAAGCAAAAGAAAAAAATCTTTCAGATAATTTGGTAGATAGTTTTAAAGTTAAGACCCAATCATCAGAAAGCAAAATTAGCGATTTATCTGGAGGTAATCAACAAAAAGTAGTTTTTGCAAAATGGTATGCGATTGGTCCAGAAATATTAATCCTTGATGAGCCAACCAAGGGCGTTGATGTAGGGGCAAAAAGAGAAATTTATGATTTAATAAAAGACCTTACTAATAAGGGAGTTTCAATTATACTTATATCAAGCGATTTGCCAGAGCTTATAAGTTTATCAAATAGAATTTATGTAATTCATGAAGGAAAAATACAAGGAGAACTTTTAAAGAAAGATGCTAGCCAAGAAAAAATAATGACCCTTGCAACAGGAGGAAGGTTATGAGTAATATAAAAAATCGATTTAAAGAAAATCAAAATTTAGGGACAATAGTTGCCTTACTTATTTTGATATGTTTTGTGAGCGTACTTAATCCAGCATTTTTGCAAGTTAGCAACTTGTTAAATTTGATGCGCCAATTAATCATAAATGGTTTTGTGGCATTAGGAATGACTTTTGTAATTTTAACTGGAGGAATTGATCTTTCAGTTGGTTCAACTCTTGCCTTAAGCTCAGCAATTTTTGCAGGGCTTTTGCAAAATGGAACAAATACAATTCTTGCTATACTTGTAGCTATTTTATTAGCTATTATTTTGGGGCTAATAAATGGTTTGTTAATTACAAAAGGGAAACTTGCACCATTTATAGTAACACTTGCAACTATGACAATATTTAGAGGACTTACTTTAGTTTTTATGGACGGTAGACCAATAGCAGGACCTAGAGATGACTTTGCTTTCCAATTTTTAGGAAAAGGACAAGTTTTAGGAATTCCTTTCCAAGTTATTTTATTTATAATTGTTTATATAATACTTTGGATGATTTTAAATAAAACTTCTTATGGTAGAAAAATATTTGCCGTTGGAGGAAATGAAAAAGCAAGTTTTATTTCAGGAATTAATATAGCAAAATCAAAAACATTTGTATATGTAATAAGTGCATTGATGGCAGTTATATCTGGTCTTGTACTTACATCAAGATTAAATTCTGCTCAACCAACAGCAGGTTCAGCCTATGAAATGGATGCTATAGCAGCAGTAGTTTTGGGTGGAACAAGTATGACAGGTGGAAGTGGATCATTAACAGGAACATTAATAGGAATTTTAATTTTAGGAGTCCTTAATAACGGACTAAATTTATTGGGAGTTTCAAGTTTCTATCAACAAATAGTAAAAGGAATTGTAATATTAATAGCAGTTCTAATAGACAGAAAGAGAAATAAATAGGAGAAAAATATGAAAAAATTTAGAAGAATATTGGCAGTTTTAGCTATAGCTATGTTTACATTCACAGCTTGTAGCGTTGAAGGACAAGATAAAAATGATAATGCATCTAGTAATGCAAAAGAAGAAACAAAAGCCAAAGATGGCGAATATAAAATTGGAGTTTCTTTATCAACTTTAAACAATCCATTTTTTGTATCAATAAGAGAAGGCGTTGAAGAGGCAGCAAAAGATGCAAACGCAAAAACAATTATAACAGATGCACAAAATGATTCTTCAACACAAAACAACCAAGTAGAAGATCTTATAACACAAAAAGTTGATTTGATTATAATTAATCCAGTAGATTCAACAGCAATTTCAACATCAGTAAAAAAAGCTAACGAAGCAAATATACCTGTAATATGCGTTGATAGAAATTCTGATGAGGGAGAAATTGTAAGTTTAATTGCAAGTAATAACGTAGAAGGTGGTAAACTTGCAGGCGAATTTATTCTTGAAAAAATTGGAGAAAACGCAGAAGTTATTCAACTAGAAGGAATTCCTGGAGCAAGCTCAACTCGTGAAAGAGGAGAAGGATTTAAAAAAGCTACAGATGGAAAAATAAATCTATTAGCAAGCCAAACTGCAAACTTTGATAGAGCAGAAGGAATGACAGTAATGGAAAATTTACTTCAAGCTCAACCAGATGTAAAAGCAGTATTTTGTCAAAACGATGAAATGGCATTGGGAGCAATAGAAGCAATAAAAGCTAGCGGAAAAGATATTGTTGTAGTTGGATTTGATGGAAACGAAGACGCAATAAATGCTGTAAAAGAAGGCTCAATGTCAGCAACAGTTGCTCAAAAACCAAAGGAAATGGGAAAAATCGCTCTAGAAACAGCAATTAAATATCTAAAAGGTGAAAAAGTAGAAGAAAAAGTAGATTCACCACTAGAATTAATCAAATAAATTAAATTCCCAATAATAAGCCTAAAATTAATTATTAACTATCAGAAAATATTAAATTAAAATACCAAGGTTAAACATATTAGCCTTGGTATTTTTAAATCTAATTTTAAAATAAAAAAAATCGTGCTAGGGATATTTTCTAGCACGATTTGTAAGGGAAAAAAATTTTTATCTAAAAATCATCATCTTCATCTGGGTTTTCTATTTGTATTTTTTCATATTTCCATTCTAAGACTTCTTGTTTTGTGATTTCTAGGATATTTTTTACAACTTGGTCTATGTTTTCTTCTAAGACTTGGCCATTTATTGCTTGAATTAGCATTTGGAAATTTAAATTTCCTATTAATGATATTTTTTCATTATTTTCTAATTTTGATATGGCAATTTGGCTTTGGGTGTAAGGGGATGCTGAAATTAAATCTGTAAAGACAATTACTCCATCGCCTTTGTCTAAATTTATTATTTTTTCTTTTATTTTTTCGTTGAAATTATTTATGTCATCTTCTGGATATAAACCTAGATAATCTATGTTTTCTGCTTGACCAAAAATAATTTCTGCTGAACTTTTAAATCCTTGTGCAAGCTTTCCGTGACTTACAATTAGTATTCCTATCATTTTTTATCCTTTCTTAATTCAAGGGGAGCTTAAATGATTTATAAATCAAAATTTTTTAAAACTTCGTCTAAACTTGATTTTGGTGCTGATGGGGTTGCTTGAAAATAAATATTGTCTATTTTATAATCTTCTCTTAACTCTTTTAATTTTTTTGCATCTTCTTTGTTAAGATAAACTGATTTTGTAACTAACAAATCATTTTCGTCTTTTTTTGCTATTCCTCCAACGTTTAATTCGCAAACTTCAACGCCGTGTTTGATTAATTTATAAAATACATCTATGCTTTTTGCAACTAGGATACAATTATAATCTTTAAATTTGTATTTGTCCCAATAGTAGAATGCTCTTTGTTCGTTTAAAACTATTGTTTTCTTTCCTGTTCTATTTCCAGCACTTTTGTATAAATCTTTCATAAAAGTTTCGTTGTAAACGACATCATCTACTACAAAAATTGAATTTACTCCGTCTTTTTGCGATAGGGTAATCATTACTTGTCCGTGAATTAATCTTTCGTCAACTCTACCTAATACTACTTTTCCCATTTTATAATATTCCTATTCCTGCTAATACTGCTAAAATTATTGTTAAGCCTAATAAAGCTTGAGTAACTTTTAAACCTTTTTTCAAATAAAAAACATATACGCCAAGAACTGTTACTAATGGCAAAGCTCCTGGTAATACTTTATCTAAAAGCTCTTGGAAAACAAATTCTTTTCCTGAGATTGTAAATTTTAATGCTGAGCTTACTTTTACATAATTTGCTGCCAAAATTCCCATCATAAAAAGTCCCAAGGCTGATAAAATATTTATTGCGTTTTGAACTCCTGTGCTTTTTAATAAACTTGATGCGTTTTTACCTAAAACAAATCCTTGTTTTGCAAAAAATCTTCCGATAAAAACTTGGTATAAGGAAAATCCTACGAATGGAAACAAAGCTCCCATTGGGGATCCTGCTTGTGCCCAAGAAATTGCTATTGCTATAAAAATATATTGGATTGTTCCTGAATCAATTGCATCGCCAATTCCTGCAAGAGCTCCCATTAGTCCTGCTTTTGTATTATACATCAAATCATCGGTCATAGTTATTTCTTCGTTGTTGTATTCTTGAAGGGCTCTTTCTTGTTCCATTGATGACATAAGACCTGTGATTATTCCACCGCCCCAAGTAAGTTGTGTATTGAAGAATAACAATTGTCTTTTGTAAGCTTTTTTCAAATCTTCTTTATTTTTATATAATTTTTTCAAAACTGGCATCATTGCATATAAGAGGGAAGGTGCCAAATATCTTTCAAAAGTGTGAGGAATTTCGTTTGCGAAATGCCATCTTAAATATGCTTTTCTAACATCTTTTAGCTCTAATTCTTCTGGAGCCATTTCGTCTTTTTTTATATCTTGCATTTTAAAACCTCCTACTAAAAGTCATCTTCTTCTTCAAATGTCATTTCACGTTCGCCTGAAGTTTCTGTTTTTACTTCTTTATCTTCTTTGGCTTGATTTTTATTTCCTACTGCCAAAATTGAAATTATTGTTCCCAAAATTGCATAAACTAACATATTTACATTCATATCTTTTAAAATTACGCTTAAAAAATATGCTAATAGGAAAAATAACAAATAATCTTTTCTACCTATTACATAAATTGTTGTTGCGATACCGATTGCGGCAAGTCCTCCGCCGACTACATCTAGTATGTGTAAAAATACTGTTCCTTCAAGTTTTGCTACAACATCAGCGATTACTGGTGCGCCAAAATATAAAGCTACAAAGATTAATGGAACAAATAAAACAAAAGATGCTATAGTTGGATATGTTATTATTGATCTTTTGATTGCTTTTTCATCCATTTTTTCAATTGCGACGTCAGTTTTTTTGCCTATAAAGGTATTTAGGAAAAATCTAAATTGGTAAAGATATGATCCTAAAAATCCAACTGGAACGGCAATGGCAATTGATGCTTCTGGTGTTAAATTTCCTAATAGAGCAACTGGAACTGCTATTGCGGCTGCAACTGCAGGTTCTGATGGCATTGAGCCACCTGGAGAAAATACTCCCATATATATTAATTGCAAACTTGCAGTTACTATCATTGCATCAGCAACTCTTCCCATAACAATTCCTACAACAAGGCCTGTCATTAATGGCGAAAATCTTAATGTTAAAGATGCGCCACCCAATAGCCAACGTGACATAACGCCTGCAACCCACAAAGCTATTAATAAACTTTTTGCTACAGATAAGGTCTCCATTTTTTTCCTCCTAAATTTTTTAAAAATTTTTATTCCACAAAGGGACTTTCTTTTTGTACACATCTTTTTGGAAGTTTTTTATTGTGTACATTATAAACATCATTTACACAACTTTCTCCCATTGCATACAAACATTCTTTTGTGTAGGCTGATGTGTGAGGTGTAATTATTACATTATCAAATTGCAAGTAGGGATGATTACTTCTTGCAGGCTCAACTTCCATAACGTCTGTTGCAAGAGCTTTTACTTTTTTATTTTTTAAAGCTTCAATCATATCTTTTTCATCAATTAGAGCGCCTCTTGCGGTATTTGATATATAAACTCCATTTTTCATTTTTGATATTGTATTTTTATTTATCATGTGATAATTTTCTTTGGTTAAATTTGCGCATAAACAAATAACATTAGACATTTTTAAAAGTGTTTCAAAATCAACTTTTTCTACGCCGAATTGTTCTAGCTCTAATTTGTCTTTGTAAGGATCATAGCCTAATACTCTACATTGAAAACCTTCTCTAAGTGTTCTTGCAACTTGGCTTCCGGTATTTCCAACGCCGATTACGCCAACAATTTTGTGGTAGAGAGAATTTCCTACAAAATTTGCTCTCATTTCCCACTTATCATCTCTTACTTTTTTGGAAGAATTTATAGTCATTCTCATCAAAGCCAATAGATTTGTAATATTATTTTCTGCAACTGAATCTCTTTCTACTAAAGAAGGAACAATAGAAACAATTACTCCTTTTTCTTTTGCACAAGTTAAATCTACATTGTTGTAGCCAATTCCATGCCTTGAGATAAGTCTTAAATCATCTACATTTTCAAAAAATTCTTTATCAAAAAATGGTGTAACGCTCGCTATTATATATTGGTAGCCTTTTAGCATTTGACCTAGAGATTTTCCATCTATATTTTGGTCGACTTCAAAGCGATCTACTTGTCCAATTTTTTCTAGTTTTTTTATATGGTCTGGGAAAATTTTTCCAAAACTACTAGAATTTACAATAGCAATTTTCATTTTATTTATCCTTTTTTACAAGATCGTGTCCGCCAAAACCGTTTCTTAGTTGAGCAACAACTTTATTAGAAAAATTATCATCAACATCTATTTTACTTGTATTTCTTACAAACAAAGAATTAGAAATAACTGGAACAGGAACGTCAAGTCTTAGTGCTTCTTCAACTGTCCATTTACATTCTCCATTTGCATTTATAACGCCAGAATGAGAATCAAGTTTTGGATCTTTGGCAAAGCCTTCTTGGGCAAGTTCAATTAGCCAAGACCTAATTACAGATCCGTGATTCCAAACTTTTGAAACATCTTCGTAATCATAATCAAATTCGCTAGCTTCCAAAACGGCAAATCCTTCGCCGATAGCTTGCATCATTCCATATTCAATTCCATTGTGAATCATTTTTAAATAATGACCAGAACCAGCACGTCCTGTATATAAAAGTCCATCTTCACAAGAAATTGCTTCAAAAAAATCTTTTACTTGATCGTAATATTTTTTTTCTCCTCCAACCATAAGACAAGCACCGTTTCTAGCACCACTCATTCCGCCAGAAGTTCCACAATCTAGAAAACCAATATTTTTTTCTTTTAAAATTTCGTAATGCTCTAAAGTTTTTTTGTAATTAGTATTTCCAGTATCAATTATAATGTCGTCTTTATTAAGTTTTTCTTTTAAAAGAAAAATCATGTCATCAGTGATTTTTCCTGCAGGCAAACTCAATAAAATAAATTTTACATCATCTAATTTTCCTATAAGTTCATCAATAGAATTTGCGATTTTAAAATCTTTGCTTGCTTTTTTTCTAACATTTTCATCTACATCATAGCCGATTACTTCAAAATTATTGTCGATGGCATTTAAGGCTATGTTGTAACCCATTTTTCCAAGTCCCAAAAAACCTATTTTCATATAAACTCCTTTCTTTTTGATAACCTTTTCAAATAATTTTTTAAAAAAATATTTTTCAAAAAATTGTAAGACTATCTGTAGTTCATTATTTAAATAAATTATACGAAAAAAATTTTTACTTGTCAAACAATAAAAAACAAAAAAATTTTGCAAATAAAAATTTCTATTCATTTTTACAAATTTATGTATAATATAAGTAAGAATAGATTGGAGGATATTTTGAACCGATATTTAGAAAGAATTATTTTGTCTAAAAAAAGTACCTTTACAAAAACGGAAAATTTTTATGCAGAATATTTTTTAAAATTAGATGATGAAATATTAAATAAAACTATATCAAATGTTGCTGAAGAAACAGAAAGCTCCACAGCATCAATTTTTAAATTTATAAAAAAACTTGGCTTTAAAGGCTATAAAGATTTTCAATTAAACTTAGCTACAAATATAAATAAAAATTCTGACGATTCGCTACTTACAGCTATAACAAGTGTAAATGAAAATGACAGCCCTGATGAAATAGCTAACAAAATTATGGCGTTTAATATTCAATCAATGTATACGCTAAAAGAAGATATTAAAAATATTCCTTTTGAATCTTGTTTAAATTTGATAAAAAAATCCAAAAAAATTCACTTTTTTGGCATGGGAGGATCAGCAACCATAGCTTACGATTCATATCATAAATTTTTGAGAACAAAATATATGGTAAATTATATTTCGGATTCTCACATGCAACTAAGTGCTTGCACAAAGATGGACGAAAACGACTGTATTTTTGTATTTTCACATTCAGGAAGAACGCTAGAGGTAATAGAAGTTTCAAAAGTTGCCAAAAAAAATAAGGCAAAAATTATTGCCCTTACAGGAAATCCAAAATCTGAAATGGTAAAAATCTCAGATGAGGCTATGATTTTGCCATCAATAGAATCCGAACACGGAACAGAATCCTTAAACGCAAGAATTCTTTACCTAACAGTTATGGACATACTTTTAATATCTTTGATGTATGATAACGTCGAAGAAAATAAAAAATACATGAAAAAAAGATTAGATGCATTAAAAGTTACAAAAAAATAGAAGGCATACTTGCCTTCTCAGACTGTTGACAAACTAAAATTTCCCCATTTCGAGCGAACGTAGTGAGCCGAGAAATCTCATGAGATCTCTCCGTGCGTTCGTTTCACTCACTTAGTCGAGATGGGGTATAGCGTAATTATATTTTTAAATTAATAATTAATTACTAAATTGACTTTGTCTACGCTCTGAGAATGCACACTTGCCTTCTTTTTAATTTGAAATAAAAAATTAATACATAGAAAGTTTTTTCTCAATCCACATTATAAAAGAATGGGGGAAAATTTTTGAAATTATTAATAAAAGTTTTGCTGCTGGGTGAGTTGTTATTAAATCTTTTTTGCCAATTTTTTTTATGGCTTTTTTTACCATTTTTTCTAGATTTTCATTTCCTAAATTTTTTATTCCACCCGAATTATTGTTTGATTTTTCTAAAAATTCTGTTTCAACTCTGTTTGGGCATAAAACTGAAATTTTTATATCTTTAAACTCTCTCCTTACAGCTCTTGAAAATGACAGAACATAAGACTTACTTGCAGCGTAAAGGGCAAATTTTGCCTGCGGAATAAAGGCTGCTGATGAAGATATGTTTAAAATTATTCCGTCTTTTTGGAAAAAATCTAAGGAAATTTTTGTCATTGCTGTGAGAGCTTTTATATTTAAATCCAAAGTTTTAATGTCATTTTCTAATTTTGTGTTTTTAAAATAATCATTTTCTCCCATGCCGGCTGAATTTATCAAAAGTCCAATTTTTTTATTTGAACTTTCTAATTCTTTTTTTAAAGTTTCAAAAGATTTTTCTTCACACAAATCAAGGGCAAAAATCCTTGCCCTTGTTTGTAATTTTTCTGATAAGTCTTTAAGTTTTTCGGCTCTTCTTCCGATTAACCAAATTTCTTCATAATTTTTTTTGTCAATTTGCCTTGCAAATTCATAGCCTATGCCTGAACTTGCGCCAGTAATTATGGCTATCATTATTTGCTCATAGCCTTCATTATTAGATTTTGTTTTAAATTCCACAAATCGTGAGAAAGGTCGACGTAATAATTGTGAGGTTGGTCAAATCTTTTTACCTCATCCCACAAGGATTTTACTTCAGACTTGCAATATTCGTTTATTTCTTCAATTTTTGGAGATTCATAAACTTTTTTTCCGTTTTCAAAAATTGGAATTTGCATTTTTCGAATTTCATAATTTTCCATTCTTTTCATCTTCCATGTAAAGTGTGGATCAAAAATTACAAGTGGTTTAGTTTCATCAACTTTTTCTTCTTTTAAGGTTATATAATCAGCTTCTGCCTTGCCTGTTTTTTTGTCGTATAATCTGTAAACTTCTTTTAAACCAGGTGTTGTAATTTTTTCTACATTTTCTGATACTTTTATTTTTGCGAGTTTACCTTTTTCATCTTCAACTTGAACAAGTTTATAAACTCCACCAAAAACTGGATCAGATTTTGCTGTTATTAATCTTTCGCCGATTCCAAATGAATCAATTTCTGCTCCTTGTTGGAGTAGAGATTCTATTTTGTATTCGTCAAGTGAATTACTTGCGACAATTTTTGCATCCTTGTAGCCATTTTCATCCAAAATTTTTCTGCATTCTTTTGAAAGATAGGCAAGATCGCCAGAATCAATTCTTACACCGCCAGTAAGTCCCAAAGGCTCTAAAACTTCTTTGAAAATTTTCATAGCATTTGGCAAACCTTGTTTTAAAACATCGTAGGTGTCAATTAATAAAATACAGTTATCTGGATATAATTTTGCATAAGCCAAAAATGCTTCGTATTCTGAATCAAATGATTGAACCCAAGAGTGAGCCATAGTTCCGCCAGCAGGATAAGCATACATTTGACTTGAAAGGGTATTTGATGTGATTGGAGCTCCAGCTATAAAAGCAGACCTTGCTCCTTTTACAGAAGCGTCAGGACCTTGAGCACGTCTTGCCCCAAATTCCATCACAGTTCTTCCCTTTGCAGCTCTTACAATTCTATTTGTTTTTGTAGCAACAAGGGAGCCGTAATTTAATGATAAAAGCAAATAAGTTTCTAAAATTTGTGCTTCAATTATTGGAGCTCTTACAGTCACAATCGGTTCAGATGGAAACATTGCTGATCCTTCTGGAAATGCCCAAATATCTCCTGTGAATTTAAAATTTTTCAAATAAGATAAAAACTCTTCTGAAAATCTTGTATTTTTTCTAAAATATTCAATATCTTCTTCATCAAAATGAATATTTTCTACGTAATCAATAATATCATCTAAGCCAGAAAAAATTGAAAATCCTCCGCCGTCAGGATTTTTTCTGTAAAATGCATCAAAAACTGCAATCGTATCTTTCATTCCACTTTCAAAATATCCATAAGCCATAGTAAATTCATAAAAATCACTGAGCATAGATAAATTTCTTCTTGTTTGCATATTTTCCTTCCTTATTATTTTTTCGTTTCACATATTGTTTTTATTATACCACTAATGAGTGGTATAGTAATAATAGTTTGGCACAAATTGGCAAACAAAAGGAGATACATAAATGTATATTTTTGATATAGATGGAACACTTTTAAATACGATTGATTCTATTTCATATAATATAAACCAAACTTTAAAAAATTTTTCTTTAAGTCAAGTACCGAAAGAAAAAATTGAGGAGTTTGTAGGAAATGGCCCGAAGGTTTTGATTGAAAAAACTCTTGATTATATTGGCTTTGAAAAATCTCAAAAAAGAGAAGAGATTTTAGATTCTTATAACAAAAGATATGATGAAAATCCAACTTATCTTACAAAACCTTATGATGGAATCGTAGAAGAGCTTGAAAAAATAAAAGAAATGGGCGAAATTTTGGTTGCTTTTTCTAACAAGCCAGATTACACTTGCAAAAAAGTTATAGGAGAAATTTTTGGAGAAGGCTATTTTGATTTTATTTTAGGATATAGAGAAGATATAAAAAGAAAACCGTCGCCTGAGGGTATGTATATAATAAAAGAAAGATTTGGAGTTGACTATTCGGATATTTTTTATTTTGGAGATAGTGAAGTCGACATGAAATGTGGAAAAAATGCTGGAGTATTTACTGTAGGATGTGCTTGGGGCTTTAGAGAAAGAAAAATTTTGGAAAATTTAAAGCCAAATCTTATAATAGATAGTCCAAAAGAAATTTCAAAAATAAGGAGAGTATAATGGCAAATTTATCAGTATTTGATATTATTGGACCTGTAATGATTGGCCCATCATCATCCCATACTGCGGGAGCAAACAGAATTGCAAAAATCGCAAGAGATTTGGGCGGAGAAGGATTTACAAAAGTTGATTTTTATTTACACGGATCATTTGAAAAAACTTACCAAGGTCACGGAACAGATAGGGCTTTGGTTGGAGGAGTTTTAGGTTTTGGACCAGAAGATGAAAGATTAAGAGATTCATTTAAAATAGCAGATGACGCAGGAATTACTTATAATTTTATTCCTCAAGATATGGGAGAAGTTCATCCAAACACAGTAAAAATTGTTCTTTACTACCCAGACGGCCATGAATTTAAATTGAGAGGCTCATCAATTGGTGGCGGAAATATTATGATAAATCAAATAATGGATAATGAAGTAGAATATAATGGAAAAAATCCTACAATTATTTGCACCTATCCTGAACAAAAAGGAATGATAGCTTTTATTTCAAATGTTTTGTTTGACCACAATTATAATATAAAAAATATGAAAACTATAAACAAGGGCAACACAATTATGCTAATTGTAGAATTAGATCAAGATTTGGAAGAAGAAGTTTACAAAGAAATTGAAGCTGGCAAGAATTTTGAATTTATAAAATATTTGGGGTAATTTATGAAAACAACAATGGAATATATTAAAAATAGAATAAAAGAAGAAAACAAGGAAGTTTGGGAGATTGCGCTTGAAGATGAAATGGAGCTAACAGGAAAATCAAGAGAAGAAGTTTTTGAATTATTACAAAAATCTCTTGATGTTATGAAAGAATCTTCACAAAAAGCACTCGATAAAAAATTAATGTCAATGACAAAGATGACTGGTGGAAATGCAAAATCAATGAACAATTATTTTCTATCAGAAGATACAATAATGGGAGATTTGCCAACAAAGGCAATGGCTATGGCTTTTTCAACATCAGAAGTAAACGCATCAATGGGAAAAATCGTAGCAAGTCCAACAGCAGGATCTGCAGGAATTGTTCCAGCAAGTTTAATGGCAATGCGCGAAAAATATGGATATTCTGATGAAGAATTGATAAAAGCAATTCTCGTTGCAACAGAATTTGGACAAATTATTGCTGACAATGCAACTTTTGCTGGAGCTGAGGGTGGATGCCAAGCGGAATGCGGTTCTGCAGCAGCCATGTGTGCAGCAGCAATTTGTTATTTGAGAGGTTGTGACATTGATGTTATGGAAGATGCGGCATCAATTGCACTTTTATCAATAATGGGCCTTGTGTGCGATCCAATTGGAGGAATGGTAGAATTTCCTTGCAATATCAGAAACGCATCAGGAGTTATAAATGCACTTTCTGCAGCAGATATGGCAATTGCTGGAGTAAAAGTTTTGGTAACATTTGATGAAACAGTAGACGCCTTAAAAGAAGTAGGCGATGCCCTTCCAGCAAGCCTAAGAGAAACAGGCGAAGGTGGAGTTGCAGCTTGCCCATCAGCTATAAGATTAAAAAGAAAATATATAGACAAAGAAGAAGACTAAAATTTTTAAATAAAAATCTCAAAGAAAAAAATAAAGCTATTTTACAAAAAAGTAAAATAAGCTTTATTTTTTATTCATCTTCATCATCTTTTTCATCTTTTAAATTAAATTTTTTTCTCATGTGGTGTCTTAAAATTAAAAGTAAAAGGATAAAATATAGGATTGTAAAAAGAATTAGAAGGATTACGCATATATTTCTTTTTATTTTGAAATACAAAATTATTGGATAAATTATGCCAAATAAAATTATGCCGATTATTATTGAAAGATTTCCTGCAAAATTATTTCCGTATTCCCAACATTCTTTATTGTAACAAACTTCCCAAATGTGAAAACCTACTCTCATTTTTGGATAGTCTGTGTGAAATTTTTTGAAAAATATTCCTACATAAATTGAAAAGAATAATAAAAGCACATCGCCAACTATTAAATTTCCCAAATTATCACCCTTTCTTTGAATTAATACTAGATAAAATATACCCCAATTGATATAAATTGAAAAATATTTACTTTTTGCATACAATATTAATAGACTTTGTAAGTTTATAATGGAAGAAATGTTAAGTTAGTTAAAGAGGTGATTCGATGAAAATTTTAATTACATCCGATTGGTACGATCCCGTCGTCAATGGTGTAGTAAGATCAATTTTAAATTTAAAATCCTATCTAGAAGATAGGGGATTTGACGTAAAAGTTTTAACCCTCTCAAATTCAACTGAAAGTTATAAAAAAGGAAATGTTTATTATATAGGAAGTCTTGGTGCAGGGAAAATTTATCCAGAGGCAAGGATTTCTGCAACTTTAAGAAATAAATTTATTAAGGAAATAAAAGATTGGAAGCCGGATATTGTCCATTCACAATGTGAATTTTCTACTTTTATGATGGCGACAAAAATTGCCAAAAAAACATCTTGTCCCTTAGTTCACACCTATCATACAATTTATGAAGACTATACTCATTATTTTTCTCCATCAAAAAAGGTGGGCAAAAAAATGATTTCGGTTTTTTCAAAAGCAATTGCCGATAGGGTTGAAATGATTATTGTTCCAAGCGAAAAAACTAGAGAAATTTTAAAATCTTATGATATTGAAGATGAGAAAATAAAAATAATTCCTACTGGCATAGAAATGCCAGAAAAATTGGAAGATAAAAATAAAATTAGAGATTATTACGGATTTGATGCAAGCGATAAAATAATTCTTTATTTGGGTAGGCTTGCCGAAGAAAAAAATATTGAGGAACTAATTGATTATTACGAAAGGCTTGATATAGAAAAATTAAAATTTATTCTTGTTGGGGGCGGACCTTATTTAAAAGATTTGAAATCTTATGCAAAAAATATTGATAAAAAAATTTATTTTGCTGGTATGGTTAAGCCTTTGGAAGTAAATAATTATTATAGAATGGCAGATGCTTTTGTTTCTGCAAGTAAGTCCGAAACTCAAGGACTTACTTATTATGAGGCGATGAGCAACGGCACTCCTGCGATTTGTAGAAAAGATTACTGCCTTGATAAGGTAATAATTGATGATTTTAATGGCTACCAATATGAAAATTTTTCTGATTTTAAAAAATATTTGGAAATGATTTTTCTTGATAAAGAAAAAAAGGATAAACTTTCTAGAAACGCAAGAAAATATGCTTTGGAAAATTTTTCTATAGATTCTTTTGGCGAAAATTGCGAAAAATTATATAAAGAAGCAATCAAAAAAGGTAGGACACATGAAAATTCTTATTTATAATGAAGATTATCAAACTGTAAAAGAATCTGGCGTTGGAAAAGCAATAGACCACCAAAAAAAGGCTTTGGATTTGGTTGGAGTTTCATATACCTTAAATCCAGATGACGATTATGATATTTGCCACATAAATACAGTTTTTCCAAAGTCTGCTTTTTTTGCAAATAAGGTGAGAAAATCTGGAAAAAAAGTTGTCTATCATGGGCATTCCACTAAGGAAGATTTTAAAAATTCTTTTATCCTATCAAATGAACTTGCACCATTTTTCAAAAAACGGCTTATACATTGTTATAAAAAAGGAGATTTGATTTTAACTCCAACACAATATTCCAAAAATATTTTGGATTCATATAAGATTGGAAAAGAAATTAAAGTCGTATCAAACGGAGTCGACCTAGATTTTTGGAAGAAAAAAGAAAATGACAGGGAAAATTTTTACCAAAGATATAAGCTTGATAAAAATAAAAAATCAATTATTTCAGTTGGATTATTTATAGAAAGAAAAGGAATTTTGGATTTCGTAGACCTTGCAAAAAAACTTCCCCAATATGAATTTGTGTGGTTTGGAGAATTGAAATTGAGCTTAGTGCCAGAAAAAATCAAAAAAGCTGTCAAAACAGATTTAAAAAATTTACATTTTCCAGGCTATGTTAGCCAAGAATTATTGCGAGAAGCATATTCAGGCTCAGATCTTTATATATTTCCAACATTTGAAGAAACCGAAGGAATAGTTCTACTAGAGGCCCTTGCAACAAAAGCCGACACAATAATTAGAAATATAGAAATTTATAAAAATCTCAAAGATGGAAAAGAAATTTATAAGGCAAAAGACAGGGAAGAATTTTACAAAAAAATAAAATTGATTTTGGAAGGAAAATATCCTTCACTAAAAGAAGAAGGCTACAAGCTCGCCCAAGAAAAATCCATAGAAAATATAGGCTTGAAACTAAAAAAATATTACCAAGACCTATTAGAAAGAGAAGAAAAATGAGAAGTGTAATAAAATTTATAAGCTATACTCTATTTAGTCATATATGTTATAATATGTAATTTATTTATGTACATATAAGTGTATAAGAATATAATGTTTATATATATAATTATCGGGTAACTAATTTAACGTCGGTAGATAAATATTAATCTTTAGGAGAAAAAATGAAATTAAAAAATTTATTAATTATTACATCAATAAGTATGAGTTTATTACCAATCTTTGGAGTTAGTAATTCTAAAGCAGATGATTCTAATAATTATGATCTTCAAAAAGAATATACGGAAACTGATGAGACTTATAAGGAACAATATAATATAGTTGAAAATGAAAAAAGTAAAGAATTACAAAATGAAATAAAAACAATAAAAAATGAGAAAGGAGAGTTATCACAAAAAGATTTTCAAAATCTTCTAGTTAAATATGATGGAGCGGAAAGAACGTTTATACCTAAAATTAGTTTTAGGTCAGCCCAAAATAATTCGTATACCGAAAAAGTAGTAAAAGGAGGCTTAAATGTATATGGATCCTCACCTCAAGCATTAATAAGCGCAAGAGATTACCTAGGTAGTTCTGATATGGGTCTTTTAGCTACAGGGGTAATAGTTGGCTCTGTTGAAAGAGGACCTGTATGAGCTATAGCAGGAGCTATTGGTGCAAAAGTTTTAGGAGCTAGAGTTAACGAAGGATATAATGATATTAAAAAGTGGATTGATGTAGGTTCTAGTAGGGGTGGAGTTAGAATGACAGCTTCTGCTGAATTTCCAATAGATAGTTTAAATTCTATTAAGCAAACTAAGATTAGGAAATTGTAATTATGTTATTGATTATATTGGAAATAGGTCTTATAATAGCTACTATTAGAGGATTTTTAATAATAAAAGACAAAAAAAATGGAAAGGAAATAAAAAACTATAATTTTAAGAAAGTATTCACAATTATAGCTCTTATTTTTAGTATTGTAAATATATTTTTAATGATGAATTTAAATATAATATAAAATATATTAATTATGTGATTTTTGAAAAATAAAAGTTAACATATTATAAAAAAAAGGCGGGTTGTACTCATACCTGTCTTTTTAAGATATAGCTGAAATTAATCTATCCCTAGTTATTAATGTTACAAAATGTTTTTTAGATACTAACTATAATAAGGTAAAAATCAACATATCGTAAATCTAGTTTTAAATAGAAATATTAAAATTGAAAAGAAGCTTCTTCTAATTTTTTGAAATCACAAGAAAATCTGACGAAGCTATTTTGATTTATCTGATTATTATATAATTTCTCAGCCTTATCTATAATTAAATCCTTTTTAGATCTACAAAACAAATACTCTTTTTTTAATAAATCTACATATTCATCATCTTCTATTCTTTCAAAATCCATTTTTTCATAGAATCTATCTTTTAATGGAATCATTTTTTTATTTCTAAAATTGAAAGTATATGATACTTTTTCTCTTCATCACCAGGAATTTCTTTTACAATCCAACCAGAGTCACAATTATCTGAAATATTTATTTCTCTCTAATTAATAAATGTCCTATTCCAGTATTTTTAAAATTTAATCTTGCATGCTTTGGCTTTGCCGAAGATAGAGGTATTAAGTATTTAATATCATTGATAAAAATTAAAATACCTAAGAAAGGCTTAGGATGTCTAGATGAATTATATTCATTAGAAAATTGAACTTCAGAATCTACATTATGAAGATATTCAAGATAATTATAATCAACAGTATAGAACCTGATCTCATTATTTTTAAGATGACATTCAATATTATTTTTGTTTACCATATATTCTCCTTAATAAAAAAAGAGGAGAAATCTAATTCTCCTCTTACTAATCTTTAAAGTTTCACACTTTAGATAGGCAGTGAATCTCCTTCTTATATAATAAGAATACATCAACACATACAATACGTCAAATTCTTTTATAATACCAATATATACCTAAACATCTAAAATCGCTTGAAACGCAAAATATGAAGCACAATCGCTAAAGTTTTAAAATTATAATTCTTATAATCGATTATAGAGTATACCTTATATAGTATATCAGAAGTAAGAAATTTGTTTATTGGTAAATAAGTCGGGTACAAATATTATTGAAAAGGTTGTATAAATCGAATAAAAGGAGGAACCAATGAATAAATTTCTAAAAAATATAACTTTTATAACTATGTCTACAATTTTAATCTTATCTCCATTCAAGAATGTAAAAGCTGATAATCTTAATGATGGAACGGAAGATAATTATTCCTATATTTCTGAAAAACGTTTTGATAAACCTATTGATGTATTAGATGTTAAAACTGTTGAAGACAATCTAAAAATGACTGATTCTTTAACTAGAATGACTAACGATCAATTAAATGAAGTTATTAATTATGTTGCAGATAATGATAATGGTATATCAACGTACGCTTCTAATAATGTAAAAGATTCTTTAAAAATAGCATGGAAAGCAGCGGCACAAATAGCTATAAATAGTGGGTATCCATTGGCTGGCACTCTCGTAATATATTCTGTTGACGGTATTGATTACTATGAACAGAATGGTCCTTTTTCTAAAGCTATCAAAGGAACAAATGTTTATAAAAGAATACAGTCTGGATCTGGAAGTGACAACTTTACTACAAGTGATAGTGAAGATTTATACTATGCAATCCATGCTTTCAAATACCATAATAGTAAAACTAATAAATTATATATTTCAGATACATTTGATTTTGCTCTTAATACAGATTATCAAAATACGTTTTCCACACTAGTCAATAACTGGGGGTATTTAAATCAAAAAATGGAAGTATTGACACCTATAAATGTTAGCATAGAAATGCAGAAATAAAAGATGATTAAGAGAAAAAAATATATACCACTTTTAATACTTGTAGTATTTGTAGTATGCCTAATATTTTTCAATCTAAAATCTAGCGTGGAGGATATCCAATACGCAAAGAGGATATTTAAATCTGAAAGAGCTTTTGGAGATGATTACTTCGATATATACCTAATTAATTCTAAGGGAAAGCAAGATAACCGGAAAAAAATAGATGATGATTATTATATAAAATCGAAAGGGTTCAAACAAATGATGGAAAGTTATAAATCTGAAATAGAAGATTATGGCGTCTTGTCAAATTCGATATCCGAACTAGAAAAAGATAGTAATACTGTTTACTTCTACCAAGAAAATATCGATAAAAAAGGTCACAGCACCTTATATATTTATAACAGTGATTTGGATAAGGGATACATCTTTAATTTTCAAATTTAAGTAAAACTTTATATAGAAAATAAAGAAAAAGACAATAATAATGACCTAAACCCCAAAATCCGGAATACGGATGGAGGGGTTTTTCATTTCAAAATACGCAAAAAAATTTAAAATTAAATTAAGAAAAGAAATAGAATCATATATCAAATGGTATAACGAAGAGAGGATAAAGAAAAATTAAACGGAATGTCCCCTGTTAATTACAGATTACATCCCGTTTAAAATATTATTATTAAGTTATTCCGTGTTTACGAGTTCAGGTCATAAAGTCTTGTCTCTTAATATTAGTACCATTTTTTACCATTGTATTCTGTATGTTTTAAATCTATCTTTTCCCAGCCACCAAACTTAGTTATATACTGACCTTTAAGCTCTTCATATTCTTCTTTACTTACTGGTATAGTGTCATACTGACTATAGTAATAAAAAGCCTTGCTAGCTTCTTCAAAGCTGTCTGAAGCTTCATCGTAAATCCAGTTATATCTTTCTTCTGGCACAGAATTTTCTACAATTTTACGATTATCCTCTTTAAGCCATTGCCAAGAGGTTTTCCAAATTCCTTCTTGTCTTTTTTGCTCTTTTTTTTTCTAATTCTTCTTCTTTTTTTTCTTTTTATTTTTTCTTCTTTAATCTTTTCTTTATCTTCTTCTGTCAATGGTATAGTACTTTTTATATTGAAGTATAGTCTAAATGTTCATCTAATTCTGCTTTTAAAAGTGCTTCCATTGTATTGCCTAGAAGGTCTTTTAAAGCTTCTTATATATCTTGTGCACTTTGAGGCTTATATTCTTCAATTAACATTTTTGATATTTTTCTTCTTCTGGTTTCTGGTCTTTTTCTTGGCATAAAAACCCTCCTGATTAGTTTTTCTTTACTCTAATCAGGAGGGTTTTATACACAAAATTTTACACAGTTTCGTATTATAATAATTTTAAATCATGTATCTATTAAAAAATTTAAATTTATTTTGTGTGATGTTATAATGTCTATATGAAAGGAGTAAATTAATTTATGAAAATAAATAAAAAAATATATTTTATAATTATTCCTATTTTTATTCTTTTTGGTTTAAATATAAAAAATAAATATGATGAAAAAAATGTAAAGATTCCAAAAGTAGATAATATTATTAACATAACTCTTATTAATGTTGTTGATGATAAAGGAGTCGAAAAAAATACTATTTATAAAAAGAAGGATATAAATAGATTTCTAAAGTTATTAAAAAATTCAAAAAGAATAAATAAAGAAAGTACTTCTTCTTTTCCTAATAAAGATAAATTTACTGTAGTTGCTTTTAAAATGTTAAATGGAGGATATATTAAGCATTCAATTTATGAAGAAAATAATTATATTTATTATGAAGAGGCATTCTATGGCATTTTCGAATTAAATTCTAATAATAAAAATTCAATTACTTTATTAGACATGTTTATAAAAAATGACAATAAAAAAGATATATCAATAGATATAAAAAACATTGAACAAAATGATTTTTAGATAATAAAAGAGCGGGACTCCGCTCTTTTATTATCTTGGAACAACTAATCCAGAATGTTTATGATAAGTATAACTACATTTTTTTCCAGAGTTTTTATCTTTAGTAAATCCAGAACAGTAAGCTGCTCTTTGTGTGGTACGACATTGACATGAACCCTTGCTTGTGCAACCACTTCCTGCTTGAACTAATGCTACGTGGCAATCACTAGAATAAAAATTCTTTACAGCTTTAGCTTTTTCAGCAGATGACCCTGTCCTCCAGTTATAATGTACATCATCTGTAAGTTGACCATTAAATCTATTGCAATGGACCCAATCTCCAGGGTAATATTTATCTCCGTAACCTTTATGAGCCATTCTTGCGCTAACACCATCTTTTTTGGGATAATTTTCTTCCTTTTCGTCCATTACTGCTAATAAATTTCCAGAACTAGCTGTAAATACAGCTTCTGCTTTATTAGAATTACTTATTTTTTTAATTTTAGATTCATTAAAAGAAGTTAAATCATATTCATTAATCTTGTTATAAGCATGTATATGATTATCATTTGAAGTTTTTATTTTAGATATATTTTCTATATTCTTATTAACAACTATAGTTCCATTAGATTTAACTTGGATTGGTTTATTATCAGAATATAATATTAGACCATTTTCAGTAGAGGGTTTCATTTTAGTTTTAATTTCAATTTCAACGTTATTTCCCAAATAATTTGTTTTAGCGTTATAATTTTTTCTTAAAAATTCTAAATCATCTTCATTAAAAACTTCTTCAAAAATGTCTTTTGGAAAAATATCTTTTGTTTCAGTATATAATTCAACTTCTAATAAATCTGTATTTTCATCTGTAATTAAATCACTCGATGTTGCGTATGTAGATTTTTTAGGTGCGAATATAAGCCCTATTAACACAATAACTAATGTAAAAAATGATATAAATCTCTTATTTTCATATAAACCTCCTTAAAATTTTAATGTTTATAATTATATTAAAAAATACCCTAAATTTATTTATAAAAACATTAATTTTTATATTTTATTAACAATGTCACTAAAATACAACTAAATAAACTATGTCCTTTTGATTATTTTACTGCCAAGTTTTGTTATGCTATTTGTGACAAGCCTTGATGTAAGTAATTTTATGTTAATTTTTTTAGGACAAATTTTAGTTTTTTTAATATTATTAAGTTTTTATTTTCTAATTAGAAAAAATACAAAAAAATACGAAGATAAAACGAAAAAAGAAATCGAAAACGAAAAAAATATAAAAAAATTAAAAAAATTAAGAAATGAAAAAATTTCATACAAATCAAAAGCAAATATAACAAAACAAATAATAGACATCTCCTATTCAAAAGAAGAATGCGAAAACCTTAAAAAATTCACATCAACCTACGACGATATGATTTTTTATTATTCAGCCCTTATAAAAAATGAGAGAGATGATAGAAAAAATTACAAACAAAAAAGAGATAATTTTATAAAAAGATACAAAAATAGACATTTTATTTTCCCAGATTACAAAGAAAATTTAAAAACTTCAATAAAATGGATAGGAGTATTTTTGATTTTTTCCCTAATTTCATATTTAAATCCATTCAAATTCATAAAAAATCAAGAAATTTATGGGATAGTAGTATTATTAAATTTCACTTTCAATCTAGCACTTGTAGTAAATACAATTATTTGGATCCTAAGAAGCTTGAAAAGTTACTGGGCAAAAAATTTACTTTAAAGCATGATAAATTATAAATAAGAGAAATGGTAACTTGTTTATTAGTTATAGTTTTATATTTTTTTTAATAGTTTGAGACAAAAGTTTTATCTTTTGTCTTTTTTTTTTTGAAAAATTTGAAAATTAATTTTTGAAACGATTTAATTAAAACAAAATATTAAATTAATTAATATATGCTATTAAAATATTAAAAAAATTAAAAACCAACTTTACAAAAATTAAAATGGTGGTATACTTATTTTATAAAGGAGGCGGGTTTTGATTAATAAATGTCCTAATTGTGGTGGTGACTTGGTTATCACTTCTTATAAATGTAATTCATGTTTTACTGAAGTTAGTGGAGAATTTGAAATGGGTAAATTTCAAAGACTTGATATTGAGGATTTGGAATTTATTGAGCTTTTTTTGCAAAAGCGTGGCAGTATAAAAGATGTTGGAGAGAGTTTGGGAATTTCTTACCCGACTGTTAGAAATAGAATTGACAAGATTGTAAAAAAACTTGGTGGAAAAATAAATAAACAAGAATCTAGAATAGATATTTTGAATATGGTCAACAGCGGAGAGATTACTCCTGACCAAGCAAGTGAACTTTTAAAGGAGCTTAAAGATGAATGAAGAAAAGAAAATGATTTTAGATATGTTAAAAGAAGGAAAGATTACAGTTGAACAAGCTAGCGATCTTTTGGAGGCAGTTGGCAAAGACAAGTCTAAAAATAATGAGGAAAGTTTTGTTGATAAATTATCAACTTCTTTTGAAAAAATTATGAAAAAGACAAGTGAAACTATTTCAAATTTTGATTTTGATATTGATCTTGATAGTGTAAATATTCCTAATATTTACCATATAAATTCTCAAAAAACTGAAAATCAAACAAAAATTGATGATGATGTTAATGCTATTGAAATTGATCTTATAAATGGTTCTTTGGATATTGAAAGAGCTCAAGAAAATCATATTATGGTTGATGAGAAAGTTTATTTCAAAAACAAAGAAGACCAAGTAAATGATTATTTAAATATTGAAGTTGTTGAGGATAAATTAATTGTAAGTGTAAATGAAAATTATAAGTCTTTGGATGCAAGTGCGAATGTAAAATTATATTTGGGCAAAAATATTTATGATAGTCTTGATATAAATATTGTAAATGGTCAAGTTGAACTTTGCGATGTTGATTTTAAGGAAAATAATATTGAATCAACTAATGCAAGATTTACTATTATAAATTCTGCTGGGAATATTGATTTGAAAAATACTAATGGAAAAATCGAAATTAGAAATACAAATGGAAATCTTGAAGTTTCTAATGTAAATGGATCAGTTTATCTTTCAAATATTTCTGGAGAAAATGCAAATGTAGATCTTGTAAATGGTTCTATAAGAATTGATGGCTTAAATATGGAAAATGTAGATCTTTCATCAAAAGCTGGTTCAATTAAAATTTTTAAAATTGTCGATGCAAAAGAAGTTAATATAGGAACACAATTTGGATCAGTTGTAATTGATACAAATGAATTTAATAAAAATATAAAAGCTTTGATTAAATCATCATCTTATTCAATTGCGGATAAATTTAAAAATAAATTGCAAACAAAAGATGGCTACCAAGTTTCAACTAATCCAGAGGAATCAGATTTGGATTTGGATATAAAATCAGCTTTTGGTAGAGTAAGCATTAGATAAAATTGAAAACAAAACAAAAAGGTCTTAGGAGAAATCCTAGGGCCTTTTTTGTTTGGAGATTTTGAAAAATAGGTTTTAAAATCACTTATTTAGTTTAGTATATTTGTTTAAAAAATTTAGCCTTTTTAGGCTAAAAATTTTTGAGGCAATTACCAACAAATATTTGTAAAAGAAAAAATGAAATTATTGGAAAAGAGCGTAAATTTTGAGGGATTATTTTCAAATTTTCTTTCAATTTAGATATTAAATTATATTTATTAGGAAATGTAAAAATTTTTGTAAAATTTGAGTAAATATTTTGAAAATTTTTAAAAAACAAAATAAAATTTTAAAAAATAATTAGCAAAAGCTTTTAAATTAGGCGTTTAGTGTATTTTATTTTTTAATTTTAAAAATTAAAAAAAACTTTACAAAAATAAAAATCGGGGATATAATATTATTGTATTAAGAGAGCGATACAATAATACAAAAATACAAAAAGGAAAGTGAATGAATATTTTAAAAATAATTTTGCCTATGGGGCTTTTGGGTTTTTTGTTTGTATTTATTATAAAAAAACTTGAAAAAAGCGAAAAAATTAAAGGAAAAAATCAAAATCATAAAAACAAGCAAAATTATTTGGCAGAAGGTATGACTATCGGAATGAGTTTTGGTATAATTTTTGGTTCTTTGTACGATAATATTGGAACTTTTCTTCCGATTGGAATGTTGATTGGTTTGGTTGTTGGGCAAGCGATAGAAAAAAAGGAGGAATAAATGGAATTTGATAATGATAGACCCATTTATCTTCAAATTTTAGAAGATTTTAAGTCGAAAATTTCAAGTGGCGAGTGGAAAGCTGGCGATAAAATTGATTCTGTTAGAAATCTTGCCAAGGATTATGAAGTAAATCCAAATACTGTCCAAAGAGCTTTGGCTGAACTTGAACGAGATGGGCTTTGCAAAAGCCAAAGAACTAGTGGAAGATTTGTAACTGATGATAGGGATTTGATAAAATCTTTGTCAAAAAATGCTTTTGAAATAATTTGTGAAGATTTTATTAACAATGCAAAAAATTTAAAAATTTCAAAAGAAGATGCTCTTGATGGTCTTGATAAATTTTGGGAGGTGGACTAATGTTAGAGATTAAAAATTTATCTATTGCATACAAAAATAAACTTGTTTTAGATAAGCTAAATTTATATTTTAAAAAAGGAGAAATTGTTGGGCTTTTGGGACCTAATGGATCGGGAAAAACAACTTTGCTTAGAATTCTTGCAGGTCTTGAAAAAAATTATAAGGGCGAGGTTAAAATTAGTGGAGAAAATCCAGACTATCTTACAAAATCATTTGTATCCTACCAACCAGACCATCTTCCTTTGGACAAATCATATAATTTGATTCAAATTTCAAATTTATATGACGAATTTTTTGAAGATTTTTCCAAGGAAAAATTTGAAAAAATAATTAGAGATTTTAAACTTGATATGAAAATGAAGATAAAAAATATGTCAAAGGGTATGAAAGACAAGGTGCAAATTGCTCTTTCTCTTTCAAGAAAGTCCGATTTATATCTTTTGGATGAGCCAATGAGTGGGATTGATCCTGCAAGTAGGAGAAAAATTATGGATGTAATAATTGATAATTTTGATTCGGAAGGTCTTATGATTATTTCAACTCATTTGATTAGTCAAATCGAAAGACTTTTGGATAAGGTTGTATTTATTTCTGATGGAAAAATTATTTTGGAAGAAAATATTGATGATTTAAGACAAAATCACAAGATGGGAGTTGAAGAATACTTTGAGGAGGTTTTCAATGGCTAAATTATTAAAACACCAATTAAAAGAAAATATTAGGGACATAATTCCTTGGATGGTAATTCCTTTAATTTTGTCAGTTGTATTAAATTACATAAATTTATATTTTGATTCAGCGTTTTTGGATTTTATAACAGTTCTTTCGATGCTTGTTATGTATTCATCCTTTGCAATTTCTATGATAATTGTAATATTAAATGACTACAAGAAATTTTATGGAGATCAAGCTGCCTTTTATGATGTCCTTCCTGTAAAAGATAAAGATGTAACCACATCAAGGATTTTAAACATAATGATCCTTGCCTTACTTGCAGGCCTTGTATTTTTGCTAGAATTTTTTGGATTCTTTTTCATTACAACTGGAGCAAGGGGAGAAGATATAAGTCTGATATTTAGGCAAATAAAAACTGTCTTAGGCCAATTTCCAACAAAAACTATAATTATCTTTATAATTACAGTTTTAATTTCCCTACTTGCAACTTTTACAAGAATTTTAGCCTCAATCAGCATAGGCTCAAGCAAAACTTTTAAAGATTTGGGAAAATTTGGACCAGTTTTAGTCTTTATTTTGATAACAATAATAATTTCGATTTTAGGACTAACGTTTGGTGTTAAATTTTTAGAAACATTCTCAGTAAATGTATCAAAAAGTTCAAGTCAAATACAAAACGGTTTCTATTTAAGTAATGTAGAAAGTGTAGAAGAATTGACGAGGATAATGGGACTAGGTAGTATTTTAAACATAGTAGTATCAGCAGTTCAAATCTATCTTACAAACTTCTTCCACAAAAATAAATTGACAGTAGCATAAGAATAAGCCCAAGCTTTATCCTTGGGCTTTATTTTTTCTTAGTATAATAAAAAGGAGGTGACTTATGGAAAAAATATTATTTTTAGAAGGGAAATTTGTAGAAAAAATTTGGGGAGGAGAAAGACTTAAAAAAGAATTTCCCTACCAATTTGAATCAGAAAATATAGGAGAATATTGGGCGATTTCTGCTATGAAAGAATTTCCATCAAAAATTTTAAAGGGAAAATATAGGGGAAAAAATTTAGATGTTTTATACCAAAATCACAAAGAACTTTTTGGAAATGAACAAAAAGAAAATTTTCCTCTTTTGATAAAATTAATAGATGCGAATGATGACCTATCAATCCAAGTCCATCCAGATGATGAAATGGCAAAAAAAGAAAATTCCTACGGCAAAAGTGAGTGTTGGTATATTTTAAATGAAAATCAAGCCCAAATAATCTATGGATTAAAAACAAAAAACAAAAAAGAAGCCATTGACGTAATAGATAAGGAAAAATGGGAAGATTTATTAAAAGAAGAAAATTCAAAAAAAGGAGATTTTTTTAAAGTGCCAGCTGGCATGGTTCACGCCATAAAAAAAGATTCTTTGATTTTGGAAATCCAACAAGCATCAGATATAACTTACAGACTTTACGATTACGATAGAGTTGATAAAAATGGAAATAAAAGAGCTTTGCACCTAGAAAAATCAAAAAAAGCCTTAAAGTGCCTAGACACAGAAAAAATCCACGAAAATTTAGAAAAAAATACGGAGATTTTGTATGATAATGAGTATTTTACAGTAAAAAAAATAAATGTAGAAAAAGAAATTTCGTTTGAAAGAAAAGAGCCATATATTTTACAAAGCATAATAAATGGGCGTGGGGAAATTATAATAGATGATGAAACATATCCAATAAAAAAAGGAGATTTTTTTATAATAACAAATTATGCCAAATCCTATTCTTTTAAAGGAAATCTAGAAATTGTAGAATCATCTTCAAAATAAAAGACCATCGGAAGATGGTCTTTTTGAATTATTATTTCTAATTTTGTTTATCTAAAAAATTTTTTACCCTATCAAAAATAAGCAAAAATACAATTATTAAAATAAAAGCATCAGCTGCTAAGAAAGAATAATTATATGCAAAAGCATAGAGGGTAAAGTTGTTAAAGCCAGCTGCTTTTGCTGTCGCCATGTCGTTAAAGAATATAAAAGCACTAATCACATTAAAAGCTCCACTTACTAAATATGAAATTATTATTGATGGAATGTATGAATATTTGCTTTTATTTTTGCTAAATGATAGACCTGCAAGGGCAATTGCTGAAAATGAAAGAATATAATCAAGAATTGCTTGGGCTGGATGAATTACATATCCTCCAAAAACCATATTCAACAATCCCAAAATTCCTGCAGCCAAAAGTCCTTTTTTAGCTCCCCACCTTATTGCAAAAATTATAATTGGAAGTCTAGATGCAAGAGTTACTGAACCTCCTAGAGGCATTTTAAACAAAACTACAAAAGAAAGTACAAAAGAAAGGGCGATTGACACTCCTCCTTCGACTATAAATCTTGTATTATTTTTCTCCATATTTTACTCCTTTTTTTCTGTTATATTTTATATAATAACAATTTTAAGTATATCATGTTAGTTGATAAATTGGAATTAAAATTAGCTAATACTTTAAAACTTAGCAAATGTAAGTAAAATATAAATATATTATTTACAAATTTGAGGGATAAAATGAAAAAGTTATTATATATATATAATCCGATGAGCGGGCAAAGAACTATAGGAAATTATTTAAGCTCAATTGTTGAATATTTTAGCAAAAATTCTTATTTTCCGACGGTTTATGCAACGCAAAGAGCGGATGATGCGAGAGAAAAAGTAAAAGAATTTGCCAAAGAATATGATGAGATTTTGGTAAGCGGTGGTGACGGAACCTTGGATGAAGTTGTTTCTGGTGTTTTAAAAGCTGATGCAAATTCTATAATCGGATACATTCCAACAGGTTCAACAAATGATTTTTCAAGGTCATTAAAAATTCCTTCTGACATAAAAAAATCTAGCAAATATGCTATAAAAGGCGAAGTTATGGATGTGGATGTAGGGCAATTTAATTCTAAATTTTTTACCTACGTTGCAGCCTTTGGTTCAATTGCCCAAGTTTCTTACGAAACTGACCAATCAATGAAAAATATTTTTGGACGATTTGCTTATATTTTGGAGGGAGTAAAAACTGTTTCAAATTTAAAATCTTATAAGGCAAAAATAAAAATTGATGAAGAAATTTTTGAAGGAGAATTTATTCATTTTATGGCAACAAATTCTGTTTCGGTTGGAGGCTTTAATAATTTTTACAATAAAAATATTGGTCTTGATGATGGAATTTTTGAAGCTGTTTTAATTAAAAAACCAAAAGGATTAATAGAACTAAATCAAATTATCGATGGGCTTAGGAGCAAAAAAGAAAATGATAATGTGATTTTTAGGTCTGGTTCTGTTTTTAAAGTTGAAAGCGAAGAAAAAATTGATTGGACTTTGGACGGCGATTTTGGAGGCTCTTATAAAAAAAGTGAAGTAAAAGTTTTAAACAGAGCTGTAAAAATGAGAACGGGCTTTTCAAAAGATAGTAAGGAGTTGATTTCGAATAGGAAAAAAAGTATTGACAAAAGAATATAGTGGTAGTATACTGTAAAATTATTTGATTTTACTATTTTGGCAAAAAAGGTTATAATAAAAGAGAGAACCTAGGAGGTCAAAATGTTTAAAATCGGTGATAAAATAGTTTATCCTATGCATGGAGCTGGGATAATTGATTCTGTAGAAACCAAAGAGTTTTTAGGCGAGGAAAAAGAATATTTTATACTCAAAATGCCTATAGGTAACATGGATATATCAATTCCAAAAGCGAATATCAACAAAATGAATATTAGAGATGTTATATCCAAAAAAGAAGGAGAAGAAATACTTGCAATTCTTGAACAAGATCCTAAAGATTTAAATTCTAATTGGAATCTAAGATATAGAGAAAATCAAGAAATTTTAAAAACTGGAGATATTTTCAAAATTGCAAATATGGTAAGAGACCTTGTTGCCTTAGACGATGATAAGGGACTTTCAACAACGGAAAAAAAGCTTTTAAATAGGGCAAGAAGAATTATGGCTAGCGAATTAGTCATGTCAGGCTCTCTCGAAAGAGATGAGGCAGAAAAAATGATTGATGAATCAATCGGATTATAAAAAATTAGGAGAAGATAATGTTAAATAGAATATTTCGAATTATGTTTTCTGTAATTGGAGCTATTCTAGGCATATCTGTATTAAAATTGGTACTATCTGTTGTGGATTTTACAATAGGTAGTTCTGTTTTTTTCATTGCAGTAAATGTTTTAGTGGCTTTATTATTTGCAGGCATATTTTATTTTCTATCAGGTTTTATTTACAAAATGATGGAAGATGTATTTATGAAGTTAGAAAAATACTTAGAAGATTTACCGCCACTTAGTGTGGCAGTTGGAATAAGCGGGGTAATTGTAGGTTTAATTTTAGCCTTTCTTGCAACCAAACCATTAAGCTCTTTGTCTTTACCAGTAGTTGGTAATTCAATTTTTGTGCTATTATCTATTATTATTTATTTGGGCTTTGGACTTTTGGGTTGGAGAATTGCATCAAAATATCCTGACAAGTATCCTCAAACATTCCAAAAAGTAAAAAATGTAAAAATATCAAATAGAAGAGAAAATAAAAAAGAAATTTCAAAGGATACATCCTTAAAATTAATTGACACATCAGTTTTAATTGATGGAAGAATTTTGGATATTATAAAGATTAATTTCATTGAAGGAAAATTAATAATTCCAGAATTTGTCCTAGAAGAACTTCAACACATAGCCGATAGTCCCGACGATTTAAAAAGAGAAAGAGGTAGACGTGGGCTTGATGTTGTAAAAGAAATCAAAAAAAATAAAGACATAAATCTTGAAATCACTTCAAAAGATTATCCAGATATAAAAGAAGTAGATTCAAAGCTTTTGAAATTTGCCCAAGATACAGGAGCAAAAATTTTTACAAATGACTACAATTTAAATAAGGTTGCAGATGTTCAAGGAATTACAGTTTTAAATATAAATGATTTGGCAAATGCAATGAAAACCAAGGTTTTGCCTGGAGAGATAATGGAAATTGAAGTTATCAAAGAAGGAAAATCTAGAAATCAAGGAGTAGGTTATCTTGAAGATGGAACAATGGTTGTAGTTGAAGATGGAAAAGATTTAATTGGAAAGAAAATAAATACAACAGTAACCAGTGTTTTACAAACATCGGCTGGAAAAATGATATTTGTAAGAGCAAAGGAATAATATGATAGACGGCAAAAAAATTTCAGCGGTAATTACAGCAGCAGGTAATGGATTAAGGATGAAATCTGACAAGGCAAAACCATACATAGAAATTATGGGCAGAAAAATTCTAGAAATTAGCCTTGATACCATTGTAAAACTTGACCAAATTGACCAAATAATTGTAGTAATTAGAAAAGATGATGAAAATTATTTGAAGGATATTTTAAAAAAATATGACAAGAAAATTTCCTATGTTTTTGGGAAAGAAACAAGAGAACTTTCAACTTATGAAGGCTTAAAAGCTGTAGATAAAAATTCAAAATTGGTCTTAACCCATGATGGGGTAAGACCTTTTGCAAGTAAAGAATTATTTGAAAAAGTGCTAGAAAATTTAAAATACTATAAGGCTGTAATAAGTGCGGTAAAATCAAAAGATACGGTAAAAATTGTAGATGAAAATTCTTTGGTAAAAACTACACCACTTAGAAAAGAAGTTTACAATGTTCAAACTCCTCAAGCCTTTGATAAGGAAATGATTTTGGATTTTTACGAAAAATATACACAAAGTAATTTTACAATAACAGATGATAGCCAGCTTTTTGAAATATATAGTGATGAAAAAATAAAAGTAGTTGAAGGCGAATATTCAAATATAAAAATGACTACACCAGAAGATTTGATATTTGCCAAGGCGTTTTTAGAGGATTAGTATGAGAATCGGAATAGGATATGACGTTCACAAATTAGTTGAAAATAGAAAATTAATTTTGGGTGGAGTTGAGTTTCAATATGAAAAAGGACTTTTGGGCCACTCAGATGCAGATGTTTTGGTTCATGCCATAATGGATGCGATTTTGGGAGCCTTAAATCTTCCAGATATTGGAAATTTATTTCCAGACACTGATGATGAATTTAAAGATATTTACTCAATAAAACTTCTTGATAGGGTTGTAAAATTAATGGAAGAAAAATCTTACAAAATTGGAAATTTAGATACAGTTATAATTTGTGAAATGCCAAAAATTTCTCCGAAAAGAGAAGAGATTCAAAAAAAATTGGCAAAACATTTAAAAACTGATATAGAAAATGTATCAATCAAGGCATCAACCTCAGAAAAATTATCTTTTACAGGACGTGGAGAAGGAATTGAGGCAAGAGCTGTAGTTTTGTTAGAAAAAATTGATTAAAATATAACAATTCAAAATAATTTAAGGTATAATTATCCTTAAAAGAAAGGACTTAATATGAAAAAATTAATTACTTCAGAATCAGTAACAGAAGGACATCCAGATAAAGTCTGCGACCAAATTTCTGATGCGATTTTAGATGAATGTTTAAAGCAAGATAAAAATTCGAGAGTAGCTTGTGAATGTGTAACAACAACAGGTCTTGTCTTGGTTGTTGGAGAAATTTCGACAAATGCTTATGCGCCAATAGAAAATATAGCAAGAGATACAATCAAAGAAATAGGATATGATGATCCAAAATTAGGATTTGATTATCAAAACGTAGCAGTTCTTACATCACTTATAGAACAATCTCCTGACATTGCTCAAGGCGTAAATGATTCAATGGATTTTAAATCTACAAATGACAAATACGACAAAATTGGAGCGGGCGATCAAGGAATGGTTTTTGGTTATGCAGATGATGAAACAGAAGAATATCTTCCATTGTCAGTTGTTTATGCACAAAAACTTTCTAAAAGACTTGCTCAAGTTAGAAAAGAAGGAATTCTTGATTATTTAAGACCTGATGGCAAAAGCCAAGTTACAGTAGAATATGATGATGACATATTAAAAAGAGTAGATTCTATAGTAATTTCAACTCAACATTCAGAAGAAGTAAGCCTTGAACAAATCAAAAAAGATGTAATAGAAAAAGTAATCAAAGAAGTTATTGATCCAAAATACATCGACGATGCTACAAAATTCTATATAAATCCAACAGGAAAATTTGTAATTGGTGGACCAAAAGGAGATTCTGGACTTACAGGAAGAAAAATAATCGTTGACGCTTACGGTGGATATTCAAAATCTGGTGGCGGAGCATTTTCTGGAAAAGATGCAACAAAAGTTGACAGATCAGCAGCTTATATGGCAAGATATGCAGCAAAAAATATGGTTGCAGCAGGTCTTTGCAAAAAATGTGAAATTGGTGTTGCTTATGCAATTGGAGTTGCAAAACCTCTATCAATTTATGTAGATAGTTTTGGAACTGGAAAATATGAAGATGAAAAACTTACAGAAATTGTAAAAGAAGTTTTTGATTTTAGACCTCAAGCAATAATTGATAAATTAGATTTACAAAGACCAATTTTCAAAAAAACCGCAGCTTACGGACACTTTGGAAGAAATGATGAAGATTTTACTTGGGAAAAATTAGACCAAGTTGATAAATTAAAAAATAAATAGGAGAGGCCATGTCAAGGTTAAGAAAAAGTGTGGCAATAGATTTGGGAACAGCCTCAGTCCTTGTTTACGTTGAAGATAAGGGGATTTGCTTAGAAGAACCTTCAGTTATAGCAAAAGATACACTCACAGGAAAAATTCTTTCAGTTGGAAAGGATGCAAAAAAAATTTTGGGAAGAACTCCTGGAAATGTAATTGCATTAAAGCCTTTAAAAGACGGAGTAATTGCAGATTTTAATGCAACAGAAGAAATGCTTAAATATTTTTTGAAAAAATCCTTGAATAAATCTTTATTTAAACCTGATTTATTGATTTGTGTTCCAAGCAAGGCAACTCAGATTGAAAAAAGAGCAGTTCTTCAAGCAGCAGAAAACGCAGGAGCTCATAGAGTTTATTTGATAGATGAACCTCTCGCAGCAGCGATTGGTGCAGATATAGATATAACAGATGAAAAAGGGAATATGGTTATAGATATTGGAGGAGGAACTTCAGACATTGCAGTAGTTTCTATGGGACAAATCGTAACAAGCGATTCTATAGAAATTTCTGGAGATACTTTCGACAATGATATAAAAGATCATATAAGAAACAGATATAGGATGCTTATTGGCGAATCAAGTGCAGAAATGATAAAAATAAAAGCTCAAGAAGCAGACTATACAGATTCAATCGAAGTTGTAGGACGACTTATAGAAGATGGACTTCCATCAAGAATCTATCTTCCAGTTGGAGAAATTTATTCTTGCTTACTCCCATCAATTGATAAAATAATAAATGGAGTAAAAAATGTATTAGAGCAAACACCTCCAGAATTAGCTGCAGATTTGTATGAAAGAGGTATATTTTTAACAGGTGGCGGAGCATTAACCTTGGGACTTGCAAAAAGAATCAATGAAAGACTTCAAATTGATGTAAAAATTGCCCAAGATCCAAGAGAATGTGTAATAAAAGGAACAGCAAACGCCCTAACATGGATTGACAATATTGATGAAGAAAAGAATGAGTCAATGAAAGCCAAGCAAAAACAGCTTGAAAAAAAGGAAAAAATGAGGAGAAGATAATGACAAAAAAATTAGTTTTCGTAAGACATGGACAAAGCGAATGGAATCTTGCCAATAAATTTACAGGTTGGGTAGATGTAAATTTATCAGACAAGGGAGTAGAAGAAGCAAAAGATGCTGGAAGAAAAATAAAAGATGCTGGAATAAAATTTGATATAGCTTATACATCAATTTTAAAAAGAGCAATCAAAACTTGTAACTTTGCCCTTGAATACTCTGACCAATTGTATGTGCCAGTTGTAAAATCTTGGAGATTAAACGAACGTCACTATGGAGCATTACAAGGATTAAACAAAAAAGAAACAGCAGAAAAATATGGAGATGAACAAGTTCATATTTGGAGAAGATCATACGATACACTTCCACCAGCTTTAACAGACGAAGAAGCAAATGCACAAGCAAGCGAAGATAGATTTAAAGAATATCCAAAAGATATAATTCCAGTTGCAGAAAATTTAAAAGTAACACTAGAAAGATGTCTTCCATTCTATATAGACAATATAGCAAAAGATTTAATCGATGGAAAAACAGTTTTAGTAGCAGCACACGGAAATTCTTTAAGAGCTATGGCAAAACATTTAGAAAAAATTTCAGATGATGACATAATGGATTTAGAAATCCCAACAGGACAACCATTAGTTTACGAATTAGATGACCAATTAAACGTAGTAAAAAAATATTACTTATAAAAAAAGACATAAGGCCTCAAAACTTTTTGTTTTGAGGCTATTTTTTTGAGAAAAAATAATTAGAAGAGGATAAAATGGAGAAAATAAAAATAATAGTAGATTCAGGAAACTCGATTAACCTGGAAGAAGCAAAAAAATATAACATAGGCATAGTCCCATTCAAAATACATTTTGGAGATACAAGCTACACGGACCAAATAGATTTAGAAAGCGAAGAATTTTTTGAAAAATTAAAAAACACAGAAGAAAAAGTTAGCACATCAATACCAGGAGTAGGAGAATTTGTGGAAATTCTAGAAAAATATATAGAAGAAGGCTACAATAAAATCCTATGTTTTTCAATATCATCCCATCTTTCAGGAATGAATAATATGATGAATTTAGCAAAAGATCATATAGAAAATAAAAATGTAACAATCGATATAATAGATACAAAAATAGCATCACTACCCCTATATTTTATAGCAACAAAAGCAGCAAAATCAGCTATAAAAGGAAAAAAATACGAAGAAATTTATAAAAGAGCAATAAAAGATGTAGAAAAAGCAAATATATACGTAAGAGCAGAAAGTCTTGACTACCTTGTAAAAGGAGGTAGATTACCAAAATCAATAGGAAAAGTTGCAAATCTTATAAATTTCACACCGATTTTTACAATGAAAGACGGAGAAATAAAAATAGCAAAAAAAGTTATAGGAAGAAAAAAATCATTCCAAGAAATAGCAAAAATCATAAAGAAAAAATAAAAGATAAAAAAGAATACGGTCTAGCAATAGGCGGCGGAGCAAGCTTTGAAGAAATAAAAATAATAAAAGAATTGCTAAAAGAAGAAATAAAAAATGCAAAAATATATAAAGAAATGACAGTACCCCCAGTATTCGGAGTCCATTTAGGACCAAAATCAATACTTGTAAGTGTTGTAGATTATGAATAGTAAAAAGTAAAACAAGCGAAGACATCGCTTGTTTTTTTAGTTGAATAAACAAAATTTGATAAATTTAAATTTGAAATTTAAATAAAAAAAATTAATAAGACAAAATAATACAGAAAAAATGAATTAAAATCCTTGACATCGATTTTAAAGTGAGTTATATTATAAGCATAAGACGTATATACATATAAAAACGCAAATACGAACAAATTTAAAAAGGCCAATTTAAATTTAAGATGGAGGGAGATACTGAGCATAATTGCATAAAATATTATGAATTGCCAAAAATTTATAATATTAGAAAGTTAGAAAGGTAGCAGTACTTATATATGAAATTAAAAAATATTTGAATTACTAAAAAATGTAAAAAAGATTTCTATATAAGTAAACAAGGAGCAATATTTATTGAACAGAAAATTTGAAAAATTTTACTAAGTAATAAAATGCTTGTCTTTATGTAAAATTAATATAACAATAGGAGATAATTATGATTTTAAAATTTTTAAAGAAAGTTCCGGCGGGAATGATGATAGTGCCAATGTTTCTATCTGCTCTTATAAATACATTTTTCCCAGATATGTTACAAATAGGGTCATTTACTACGGCTGTTTTTACTAGTGCAGGAACAGCAGCTGTTCTAGGTGTTCAATTAGTTTGTATGGGAGCCCAATTAAGGGTTAAAGAATTAGCGGAAGTAGTAAGAAGAGGTGGAGTGTTACTTTTATCTAAATATGCTATTGGAGCTATCATAGGAATAATTGTAGGAAAAGCTTTTGGTATGGTAGGTATATTTGGACTTACAACTCTTGCAATAATAAGTGCAATAACAAATTCAAATGGTTCAATGTATTTGGCATTAAATGTTGAGTATGGAGATGAAGTTGATCAAACAGCAATGAGTTTGTTAGCAATTAATGATGGACCATTTTTAACATTGGTTACCTTAGGAGCTAGTGGATTAGCACAAATTCCTATAACATCTTTAATAGCGGTAATAGTTCCTATAATTTTTGGAATGATAATTGGAAATATAGATAAGAAAATGAGTGAATTTTTAGAACCAGGTATAGGATTACTTTTACCATTTGTTGGTATTACTTTGGGTGCTGGTATTGATGTAAAAGGAATAGTTGCTGGAGGAGCTCCTGGAATATTATTGGGAATAATTACAGTATGCATAAGTGGACCATTCGTCGTTTTGTGTGATAGAATTTTCAATAAAAGACCTGGCTATGCAGGTTGGGCTGTTTCATCAACTGCAGGAAATGCGATTGCTGTACCTGCAGTAGTAGCATCAATTGATGCAAGTTGGGCACCATATGTTACAGCAGCAACAACTCAAGTTGCGGCATCTACAGTTATGACAGCTATATTAATACCTATAATAACAGCTTGGTGGGCAAAAAAATACGGATGTCCTAAATATCCACGACAAGGACAAGACTTTAGCAAAAAAGATTGGAAAGCAAAATAAGATTAGGAGAATGATATGATAAATTCTGTAATTATAAATGATAGAGATAATGTAATCGTAGCGATAGAACCTATAAAAAAAGATGAAGTTGTTGAGTATAAAGATTTGGATGGAGAAATAAAAAGTTTAAAGGCTTTAGATGATATTAAAATTTATCATAAAATAGCAATTAAAAATATAGAAATTGAACAACCTGTAATAAAATATGGAGAACATATAGGATTTGCTATAAAAGAAATAAAAATTGGCGAACACGTTCATGATCATAATACTGAAGGTCGTCGTGAAGATCTTGAGGCTATAGAATAAAAGGAGAAATAAAATGACAAAAACTTTTTGGGGATATAAAAGAAGCGATGGAAGAGTTGGAATTAGAAATCATATTTTAGTTTTACCATGTTCAGTATGTGCATCTGATACAACTAGAATAATTGCAAGTCAAGTCAAAGAAGCAGTTACTTTTAATATGCAATTGGGTTGTTCTCAATTAGGTAAAGATTTTGAGTATACCCTTGATACATTGGCAGGATTTGCTGCAAATCCTAATATTTATGCTACCGTTTTAGTTTCTTTGGGTTGTGAGAATGCTCAATTAAATTTGGTTAAAAAAGAAATTGAAAAAAGAACGAATAAACCAATGGAATCTGTAATAATCCAAGAAGAAGGTGGAACATTAAAAGCGATAGAAAAGGCTACAAGATATGCAAAAGAATTTGCAGCAGAAGCTTCTATGCTAAGAAGAGAAGAAGTTCCAATTTCTGAACTTATTATGGGAACAGAATGTGGTGGATCAGATCCAACAAGTGGTTTGGCATCAAATGTTTTAATTGGAAATTTATCAGACAAAATGGTTGAAAATGGCGGTACAACTGTTTTAAGTGAAACAACAGAATTTATTGGAGCTGAGCATATTTTGGCAAGAAGAGCTAAAAATGATGAAGTTAAAAAAAGAATTTATGATATAGTTCATAGATTTGAAGACCACATAATAAAAAATACAGGAGAAGAAGTAAGAGAAGGAAATCCATCTCCTGGAAATAAAGAGGGTGGATTGACAACTTTAGAGGAAAAATCACTAGGATGTATCCATAAAGGTGGTACTACAACCGTTAATGGTGTTTATGATTATTCAAAACAATTAGAAACAAAAGAAGGCCTAGTAATAATGGATACTCCAGGAAATGATCCATCATCTGTAGCTGGAATGATTGCAGGAGGATGCCAAATAGTTGTATTTTCTACAGGTAGAGGGACACCTACAGGAAATCCTATAGCTCCAGTCGTAAAAATAACTGGAAATAGAGAAACTGCAAAGACTATGTCAGATAACTTGGATTGGGATGCAAGTCCAACTATATACGGAGAAAAAACAATGGAAGAATTGGCGGATGAATATTTTGATGAAATGATTGATTTCTGTAATGGTAAATTGACTAAAGCAGAAACTTTGGGATATACTGAACTTGCTATTCAAAGGGGAGCTAATTTCGTTTAAAAAAATAAAAATTTTAGAAGATTAGAATATATTTTAGGAGGTTTTTATGTGTGAAATAATAGTGCCAGTTGTTACGGTTTTTGACGAAAATGAGAAGCCTAATTTTGAGGAGAATAAAAAAGTTATTGATTTTCTTGTTGATGGTGGAGTTGATGGTATTCTTGTCCTTGGTAGTACTGGGGAATTTACCGTACTTGATTATGAAGATAAGTTGCAATTTGCAAAAGATTATTATGATTATACAAATGGTAGAGTGGATTTGTATTTAGGCAGTAATTGTCCATCATTTGAGGATACCGTTAAGCTTAGTAATGAGGCTATAAAAATCGGCTATAAAGGAGTTATGGTTATTGGGCCATATTATTTTGGAACTGATGATGAGAAAATGTTCATTTATTATAATGAATTGGCTAAAAAAGTTGATGGAGATATTTATATTTATAATTTCCCAGCAAGAAGTGGATATTCAATTTCTGGAGAAGCTTATGCTAAATTAGTAAATGAAAATAATAATATTGTTGGTTTGAAAGATTCTGTTATGGATCCTCTACATACAAATAGGCTTTTAAGAAGTACAGAAGGTAAAAAACCAAAGTTTATTCAGGTTTTGATGATCAATTTTTGTACAATTTAACTACAGGCGGAGCTGGTTGTATTGGTGCATTAGCTAATCTAGTTCCTGATCTATGGGCTGATTTAATTAAAGCTACAAAAGATAAAAATTTTGATAAAGTTTATGAATTATCAACTTTAATTCACAAATTGATGCCTTTATATGACCTTGATAGTAATTTTTCACATTTATTTAAAAGATTGATGGGAGTAAGAGGAGTTGATATTTCATCAAAATCAATTTTTCCTTATAATCAATTATCAGAAGATATTTATGAAAAAGGTAGAAAAATTTTGGAAGATGTAGTTAAAGAATACGAACAAATAAAATAGTTGTGTTATAATAGACCATGAGAGGTGAAGTCATCATGGTTGAAAAATTACACAATCCCACATTAAGAGTTGTAAGAATTCTTGAGTTAGTAAATAATTACGAGAATGGAATCTCATTAATAGATATATCAAAAAAACTAGCTATACCAAAAAGCACATTAAGTCCAATTTTAAAAACCTTGGAAAAAACTAATTTTCTAGAAAAAAATGATAAAGGATGCTATGTAGCATCCTTTAAACTTTTTCAATTAGGTTTATCATATTCTGGACAACTTGATTGCCTATCTACAATTATAAAACAAATGGAAATAGTTGTTGATAGGATAGGAGAAATTGTACAATTTGGTGTTTTGGATGAATACATGGTTTTTTATTTAGGAAAAGTTAATGCTAGTGATAATATAGAAATTGTAAGTTCAGTAGGCAAAAAAATACCAGCTATCTATACCGCTTTGGGCAAAGCTTTGTTGTCAGGTTTTAGCGATCAAGAAATAATTGAAAAATACAAAAATTATGATTTTGTAAAATATACGGAAAATTCTATAGGCAATGTAGATGAGTTACTAAAAGACATACATAAAGTAAGACGGCTTGGATATGCAGTTGAAAATCAAGAATTCACAATGAATACATCTTGCGTAGCTGTTCCAATTAGAGAAAGTGGAAAAATAAAGGCGGCTATGTCAGCTACTTATCCTATGTTTAGAAAGACAGAAAAAACGGAAAAAGAAATAGCGAAAGTTCTTTTGGAACAAAAAGAAATTTTAGAAGATATAATAAAAATACAAAATTTGAATTTAGATTTTGCAGATAGGGGACTATAGTGAAAGTTTTTTATGTAGAAATAGAAAATCATAAAAAAATTTTAATTGAGGAAAAAGAAAAAGTATATTTACTAGAAAGTTTAGGATATAAATTTAAAGACATAAATGATCTTATAATATCTGGAATTGATTTATTAAAACTTGATTTATCAAAGGCAAAAGAGGTCAAAAAAACCTATAAAATTTTAAGTCCAATAGAATATCCAAAGCAAGATATAATTTGTGTGGGCATGAATTATACAGACCACAAAGACGAGGTAGAGCTTGTTTCCAAAAAAGATTTTACAAAAGACGTTGATACAATTTATTTTTCTAAGAGAGCAAATAAAATTCTTGGAAATGAAGAAAATATTCCTTTAAATGAAAAAATAACGTCATGTCTTGATTACGAAATAGAATTAGGAGTGATAATTGGTAAAGATTGTAAAAATATAAAAGCAGATGAGGCGATAAATTATATATTTGGCTTTACTATTTTTAACGATCTTTCAGCAAGAGATCTTCAAACCAAGTATAAACAATGGTATTATGGGAAAAGTTTTGATGGGTCATCAGTAATGGGACCTTGCATACTTATTAATGATGGAAATTTTGATTATGACAATTTGAAGCTAAGCACAAAAATTAATGGAGAAATTAGACAAGAAAATTCCACAAAAAATATGATTTTATCTGTTGATAGAATGATTGAAAATTTGTCGGAAGCTATGACCTTAAAAAAAGGCACTATCATAGCAACAGGTACTCCATCTGGAGTTGGAATGGCCTTTGATCCTCCTAGATTTTTGAAAAAGTATGATGAAATTGAAATGAAAATTGAGAAAATTGGTGTTTTAAAAAATATAGTAGGATAATAGATTAAAAAGCAAGATAAATCTTGCTTTTTTTATTTAAATAATAGACATTATCAATTGAAGAGTATAATAATATTGGAGGATATTATGGCTAAAAAAATTGATATTAATAAGGCGATTTATGATTTAGTTAATCGTGATGATAAATTGAAAGAAGATCTTATAGGTCTTGGTTTTAAAAATCTTTCCAATCCTCTTATGCTTAAAACTATGGGCAAAAAAATGTCTATTAGACGCGGGGCAAAGATGGTTGGAATTGACAATGTTGACAAAAAGTTAGAAGATTTGGGGTATGAAATTATAAACTCTTATGATGATTTTGAAGTTAAAAATAGAAGAAATCTGATTAAATCTTATGTAAAAAGATTGTCAGAGGGTGAGGATCTTGAAAGTGTTAGAAAGGATTTTGTAAAAAATTTCGAAAATGTTTCATCTTCTGAAATTATGGATGCTGAGGAAGCTCTTCTTGAAGGGGGAGTTGATAGGGCTGATGTTCAAAGGCTTTGTGATGTACATTCCTCACTTTTTCATGGGAAAACGGAAAGTGAAGGAGGAAAGGATTTGAAATTAATTAATATTTCTGGTCATCCTCTTAGGTTTTTCTTTTTGGAAAATGAAAAAATTAAAGAACTTATCGATTTAGGAGAAAACAGTCAAGATTTGGAAAAAATTAAAGATATTTCTAATAAAATCACTTCACATTATAGGAAAAAGGGGGATTTGATTTATCCTTTGTTAAAGGAAAATTACAATAAGCCAGGCCCATCTGAAATTATGTGGGGAGTTGATATTGAAATTTCTAAAAATTTCAAAAAAGCTTTCAAAAAATCTGATTTTGATGATGTCAAAAAAGTATTTGAAAGAGCAAGGGAGATGACTTATAAGGAAGAAAATATCTTGTATCCTTTGATGGAAGATGTGATTTCAAATGAAGATTTTTTAGGTCTTTATGAGGATTTGAAAGATTATCCTGATGATATAATCAAAAAAGAAATTTGGGATGATGGAGAAAATACAAATAATGAGAAAGATTCTATGGATGGATATATTAATTTTTCTAAGGGAAAGATGAAAGTTGACGAGCTTGAGGCTCTTCTTGATACTTTAGAAATTGAGATAACTTTTGTAGATAAAAATGATATAAATGCTTATTATAATAATATAAAGAGTGAAAAAATTTTTAAAAGGGCTAAGACATCTTTGGGAAGAGAAGTTTATTCATGTCACCCACCCCAAGTTGAGCCAATTGTAAGAAAGCTTATCGGTGAATTTAAAAAAGGTAGCAAGGATAAATTTCAAATCATAAAAAACATAAAGGGCAATGACCACGCTGTGACCTACTATGCAGTTAGGGATAAGAACGGAAATTATTTAGGAGTTTTGGAAACTGTCCAAGATCTTTCTTTCTACAAATCTTATCTTGATATTTGGGATAAGGCTAAGAAGAAATAAAAAAAAGACTTTTAATCTATTAATTAGATTAAAGGTCTTTTTTAATTTAAAAAATTGGTGGGCTTATGGCGAATATTATTGCGCAGTCTTCTTTTCCTGGGTTTTTCCATCTGTGTTTTGTTCCGCTTGGGATTCTTACTGAATCTCCGTTTTGAAGTAGGTATGTGCCTGTTTCTAACATCAATTCTATTTTTCCAAGCGAACAAACTGCAACTTCTTCTCCTTTATGTATATTAAAATCATCTGAATTATATTGAAAACCTGAAAGTTTCATTTCACAAAGTTGCACATCGCCTTTCATATCCGGACTTAAAAGATCGTAGCTTAGTTGGTATTCGTCTGAATTTGCTCTGCCACTTGTAATTCTTATTCTATTTTCTTTTTTTACAATCATAGCAGCTTCTTTGTTTTCTTCTTCAAATAAAGTAAACATTGGAACGTCTAAATTTTTTGAAATTAATTTTAGTGTATTTAAAGAAGGATTTGCCTTCCCACTTTCGATTTGGCTAAGCATAGATGGAGATACGTCAATCTCTTTTGCTAGTTCTTTGAGTGATAATTTTTTTATACTTCTAAATTTTTTTATATTTGATCCTAGCTTATCTATTTTAATCACCCTTTCTATATTTTTGTTTGCTTTATTATTATACCATTGATTTTATTTTTTATAAAAGCTTGACAATGTTTTCTTCTGTGATAGAATTAAATTAAATTAAATAAAGTTTAATATAATTTAATTAGGAGGTAAAAATGGACATCACGAAATTTGTTGAAAGAGAACCGGTATTAAAAGAAGTGGCAGAAAAAAAGGAAACAGTTTGGATTAATAAAAAGAAAAAAACTGGCGAAGAAGTTTGGAAAAATTTTCCTTTTGATGAAAACGATATAAAAGATGCTGAGGACAGATTAAAAAGATTTGCTCCTTTGTTGATGGAATATTTTGACGATACGAAAGCTACAAATGGAATTATTGAATCTCCTCTTAAAAAAATTCCTAATATGGAAAAAGTTTTAAAGGGAAAAACTTCTTTGGAAGGAAACTTATATTTGAAAATGGATTCTCACTTGGCTGTAGCTGGATCTATTAAGGCAAGAGGCGGAATTTATGAAGTTTTATACCATGCTGAAAAACTTGCAATGGAAGCTGGAATGCTAAAAGAAGATGATGATTATAGAATTTTAGCTAGTGATAAGTTTAGGGAATTTTTCTCAAAACATACAATCCAAGTTGGATCTACTGGAAATCTTGGTTTATCTATTGGAATTAGTTCAGCAACTTTAGGTTTTAAAGTTATTGTTCACATGTCAAATGATGCTAAACAATGGAAAAAAGACTTGTTAAGATCAAAGGGAGCTGAAGTTGTAGAATATGATGGAGATTTTACAAAGGCAGTTGAGCTTGGTAGAAAAAAATCTGACGAAGATCCAAATTCTTATTTTGTTGATGATGAAAATTCTTCTACCCTATTTTTGGGCTATGCAGTTGCTGCAAATAGAATTAAAAAACAAATAGAAGATCAAGGAATAAAAGTTGACAAAGACCATCCAGCATTTTTCTATCTTCCATGTGGAGTTGGTGGATCACCAGGCGGAGTTTCTTTTGGACTTAAAAAAGTTTTTGGAGATTCTTGCCACATTTTCTACATTGAACCAACTCATGCCCCATCTATGTTGATTGGAATGGCTACAGGATTAAATGGAGATATTTGCGTACAAGATTTTGGAATTGATGGAAAAACAGAAGCAGACGGACTTGCTGTTGGAAGACCATCCGGTTTTGTTGGAAAGGTAATGGAGCCTATAATTTCTGGAATTTTTACAATGAACGATAACAAATTATTTGATTATATGAGAGATTTAAATAATAGCGAAGATATAAAAATTGAACCATCAGCTTGTTCTGCCTTTGAAGGACCTATCAAATTATTTGAGTATGAGGAAAGTAGAAAATATTTGGAAGAAAATAATTTGCTTGATATTAAAGAAAATATAAATCATTTTGCTTGGGCAACAGGTGGAAAACTAGTTCCAGATGAAATAATGGAAAAATATTTAAAAACTTATTTATAATTGGAGGATAAAATGAACACATCAACCTTAACAGTCGTAGCTTTATTTTTATCATTATTTATATTGATATTTGCTACAGTAAAATTAAAATTGCATCCATTTTTTGCTCTATTAGCAGCAGGATTTTCTTTTGGAATAATTTCTGGAATGCCACTTTCTGATATGCTAACAGCTTTCCAAGAAAACATGGGATCAACCATAGCAGGAATTGGAATTGTTATTGCCATTGGGACAGTTACAGGATATTTGCTTGAAAAAAGTGGGGCTGTAGAAACTATGGCTCAAACAATTTTAAAAATAACAGGAGAAAAACACGCTGCCTTGGGTCTTGCTATAACAGGATATTTTGTATCAATTCCAGTATTTTGCGATGCAGCAGTGGTTCTTCTTGCACCAATCGCAAAAAGAATTAGTAAAGATACAAAAATTTCTATGACATCAATAGCAGTTTCGTTAACAATGGGACTTCATGCAACACATATGTTTGTTCCACCAACACCAGGTCCACTTGCAGTTGCAGGAATTGTTGGGGCAGATTTAGGATACGTAATAGCTTTTGGCGCATTAGTATCAATACCAGTTATGTTAGTTGCACATTTTTATGGAGAATTTATAGGAAAAAAATACTATGTTCAACCAAAACATGAAATGGAAATTGAAAAAGACCAACAATTACCATCAGTATTTATGTCATTTGCACCAATAGTTTTGCCAATTGTCTTGATGCTAGTAAAAACTTTTGCGGACATGATGACAAAAGATGAACAAAGTGCAAATACTTTATTAAATATAATAAGCTTTATTGGAGAACCAATGATTGCTTTGTTAATAGGAATGATCATAGCACTAATTTCTTATAAAAATTTAAATAGAGATGATAAAGAAATTCATACATTTGATGGCGGATTTGGAGAAGCTTTAAAAACAGCTGGACAAATAGTTTTGATAGTAGGAGCAGGTGGAGCTTTTGGAGGAATATTAAGAGCATCACAATTACAAGATATTTTAATAAACTTTTTCTCAGGAATAGATATAGGAATACTCGCGCCATTTATAATTGGAGCAATATTTAGAACAGCAATCGGATCAGGAACAGTTGCTATGGTTACAGCAGCAAGTATGCTTGCACCACTTTTAGGAGTTTTAGGAATTTCAAGTCCAATGGGACTAGTTATTGCGATGCTCGCTTGTGCATCTGGTGGTTCTATGATTTTCCACGCAAACGATGATTTCTTCTGGGTAGCAACTTCAACATTAGAAATCGATACAGGTCTTGGATATAAATCATTCTCAATAGCATCAGTTCTTCAAGCTCTAACAGGTTTGGCAGTAGTTTTTGTTTTAAAATTAATACTTCTTTAATAAGGAGAAAAAATGAAATTAAATGAATTAAAAACACCATCAATAATTTTAAATCTTGATGCTTTAGAAAATAATATAAAAAAATTTCACAATTTGGCTATAGAAAATAATAAAGAAATCTGGCCAATGATTAAAACACACAAATCAAGCGAAATTTTAAAAATGCAAAAAGAAAATAAGGCGACAGGCGTTTTGTGTGGAACATTGGATGAGTGTGAAAAATCAATGGATGCTGGATTTGAAAATATCATGTATGCCTATCCAGTTTCAGATGAACTTGCAATAGAAAGAATAATAAATTTATCCAAAAAAACCAATTTTATAGTAAGAATTGATAATCTAGAAACAGGAAAACTAATAAACGAAAAAGCTTGTAAAGAAAAGGTAAAAATCAATTACACCATTATTGTAAATTGTGGATTAAATAGATTTGGGATAGAAAAAGAAAATATTCTAGAGTTTGCCGAAAAAATGAAAGATTTTGAAAATTTAAATTTTGTAGGAATATCATCCCATCCGGGCCATGTTTATTCAGCTTCTCTTCCAGAAGAAGTGGACAAATTTGTACAAGATGAAATAGAAACTTTGGCTTATGCAAAAAAAGTTTTGGAAGATGAAGGATATGAAATAAAATATGTGACTTCAGGATCAACCCCAACATATCTAAAGGCTGTAAAAGATGATACGATAAATGTATTTCATCCAGGAAATTATGTATTTTTGGATGCGATTCAAATGTCTTTGGGTATCGCAAAAGAAAAAGACTGTGCCCTAAGAGTTTTGGCATCAGTCACATCAAACCCAAGAGAAAATACCTTTATGATAGATGCAGGAGCAAAATGTTTGGGACTTGATAAGGGAGCACACGGAAATGATTCGATAAAGGGCCATGGAGTTATAGTTGGACATGAAAATTCTTTAATAGAATCCCTATCAGAAGAAGTAGGAAAAGTTCAAGATGATAAAAAGGGATTAAAAGTTGGACAAAGAATCCAAATAATTCCAAACCACTCATGCTCAACAGCAAACCTAACAAATTATTTTTACGGTTACAGAAATGATGATCTTGAAAAAATAATAGAAGTTGATATAAGAGGAAACTCCCAAAAGCAAGAAATATAAAATAAAAAGATGAGGATTAATTTCCTCATCTTTTTTTATAATTATCTTTCCCTAGCAAAGGCAAGATCTTTTTCGTCTTTTCTTCTGATTGATGCGAAAATTGAACCTGAAATATTGTGCCAGATTGAAAAAATTGCTCCTGGAAGGGTTGCTAGTGGGTTTAGGGCAAAATTTGCTGTTGCAAGTTGGATTGCAAGGCCTGAATTTTGCATTCCAACTTCGATTGAAAGGGCTGTTTGCTTGTCGTAATCCATTTTGAAAATTTTTGCAACGCCAAGTCCTAATAAAAGTCCTAGGGCATTGTGAATCATTACTATTAATAAAACGATTAGTCCAGATTTTGCAATTTTTTCTGCATTTGCTCCGATTATTCCTGAAATTATTAAAATAATTGCAAGGGATGATATTAATGGGAAAATTGATTTTGATTTTTCCATTTTTTCGGGGCTTAAATTTTTTGCAAAAATTCCCATCAAAACTGGTATTAAAACGACTGTAACAACTGATTTAAACATGGCTAAAATTGAAACTTCAACCCATCTTCCTGCCAAAAGATAAACCAAAAATGGTGTAACTATTGGGGCAAGAAGGGTTGATAAAATTGTCATAGAAACTGACATTGAAACATTTCCGCCAGCTATGTGAGTTATTACATTTGACGCGGTTCCTCCAGGACAAGATCCTACAAGAATTATTCCCAAGGCAATATCCTTGTTTACGTCAAATCCTACCGCTAAAATCCATGCAAGCAAGGGCATAATTGTAAATTGTGCCAAGGCTCCTATAAAAATATCCCTAGGATTTTTTAAAATTTTCTTAAAAGAATCTGAATCTATGGATGTTCCCATTCCAAACATGGCAAGGGCAAGAAAAATTGTTGTGTAATTTGTCATCCAAGAAAAATAATCTGGGATAAAATAGGCTACAACAGAAAATATTACAATAATTAAACCGATATTTTGAGTTATTTTATCTGAAATTTTTGAAAATTTTTCCATCTTTATACCTCATAAATAAAATTATCGATCAATCTAGTTTTTCCAATATATACTGCAATGGCTACCAAGGTATCTTTATTGAAATTGTCCACGTCTTTTATTGTTTCAAGGTCAACTGCTTGGATGTAGTCGATTTTTGCAAGTTTTTCTGATGAAATTATTTCTTTCATTTTTTCCAAAACTTCACCTACACTTGCTCCATTCTTTGCTATTTTTTCCCCCTCAAAAATTGCTTTTGAAAGGCAAAGAGCAGCTTTTCTTTCGTCAGTTGAAAGATAAGTGTTTCTTGAAGACATGGCAAGTCCGTCGTCTTCTCTTACAATTGGGCAAGCAACAATTTCAACTGGAATATTTAAATCAAAAACTAATTTTTTGATGATTGAAAGTTGTTGGGCGTCTTTTTGTCCAAAATACGCCCTATTAGGGCCAACAATATTAAATAATTTTGTACAAACAGTACAAACGCCCCTAAAATGTCCAGCTCTTCTTGCGCCACACAAATTATCAGAGAGACCTTCAATATCAACAAAGGCTTTTTTGTCGTGATACATTTCTGAAGGTTCAGGATTAAAAATAAAATCAGCTCCCAAGTCTTCGCACAATTTGCTATCAGCGTTTATATCCCTTGGATAAGCCTCCAAATCCTCATTTGGTCCAAATTGGATTGGATTTACAAAATCAGAAACAACTACGATGTCATTTTCTGAAACTGCTTTTTTAATTAGGCTTGCATGTCCCTTGTGCAAAAATCCCATTGTAGGAACAAGGCCAATTGATTTTCCCTCTTTTTTAAAATCCTTTAAAACATCTCTCAATTCATCAATTTTTTTGATAACTTTCATTTTCTTCTCCTCTAAAAATATTTAGAGATAGCCTATTACACCACTAAAATTTATTTACACTAAAGTTCCATGTTTTTCGTAAGATGAAATTTTTTTGATTTTATTTTTATCATCAACAAAAACAACCTTCGGACTATAATTTTCTAAATCTTTTTCATTATAAGAGGCATAAGCCATTATAATAACCAAATCATTAGGCGAAAAATGTCTTGCCGCAGCACCATTTAAACAAATAACACCGCTATCTTTCTCGCCAGCAATCGTATAAGTTTCAATTCGATTTCCATTGTTAATATTAACTACTTGCACTTTCTGATACTCTCTAATTCCAGCTGCATTGAGCAAAGCCTCATCAACAGTAATAGAACCAACATAGTCAAGTTCAGCCTGAGTCACAGTAGCCCTATGAATTTTTCCTTTTAACATTTCAATTTCCATAAAATCTCCTTAAAAAAAGCAAGGTAAAAGCAGTTTATATTTAATAAACAGACAAAAACCTTGCGCAAGTAACAAAATATTTTGAGTCTCACTAAATATATAAGCTCATTTTTAAAAATTTAAATATAATGGTGTAAAAGAGTATAGTTTTAAAACTTAAATACTATCTCTAGGGGTATTATAAATCATTAATATAAAATTAACAATGTGTGGGGGAGAAATTTTTTAAAAATTTTATAATGATTTATTAAATTTATCGTGGGTAAAAAACTATTAGAGTTGATTATTAATTAGATGAATTTTAAATAGTAAGAAAATTGATAAGAGTTTAATTATTAACGTGAGATGTAAAATTTTTAATTATTATTTTATTAATCAGCTTAAAAATATATTTGCAATAAAGAAGGTGAAAATGAAAGTTTACGAACTAAAAATTAGAACATTTTTATTAGAAGATATTGATTCATCAGATTCTTTGGAATTCATTTCAAAATCAATAATTTCTTATTTGTCAGAAAATGAAAAATTTTTAAATATGCATAATGCAAAAAATTATAAATCCTATTGCCACGATAATCTATATCCAATAAAAAAGTTCTACAAAAAAAATATGGTTTATCAGTATAGAATTAGGTCAGTTAATGAAGAATTTGTAAATTATATTTTAAATGGGTTTTCTGATTACAAGGATAAGGTTTTCAAAAACTTGACTGTGGATGTTAGGATAATTCCAAAATCACCGATTTCAAAATTATTTACCTTAAATCCTATAATAATAAAAAATGATTTTGGATATTGGAAAGATAATTTTACTTTAGAAGAATTTGAAAAGAGAATTACAGACAATTTAATTAAAAAATACAAATTTTTCATTGATGAAAATGTAGAAGAGGGGAAATTTTATACAAGTCTTAAGTTTTTAAATGAAGGGCCAATCGCTTTTAAATTTAAAAACATAAAACTTTTGGGAGATAAGCTTGAACTTGAAATAAATATGGATAAAAGAAGTCAAGACCTAGCTTATTTTGCACTTGCTGTAACTTTTAGCGAAAATGCAGCTTATGGGGCAGGATTTTTGGGCTACAAATATTTAATTTAGGAGGTGATTATGTGCTAGAAGAATGTTTGGAGATTTTTAAAAAAAATTTGGATGAAGATCCTGATATGGTTTTGAGAGGATATATTCCCAAAGACGGTAAATATTATCTTGTTACTATGAAAGAAAAAGGTCCTTGGGAAGTAAGTCCAAGTTTTAAGATTAAATATAACAAAAAAGAAAAGAAAATTGAAAATCAACCATTGAACTATTCTTTTATTAAAAAGTTGGATTTTTATTCTAACATTATAAATACTCAAAAACCAATAGATTCAAAAAAGTCAATCCATAGTTCTAATTATTATAGTTTTTTCTTCAAGGAAAATTCTTATGAAGATAAGATTAATAAAGATGCAATAGAAAGATATTTTTCAATTTTAAAAAATCCACTCAAAAAATATAAGGATAAAAATGCAAAAAATCTTTATTTGGAGAATGAAGAAAAACTGGGTGGCGTCAATGTAGATGAGGCTGAAAAAATCGAAAAGTGGCTTATTGAAAATATTGATAATAAAAATATCTTTGATATTGATACAAGCTCAAAAGATTATTTCAAAATATTTTTTGTCTATGAAGATGAAGAAAAAACAAAAAAAGCTTACCAAAGAGAGCAAGATAGGTATTTACTTACCAATTTATTTAATAAGAATAAATATAATATAGAAGTTAATGGAAAAACTTTTGGTGTTTCTGATGATAATTTAGGAATAGATGGTAAAAAGCCTTATTTGGAAAATTTATCTAGAAAAGTAAAACAACCATATCTAATAAGTATGGATACGGCAAAGCTACAAAATTTATTTTTTTCTTACCTTTCTTCATCTGTAAAAAGAGGAAATAACAAAATATATTTTAATACAGTAAATAAAGAAATAGGTTTTGAAAAAAATAAGAATTTTATAGGATTTGAATTGTTCTTGTATCCTGAAAAAAAAGAGGCAGCTATTTTGGATTATAATATTTATTCAAATGATTTTGATGATATAGAAATTCAAATTAACCAATATATTGAAGAGTATTTGCCAGAAAATGCTAAGGCAGATGATTTTTCTAAAAGAGAAGAGAAATACGGTCTTGTTACTGAAAAAAATATACTTTTAAATAAAATAGATGCAGTTTTTTTCTATAATTATTACCAAAGAAATAAGTATAATTTGGATAATTTAAATATAAAAGAATTAAATTTCAAAATTATAATTTTAAACTATGGAAAAAGTCTGGAAGTTGCAATAATAAATAATAAGAATAAAGAAGTTGTAAGGATCTTAGATAAGCTTTTGAAAGATTCTATTAAATATTCTCTTACAAATGATTATAAGACCAAGGCTATTACTCAATTTAATTATTATTTATCTTTAAAAGAATATTTTAAAAAAAAGGAGGAAAATTACATGGATTTTCAAGAAAAGATGAAAAGAAAATTAGAATCAGCAGGAGATATTTCTCTTGAAGGTGATGAAGAAATTTTGTTTGCCCTAGGACAAGTTTTGAGAAAATTGCTCAATCATTCAAAGATTAGCGATAAAAATTTAACCTTTATTAGAAATTTCTTGGATGAACAAAAAACTTCTAAGATAATTGAAAATTTAAAACATTTGCTTGTAACTTATGCCCACAATATTAGCACTAAAGATGTAAGATTTAACAGGGCAGTAAGCCAAATTCTTGTTTATGAATTTGAAAAGGAAAAGGCTGATGATAAGTGGATAATGGCAGGATTTTTAGAAGAATCATATCTTTATGGAAAAAAACTAAGTGAAGGAGAAGAAAATGACAGAGCTTAATAAGAGAGTTTATGGAATTATTGGTATAGGATCAAAGATGGCAAATTGGAATGCAGATTTTTCTGGATTTCCAAAATCTTTGTCTTCTGGTGAAATTTTTGGATCAGATAAGGCTTTAAAATATACAATGAAGAAAAAATGGTCTGAACAAGGCGAGAAGGTGATTTATATAAAAAGTTACATAATAGATAATAAAGGAAATCTAATACCTAGAACTTTAAAAGAAAGGTATGAACAAGTTTTTGATACAGAAATAAAGTCTGGTGAATCAGAAAAAATTTTGACTAACTTGTTTTCTGCAACAGATGTAAAAAATTTTGGAGCTACTTTTGCAGAAAAAGGAAATAATATTTCTATAACTGGAGCTGTGCAAATTTCCCAAGGGATGAACAAATATGAAGATAGCAGGGCTCTAGATCAACAAATTTTATCTCCTTTTAGAGACCCTAATGCAAAAGAAAAAAGTAAATCAGGAGAAGATGCTCAAAATTCTACTTTAGGAAATAAAATTGTATCAGATGAGGCTCATTATTTTTATTCTTTTGTAATAAATCCAAAAGCTTATGATGATTACAAAAAATTAGGAGTTACAGAAGGCTATAGCGAAAAAGATTATGAAAAATTCAAATTAGCAGCAATTGATTCTGCAACTTCATACGCAACGAATGCAAAAGAAGGAGCGAACAATGAATTTTCTATGTTTGTTGAAACAAAATTAGATACTTATCTTCCAAGTCTTGCAAATTACATTGAATTTGAAAAAAATTTTGAAGAAAACTTAAAAGATAAGATAATTTTCACAGGAAAATCTATTATAGAAGAAAGAAATGATATAGAAAAAATTCAAATTTATTACGATAATGAAAAAATTGACTTGGTTGATTTTCCAGACAATATAGAAATTTATAATATATACACAAGAGAAAAAATCGAGGCTTAATATGAAAGCTTTGAGATTTAGATTAAGTGGGAAAACAGGTTTTTTCAAACAGCCAGATGTAAATACTTATCTATATTATACTTATGGACAAATTCACAGAGTTGCCCTTCTAGGACTTTTGGGAGCAATTGTTGGGTACAAAGGATATAACGAAAAAGGCAGGGAAAAATATCCTGAGTTTTATAAAAAATTAAAAGATCTTAAAATTTCTATAGTTTCAGAGGGAAATGATGGGATTTTTGATAAAAAGTTGCAAATATTTAATAATTCTACAGCTTTTGCATCGAATGAAGAAGGTGGAAATCTAATAGTAAAACAAGTTTGGCTAGAAAATCCTTCATGGCTAATTTATATTTTATTAGATAGTGACCAAAGTGAAATGATAAAAGAATATATTTTAAATAAAAAAACAATTTTTACTCCTTATCTTGGAACAAATGATCACATGGCAAATATTAGTGATTGTGAAATTGTTGATATAGAAAAAAGTGATAAAAATATTATAAATTCCATTTTTTGGGATGAAGATTTTAAACTAAGGCTAAAAAGTAAGATTTATAAATATGAAGAAAATCTTCCGTTTTTCTTAGAAGAAGACACCGAAAGATATATAAGAAAAAAAACATTAGCAAGTAATGGAGAAGTTAGAAAAAAATCAGATAAAAATGTCATATTTAAAGATTTAGATAATAATTTAAAACTTGTCTTTTACAGTGAAGAAGGAATTTATGAAACTTGATTTTATAGTTAAAAATTCTGACAATTATCTAGCCCATATTGATGGAGTTGGAGATAGTAAAGAAAAATTACAAGATCACATAAATAAAACTTTTAAATATTATAAAAAAATTCTAGAAGAAAAAAACTTGGGGAAAGTCTTTGAAAGATTTTTCCTAAGTATTTTCGATGAAAAGGAAGGATATACATATTTTAAAGATTTAATAGATTCAGTAATTTTGTTTCACGATTTGGGAAAGATAAATTCTAGATTTCAAAGAAATAAATTAAAAAACTTTGAAATAGACCTTACAGATTTGGGGATAGAAGGTCAACATTCTATACTTTCATCATTTATTTACCTTTATATTTTTGTTGGAAAAACTAGAAACTTAAAAATTGATGATAAATTAAAAGAAAAATTATATTATCTTATTTTTTTAAATGCCTTTGTAATTTCAAGACATCATAGTGATTTATCAGACTTTTCATATTCAATTCATAATTTTTTTGATTTATTTATTGATGAAACAAGTAAATTTTACAAAACTTTAAAATATTTAAAGAAAGATGAAAACATAAAAGAAGAATTTTTTGATGATTTTGAAGAAATTTCAAATGATATTATGGATTTAATCTATGATTTTGATATGGATTCTTCTTATAAAGATTTCAAAAAATCAAAATCAAAAGAAATATACATCTACACAAGACTAATCTACTCTATTTTAGTTTCATCTGACTTTTATGCTACAACTGATTATATGAATGGATATAAGACAAAGCTTCCAAAAATTGACCAAAATGACCTTATTAAAATATATAATAATTCGAAACTTATAAAAAATATTAGAAAAAGCCAAAAAAGCAAGTCTTATGAGAAAAAAGAAAATATAAATGATCTTAGGACAAAAATTTTTCTAAATGCAGAAAAAAATTTAGAAAAGGAAAGTGATAAGAATATATTTTTCCTAGAAGCTCCTACAGGTTCTGGCAAATCTAATACTGCTATGAATTTATCTTTCAAATTATTAAATGATCAGATTAATAAAATAATCTATGCCTATCCATTTAATACCTTGGTGGAGCAAAATAAAAATACCCTCTTAAAATATTATAAAAAAACCAGTATTGAAGAAAAAATTTCAATTATAAATTCAATAACTCCAATTGGAAAAAGTGACAATGATGATTTTATGAGAGATTGGGATTATTATATAAAATCTTTATTGGATAGACAGTTTCTCCACTCTCCATTTATCATCACATCAAATGTAGGGCTGTTTAATACGCTTTTTTCAAACAAAAGAAAAAATATATTTGGTCTTTATCAAATTACAAATTCTGTCATTGTTTTGGATGAAATTCAAGCTTATAGAGAAGATTTGTGGAATGAAATTATAGAAATGTTGGAAATTTATGCAAAGATTTTTAATTTAAAAATAATTATAATGTCAGCAACTCTTCCTGACTTATCAGCTTTATTAAATGATGATAAAAAGAAAAATATAGGAAAATTAATTAAAAATCCAAGAGAAATTTTTGATGAGCCTTTATTTAAAAATAGGGTCAAAATAAACTATGATTTGTTAGATTTGGGAAAGATTGACTATGATCATCTTTTAAAACACATGAAAGAAAATATAGGAAACCATCAAAAAATATTGGTTGAATTTATTAGAAAAAAAGATGCGGAAAATTTCTTTAAAATTTTAAATGAGGAGGAATTTTTTAACCAATATAATATTTTGATTTTAACAGGCGATGATAATTTGAGAAGAAAGTCTCAAGTTATCAGACAGATAAGTGGAGAAGTTATTAAAAAAACCATATTAATTGCGAGTCAGGTCGTAGAAGCAGGTATTGATATTGACATGGATATTGGTTACAAAGATATATCTATGCTTGAAAATGAAGAACAATTTTTGGGAAGAATTGGAAGATCGGCTTTAAAAAATGATGCTGTAGCATATTTTTTTGATATGGCAGATGAAAAGAAAATTTATAAAAATGCCCAAGATATTTTGACATTAAGAAATAAGGATAGAAGAAAAGATCTTGAAACAAAAGATTTTTCTAGATATTTTGCCTTAAAATTACAAAAAGCAAAAAATGATAGGGATGAATATGCCTATATAAATTTTGGAAAAGACCTTATTAAATTAAATTTTGAAAAAATATCCAAACACATGGAATTAATTGATGATAATAGGCAAATGATTGAATTATTTTTAAATAGAAATTTAAGGATAAATGGAAAAGAAATAAATGGATTTGAAATTTGGGATCAATACGTAAACCTTATTGAAAATAAAGATATGAATTATAGTGAAAAAATTGTAAAACTTTCAGAAAAGAAAGCTCAAATGTCAGATTTTCTATATAGAATTACAAAAAGAGATTTTGTAAAATATATTGGAAAAGCAAATGATATAATAGGAAATCTTGTTTATATAGAAGATGGGGAAAAATATATTTACAATGAAAGATTAAACTATAAAAATGAAAATGATGAATTTGAGGACATAATATGAATGGAACAATAATAAATTATTATTTTCATTGCAAAAGGCAGTGTTATTTATTTGCAAATAAATTGAATTTCGAAGATAACAGTGAACTTGTAAAAATAGGAAAAGAAATCCACCTAAATAAAAGCAAAAACAAGAAAAATTCTGAGATAAAAATAGACAATATAGTAGTTGATAAAATTACAGATAAATATTTAGTAGAAATAAAAAAGTCAGATGCAGACAAAGAAGCTGCTAGATGGCAGCTTTACTATTATCTTTATATATTGAAGAAAAAAGGAATAGTCAAAAAAGGAAAATTAGAATTTGTTGAAAACAATAAAGGTAAAAAAATAGAATATTTGGACTTAGATGATAAAAAAGAAAAAGAACTAGAAAAATTACTTAAAGAAATAGAAGAATTTATTTCAAAAGAAAAAATCCCAAAATTCAAAAAAATTAAGGGATGTACCAAATGTGCCTATTATGAATATTGCAAAATCTAGGTGGGAATATGGGAAAAACAAAATATCTTTTAACAGATGGACAAATAAAAAGAAAAGACAATTCCTTGTGCTATAGAGTAAATGGAAAAAATGTTTATATACCAATAGAAAGCATAAGAGAGCTTTACATACTAAGTGAGACTACAATAAATACAAAATTATTAGATTTTCTTGCAAGTAAGCATATAGTCCTACATTTTTTTAATTATTATGGAAACTATTCAGGAACATTTTATCCAAGGGAAAAATATATAAGTGGAAAACTTTTAGTCAAACAAGTAGAAGCATACAATAAAAAAAGGATAGAAATAGCTAAAAAAATTGTAGGAGCAATAGGGAAAAATATCTACCAAGTTCTTTATCATTACTATAAACATGATAAAAAAGAAGTTAAAACTTTCCTTGATTATCTAAAAAATGAAATTCCGAATGAGCTTGAAAAATCAAATAACATAAAACAAGTTTTATATATAGAAGGAAAAATTTGGCAAGGATTTTACGATTCTTTCAAATATTTTCTAAATGAAGATTTTATTTTGAATAAAAGAGTAAGAAGACCTCCTGATAATCCAATAAATGCCCTAATATCATTTGGAAACTCACTTTTATACACAAAAACTATAACAGCAATCTACAGGACTCACTTAAATCAAGCCATAAGTTATTTACACGAACCAAGTGAATCAAGATTTTCTCTTTCCCTAGATATGAGTGAAGCTTTCAAGCCTATAATAGTATTTAAAACAATATTTGATTTGGTAAATAATAGAAAAATTAGAGTAGAAGATCATTTTTTAAAAGAGCAAAATTATTGTATTTTAAATGATGAAGGTAAGAAAATATTTATAGCAGCTTTTGAAAAAAGAATAGAAACAAAATTTAAAAATGAAAAATTAAAAAGAAATGTGAGCTATCAAACACAAATAAAACTAGATTGCTATAAATTAATAAAATATATACTAGAAGACAAAGAATTCGAACCTTATTTATTAGAAAGGAAATATTGATGGGGAAAAATTACAATTATGTATTTCTATTCTATGATGTTGGAGAAAAAAGAGTAAATAAAGTCTTTAAAATTTGCAAAAAATATTTAACTCACCACCAAAATTCAGTATTTAGAGGAGAAATAAGCCCGTCAAAAATTATTGCTCTAAAAAGAGAAATTGAAAAAACAATAAAAAAAGAAGAAGACTTTGTAACAATAATAAAAATGTACAACAAAGAATCCTTTGAAGAAGAAACTATAGGAAAATACAAATCATTAGAAGAAGATTTGATCTTATAACTCCCAGCAAAATTATAAAAAACTCTAAAAATAAACAAAGTAAAAAAATTGGATTAGCTGGTAAAAAAAATGAAAATATTGTAAAAAGGGTATATTTAAGGTGTAAGAGTAAAATAATTGTGTATTTTACGTTGGTTGATTGATAACATTTGATGTATTGAAATAGAAAAAATTTTAGAAGATATTACTAAAAATGATGATACAGTTGATTGATAACATTTGATGTATTGAAATGTTAAAGTACATTCTCCTTTTTGTGGTACTAAATCCACCGTTGATTGATAACATTTGATGTATTGAAATAGGTCTTTACAATCCTCAGTCGTTCTATTATCTAAAAGTTGATTGATAACATTTGATGTATTGAAATCTGTTTAGAGGTGCTTTTTTAGTGGAGATTTTGACGTTGATTGATAACATTTGATGTATTGAAATAACGAGTGAATCAGCCTTGGGTTATTCTTGGTCAGGGTTGATTGATAACATTTGATGTATTGAAATAGTAAAAGTGTAAAATCTTTAATCTTTTTAAGCTCAGTTGATTGATAACATTTGATGTATTGAAATAACATATTTTTTTGTTGATATTTTAATTTATTCCAGAGTTGATTGATAACATTTGATGTATTGAAATAGAACGCATATAATCATATTACTAGATAAGTCTTCTGTTGATTGATAACATTTGATGTATTGAAATCAAAAGAAGTAATAGCGGGTGCTTGGGGCGTAGGTAGTTGATTGATAACATTTGATGTATTGAAATTAAACAGAATCAGAATAACCAAGTAATGTTTTATGTGTTGATTGATAACATTTGATGTATTGAAATTTCTTAATTTGACTAGACTCATCTAGCAAAAGAGGTTGATTGATAACATTTGATGTATTGAAATCTGAAGTTTTGGTAAGTGGATTGTCTTTTAAAGATTGTTGATTGATAACATTTGATGTATTGAAATAGATGGTTATGATATTAATACTTTTAATCATGCTGCATTTGTTGATTGATAACATTTGATGTATTGAAATAGGATTACATTATTGGCTTACGGCTTATACTTTTACGTTGATTGATAACATTTGATGTATTGAAATTTAAGACCATACCAAACAGTAATAGCAATAAAAGTAGTTGATTGATAACATTTGATGTATTGAAATCTATTATATGTAACTTCCAATTTGCGAATATATCCGTTGATTGATAACATTTGATGTATTGAAATTAGCTTTAAACAAGTCTTTAAGTCCTGGACAATTTCAGTTGATTGATAACATTTGATGTATTGAAATAACAAATCGCCCCTATAATCCAAAGAAAAATCTTGGTTGATTGATAACATTTGATGTATTGAAATCAAGATACTATTGCTTTAAATAAATCTTTAAGTGCGTTGATTGATAACATTTGATGTATTGAAATTTTAATCGCAAAACATCTTTCAAACTATAATCGCTGGTTGATTGATAACATTTGATGTATTGAAATATCTTAAACATTCTCCTAGTATAAAGATAATAGCCTGTTGATTGATAACATTTGATGTATTGAAATATTAATACTCAATTTTAAGCAGATGTTAAAGTTTTAAACAGTTGATTGATAACATTTGATGTATTGAAATAAAGTTGATGCGTTAATAAAATCATCCATATAAATGTTGATTGATAACATTTGATGTATTGAAATTATGTTGAATATACAAGGTATTGTTGACGGTTTTTTGTTGATTGATAACATTTGATGTATTGAAATAGTAGTAATCTTGGAACAAAGACAGGCGCTTTCAATGTTGATTGATAACATTTGATGTATTGAAATACGTAATAGCCTTCTTTCTTGTATTTCCTGGTAAGCGTTGATTGATAACATTTGATGTATTGAAATAATAATTCTTTTGCTTTTTTATTGCATAATTCAGAAGTTGATTGATAACATTTGATGTATTGAAATTTTGACACGAGCAAAGTTACTAATATGAGTAGTATGGTTGATTGATAACATTTGATGTATTGAAATAATGATTTGTAGTAGATTTTTAGCTGCATTTTTGCCGTTGATTGATAACATTTGATGTATTGAAATCTTTTTGGTAAATAAAATCCAGAATGTTTAAAATTAGTTGATTGATAACATTCGATGTATTGAAATTACACAATTAAAAATTTTTCCATTGGAGTATATAAGCGTTGATTGATAACATTTGATGTATTGAAATTATATTTACCAGACTTTGTGTCTTTAAAGTTTAAATGTTGATTGATAACATTTGATGTATTGAAATTCAAGAACAAGAAGACACTGATTTTCTTGTCCATTTGTTGATTGATAACATTTGATGTATTGAAATAAGTAGATAATATAGATTTGAAAAATAATATTATAAAGTTGATTGATAACATTTGATGTATTGAAATTAATCTGCTAGGGTTAAATCTTTTGCTTTTTCAATGTTGATTGATAACATTTGATGTATTGAAATCCAATAGTTGTCCAAGCCGTGCTTACTCCAGTTTTAGTTGATTGATAACATTTGATGTATTGAAATAGAAGTTTCAATTCCTTGTATCTCCTAGCCTCTTTCTGTTGATTGATAACATTTGATGTATTGAAATTTTAACTGCCCTTTTATAAGACCAAGACTAGAATTAGTTGATTGATAATATTTGATGTATTGAAATGTACAAGACCACCTTTTAGCAAGTTCTTTAATAGGGTTGATTGATAACATTTGATGTATTGAAATAAATGAAGTCGAACAAACAACTGTTAAAAGAGTTAGTTGATTGATAACATTAGATGTATTGAAGTGTGAACTTTTCACTATATAGTTAAATTAAATATATGATATTGTATATTACTTGAAATTTTATTAAAGGAGGTATTATGAATTTTATTGAACTTGTGAAGAATCGTTATTCTTGTAAAAATTTTAGTGATAAAAAAGTTGAAAAGGAGAAGCTTGATATTATTCTTGAAGCGGGCAGGCTTGCACCTACTGCTAAGAACAATCAGATTCAAAGAATTTACGTTGCAAAATCAAATGATGCTCTTATAAAAATTGATGAGCTTACTCCTTGTAGGTATAATGCTCCTCTTGTTTTGCTTGTAGCTTTTGATGAGAGTGAGGCTTTTGTTTATCCGGGAGGAAAATATAATACTGGTGTTGAAGATGCTACGATTGTTGCAAGTCACATGGTTTTGGCAGCTTCAAGCCTTGATGTTGATTCTTGTTGGGTAAATCTTTTTGATCCTGATAAGGCTAGCGAAGAATTTTCTTTGCCTAAAAATGAAAAAATTGTTGCAATGATTGATTTGGGCTATGCGAATGATGGAGTTAAGCCTTTAGAAAATCATTATAAACGCAAAAATATTGATGAAACTGTAAAATTTATTTAGGAAAAATTAAAATATATTTTGATTTTAAAATCTATTTTTGCTAATTATAAAAGCTTTTGCTGAATTTTATAGTTAGATAATAAACAATAAAATTCTTAAAAATCATTAATAGAAATTAATAAGTTTCTATTAATAAATGTCATAGCTCTAAAATTAGAGAAATTTTTGTAAATAGAAGATGTTATTTTTGATATTGCAATAAAAGTAATTATATAATTGGGAAGGTAACATAAAAATAAAATTTATACATTCTAAATAATACAATAAAATGATTTTGGAGCATTCTTCTTACTATTAATAATTTCTTTTAAATTATCTAAATGTAATTTAAAAAAGATTAGAAACTACCTTTTTTCAAAAAGTGACATCAATAATATATATCCATTAAATTTATAAATTAATGTCAAAAAATTCTTACCAGAAACAAGTTTATCAGCAGACTTAATGCAATTTAAGATGTCAATTAGAATATCAGTCATAGTATTTATTACAGTAGATAATTTAAAACATGTTTTAATATATTATAGCTGAATCTAAAGTATATACATGAATGATTAGGATATTTTAATGCAGATTTTAGAATATAATATAGTTACATTATCAATAAAATTTATTATATATTTAAAAATAAAAGTGTAACACTTACAAATATCAAACTATTATTTTTGTAAGTGTTACACTTGTTAGCAAATTCAAGACATTTTACCATTCTAAAAATCTTTTAGGATTTTCTATTAAGATTTTATCAAATGATTTTTCGTCAATTTCTTTTATAAAATTTTCTCTAAAGTCCGTTAGAATATAGTCCAAACCGGGTTTTCCATTGTAAGAATTTAAATATTTTTTTCTACCCATGTCTCCCGATATATTAATTTTATCAATATATCCAGCTTGTATTAACTTTGAAAGTATTTTTATTTTATTAAAATCTTCATAAAGTGGATCTCTTCCCACATGGTCAAAGCTGATTGAGGCTCCCGTTTTAACTATTTCCAAAATATAGGCATAATCCATTGTTAAATCAACATGGCTTAAACATACTTTTTTCAAATCAACTCCAAATTTTTCTAATAATTGGATTTGTTGAATACCCATAGTTCCTTTATCACAATGTGTAATAAATGGAATTTTGGTATCTCTGTGGACTTTTGCTTCGATTTCTATAATTCTTTTTTCTTTGGCAGTTATCTTATTATTACTTGTTCCAAATTTCATTGCAACTGGTAAGAGATTTTTTTCTGTGACACCTTCTAAAATTTCTCTTTTTAAAAAAATATATATATCGTCATCCGTCATTTTATCAAGCCATTTTGGCATGAATTCTTCTTTATGAAATCCGGTTACAAACATAAGATTAACAGATGTTTTTTTAGCTATATTAAAAAGTGCAATAGGATTTCTTCCATAGTTTATTGGAGTTAAATCAACAATACTTCTGCCATTGGATTTTTTGAAAAAATCTAATTCTTCAATCATTTTATCAGGGTTATCTAAGGTATAATCGTAATAATCAAATAATTCATTTGGCTTTACATATATGTGTTCATGGATTAGGGTGTTACCTAAATTTTTTCCGTCAATTTTTCCCCTTACTGTTCTAATCATTTTACCATTCCGCTATAGTTCCGTCATAGTGTTTCCATGAAGGATTGGTCCAAACTAAACCTTCTTTTGCAATCTCATCTAAATAGTCTTCGTCAATTTCAATTCCTAGACCACTTTTTTTAGGAATATCAACAAAACCGTCTTTAAATTCAAATATTTCTTTATTTTTAACAAAATCAAGAAGGTCAAAACCTTTATTATAGTGGATTCCTAAACTTTGCTCTTGTATAAATACGTTAGGTGTACATGAATCCACTTGCAAAGTTGCAGCAAGTGCTATAGGACCATACGGAGCGTGTGGAGCAACTGCCATATCGTAAGCTTCAGCCATGGCAGCAATCTTTCTAAGCTCTAATATGCCACCACATAAGGCAACATCAGGTTGAATAATATCAATGGCTTTTTGCTCGAATATTTTTTTGAATGCCCACCTTGTATATTCCCTTTCACCAGTAGCAAGAGGAGTGGAAACAAGATTTGATATGGTTTTGTAATACTCATAATTTTCAGGAAGAACTACCTCTTCTAAAAACATTGGATGGAATTGTTCAAGCTCTTTTGCAAGAACCTTTGCCATAGGTTTATGAACTCTTCCGTGAAAATCTATACCAATATTGATTTTATTTCCAAAATTTTCCCTTAATATGCTTACTCTTTCGATAACACTATCGACTTTTTCTATAGTATCTATATAGTGTAATTCTTCGGTAGCATTCATTTTTATAGAATCGAAACCTCTGTTAATTCTATCTTGAGCTTGTTCTAATACTCCTGATGGTCTATCTCCGCCAATCCATGAGTAAACTTTAATTTTATCTCTAGCAACACCTCCGAGCAATTCATAAACAGGGACATTTAAAGCCTTACCTTTAATATCCCATAGAGCCATTTCGAATCCTGAAACTATAGTTGCATTTATAGGTCCACCTCTGAAAAAAGATCTGTGCATTTGTTGAAAGAGTCTTTCAATCTCAAAAGGATTTCTACCTATTAGAACTCTTTTGCCAATTTCATAAGCACCAGCTACAACTGTTTCAGTTTTTGTTCCGGAGATTAATTCTCCCCAACCTGAAATACCTTCATCAGTAATTATTTTTACAAATATCCATCTAGGTTTTACTTTGTATACTTTTATATCTGTTATTTTCATATTTTTATCCTATAATACCACCTAATAATCCAAAAATTTTAGAAATAATAAATCCTAAAATATGAGTTCCAGCATCTTCTGTTGTTACTAAATCCATTCCATTAGGAAGAACAAATCCACCTTGAACAGATAATTGTGTATGAATTGGTGCAAGTGAAGTTGCTATTAACAATACACAAATTGTAATAACTGTTGTTGATAAAACACCTCTAAAAATATTTCCTTTTGAAAATGCTACAGGCCATGCAGCTAACCACATTGCTTGGTAAGCTATATCTGCAACAGGAAGTAATTTATTACCTGGCAATACTGCAGCTAAAACTAAAGTAATAGGAACCATTATTATACCTACAGCTATAGCGCTAGAGTTTGCAACTGTCAAAGCAGCATCAATACCCATTGTAAATTGATTTCCAGGAAACTTTTTATTAAGTAATTCTTTTATAGATTCAGCAAAAGGTAGCAAACCTTCCATTAAAACTCTCATCATTACAGGAGTAAGAACCATAGTTGCTGCTGTAGCCATACCAAGTATTAAAATTGTTGATATATTTTCTTTTGCCAAGATTCCTATTAGCATTCCAAATATTAGTCCCATAAACATAGGCTCACCGACAAAACCAAATTTTTCTTGAACTTTGCCAGGGTTAGCATTAATTTTATTTAATCCAGGAATAAGATCCCATAGTTTATTTAATCCGTAAGCTATAGGTGCCCAACCAACTGAATTAGCTGTTGGGAAATTTACACCTTCCATACCGAAATAATCCTCAACTAATGGTGTGGTCCAATCAGCAAGTTTAAAAGTTATTATTGCATCAATTGCTCCAGCTAAAAGAGCCAAAAATACATTTTGATTTGTAACAAAATATGTTATTGCTGCTGTAAAGATAAAGTGGTTATAAGACCAAAAGTCTACCATTACAGTTTTTGTTTTTTTAGTAATAAGCATTAATATATTAATTCCGATTACAATAAATACAACAACTGCAGCTAAAGGGAAAGCCCATGTTGCAGCTGCTCTTGCAGGCCAGCCTACATCTAAAATACTTGCTTGAATGCCCCAATTTTCTACCATTTTTTGAACTGCAGGACTTACTTGTTGGATAAACCAGTTAATAACTATATTAACTCCTGCAAAACCTATTCCTGTCATTAGAGCAGACTTAATCAGAATTTTTATTTTGACTCTAAATATTAGACCTATTATAAAAATTATTATAGGCATCATTACCATTGGACCGAGAGATGCTATCCAATTTAATCCATCTACTATAATTTGCATAAAATCCTCCTATTATTTACTTAGTATTTCAACTATTTCATTGATAGTTTTATCTTCGTTAATTCCCGTTATAAAAGGCATTCCAGATACAACTGGTATATTACCACTAATATCCTTGCCTAACTTTCCAGTAGGAACAATCAAATCAACATCATTTGTTTTTAATGCACCTGATATTTCTGAAAATTTCATTTGTAAAATTTTTGGTTGAGCCAATTTGTGTTTTTCTACAAGATTTTTGATTTTATTTACAGCTATAGTTGATGTGATCATTGAAGATGCACATGCAACGATTATTGTTTTACTACTCATTTGTTACTTTCTCCTTAAATAAATTTTTTATGATATTTTTAATTTCATTTTCATTTTTACATTTTAATATTTCTTTTAGCTTTTCTTGATTTTGCACCAAAGCCATAAGTTTTTGTAAAACTTCAACTTTTTTATCTCCAGTATTGAAAAATAAGTGAATTATTATATCAACACTAACGTCTTTATCAGGATCATCCATTCTCTTAAAAATTAGGGGGCTTTTAAGAGTTGATAAAACTATTCCTTCAACATTAGAATACTTATGGTCAGTATGAGGAATGGCTATGTTAATATTTCCTATTTTAAGACCAGTTGGAAATATTTTTTCCCTATCTATAATTGAATCCAGATATTTTTCACAAACTGAATTTGTTTTATACATTTTTTCAAAAGTTTCTTTAAAATACTCAAAAGTATTTGAGTATTCAACATTTATATTTGCGTATATAAGTTCCATTTATAAGCTACTTTCTTCATAAGAATTGATTATATCAAGCATTTTATCTACTGATTTTAACAATTCTTCCGTACTTCTATTTTTTACATCTTCCTTATTAAACATGGAAGAACCAACACCTACATAACTTGCACCACAAGTCAAAAACTCTTTTAAATTTTCTTTTTTAACACCTCCTACAGCCATTATATTTAGTTTATCAAGTGGGCCCATAACTTGATTAACGTAATTTGATTTTAATGAAGAAAAAGGAAATACTTTAATGATATCAGCACCATAAAGAACCATTTTGTAGATTTCACTTGGAGTCATAGCACCTGGTACTGTATATACTCCTTTTTCTTTTGCATAATCTATAACTTCTTTGCTTAGAGTTACTGGACTTAATATAAATTTTGCACCGTTTGTTATAGCATCTTTTGCTTGGTCTAAATTTAATATTGTGCCAGCACCTATCATAATCTTTTTCCCAAATTCTTTAGAAGCATCTTTTATAATTTTTAGGTAATTATCTGTATTACTTGTAATTTCTATACCTACATTTTTTTTAGAATCAGCAAGAATCTTTATAAGATACAAAGCATCTTCATAAGAGTATCCTCTAAGGATAATTGTTAATCTGGGATAGTTTTTAATTTCTTTCATTATTATTACCTTCCTTAAAATATTCCAAAATTTCTTTTACTGACTTATTTCTTAGCTTTTTTATTTCCTCGAAAGAAAAAATGATATTATATATTTCGTTTATACAATTTTTAAAATCATCATTATCTTTTTCTATAAAATTAAATAATATTATGACCTTAACGCATCCTTCATTCCGTTTAATATCTTTATTTAGTGTAAATATAGAGATATTAGATTTTTTTATCGTTTTTGAATTAGCATGGGGAAGAGCAATTCCTGTTTCAAAAAATGTTCTTCCATGTTTTTCTCTATCTAGGATAGAATTTTTAAAATCATCATAAACCAAATCTTTTTTTCTAAGAATTTCAAAAGCCTTAATAATAAAATCTTCTTTCGAATCAACTTTGAAGTTTGTATAAATTAAGTCCTCTCTTAAATATTTATCAATAGATGCAAATGAATTTTTTCTCGAATCAAGTAAATCAAATTTATTGTAAGTAGTTATTATATTTATATAATCTTCAGTTGTTATGGTAGGAGAAACCTTAACTACAGGAATATCAGGATCATGATAATCAATAGAGCTTATTATCATATCTGCAATAACTTTGTTATTTTTAATATCTTCCAAATTTTTAACTATGATTTCACAGTCTTTAGGAAGAAATTTTTTAACCTTTTCCAATATTATTTGAGAAAACACCATTCCATATTGGCATAAAATTATAATTTTTTTAAAGTTGTTTTGTTTTTCGATAGCTATTAAAAAATGTAAAAGAACTAAAGAAACTTCATTGCCGTTTAAAGTAACTTTGTAGGTATTTTCAATCAATTCAAGAGCATTCCAAACGATTTTATATAAAGAAAAATATTCATTTTTAATATCTTCTAAAAGTTTAAAGTAAATATAAATATCATTTTGTAAACGAGATACCATTAAAGGAAGATGATATTTTAAAGATGAAATAAGCACTTGGTTGTTAGTTAAATCACTATTTATATCCTTAGAAACCTTGCTTATTATTTCTTTTGTCAATGAAACATCTATCAAATTATCTTTATATGAATACTTATATAAGCCATGCGTATAAATTAAATTTATTAAATATTTTATTTCACAAGATTTTACACAAGAAAAATTACTTACTAATAAAGATTTAATTTTATATTCAATATTTTTGTCTAAGTCTATAATTTCATCAAGATATTGGACTTTATGGCCACAACTTCTGCGATCATAAAATATTGCTGTAGAAATATAAAATGAATCGTAGTAATAATTTGGTATATTTATATTTTCTATAGAATTTATAAAATCTATGATATCTTTTAAAAATAAGTTTGCCCTATTTGATAACAATTCCCTTTGAACTTCATCTATTGAAACTTTGTATTTATAAATCACGTTATATATAAGATATTTAAGAGCTGATTGTATAAGTGTTTCAGAACCTTTAATTTCCAAAAAATCATTTTGTACAAAAATTTCAACATCAAATTTTCTTATATAATAATTGAAATTCTTAATGTCATTATAAATTGAACTTTTGCTAATATAGAATTTATCTGAAATATCAGTTATAGTGGTTTTGTAGGAATTTCCAATAAGCATTTTGATTAAATAAATTCTTCTGCTTTCAATATCTAAATAATCATTGTGTGAAAAAAATTTATTTATTGACAAATCAATATTAGAATTATCATTTAAAACAATCCCTAAAGAAGGTTTTTTATCTATAAACAGATGAGATTTATCATTTAAAGAGTTGATTTCATCGATGTATTTGTAGATTGTCTTAGTGGATAAATTTAAAGATTTTGCATAGTAAGAAGCGGGCTTGTAATTACTATTTTCTTTTAATAAATCAATAAATTTAAGAATATTATTTTTCACCTTATCCTCCTTAATAAAAGGTTATCATTTTTAAATAATTGAGTAAAATCAAACAACTTCCACATTAAAACAGCAAATTTAAAATTTTTATTTATTAATTCTAAATGAAAAAGCGCTTTTGCAATATATGAAATAAATTTCATTTTACAAAAGCACTTTTTTATATTTTATTTGATATTAACTTTTAAATTTTATTTCAAAACAAATTCCATCAAAACTGGATTGTGGTCGGAGTATTGGAAATTTTCTTTTTCTTGGGTTTTTATTGTTTTTATTTTTATATTATCTGTTGCCATAAATCCGTCTATGGTTGAAAGGTAGGCGTCTTTTCCTGTGTATGGTTTGTCGTTTACTACTGATGTTTCTCCGTTTTTGTCGTAGTAGAGTTTTATATTTTCTGTTAGCAATTCTTTTGGCAAAATATTTGGATTCCAAATTCCTTCTGGCAATTCTTTGTAGTTTCCTGTTAGCTCTTGGTTAAAATCTCCGCCTACTATCACGTAATTGCCTTTTTTGTATTCTTTGTTTACAAAATTTATTATTTCTTTTGTTTGATCGATTCTTCCCTTGTTTCCTTTTTCGTAAGCGTCTAGGTGGACGTTTACTATTACTAATTTTTTATCGGAATTTTTTATGTCAATGTATGAAGGGTTGAAGGCTCTTTTTAGATTTACAAGTCTTGATGGAAATTTGTGAGGGATTTCTTGTTGGTACCTTTTTGATTTTTGTATTTTAAAATTTGTTTGGGTCATTATTCCTGATTCAACTTTTCCCATTGGTGGGATTGGGTATGGAATAAATGATGCCTTAAAATTTAGGGTGAAAGTCGTGTTGCCCAAAAGTTTTTTTCTTATTTTCTCGTACTCGTTAATGTAGTAGGTTCTTTTTGAATTTATATCTACTTCTTGGAAAAATTTTATGTCGGCATTTATTTTTTCGCTTGAATTAATGATGTGGTTAATTGATTTTTCTACATGGTTTTTGTTTATTGGAAAGACCATTTTGCCTCCGTCCATAAAAAAATCTGTGTCTTTATCAAGTCCGCCGTAACCGATATTCCATGTCATTATTGTATAATTTTTGCCGATTTCTGGATTTTTTTCGCCTTTTCCTTGGATTTCTACATTTTCAATTTTTTCTGGTCTGTATTCTTTTATCCAAAGATAGGATAGGAGAATCAAAATTCCTATTAGAATTATTCCTATTATGGAAAAGATAATTTTGAATGCTTTTTTCATTTTTCACCTCTATAATTTTTGGGAAATTTCCCTTATTTGTTATTTGTATAATATAAATACCCCTTTTTTCTTCTTATATATAAGGAAAGAAAATTAAAATAGGAAAATAAATAAAATCTCTATAATTACTTTGTAAAATAAATTTAATAAGATTGTTTTAAATTTCTAGAAAAGTATAGTTACTTTACGAAAGATTATGTATTAAAAAATATTTACAATATAAATAAAGAGCCTTTAATTGATGGAGTTATTATGGAAAAAGTAAAAATTATAGCTGATTCGGGATGCAATATAGACCTTGATATGGCAAAGGAATATGATATTTCAATACTTCCTTTTAATATAAATTTCAAAGACAAATCTTACACTGACCTTTACGAATTAAGTAGGGAAGATTTTTTTATAAAATATAAGGAAAGCAAAGAAAGAGTTACAACTTCTATGCCATCTCCTGGGAAATTTTTGAAATTATTGGAAGAAGAATACCAAAAAGGATATAGAAATTTTATAGTATTTTCAATTACAAAGAAATTTTCTGGAATTTATCAAATGATGGATATGATGAAAGAGGAATTTGTAGAAGAAAATTCAGATGCAAGAATTAAAATAATAGATACAAATACAGCCACAATAGCTGCAATTTATCCTGTAATAAAAGCTGCAATTTATGCAAAAGATGGAATGGGACTTGATGAAATCTACAAAAAAAGTCTGGATAATTTAAAATATTGCAACGTGGCAGGAGTTGTAAAAAATTTGGATGCCTTGGTTAGGGGCGGAAGACTTCCAAAAACTATAGCCAAGCTTGCAAATTTAATTTCATTTTCTCCAGTTTTGTGCATAGAAGATGGAGAAATAAAATTAATAAAAAAAGTCACAGGAAAGAAAAAATCATACAAAGAATTAATAAAATATTTGAAAAAGCTTTGCAAAAAATACAAGGATTATCAAATAATAATTGGCGGAGCAGATAGTGGAGAAGAAATCGAAATTTTAAAAGAAGGACTAAGTAGCGAAATAGGAAATGCCCTAGATTTTAAAATAATAGACGTAACAGCAGTAATAGGCTCCCACTTAGGAGATGGAGTAATTTTCTGCTCAGTTTTCCCAATAAATTAGATTTAATAATTTGAAATAAAATATTTTTGTAATCGAATTTAACTAGTTTGTAAATAACCCAAGCCCAATTATTTGGGATCAGGCTATTGGCAAAGTAAATTTTTTCCCGTTTCGGTTGTTTATCCCGATTTATCGTGTGCAACAAGCGGAGAAATCTCATGAGATCTCTCCTTGCCTTTGTTTCACTCACGCTAAAATATGCTTTGCTTCACAAACTTATTCAGTGCTCTCACACTTTGTTTTAGTAATGAATGTGCCAAAAAAGGTTAAGCTCTTAGGGGCAGAGAAAATAATAAAAACTTGGAAATGAGATAATGCTCATGACAAAGGAGCAAGCGGAAAACCAGTAGCAACAGAAGTCCCATACGGATATATAAAAGACCCTAAGAACAAATATTTTTTGACAAAAGGAGTAAGGAAACATTTCAAGATAAGCTGTTTAAGATAGTACAATCGGAACGGAAAGAATAAAAAATAGACTGCTTAGCTATAAAAAACAAAACTATAAGTTGTAAAAAAATATTATGGAAAAATTTAATCAAAAAAGATATAATGCTATAAAAAGTTAGAAAAGATAGGAGATTATAAAATGGGATTGTTTGGGTTATTTGGAGGCAAGAAAACAGTTGAGCTTGATAAAGCAAAAAGTTATGAAAATAAAAATCGCATGAGAGAAATTTTTGATGCTAAAGTAAATAATGGTTCGGAATATAAAATAGTTTATGCTTATTCAGAAGATATAGGCGGTGCTAATTTCGCAGTGCTTCGTACTGTTTCCTATAAATACAGAAGTTTTATACTTGGCTATAAGGAAGATGACCTAAGTTTAGTTTTTCTTGAAGTAAGCCCTGATTTAAGTCAGGTTGGAGAAGCTCTTTTGTATAAACCGCAAGATGTAAAGAAAACCAATTTTACAAAGATGGTAGGTGCATATTATTTACAATATGGAAATTCGTTTAAGAAAGAATTTTTTAACTTTTTTGTTCCTGAGACTATTGATGATATAGTCAACCATGATTGGTATGATGAAGATACATTTACTTACATTGACCAAAGAGAAGTACATAGTAGTTGGGTGGATTTTTGGAATAAATTTTGTAAATAAAAGGTAATTTATTATTAATATGTTACCAAATTATATTTTGGCTTTTATACTTACAGTATTCCTAATATATAGTTTTATAAATATAAAAGTTAAAAAAGATAAGGTTAGCAATGGCTGTCTTTATGGAATAGGAATTCTTATTGCAATATTACTACTTGGAATGTCTATTTATGGAATAATATTTAATATTCCATTAGGGCAAGTACAGACGATAATAGAAAATAGCTTCAAATAAGAAAAATATAGATTTAAGAAACAGTAAATCAAAAATAGTTTACTGTTTTTTCTTTGCTCAAAAACATAAAGAAAGGAAAACAGAAAATGAAAAACATAGATGAAGAAATTTAAATTTTTATTATTTTTTTAGTTGTAGAAAATAAAAATCTTTTAATAACAAAATTTTTTTATTTATATTTATGTTCTCAAAAAATAAAACCAATATAATGATATTCAATATCAGATTATTCGGTGTATAATTGTTAATGAAGATAGTGATAATATATATCATTATTTTACATATTATTATTATTATGACTAAGTAAAACTTCACTGGTTCGGTTAGCTGGATTTCTTTTTTTTTAGAGATTGCTGATATTGACTATTATTACGAAAAATCATATAATTATAAGCCATAAATAAATTTATTTAAAATAATAGATTAATAAATAGAAAGAAGGAATATATGCCAATAACCTTATTAAATAATGGACAAGAAGCAGAAGTTATTAGAGTAACTGGAAATGATGAAATGAAAACCCATCTTTCAAATTTAGGTTTTGTAAAGGGGAAAAAAGTTAAATTATTTTTCTTTGATGGAGTAAATTACATTATTATGGTTGACAATAGCAAGTATGCTCTTAACAAAGACTTAGCAAAAAGAATATACGTGAGGGAGATATAATAATGAAAACTTTAAAAGATGTAGCAGTAGGAGAAACTGCTATAATAAAAAAAATTAAGGGAGATGGAGCTACCATAAGAAGAATTATGGATATGGGTCTTACAAAAAAAACTGAAGTTTATGTAAGAAAAATTGCTCCATTGGGAGATCCTATCCAAGTTAATTTGCGTGGTTATGAATTAACTCTTAGAAAAGAAGATGCAAAAAATATAGTAGTGGAGGAATAGATGACCTATACAGTTGCTTTAGCTGGAAATCCTAATTCAGGAAAAACTACTCTTTTTAATGAGCTTACAGGTTCAAGCCAAAGAGTGGGTAACTGGCCAGGGGTTACGGTTGATAAAAAAGAAGGAAAATTAAAAGGGCACAAGGATATTATTATCCAAGATTTGCCAGGAATTTATTCACTTTCTCCTTATACAATGGAAGAAGTGGTTTCAAGAGAATATTTGGTTGAACAAAAACCAGATTTGATTGTAAATTTAGTTGATGGTTCAAATTTGATTAGAAATCTTTATCTTACAAGTCAGCTTATTGAACTTGGTATTCCAACAATAATAGCTTTGAATATGATGGATATTGTTAAATCAAACGGCGATGTTATTGATAAAGATAATCTTTCTGAAATTCTTGGCTGCCCAGTTGTAGAAATTGTTGCTAGTAAGAAAAAAGGAACAAAAGATTTAATAGAAAAAATTGTAAAATCACAAAATAAATTATCTTTGCCTAAGCCATTGATATATTCTGGAGAGCTAGAAGAAGTTTTAGAAAAAATTTCTAGTGAAATTTCAGATTCTGTTGATTCTAAATTAGAAAGATATTTATCAATAAAGGCTTTTGAAAATGATGAAGATATGTTTGAAAATATTTCTTTATCAACTAGCCAAAAAGAAAATATAAAGACTTTAAGAGAAGATTTTGAGAAAAAAGAAGATGATGTTGCTGAGGGAATTATAACTACAGAAAGATATGAAGCTCTTGGAGAAGTTGGAGAAAAAGTTTTAAAGAAAGCTCCTCCAAAACTTTCAACAACTGACAAAATCGATAAAATAGTTACAAATAGGATTTTGGGACTTCCAATTTTTGCCCTTGTAATGTTTATTATTTATTATATAGCAATTTCAACTTTAGGAACTGGTGCAACTGATGCTGTAAATGGATTTTTTGAAGATACAATGACACCTGCCGTTGCAGATTTTCTAACAAATATGGGAATTAACGATGTTTTAGTAGGACTTGTAACTGATGGAATTATTGCTGGAGTTGGAGCAGTTCTTGGATTTTTACCACAAATGTTAGTATTGTTTGCCCTACTTTCAATTCTTGAAGATATAGGATACATGGCAAGAGTTGCTTTCGTAATGGATAGAGTATTTAGAAAATTTGGACTTTCTGGAAAATCATTTATACCAGTAATGATTGGAACAGGTTGTTCAGTTCCAGGAATCCAATCATCAAGAACAATAGAAAATGAAAGAGACAGAAGAATTACAATTATAACTACATCTTTCATGCCATGTTCTGCAAAACTTCCTGTAATAGCTTTAATCGCTGGAGCATTTTTCAAAGAAAACCAAGCCCTAGTTACATTTTCATTTTATATAATTGGAATAGTTTCTGTAATAATTTCTGGAATTATTTTAAAGAAATTTAAAGAATTTGCATCAGAGCCAGCTCCATTTGTTATGGAACTTCCACCATACCACGCACCAAGGGTTACTTCAGTTTTAAGAGATGTATTTAATAAAGGAATGAGCTTTGTAAAAAGAGCAGGAACAATAATTTTAGTATCATCAATAATTATTTGGTTCTTATCAAACTTTGACTTCTCATTTAAATTGGTAGAAGCTGAATCAGAAAACTCAATGCTTGCAGTTTTGGGTGGATATTTAGCAGTTTTATTTAAACCATTAGGATTTGGACAATGGCAATCAGCAGTAGCAACAATTACAGGATTCGTTGCAAAAGAAAACGTAGTTTCAACAATGGGTGTTGTTCTTGGAATTGGAGCAGATCTTGATGAAACAAATAGACAATTAATTACAGCTTTCAACCAAGCTATAGGAACACCAGTTGCTGGATATTCATTCTTGCTTTTCAATATGCTTTGTATGCCATGTTTTGCAGCAGTTGGAGCTATAAAAACAGAAATGAATAATAATAGATGGACACTTATTGCTATAGGATACCAAATGGCATTTGCCTATGCGATTGCATTTATTTTCTATCATTTAGCAAATTTCTTTGTATATAAAGAATTTTCATTTATGACAATACTTGCAATAATAGTGTTGATAGGTGTTTTGTATTTGATTTTTAGACCTGTAAAATACAAAGAAGAAAAAAGATCTTACAAATTAAATTTTGCAAGAAAATAAAAAAAATCATTATGAAGGGATGGTTTTATGAATATACAATCTTGGATACTTTTGATAATAATTTTGGGAACTTGCTCTTATATTATCTATACTAGATTTATAAAAGAAGGCTCAAATTTTGGTTGCAAAGACTGTGCTCAAAAAACTTCTTGCAATAGTGGAAAGTGTCAAAGTAAAAAGAAAAAAATAAAGAAAAATCTAAATCATGTCCATATTGTGACTGATTTAATTTTAAAATAATTCTTAATTAAGAAAGGCTTTTGTAAATTGATTATTTCCATGAAGGATGTATTTGCAAAAGCTCTTTTTTAAAAATATAAAATAATTCACAATAAATTTTGCCGATATTAGAAATCATTACAAATGATAAAGATTTTTATTAGCAAAATTTAAAATAAAGCTAAAAAAATTTGCAAAAAATAATTAAAGCGGTTATAATTATTTCAATAAAAAAAATAGGAGGAAAAGATGATTAAAGTAAACAAAAAAATTATAAGTACAGGTATTGGAGTAATAGCGGGAGCTATTGGGGGAAAGGTTCTTACATCAAAATTAGCAAAAAAGGCTGCTGTAGCTACAGTCCAACAAGGATTGAAAGCAAAAAGTGCTGTTGATAAGACTGTAGAAAATATAAAAGTTACAACTGATGATATAGTGGCTGAAGCAAAAATTAAAAATGAAATAGAAGAAAGACTTGAAGCTGAAGCAAAAGATAAGCTTGATATAGAAAATGTTGCTTCAGAAGCTAAAGAAGAAGTTAAGGAAGAAATAATAAAAGAAATTAAAGAGGACTAGGATGAGAGCGGCCATAAAGGCGAGAACTATTGGAAGAAGTAGGTTTATTTACGAGGATTATCTAAAAAAATCTAACATCAATAAATTAAAGTACAAAATTGAACAAGTAAAGGGCGTGAAATCTTGTGAAATTTCTTATATATCAAAATCTATTATTGTAAATTATGATGAAGATTTGATAGGAAATATTGCAAGATTTATCCTAGATTTTGATTTGAAATCTTTGGATAATTTTGATATTGAAGATGCGGATTTTATTCCTCAGGTTGATAAATCAATTTTTCATATATTAAGAAATTCAGCATACAAGAGAATTGTGTTTGGTTATCTTATGCCTATCAGTATTAGGCCATTTTTTACACTTTTGAGAGCTTATCCTTTTATAAAGGAAGGCTTAAAATCCATAAAAAATAGAAAGATAGATGTGGCAGTTTTGGATGCAAGTGCAATTACAATTTCTATAATTACAGGAAAATTTGGGGATGCGGCTAGCATAATGGCCCTCTTATCATTGGGAGAAGAGCTTGAGGATTATACCTTAAAAAAATCAAGACTTAATTTAAAATCTTCGCTTGCTTTAAATGTTGATAAAGTTTTTGTAAAAGATGGAAATCAAAAAATAATCAAAAATTTAAAAGATGTAGAAATCGGAGATTTAATTTATATTTCTATGGGAAGTAAAATTCCTGTGGATGGAGAAGTTGTTGAGGGATTTGCCATGGTAAATGAGGCTTCATTTACTGGAGAGGCAAAAGCTGTTGAAAAAAATGAAAATTCTACTGTTTTTGCAGGGACTGTTCTTGAAGAAGGAGAGCTTTTAGTAAAAACTAATAAAAAATATGGAGATTCTAGATTAAATCACATAATAAAACTTATTGAAGATAGTGAAAAAAATAAATCTCTTGCTCAATTAAAAGCAGAATCTATGGCTGATTCTTTGGTAAAATATTCTTTTATTGGGGCAGGATTAACATATTTATTTACAAGAAATTTCATAAAAGCAAAATCATTTTTGATGGTAGATTATTCTTGTGCCTTAAAACTTACAATTCCAATTGCATATATGAAGGCTATAAGTCAGGCTGGAGAAGAAAATATTTTGGTAAAAGGTGGAAAATATTTTGAGAGCATAGCTAAAGCTGACACAATTATTTTTGATAAAACTGGAACATTAACCAAGTCCCAGCCAGAAGTCAAAAAAGTAATTTCCTTTGATATTGATGAGGATGAGGCTTTAAGAATAGCTGCTTGCCTTGAGGAACATTTTCCTCATTCAATAGCAAGAGCTGTTGTGAAAAAAGCTGTGGAAAAAAATCTTTGCCACGAAGAAATGCATTCAAAGCCAGAATATATAATGGCTCATGGTATAAAATCAAAAATAAATGGAAAAACAGCTCTCATAGGAAGCGAACATTTTATTCTTGAAGACGAAGGAATAAAAATTAATTCCCAACAAGGAGATTTGATAAATTCATTAAAAGAAGAATATTCTCTTTTGTTTATGGCTTATGACAATAAATTGATGGCGGTTTTATGCATTGATGATCCAATTAGAGAAGATGCAAAAAAGACAGTAATGGCTTTGAGAGATTTAGGTTTTACTCATATTGCTATGCTTACAGGAGATAATGAAAATTCTGCTAGAGCTGTAAGCAAAAAACTTGATTTAGATTTTTATAAATCCCAAGTTCTTCCAGAGGACAAAGAAAATTATGTAAGAAAAATGAAACAAATGGGAAGAAAAATTATAATGATAGGAGATGGAGTAAACGATTCAATTGCTCTATCAAGGGCAGACGTGGGAATTTCTATGTCAAAAGGTGCAGATCTTGCCAAAGAAATCTCTGACGTTTCAATAAAAACAGATTCGCTCAAAGAATTAGTTGATCTTGTAAAACTTTCAAGAAGTGTAGATAAGAGGGTAAAAAATGATTATGAAAAAATAATTGCCTTTAATAGTTTATTGATAGCGTTAGGTTTAACATCGTTTATAACAAATACTCAATCAGCACTTTTACACAATATTTCCACTGTAGCTATAGCAAGTGAAAATATGAAAAAATATAAATTTTAAAAACCAAAGTTTAAAGCTTTGGTTTTTTCTTTGGGAAAATTTAATTAATTAGTAAATAAAATTTTAAAAATATTAAAAGTAAAGAAATCCTAGGAATTAAATTCGACTAACAAAGTGATGGTTGTAAATTTTAAAATGGAAAAAACTTATGAAAAATGTATGATAGGAATAAGAAAATCGTTTTTTATAAGGAGAATTTATGATTAATTTTAGAAATGACTATTCAGATATTTGTTATCCAGAAATTTTAGATGCTATAAAAGAAAATCTTGACCAAATAAATCCAGGATATGGGGTTGATGATCACAGCAAAAATGCTGAAAAATTGATTAAAGAAAAATTAGAAGATGAAAATGTTGATATTTATTTTATCCACGGGGGAACAGGAGCAAATATTCTTGGGGCAAGTGTAGGAATGGTGGCACAAGAATCAATAATTTCTGCAACAACAGGCCACATTGAAGATCAAGAAGCAGGAGCAATCGAGGCTTGTGGAATAAAAATCGAAACAATTCCAACAAATGACGGAAAGATCACAAAAAAATTATTGGAAGAAAAATATAAATCTTTTACCAACGAACACCACACAGTTCCAAGAAAAGTTTATATATCAAACACAACAGAAGTTGGAACACTTTATAGTAAAAAAGATTTGGAAGAGCTTTACGATTTTTGTAAAAAACACGACTTATATTTATTTATGGACGGGGCAAGACTAGCACACGCCATGGCAAATGAAAAATCTGATCTAAAATTTAAAGATTTGACCAAACTTTGCGATATTTTTTATTTTGGAGGAACAAAAAACGGACTTATGTTCGGGGAAGCCCTTGTAATTGTAAATGATAATTTGAAGAAAAATTTCAGAAATTTGCAAAAACAAAAAGGAGCTATGCTTGCCAAAGGTTTTGTTACAGGAATTATGTTTGAAAGACTCTTCCAAGATGATTTGTATATCAAAGGAGCAAAAAAAGCCTACAAAATGGCAGAAAAATTGGCAAAAGGCTTTGAAGAAAAAGGCTACAAGCTTGCCTATGAATTTGAATCAAACCAAGTTTTTGTAGAAATTTCAGATAAAGATATAAAAAAATGGGAAGAATTTGCTTATTTTGAAGTGGGAGAAAAAAGAGAAGATAAATTCGTAGCAAGATTTGTAACAACCTACAAGAGCAAAGAAGAAGAAATCGAAGAATTTTTAGAAAGGATTTAGTATTATGCATTACACAGGACAAGTTTATAGACCACCACTTGAAGCCTACACTCCACTTTTGGAAGTTACTTACGGCTGTTCCCACAATAAGTGTGCCTTTTGTACCATGTATGGTATGACAAATTTTGGAATTTCTCCTTTAAAAGATGTAGAAAGTGATATTTTAGAAATTTCCATGACCTATCCAAGACCAATAGAAAGAATTTATTTATTAAACGGAGATCCCTTTGTCCTTTCAACAGTAAAATTAGTAGAAATTGCCGATTTAATCCACAAATATATCCCAGAAGTAAAAACAATAACTTCCTACGCAAGTTTTTATAATTTAAAAAATAAAACCAAAGAAGATTTGAAACTCTTAAGAGAAAAAGGCTACAATGAACTTTGGTTTGGAGTAGAAACAGGAAATCAAAAAGTCCTAGACTGGCTTGATAAGGGAGCAGATCTAAAAGATTATAAAAAAGGTATAGAGAAAATGAAATATGCAAACATGACCTACAACGCCATAGTAATGCAAGGAGTTGCAGGAAATGGAAATTCAAAAGAAAATGCAAGAGAAACAGCAAAATTTTTAAACCTCTATCCACCAATAGGAATTTTTATAATGAGTACAGACGTTCAAAGAGGGTCAAAATTATATAAAATGAGAGAAGAAGGAGATTTTAAAGAAACAAGTAACAGAGAAAACCTAGAAGAACAAATAGAATTATTAAAAAATCTAGATGTTCCGGGAAATGTCCTCTACTCATCAGGACACATAGTAAATCTTGTAAAAGTAACATCTCACATGAGAAATAAAGAAAAAATGATAAAAAAATTAGAAGACGCCCTAGAAAATCTAGACGAAAAAATCCTAGATTCCAAAAATATGGGTAGGGCAATTTAAAAAATAGGCTGTTGCAAGATTTTTTTGCAACAGCCTATTTTTTAGTTATTATTATCAACAGCCTCATTATATTTTCTTATGGTTCTTTTATGAAAAAATAATGTTAAGAAGGCCAAAGGTATGGTTATAAAATATTTAATTAGCTCTGTAAATAGTAGGACAATAAAAAATACAAATGTTGATGTACTTACATCTCTCCTATAGGTTGTTTTTGTTTCGCCAAGCCAATTTGTGCTAGTGGATGATTCGTGATAGTTCATAAATTTGCTTGAAGCTTTTGCCATATTTACAGCTCCATAAGGATTGAAAAATGATGAAAATCTTCCACCAACATATCTTTTATAATCTGCATACCACGAATAAGTATAATTTGTTAATAAAAAATACGCTAAATAAAGCATTCCTTTTAGAAAGCTATAATCAAAGCTAATAAGAATAAAAATTGAAGAAATTATTATATATGAATTTATATAAAATGTTATTCCCATTTTTGGTGTGGAAAAATAAGATGGATTTTTGTAAGGGTCAATAAATTCATCTTTAGACTTATTATCATAAGTAACATTTTGATTGGTAGTTTCTTCAATTGTTGGAGGTTTTACATATTCTGCTTCTTTTTTGGAAGGTGGTGTAATATATTCGTCATCATTATTAATAACTTTATTATTATCTTTTGATGGTGGTTTAATATATTGATTTTGATTAGCCATTTTTACTCCTTAATTTGTTCCAAATCCTCTATTGTAATTGTGTTTACATCATCTTCATTTGTATTTGAAATTCTTTGGCTCATTATTCTGATTAATTTTTCGTTAAAATTTCTAATCCATCGTCCATTACTATGGTCGTTTGATTTGTTATAATTGTTTTTTACAACTTGATAGTAGAGTTGTTCATCAACCTTATATGCGAATTTATCTAAGCTTGATAAGCCGATTTTTACAAGCTCATCTACAGTGTAGTCTTCAAAATAAAATTTGTTTGGAACTCTTGACTGAAGACCTGAATTTAAAGATAGAAATTCTTTCATTTCCTTGCTATATCCAGCAAATATTATTACTATGCTTTCTCTATAATCTTCCATAAATTTCAAGATTTCATCTATTGCTTCATTTCCAAAATCATTATCAGATCCTTGTGATAGGCTGTAGGCTTCGTCTATAAATAAAATTCCACCAAGTGCTGATTTTAAAACGGCTCTTGTTTTAATTGCAGTTTGACCTATATAACCTGCGACAAGATCTGATCTTGAAACTTCTATAAATTTATTTTCTTTTATAATAGATTTTTGATAGAGAAGATTACCTAAAATTCTAGCGACGGTGGTTTTTCCTGTACCAGGATTTCCAAGAAATAAGGAATGCAAAGTGAAGTTTTGGATTTTTTGTCCTGAATCTCTTCTTTTTTTATTTAGCTCTGCCATAGAAATAAATTCATCAACTTGCCTTTTTACTTGGTCTATTCCTATAAGATTTTGTAATTTATTATAAGCATCCTCATCTTTTCCATCATAGTTTTTGTATTTGCCAATATTAAATACCTGATCAATATCCTCGTTTGTTAAAGTCGAAAGATCTGTTGATTCACTTTCTATAACTCTTGTCGCAAATACTTTTAGTAGTTTTTCGTTAAAGTTTCTAATCCATCTAGCGTTAGATTTATCTATAGATTGTTCATAAGCAAATTTCACATTTTTTTCATAATAATTTCTATCTTCTATTACATATTGCTTTTCAATTAAAATACTTTCTCCGATTTGAACAATCTCATCACTTGAGTAATCTTCAAAAACAAATTTGTTGGCAACTCTAGAGTTTAGACCAGGATTTGTATCTAAAAATTCCTCCATTTCCTTAGTGTATCCAGCAAAAATTATCATAATTTCACTTCTGTGATCTTCCATATATTTAAGAATAGTATTTATAGCTTCTTGACCGAAATTTACAGAGGAATCTCCCTTATTTAAGGTGTAAGCTTCATCTATAAATAAAATTCCGCCTTTTGCTTTTTCTAATAATTTATAAGTTTGCTCAGCAGTTTGACCTACATTAGATGAAATCAAATCAGATTCACTAGCTTCAATGAAAATAAATTCTTCCTTATTATATAAGGCCTTATATTCAAATAAAATCTCTCCGATAAGCCTTGCTACAGTTGTTTTTCCAGTTCCAGGATTTCCAAGAAATACAGAATGGAGCGAATTTTCTTCAGGAAGAAAACCCATTTGGATTCTTTTATTATTAAATTCGACCATCCTAATCATTTTGTTTATTTCATTTTTTACAGAATTTAATCCAACTAATTTATTAAGCTTATCGTATGGCGAAAGCTCGTTTTCATTTGATGAGATATTTTCATCATCATCTATATCGTCATATAAAAATTCCTCATCCAAATTATCATTTTCAATTAAGCCGACCTTATAATAGGAATCATCAGACCTTTCTATTTTTATTGGAGAATTTTCATCATAATAATATTCGCCGTTAATAGATAAAAATTCAGTTAATAAGGTAGAGCTACCATTAATTCTAATATTAGGGGCAAAATATCTATTAAGGGAAATTTCGTAAGCTTTAAGTATAGAGTTATCTTGAATAAGCAAGTCAATTTTTTCATTATTCTCTCCTTTTAAATTAAAGGAGTCTTCTACAATTGCAAGAGATTTTTGATTTATACAAAATATTTCATTAACAGTTAATTTTGAAATAAAAGCTCTACTAGAATTAATATCCACAGATGAAACTATGTCATCATTAGAGATCAAATATGAGTTTTCATTTAAAAACAAGCAGCTAGGGTAATTTTTTTGTATAAATAAATTGTTATTTGAATTTATATTTGTGTTATATATGTATAAACAAGGATATCTTTTTTGGGTATCTCCTCCGTTGACAGTGGAGTTATTAATTTTTAAATCTGAATGTTTAGCATTTATTGCATTTGTGTAATATTTTTTTATACAGGACTTGTTAATACTTACATTAGAATAATCAAATGATAAAGAAAGACATAAGTCTGAATTGTTGATTTCTATATTAGAATTTTTTGCATATAATTTAGAATAAAAATCTCCCTTATCAAATGTACTAACATTTTCAAAATTTAAGCTTGAATTTTCAGAAACATAAACTTCTGGATATTTTTCTTGACTAGAATCTAATTTTATAAGATCAGTCCTATCTATTATTACTTTATTTAAAAAAACAGTGGAAGAATCTTTAATATTTAAAATATTATCAAATTTATTATTTGATTCTAACCACAAACTATTTATATTTACATTTGCTTTATTTTTTATGTTAAGTCTTCCAACAATTTTATTTGTATAATAATTTGTATTATCTTCAAAATTAACGTGACCTTCTAAGGTCAAATCTTTATCTATTTCAAAAAATCCATCTTCTAAAATTAGATGAAAATTTTCTTTTAATTCTAAAATATCGCCAGGACTACAAGCATAATAAGCTTGATAAAAATTCCAAGTATCGTTAGAATTGCCTATTAAATATCTTGCCATTTGTTCCTCCTTAATTTTATTTAATTATATCATATTTAAAATATAAAAATATCAATTAGTAATAGGAAGTTATTCTTTGAAAAATAATTTATTTTCATTTAAAAGTAGATCCTTATAATTGATAATAAATCTTGAAAAAAATTATTTTTTATGCTAATATATAAGAAGTATTTGGGAGGGAGTGAGTTTTGCACTCCCTTTCGTTTTCGCTATTTTTAAAAAATGTGAAAAATTTCAAAAAAATATAAGTTTATAAATTAGTCGAGATATTATATAATAAAAGTGATATTTTTAAGGAGGACTTATGACAGAAACAAGAGTTAGATTTGCACCATCACCAACGGGTTACCTCCACATCGGTGGACTTAGAACAGCACTTTTTAATTACCTTTATGCAAGACATACTGGTGGAAAAATGCTTTTAAGAATTGAAGATACAGACAGAACCAGATTTGTTGAAGGAGCCTTGGAAAATTTATTGAAGACTTTAAAATGGTCAGGAATTGAAATTGACGAAGGTGTTATGCTTGATGAAAATGGAGAAATTACCGAAAAAGGAAATTGCGGTCCTTATATCCAATCTGATAGGGTTAAGGCTGGAATTTATGATAAATATATTGAAAAATTAATCGAAGAAGGCAAGGCTTATTATTGTTTTTGCTCAAAAGAAAGACTTGACAATTTAAGAGCAAGACAAAAAGCTGATGGTCTTACTCCAAAATATGATGGACTTTGTCGTTCATTAACACTAGAAGAAGCAAAAGAAAAAATTGCTAACGGAGAAAAATATACTGTAAGATTAAAACTTCCAAAAGATACAGATATTTCTTTTGAAGATAGAATTAAGGGAAAAATCACCTTTAATACAAATGATATGGATGACCAAGTTTTAATAAAAGAAGACGGATATCCAACTTATCATTTTGCAGTTATTGTTGACGATCACGAAATGGGAATCACTCACGTTGTAAGAGGGGATGAATGGATTTCTTCAACTCCAAAACACGTATTTTTATACCAAGCTTTTGGATGGGAAGCTCCAGAATATATCCACCTTCCTACAGTTTTAAATAAAGATCACAAAAAATATTCTAAGAGAAATGGAGATGGAATGGTTGAAGATTTCATCGAAAGAGGATATTTACCAGAAGGACTTATAAATTATTTGGCTCTTTTGGGATGGTCACCTGATAGTGAAGAAGAAATTTTTACAATGAAAGAACTTGCTGACCAATTTACTTTTGATAGGGTAAATAAAACCGGAGCAGTTTTTGATGTAAGAAAACTTGATTGGGTTAACGGTCATTATGTAAGGGAAATGAGCGTTGAAGATTTAGCAGCTGCAATTAAACCATATTGTATTGAAGCAGGATTTTTCGGCGAAGATTATCCAGAAGAAAAATTAAATCTTCTTGCAGCAACTTGGCAATCAGCAATTGATAAATTTTCTGACATCAAGGATGAGGCATATGTTTATTATGTAGATGATAAAGATATGAAATGGACTGATGAAGCGGTTGAAGCTATAAAAACTGATGATGCTAAAACTTTATTTGATGCCTTTATTGGAAAACTTGAAGAAGTTGATGAAGTTGACCTAGACTTTGCAAAAACCATAATGAAATCTATCCAAAAAGAAACAGGAATAAAAGGAAAGAATTTATGGTTCCCAGTTAGGGCAGGACTTACAGGAAATGTTCACGGACCAGAACTTGTAAATGCCTTTGTAATTATGGGCAAGGAAAAAATGATCGACAGATTAAATTACGTTAAGGAAAATTTTTAATATGAAAATATATAATACATTCACAAGACAAAAAGAAGATTTCAAGACAATTGATGAAAATAAGGTAAGAATGTATGTATGCGGCCCAACAGTTTATGATTATATGCACATAGGAAACGCCCGTCCTTTGGTAATTTTTGATACAATGAGAAGGTATTTAAGATATCTTGGCAATGACGTAAAATATGTTGTAAATTTTACAGATGTTGACGATAAAATTATAAACAAGGCCATTAAAGATAAAATATCAACTAAGGAAGTTACAGATAAGTATATAAAAGCTTATATGGAAGATGCAAAAGATTTAAATCTTGATGAAGATCAGACCATTCACCCAAAAGCTACAGAAACTATCGATGATATTATAGAATTTGTAAAAGAATTGGTGGATAAGGATTGTGCCTACGAATCTGATGGAGATGTTTATTTTGATATTTCAAAAGCAAAAGATTATGGTCATCTTTCTGGAAAAAATATTGAAGATTTAAGAGAAGGCGCATCAAACAGATTAGATGATAAGGACAAGGGCAAAAAAAGAAATCCTATGGATTTTACCCTATGGAAAGCTACAAAAAAAGAGGGAGAAATCTCTTGGGATTCTCCTTGGGGCAAGGGTAGACCGGGCTGGCATATAGAATGTTCAACCATGAGTAAAAAAATATTGGGAGAAACAATTGACCTTCATGCTGGTGGAGAAGATTTACAATTCCCTCATCACGAAAATGAAATTGCCCAATCAGAAACAAGGTCAGGCAAAAAATTTGCAAATTATTGGATGCACAACGGCATGATCCAAGTTGATGGAACCAAAATGAGCAAGTCTTTGGGAAATTTCTTTACCCTACACGATATTAAAAAAGAATACGACCTTATGGTTGTAAGATTTTGGCTTTTGTCTGCAAGCTATAGACTTCCAATAAATTTCACAAGAGAAATAATAGAGCAAGCAAAAAATTCCCTAGAAAGATTAAACAATGCCAAATTTAGGATGGACGATCTCTTAGAAAAAGCAAGTGGAAATTTAAAAGATGAAGAAAAAGAATTGGTAAGAGAGCTTGATAATTTTGAAAATAATTTTAGAAAAGTTATGGATGATGACCTAAACACTGCAGATGCCCTTACAGTTTTATTTGAAATTTCAAAATTTGCTAATACCAAACTAGATGAAAATTCTTCAAAAGAATTTGTAGAAAAAACTAGAGATTTATTTATAAAACTTGAAGATGTTCTTGGAATAGAAAATAGGAAAAAAACAGATGACTCTCTTGATGAAGATTTGATAAATAAATTAATTGAAGAAAGAAAAGAAGCGAAAAAAGCAAAAGATTTTGCTAAAGCTGACCAAATTCGTGATAAACTTTCTGAAATGGGAATTTTAATCAAAGATACCAGAGAAGGAACCAAGTGGGAGCTTAAATAATGGCAAGTATATATGGAAGAAAATCTGTACTTGAAACCATTGATGCAGGAGAAAATATAAAAAAAGCTCATATTTTAAATAATAAAGGCAAAAATCACAAGCTAATTGATAAAATTATAAATAAATTAGAAGATAAAAATATTCCGATTTTTTATGAAGACAAGGATTATTTTTCAAAAATTTCTGGCAACCACCAAGGTGTTGAAATTGAAGTAGAAGATTACAAATACAAGGACCTTGATGATTTAAAAGATAAAAAAAGATTAATGATTCTAGACCAAATAGAAGATCCTCACAATCTTGGTGCAATAATTAGAAGTGCAGAGGCCTTTGGATTTGATGGAATAATTATTTCAGAAAGAAGATCTGCAAAAGTAAATTCAACAGTTTACAAAACAAGTGCAGGTGCAATCAATAACATTGATATAGCCATGGTTAAGAATATAAATAGGGCCATAAAAGAAATAAAAAAAGAAAATTTTTGGGTTTATGGACTAGCTGGAGAAGCAGAAGGAGATATTACCCAAACAGATCTTACAGGAAAAATTGCCCTAGTTGTTGGCAATGAAGGAAAGGGACTTTCAAGACTTGTAAGAGAAAATTGCGATGGACTAATAAAAATACCAATGCTTGGCAAAATAAATTCATTAAACGCATCGGTAGCAAGTGCAATCGCAATCTATGAAAGTCTAAGACAAAATGGCTTTAACTAAAAAAAATATAACCTATGTTGATGGCTATAACATAATAAATTCTTGGCCTGAATTAATTCATATAAAAGAAAATTCCCTAGAGCTTGCTCGTGAAAAATTAATAGACGAGATGGCAGAATACGCATCCCTTTCAAATGAAAAAGTTATTGTAGTCTTTGATGCCTACAATTCAGACGGTGAAAAAGAAAATATATTTGAAAAACTAGGCATAGAAATAGTCTATACCAAAAAATTTCAAACAGCAGATACCTACATTGAAAAAATGACAAACAAATATGCACGTCGTCACAATGTAAAAGTTGTAACCGACGATGGGCAAATTCAATCACTTGCTTTCGAAAGAGGAGCAAGCAGGATGACTGCCCTTGAGCTTAGGAATGATCTTTTAAATAAGAGGGTAAAAATAAAAAGAAATCAAAAAAAAGATTTCTCAAATAATTTCAAGCAATTTCCCTTATCAGATCAAATAATAAAAAAACTTGATGATATAAAAAAAGACTTGGAAAAATAAATGGTAAAGGTAGATAAATTCAATTTATAAAAATTTAAATCATTTTTATAAGAACTTGGCTGCTTAGGCAGATCAATTATGGTGGTTATATGGATAAAATAGATTTTAATGACGAAGAAGTCTTTGAAAAATTTAAAGATTTTTTCGATGAAGATGATATTGATGAAAAACAAGCCCAAAAAATTTATAAGGGCTTAACAGAAGATGAAAAAGAAGAATTTGAACAGTTTTTGGAAGATGAAGAACTGGAAATAGAAGAGGAAGAAGATAGAAAAAAAATAAAAAATTCTATCGTTGCAAGGCAAAGATCTGACATAATTAGGCTTTCTGATTTAACAAATGAGCAAATTGTAGAACAATTTCAAGAAGGAAATCAAAATGCCCTTGGAGCCTTAGTAGATAAAAACCAAGGTTTAGTCAGAAGCAGGGCTTCATATTTTTATCGCTCACATGGAAACGACCTTGAACTTGAAGATTTAGTCCAATCAGGCATGCTTGGAATGATAAGGGCTGCAGAAAAATTTGATCTAACATTAGGATACAAATTTACAACCTACGCCTACAAGTGGATTGATAAAGCAATAAGAAAAGCAATCAACAAAGAAGGTCATACAATAAGAATACCAGCTGGAAAATATTTAAAATTAAACAAATTAAAACAAATATTAAAAGCAAATCCAGAAGCAAGCGAAGAAGAATTATACAAGATTTTAAAACAAGAAGGAATCGACAAAAAACAAGCCGACGATTTATTTTTGATAAACAGAAATCAAGTAAATTCAACAAGCCTAAACATAAATCTTGACTCAGAAGATTCAACAGGCGATGAGCTGATGGATATGGTAGGAGACGATTCAATTCCAGTAGACGATCAAATCCTAAAAAAAGATATGGAAGATTTCCTAATGAAAGCTTTGGATCAACTTTCAGATAGAGAAAAACAAATAATAATTTATAGATACGGTTTGGATAACGAAAAACCAAAAACCCTAGAAGAAATAGGAACAATTTATAATCTATCCAGAGAAAGAATAAGACAAATAGAAAATCAAGCCCTAGGAAAACTAAAACAATACAGCGATCAAGACTAGCTAAAAATCGTGCCACTGGCACGATTTTTAAATTCACAAAAATAATCTCTAAAAATATTAAATGTTTGAACAAGCTCATAACGGGTAGGTTTCTAATAGGAAGTTGTTACGATAAAATAATTCTGATATTATTTTATAGAAAATAAGGGAGATGACTATTTTATGAAAAATCCTCTAAATGAAACATTAACAGTAATGGGTGGAGTTTTTCTAATAACTTTAATTTTAAACTTGATTTTGGATATTGATTTTTATAACACAAATGCAAGTATAAGTTACTTTACTTTTGCTATTGTATATTTTTGTATAAAAAAGTTTACAGGAAAAAATAGAGATTAATCTACAGTCCATCTCGACTAGATGATTGTGCCTTCATTTAGCACAATCATCCCTAAAACTAAGTGAAAAATCACGAAAAAGTTTGCGAAATAAATGAGTTTTAGTGTGAGTGAAACGAACGCACGGAGAGATCTCATGAGATTTCTCGACTCACTACGTTCGCTCGAAATGGATATTTTTTTAGTTTGTCAACAGTCTGAGAAAGTGCTTGCACTTTCTTTTTTTGAAAATTTTTTAAAAATTCACAAAAAATTCTATTAACAACTTGAAATTTTCTAATAAATAATTTTTATTTATTTTTATTTTTAAAATTTCAAATATTTTTTTCTCCCCAGAGTAAATTTTAGATATATTTATTTAAAAATCAAATTTTGCTTTTGCTATTTAAAAAATCCCTCACATTTCTTACATTTTTATTTCACAAAAAGCTCATATTTACTAACATACACCTATTAAGTTTGCTAAATTAAATCAATAAACTTTCTTGAAAATTTTTTGTTGACACTTTAGAAATATTTTGGTAAGATATGAAAATAATGTATAAAACAAAACTAATACAATATAAAAGATGAGGTATAAATTATGAAAAAACAAAAATTAGCAAAATACGCTATGGTGCTTGCTTTGTCTTCTAGCATTATTTTTTCAAATGGAAAAATGGTAAGAGCTGAAGAAAATCTTAATGTAAATTCTATAAATATGAAAAGTAAGGGAGAAATTGAAAATAAAATTGCTCTTATTAAAAAAGAAATTGCTCAATTAGAAAAGCAATTGGATGAAAAATTAAAAGAAAAAGAAGACTTGCTTAAAGAAAAATCTGAACTTTCTAATAAATTATCCAAGAAAAATGACAAGTTGGCTAAGGAAATTGATGATTTAAAAAATAAAATCAAGGAACTTGAGGATAAAGAAGCTGAAAACCAAAAAATTCTTAAATCTTTTGATGAAAAATTAGCAAAAGCTAATGAGGAAAAAGAAAATTTAAGAAAAGCCCTTGAGAAAAAGGAAAAAGAAATTGAGGATATAAAAAACTTTGATCCAGCAAAGGATAAGAAGGCTCTTGAAGAAAGTATAGAAGAAGATAAGGAAAAAGAAAAAGCTAGTGAAGATAAAAAGAAAAAACTTGAGGAAAGCCTAGAAAAATCTAGTGAAGAATTAGATAAAAAGAAAAAAGCTTATGAGAAAGAAAATGCTCTTTTAGAAAGATATACAGCTGATTTGGCTAAGTATGAACAAGAACTTCCAAAAGCTAAAGAAGAAAGAGAAAAAATTCAAGAAAGTTTAAACAATATAATCGCTAATAAGACAAGCCTTATACAAGAAATCACTGATTTGAAAGCAAAAGAAAAGAAAAATGAAGTAGATAAAAAAGGGTTTGAGGATCAATTAAAGGTTGTTAATGCTAGTTATGAATTGAAAAAGGCTGAATTGCAAAAATTGATAGATAAATATCCAGATTATGATACTGATTTGGATAAAAACATTGAAAATAAAGAAAAAGAAATTAAAAAAATTGAAGATGAAATGTCTACTCTTGAAAAAAAAGTAAAAGAATTAGAGGAAGAAAAGACAAGAAATTCTGCAACTATCGCTGAAAAAGGCAAGGAAGTAGCAGACTTTGATAATAAAATTTCAGGCGAACAAGCAAAAATCGAAGAAAATAAAAGAAATATTCAAAATTTGAATACACATATTGAAAGGACAAAAGAAGCTAAACAAAACTATGAAGAGGCTAAAAAAGCTGGTAATCCTCCTCAAGGTGTTATTCCTAATTTTGATGAAATAATTGAAAATTCAAAAAAACAAATTCAAGAAAAAGAACAAGAAAACACAAATATACAAAATAAGATTGCTGAACTTTCAAATAAGAAAGAACAAGCTAAAAAAGATGCAATAGACTTAGCTAAGAAAAATCAAGAACTTGATAAACAAATACAAGAAATAAAAACAAATATTAAGGCTAAAAAAGCTCAAATAGCACCAATTCAAAAAGAAAAAGAAGAATTAGAAAAAAAATTAAATAATAAAACACCACAAGATGTAATTGATGAAATTGAGAAATTAAAAAAAGATATAAAAGAACTTGAAAATAAAAAAATTGGTGGAGAAAGTGCATTAAATATTATAAAACAAGTAAAAGAAAAACTTGGAAAAGAAATTTCAGAAAAACAAGAAAAGCTTAAAGATTATGAAAATTTAGAGGCTAAAAAAGCTGAGCTTGACAAAAAAATTGAGCGTTTAGAAAAAGAGATTGAAGATATAAAGAAAATCAAGCCAGAAACTGAAAAAAATGTCAATGAGCTTAAAGCAGCAAAAGAAGAACAAGAAAAACTTGTTGAAAAAGCTAAAGAAGAAGTAGATGCTGAAAAAGAAAATCTTAAAAATATTCAAAATAGCATTGAAGAAAAACAAAATAAATTAAAGGCTATAGACAACAAAGACCAAGCGATTAAAGCACTTGAAGAAGAAAAAGCAAAAATTCAAGAAAAAATTGACGCAAATAAGAAAGAAATAGAAGAATTAGAAAAAGAAAAAAATGCTAGCAAGGCTTTAAGTGAAAAGACAGCAAATGAGATAAAAACTCTTAAAGAAAAACTTTTGAAATTAGAAGAAGAACAAAAGGCTGAAGATGAAAAAGAAAAAGAGTTAAGAGAAAAAATAAAAGAAATAGATGAAAAAATTAAGGGACTAGATTTGGAAATAAAAAATCTAAGACTTGAAATTAATAAGAAAAGACAAATGCTAGCTGCTTTAGAACAAAAACCAATTGCTGATACAATTGACCCAATTCTTCCAAAAAATAAAATAAAAGTTAAAAATTTAGAAAAATTAACAGAAAAAGAAAAAGAGGAAATCAAAAATAAAATAAAAGACATAAACAAAAATAATTTCCCAGAAAATACACAAGTAGAAGTGGATGAAAAAGGAAATGTAAGTGTAACATATCCAGATAAATCAAAGGATATGATTGAATCAGGAAAATTAGTTTTCCAAGAATCAAAAGGTGCTGCAACAGAAATTGAAAAACCAGAAATGCCAATTTCTGAAATAATTAATCCACTACTTCCAAAAAATAAAATAAAAGTTAATAATTTAGAAAAATTAACAGAAAAAGAAAAAGAGGAAATTAAAAATAAAATAAAAGACATAAACAAAAATAATTTCCCAAAAAATACACAAGTAGAAGTAGATGAAAAAGGAAATGTAACAATAACATATCCAGATAATTCTAAGGATACAATTAATGCTAGCGATTTGGTTGAGAAAATGGCACAAGCACAAAATAATAAAACAGATGCTCAAAATAATCCAGCAGTAATTCCGGCTAAGACTTTGGTTAAAGATAAAAATAATTTGACTGATAAGGAAAAAGCAGAAATTGCTAGTAAGGTTAAAAAATCAAATCCAAAGGCTATCAACATTGAAGTGACAAAAAATGGTAGTGTAACAATAACATATCCAGATGGTTCAAAAAATATGATTGATGGCTCTAAGCTTGTAAGTGAAAAAGCTAAAGAAATCACATCAAATTCTAAAAAAGCAAAACTTACACCAGCTAATAATAAATCAAAAAATGTTAAAACTGGAGTAGGTTCATCAGCAAGTATTTTGACAATCTTGGCAGGTTCTGTAGGCGGCCTATTTGTTTCTAAAAAAAGAAAAAAATAAATAAATTCAATTTAATAGATGAAAACTTGGATAAGAATTTAAAAAATTACAAATAAAAATGGACTGTGCATTGCATAGTCCATTTTTAAATTTAAAATATTTTTATTAAATAAATTTTATTTGGAGAAATCCAACTTCATATCTCCATCTTTTATCCAGCCGATTTTTTTTATGAAATAATAAATTATTAAGGAAACTATGGCTGGAAGGATTATATGCATTATTATTATTATTGTAAATAATAATTTTAAAAATGGGACATGGCTCATTGCTGTGAAAGTTGAAATTTGTCCTACCAAACCGCATGTTCCCATGCCGGCTCCTATTGGAGAATTTTCTAGTTTAAAAATTATTGTTGAAAAAGGTCCTAGTATTGCTGAGGCAAGTGTTGGCGGAATTAAAATTTTTGGATTTCTCATTATATTTGGCATTTGGAGCATACTTGTTCCAAGTCCTTGAGCAATTAAGCCTTGGGTTTTATTTTCTTTAAATGAAATTACTGCAAAGCCTATCATTTGACAACAGCAACCAATTGTCGCAGCTCCTGCCGCAAGTCCTGAAAGACTTATGGTCATACAAAGAGCAGCCGATGAAATTGGAAGAGTCAAAACAATTCCTACAATTACTGAAACAATAATCCCCATTATAAAAGGCTTTTGTCTTGTTGCATCCATTATAATTATTCCGATTTTTGTCATGAGCGTTTGGATAAAAGGCCCTACTAAATTTGCAATCATTACTCCAACTAAAACTGTCACAACTGGAGTTAAAACTATGTCGATTTTTGTTTCTTTTGAAATTATTTTTGCAATTTCTACGGAGATTAATGTTGCGATAAAAACTCCCATTGGACCTCCCAATTTATTTGCAGAAAGTCCTACAATTGTTGATGAAAATAAAATTAATCTGTCAGCGTTTAAAGCGTAGGCGATTGATACGGCGATTGCAGGTCCTGTGGCTTCTTGGGCAAGGGGCCAAATTGTTTCTGACAAAAATTTAATGTCAAAAGATTTGCCGATTGTGTTTAAAATTGTTCCAACCAAAAGAGTTGCAAAAAGTCCGAAAGCCATTGAGCCTAGAGCATCAATAAAATAAACTTTTGCCGATAAACTTATTCCTTTTCTTTTTAAAAATTCTTTCATTTTTTCCTCCTAATCATTAAAAACTATTTTATTATATAAATTATTATTTGTAAATATTCACAAAAATCGGTCATCTTCTTATATTTATTTAATTAATTTGTATTTTGTCAAACAACTATATATTTTGAAAATAAAATTAAAAACCAAGAAGTTTTAATTGATTGTAAAAATTAAAAATATATTCTTTATATTTTTGCTTATAAAATTTGATAGAAAATTCAATTAATATTGGTATAATTTTTAAAAAAAGGAAGTGAATTATGGAAAAAGAAAAACCATTTATTTATATAGATACAAATTTTACTTTATCAGAAATTTTGATGCTTAAAATGGCATTTAATTCTAATGAATTTGAAATTGTTGGAATTTCTTCTGTAAGCTCTTTTATGGATTCAAAATTTGCCGCAAAAAATATTCTTTCTATGGCAAATATGGAAGATTTAATTTTGCCAATTTGTGAGGGCTCATCTTCTAATTTGAAAAATCAAGAAATTTTGATTAGGGGAGAAAATTCTCTAATTTTTGACAAGAAAAAAGATTATTTATCTGATGCAAGTCCTGAAGATTTTTTATATGATTTGGCAAAAGATTGTGGAAGGCTTGATATTATTGCGACAGGTCCTCTTACAAATATAGCAAAAGCAATAATAAAATATGATGATTTTGTTTCATACATTGACCATATTTTTATTTTGGGTTCAAATTTTTCTTCTGGAGATATTACAAAAAATTCAGAATTTAATTTTTTTACCGATCCAAAGGCTACAAATATTGTTTTGAAAGAAGATATTGAAACTTTTATTTTGCCAATAGATATTTCGAATTCATTGACCTTGCCTGATGAAATTTTGAAAAAATCAACTTCTGATCCTGTTTTTGAAAATATCAAAAATCTTTATAAATTTTATCCAAAAAATGAAAGAGAAATAAAGGCAGGGATTTTGCTTTATATGGTTTTGAAACCACAAGCATTTATTTTTGAAGAAAAAGCTATCAAGGTAAATGAAGATTTTGATAGGGGAAGTATTGTTGAAATTAATTCAAAAAATAAAAAATATATAGCAAACAGGGTAAATGAAGATACATTTTTTGATTTTTTATTTGATAGGCTTGGATTATGAAATTAAAAAAACCGGGACAAAGAATTTTCAAAACAGCTTTGGCTGTATTTTTATCTTTTACATTTTCGCATTTTAGATCGGCAAATGCCTTGCCATTTTATTCTGCCATAGCTGCTATAATTTGTACAAAAAATGACGTAAACGGCTCAATTGATATTGGATTAAATAGGATTTTGGGAACTTGCATTGGAGGATTTGTTGGATTTTTATATCTTTTATTTGTTAGGAAAAATTTTACAAATGACATAGGAAATTATTTTTTGATTTCTATAATAATGGCATTTTTAATTTGGATTTTATCATCAATGGATAAGCCAAATGCAATTTCTATTATGTGCATTGTTTTTGCATCTGTTTCAATAAATCATTATGGAGAAAATTTTGGAGCTATAAATTTTGCCCTAAATAGAACTTTGGATACTTTGGTAGGAGTTGTAATTGCAATTTTGGTAAATTCTCTTGATTTTGAAATTTTAAAATATATTAAATACAAAAATAATAAAGGTGATGTTGAAGAATAATAATTATTCATAATTTTTCAACAGCACCTTTTTTTAATTTACTTTTCTATGATAAAATAATAATGGATACGTTTTAGTATCTAAAAAATTAAGGAGTACGTATGTTAAAAGTAGAAAGATTAAGTAAAAGTTTTGGAGATCTTCTTGCTTTAAATAATCTTGATTTTGAAGTGAAAGATGGAGAACTTTTTGGAGTTATAGGACAAAATGGCGCTGGGAAGTCAACACTTTTTAGGTGTATAATGAACTTTTATTCAAAATATGATGGCAAGATTACTTATAATGGCAAAAAATTTTCTAAAGTTCCTTTGGAAAAAATTGGATTTTTGCCAGAAGAAAGATCTCTTGATTCAAAAAGAAAAGTAGAAGATCAAATAAGATATTTTGCAAAATTAAATAAAATGAATAATATTTCTGATGAAAAATTGAAAGAATGGTTTGAATATTTTGAAATTGATGGAAAATTATCATCAAAAATCAAGGAGCTTTCAAAAGGAAACCAACAAAAAGTTCAACTTCTTTGTGCTTTAATTTATAAACCAGAATTTGTAATTTTGGATGAGCCTTTTTCTGGTCTTGATCCATACAACATCAGACTTTTGGAAAAAATAATCAAAGATGTAAATAAAGAAGGAACGACAATTATGTTTTCATCTCACAATATGGAAAATGTGGAAAGTCTTTGCAAAAAATTGATAATGCTTAAAAAAGGAAATATTGTTTTGAATGGTTCGCCTCAAGAAATTAGAAATTCTTACGAAAGAAATAAAATTGTAGTCGAATCAAGCGAAGATTTATTTTTCTTAAACGATGAAAATATAGAAATGATTAGCCAAGATGGTAATAAGTGGACTTTTATTTTGAAAAATGAAGATTACGCAAAAGTTATTTTCAAAAAAATTGTAGATAATATTGGATTTGTTCCATATTTTGACCAATCGCCTCCTACATTAAATGAAATTTTTGCAAGAAAGGTGGAAGAAAATGAATAGATTTATGACTGTATCAGTTGATACTTTAAAAAAACACCTTAAATCGCCTACTTTTTGGGTTATGGTTCTTATGCCTTTTATTATGGCTGTAGTTATTGGAATAATTTCCTACATTTCTTACTCAACCAAAACTCCAGACACAATTGCAGTTGTAACGGAAGAAAAATACAAGAAAAATTTCCGTAATAATCCTATGGTAGATTTTGAATTTAAAGAAAAAAATGAGGCGAAAAAAGCTCTTGATAACAAAGATATTTCAGCCTACCTTGAAGTGAAAAACAAAGACGGACTTTTAAATTTTGATTATTATGGAGATACAACAGCAAGAACTCCTATGCTTGTAATAAATTCTTTGGCAGAGGATATGCAAAGAAAAGAAAATTTGAAAAATTCTAATATTGACGCCAAGCAAAATGCAATAATTAGCCAAAAACCAGAAGTAAATCTTCACGAAATAAAAGATAATTTAAAAAATCCAGGAAATATGCTAGCCCTATTTGCTACAATTTTTGTAATGTATTTTGTTTTAATTTTTTATTCACAAATAATAATGCAAGATATTGCAGTTGAAAAAGGCACAAAAATGCTAGAATTTATTTTCTCATCAGTAAAAGCTGGCACTTATATGGCTGGAAAAATTTTTGGAACAATTCTTGCTATGCTAGTTCATTTTGGAATTTATTTAGCCTTGGGACTTGTTGGATTTGCCATAATTAAATTTACAGGATTTTACGAAAAAATAAAAACTATGCTAGGATTTAATATTTCTGAAATTTTTGAAGGAATAAATTATAAATTAGTTGGAGAAATAGTTTTATTTATGGTTTTGGGATTGATTTTATATATAATCCTTTCAGCTATGCTTGGTTCTTTGGTACAAAAGCAAGAAGATGCAGGCAAAATGGCAACGCCAATTATGCTAATAATTATGTTTTGCTATTTTATTTCCACATCATTTGTAGGAAGTGAGCCAAATAATTTTATAAAAATTTTATCCTACATCCCATTCTTGTCAACATTTTTTATGCCAATGAGATTGATCTACGAAAACGCAAGCCTTTTACAAGGAATGATTTCCTTAGTAATTTTGTTAGGCGGAATAGTTCTAATGTATATAATCGCAGCAAGAGTTTACAAGAAAAATATCCTAAATTATTCAACAAATAAATTGTTTGGAAGAGAAAAAAAGTTAAAAATTAAAAAGAAAAACAAATAAAAAAGTGGATGTTGCAAAGTGTGAATTACTATCGTCTTACAATCATAATTTTTTAAGTTTCGTGTTGAGTTTAATGGCCAATTGTTACGAAACTTTATGAGAATTCCCTATGATTATTTTGAAACGATTAATCATTTTGCAACATCCTTTTTTTATTTTTAAATTTTTGCTTTTATAACCATCAAATCACTATCTTCAATTGCCTTTAAAGAGTGCATTTCATTAGGTTTCATAGTTATTATATTACCTGGCACTATAATCTCACTTTTATTTTCTCCAGTGAAATTAACCTTGCCCTTATAAATTACAACCACTACGTTTTTATCTGACTTATGGCTTGGAATTTCCTCACCTTGTTTGATTTGTAGGTGGGTGATTTGTAGTTTGTCTTCGTCTATCAAATGTTCAAATTTGCCATCTAAAATATTTGCACTTAATTTTTTCATATAGCCTCCTTATTATTTTTCCAAGATATACTTATCCATTTTGTATAATATTTTTTATTTTTTGTAAATTCTATAATTAATTCCACAAACAAGGTCAACTGCGTAGGGAGAATTTTCAAAATATCCTTTTAAAAATTCGTACCTATATTCATGATATGGAGAAATTTCTTCTTTTAATTCAAAACCATTTTTATTAATTTCAAAAGCTTCGTGGTGGTCGTGGCTGTGGCCTCCTTCGCAAGTGTTTGAAAGAGAATCTTCTGGATTTATAAAATCTTTGAAATATTTTTCGTGAGTATTTACATTTGTAATTAAAAATAAATCTCCATTTTCATCAATTGTTGCAGAAAGTCCGTTGTCACATGGCATTCCATCAAGAATCATGGCATTTAAATCCTTAAAAATTTCATTATAATCAGAAAATTTTTTTCCAACTGCTTGTTTTTTCCAAAATCAAATAATTTTTCCTTGGCATTTTTGCTATTTTTAATTGCAAAAGCAAGTCTATTTTCTACAACATCAATTTTTGAATCAAGCCAGCCGTGAATATTTTCTTGGTCTATTAAATTTTCCAAATTATCAGTTGAAACTGGTTTAATTTTTTCGTCAATTTCTTTTGTATTGCCATCTAAAAGAAAATTTGTAATTTTATCTTGAAATTTTATTTTTTCATACATCATATAATGTATTGGTCCTAAAAATTCGCTCATCTATAACTCCTTTTTGTTTTTAATTTATTATATAAAAAATTCAAATTAATTTCTGTAACTCATGTTACATTTTTAATTTTATAGAAAAAAATTGCATTTTAAATTTGAAAATGGATATTTATAAAATATTTTATAGAAAAATGATATATTTACACATTTTCCTTTGTATTATATAATTAGTTTGTGATAGAAAAACGTAGAAATAAAAATAGGAGGACTCATGATTAAATTATCTACAAAAAAACTTACATATACAGGTCTTTTTATAGCCTTGGTATTTATTTTTTCAGCATTTTTTCAAATACCACTCAAAACGCCAATGGGAGATACAAGATTTCATTTAGGAAATGCCTTTTGTCTTTTGGGAGGAATAATTTTAGGACCAGGACTTGGAGGACTTGCAGCAGGAGTTGGTTCTGCAATTTTTGATTTAACAAATCCACTTTATTTTGCATCAGCACCATTTACATTTATAAATAAATTTATGATGGGCTTTGTGGCAGGTTTGATTTTTCACAAAACAAAAATAAAAAATGAAAAAGCAAAAGCAGCTCTTGCAGGATTTTTTGGACAAATAACCTATATTATTCTTTATTTGTTATACACTTTTATAAAAAATAAAGTTGCTATGGGATTGTCATTTGAAGCAAATATGGTAGAAGTTGTACAAAAACTTGGAGTTTCTTCAATAAATGGAGTTATTTCTGTAATAATTACTGCTATTTTTGCAATGGCACTTTTAAAAAGAGTGAAAATGGACTAGAAATAGTCCTTTTTTAAATGCAGATTTTTTTATTTTTTAAGCTTAATGTTTTTCTATGATTTACTAAATTACAATTAATTTTTAATACTTCGTTACTAAGGGG
>NZ_HE978533.1:27860-29649 GCF_000311745.1 Anaerococcus obesiensis ph10 | reverse complement strand
ACGTTTCTTTCGTTTTTTTAATCGATTATACAAATTTAATAAGTATATAAGTCCAAAATAAATAAATTCTAAGTTCATTAAAAGAGAAAAAATAAACTCACTAACGTTCAAACAATTTTTTCTCTAATAATTCACTTGAATTTATAATTATTTTTAAACAACAATCAAATTTAAAAAAATTGAAAGAAGCGAAGCTTCTTACAAAATTAGCTCCATGCAATGGTCGGTTGCAGGGGGGCAAAAAGGTGGGGGTTTTAGGGATATAATTAGCTTGAAATTGTGCCAGTGGTACAATTTCAATAATTATACCGCGGACTTTATTCGTAGTTTTAATTTGAAATTGAATTTTGATTTAAGATTTTTTTAAATTTAAAAAGCAAGTCAGCGTGGAAAAAGGGGGAGAATCGAAACTCCCCCATTTTCTCCCCTAACATAACGAAGAATTAATTTAATAAAATAATTTATTTTAAAATTAAAGATTAAAAAAAAATCAAAATCCAATATCCCTCCCCTTGTTTGGGTATAATGTTTAAAGAATGTGTAAGTTAAATTTGAAAAATGAAAGGATTTTATATGGTTTATAAAAGATTTGATGATAAATTAGTTATTAGATTAAAAAAGGGCGACAAGCTTGTTGAATCTGTTAGGGAAATTTTGGAAAAGGAAAATGTAAAGGCTGGTTTTTTAACTGGAATTGGTGCTACTGATAATCTTGATATTGGTCTTTTTGATCCTGAAACTAAGGATTATAATATAAAAAAATATGAAGAATATTTAGAAATTTCAAATCTTTGTGGAAATATTTCTAATAAAGACGGTAAGCTTTATACTCATTTTCACATCACTTGTGGCAAGGCAAAAACAAATGCTCTTACTGGAGATATTGCAGGGGAAGCAATTGCAGGTCATTTGAATGAGGCTATTATTTCTTTAACTGCGGAAATTTTTGTTACAATTATTGATGGCGATATTAATAGAAAATTTGATGAAGAATTGGGATTAAATTTAATTGAGTTTTAGTATGGATTATTTTATATTTGATATGGATGGAACTATGTTTGATACGGAAAATTTTTATTATCAAACATGGCGTGAGATTGCAAAAAAGAATAATTTTTCTTTTGATTTAGAAGATAAGATTCTTTTATCTGGAAGAAAAATGGATGAATCTATTTCTTATATGGTTGAAAAATTTTCTATGGACAGAAAAAAAGCTGTAGAAATTAGAAAAGATTTAAATGATTTGAGGGAAGAAAAATTTGGAAAAATTGATTATTCTTTAAAAAAATCTGGTTTGGTGGAATTGTTGGATTATTTGAAAAAAAATAATAAGAAACTTGCTCTTGCGTCTTCTTCTGAAAAAGACAGGGTAGATTTTTTGGTTGATAGGGAAGGGGTGAGAAATTATTTTGATTTGATAATTTCTTCGGATAATATTGTTGAAGGCAAACCAAATCCTGAAATTTTTAATTTTGCTATGGAAAAATTAAATGCTGATAAAAATAAAACTTATATTTTGGAAGATTCTCTTTCTGGGATAAAAGCTGCAAAGGCAAGTGGTGCTGTGGCAGTTTTGATAGTTGATTTGGACGATAGTGAGCTTATAAAAAATGAAGCAGATTTGGTGTTTTCATCTTTGGAAGAATTTTTGGATTTTTTAAAAAATAAAAATAATATTGATACAAGAAATAAAGATTTTTCTTTATCTTGCCCATCTTGTAAGGAAAAATTTACAAAATCTTTGCCTACTGCAATATTTTCTCTTAATGACAAAGATTTTATAGAAAAT
>NZ_HE978533.1:0-27487 GCF_000311745.1 Anaerococcus obesiensis ph10 | reverse complement strand
TACTGCAATATTTTCTCTTAATGACAAAGATTTTATAGAAAATGTAGGTCTTGTTGAATGTCCATCTTGCAAAAAATTATTTAAATTAAATTATAGATATGTTTATACAGATAATGACAAGAAGTTGATGTTTGTAAATGATCCTAAATTTATCCAAAAAAGAAATCAACTAGCCTTCAAATCTTCCCTAAAAATTCTGGATAGGCTAAATAAAAATAAGGCAGAAGATTTTATAATAAGAATGTGCAAAAATGACCTTGATTTGAAGGAAAAAATTTCTATTTTCGATGATGGGAAAATTGATAATATAATTGAAATAATGAAGTTTGTCCTAATTCAAAGTCCAGATTTTAAATTTAAAAAAGAAGATATTTTGGCTATGCACTATAAAAATAATGAATTTATAATTGTAACAAAAAATGGAAAATTCAAAATGCCATTTGTGGATGATCTTTATCAAACTTTGTATGACAAATACATAGCCTTTGTTGATGTCAAAGAAACATCAATGATCGACCAAGTTTGGGCGAGAGAAATTGTAAAAGAAATATGAAAATATATTTAGAAAATGAAAATCAAAGAAAAATTGTATATGATATTTTAAATATTTTTTATGACAAAGAAGATTTTTCTTTTGTTGAAAAAAATCCTGATATATTGATAAAAAATGGACTTATTGAAAATAAAAATAAGTCCTACTTTTTTGATTCAAATTTAAAATTAAAACAAATTCTTTTTGAAATTTTGGAAAAAGAAAGCAAAAAAACTTCTGATTGGGGGATTTTAACAGGGTCAAAGCCTTCAAAACTTTTAAAAAATCATAGTTTTGATGATTTGAAAAATATTTACAAGTTAAAAGATAATAAAATCAATTTATTAAAAGCTATAAAAGAAAGTCAGGACAAATTAAAATTTGATGCAAAAGATTTTAATCTTTATATAAATATTCCATTTTGCCCTCAAAGGTGCAGGTATTGTTCTTATCCGACTATTGTGTCAAACACAGTAGAAAAAAATCTTTATGTCGATTTTTTATTAGAAGAAATTTCAAAAATTAATTTGCCAAAAAAATTGGATACAATTTATCTTGGCGGAGGAACGCCATCAAATTTATCTGTGAAAGATTTGGATAGGATTTTGTCTTTAATCAACGAAAAATTTATTTTCAATGAATTTACACTTGAAGCAGGCAGGGAAGATACTCTTGACTTTGAAAAATTAGCTTTGTTTAAAGAAAAAAATGTAGGAAGAATTTCCTTAAACCCCCAAACTTTTAGCGTGAATGTTTTGGAAAATATAAACAGACCAATCAATTTTTATAATTTTGTTAAAATTTATGACTATGCCAAAAAACTTGGTTTTATTGTAAATATGGATTTTATAGTTGGACTTTATGGAGAAAATAGGGAAAGTTTTTCTAAAAATTTTGAAATTTTAAAAAAATTAGAACCAGATAATATAACCTTCCATGCACTGGCTCAGAAAGTTGGCTCAAAATATTTCGAAGAAAATATAAATGGAAATGAAAGCGAAAGTATAAAAATTGCAAAGGATATAGAAATTTTTACAAAAGAAAATTCCTACAAGCCCTATTATCTTTATAGGCAAAAAAACATAATAGGAAATTTGGAAAATATTGGATATGAAAAAGAAAATACTTCTCAACGATATAATATTTTAATAAATGAAGAGCTTGAAAATATTATAGGCCTTGGCATGAATGCAAATTCAAAATTGATGAATGGAAAAAAATATAGAAATGAGAGAAATCTTAGAGATTATTATAAAAATATAGAAAAAGAAATTTATGATAAAAATAAATTAATAGAAAATTTTATTAATAAGCCTTTACATTAAGGCTGAGAGCGTAGACAAACCCTCAAGCACGAATATCTGACTCCAAAAATTGTTGATTTCTAAATTCCAAAATTCTAAAATCGCAAACTCGCTAACGCTCAAACAGTGCGATTTTTGACGAATTTTTAAATTTGAAATCAAATCAATTTTTTCCGTATGATATTCTTAGTTTGAGGGTTTGTATACTTTATAAACAGTCTGTGCCTTTGCATTAAGGCTTATTTTTATTTTTTAAAATATATAATTTTATGTGATAGAATAAAAAGAGAAGAAAGTTAGGAGTGAATATGGAAAAAAATATAAAACTTGTAGCTATTGACCTTGATGGAACTCTTTTAAATTCGGATAAAAAAGTTTCTAGGAAAAATTTTGAAATTATTAAAAAGTTGAGAGCAAAGGGGATTTTTGTAGTTATTGCTACTGGAAGACCTCTTGGTGGATTTTCTTGGATACTTGATGATTTGGAATTAAATTCTGATGATGATTATTCTATAACAAATACTGGCTCTCTTATAATTAAAAATAAGGACAAGTCGGATGTTTCAAAAAAAATTTTAAGCATGGGAGATTATTTAAATCTTAAAAAGATAATAAACGATAAGCTTCAAATAGGAATTTACAATAAATATAATTTGTATAGCAATAGCGAAAAGGTAAATAAATATTTTTTATTTGAATCTGAAATTTTAAAAATGCCTATTGAAAAAATTGATGAGAAAGATATGAGTCAAAGGGTTGATAGTATTACCATAACTGGAAACAAAGATGCTGTTGATGAATTTGAAAAAAATTATAATGAAATACTTTTAAAAACTTATCAAACAGTAAGAAATGTGCCAGAAGTTTTTGAAGTTTTGCACAAGGAGGCTGACAAGGGTCAGGCTTTAAAAAGATTGTGCGAAATTTTAAATGTTGATTTAAAATCAACGCTTGCTATTGGCGATTCAAATAATGACAAAACTATGCTAAACATGGCAGGAGTTTCTGCAACTTGCGGAAATGGGAGAGAAAGTGTAAAAGAAATGGTTGATATTGTTTCAAATTATTCAAACGATGAAGATGGAGTTTGTGATATTTTAGAAAAAATATTTTTTGCCAATTAAAATTGAAAAGAGCGAAAAAACCAGTATTATATGATTAGTTATTTATGTAAGATTTTTCTAAAATCTTACATATTTTTATGTTAAAATAAATTTTGTAAAATAAAAAAGATAGGAAGTATTATGAGTAAATTTTGCTCTCTAGCTTCAGGATCTTCGGGAAATTCTGTTTTTGTTGAACACAAGGGATCAAAAATTTTGATTGATTGTGGTTTTTCGGGACGAAAAATTGAAAATCTTTTATCTCAAATTGGCGAAAATCCAAAAAATTTGGATGCAATTTTTTTAACTCATGAACACATCGACCACGTAAAGGGAGCATCTGTCATGAGCAGAAGATATGATATTCCAATTTATGCCAACAAGGGAACCTGGCTTTCTTTTATTAAAAATGCTGGGAAATTAAAAGATGAAAATATAAAAATTTTCAAATCGAATTCTTTTTTTAATTTCAATTCTTTTGATATTTTTCCAATATCAATTCATCACGATGCAAATGAACCAGTTGGTTTTATTTTGTATTTGGATAATAAAAAAATTACGGTTTTGACTGATACGGGAATAATTGATGAGAGAATTTTAAATGAGATAAAGGGATCAGATGTTTATTATTTTGAGGCAAACCATGACCTTGATGCTTTAAAAAGAGGTCCCTATACTTATTCGATGAAAGTTAGGATTATGGGAAAGATGGGACATTTATCAAATGAACAATCGGCAAAATCTTTGGCTGATGCCCTTCAAGGCAAAAATGAAAAAATTTTTCTTGCTCACTTGTCTGAAACAAATAATTCAGAAGAACTTTGCAGGATAACTGTAGATAATTACCTAAAATCCTGCGGACTAGACACAAATAAAGATATACAATTGGAAGTTGCAAAAAGAAACGAACCTTCAAGCATAGTGGAGTTATGATGGAATTAGTAGAAATTGAAAGATCAATTATAAAAAAATATAGAAAAGAGCTTTGGTCAAAATTTATAAAAGCTGTAAAAAAATATGAATTAATAAATGAGGGCGACAAGGTCGCTTGTGCGATTTCTGGTGGAAAAGATTCACTTTTGACAGCAAAACTTGTTGAAGAATTGCACAAACATTCAAATGTAAATTTTGAAGTTGAATATATTTGCATGGATCCAGGCTACGATAAAGAAAACAGAGATTTGTTGGAGAAAAATTTAAAATATTTAAATATTCCAGCAAAAATTTTCGATTCGGATGTTTTTGAAATTAGCGAAAAAATTTCTGGAGACTATCCTTGTTATATGTGTGCGAGAATGAGGAGGGGATTTTTATACGCCAAGGCAAAAGAGCTTGGTTGTAATAAAGTTGCCTTGGGCCATCACATGAACGATGCAATCGAAACGACTTTGATGAATGTTTTGTATGCTGGAAATTATAAAACAATGAAGCCAAAACTTTTGGCGCAAAATTTTGATGATATGGAGCTTATAAGACCCATGTATTTTATAGAAGAAAAAGATGTAATAGCTTGGCGTGATTATGTAGGATTAAGTGCCTTAAATTGTGCTTGCACTGTTACAAAAAAAAGTGAGTCTTATACAAGAAAAAAAATAAAAAATCTTATTGAAGATTTAAAAGAAGAAATACCAAATGTAGAAAAATCAATCCTAAGATCAGCTGAAAATGTAAATTGCGATATGGTTTTGGGATATAAAATAAATGGTAAAGAACATTCATTCATGGAGGAATTTGAAAAATGATTTTAGATTTATTAAAAGTAATAATTCTTTCTATTGTAGAAGGAGTTACAGAATTTTTGCCTGTTTCATCAACAGGTCATCTTATTTTGGTAAATGAGTTTGTAAAACTTGAACCAGAAAAATTTGCCAACGCCTTTAATGTAATAATTCAACTTGGAGCAATACTTTCAGTAGTTGTTTTGTATTTTTCTAAATTAAATCCTTGGGATTTTGAAAAAACAAAAAGATATTTTCCAAAAAATTATGCGAAATTAAATGGCCAATCAAAATTTTATTATAGATTAACTCATCCTTACAAAGAAACAATTGAGCTTTGGAAAAGAGTTATAGTTGGAGTAATACCAGCAGGAATTTTGGGATTTTTATTTGACGATATAATTGATGAGTATTTATTTAATCCAATGGTTGTTGCCCTTATGCTTTTTGTTTGGGGTATTGGAATAATTTTAATTGAAAATAAAAACAAAAAAGAAAACAGACAAAGAGTCGATAATATTTCATTAATTTCTTATAAAACAGCATTTTTTATAGGATGTTTTCAAGTTCTTGCAATGATTCCAGGAACATCAAGGTCAGCTGCGACAATAATTGGAGCAATGATTTTGGGACTTTCAAGATCAGCTAGTGCAGAATTTTCATTCTTTTTGGCAATTCCAACTATGCTTGGAGCAACTCTTTTAAAAGTTGTAAAAAATGTATCAGGATTTTCAGGATATGAATGGATTTTAATTCTTATAGGAATGATTTTAAGTTTTATAGTTGCTTATATAGTAATTAAGAAATTTATTTCTTACGTACAAAAAAATGACTTCATTATTTTTGGAAAATATAGAATTGTCCTTGCAGTAATTGTATTTTTATATTTTCTAATAATTAAATAAAATTTTAAAAATAAAAGGTGGGGAAACCCGCCTTTTTGCTTTGGCAAAACTTTAAAAAATTTTCCTTATAGTGTAAAATTAGAATAAGAGTTTTGAAAAATAAAAATAATTTAAATAAAAATAAATTACAGAAATTTCGGAGGAGATAATGAAAAAGAAAGAATCAGTATTTAGCGTAATACCAAAGGCTTTGGTTTTTGGCCTTATAATTGGAATAGGATTTTATTTTTTGTTTGATAAGTTTGGTATAAAAACTTATAAGGCTCAATCAAAAATCCTTACAACCTCTAATGAAAAAATAAAAGATGATGATAAAACTGCTTACACTTATGCAGAAACTGTAAATTCAAATGCTATCAAAAAAAGGGTAATTGAAAATTTAAAACTTGATATGGATCCTGGCGAACTTGACAAAAAAATTCAAATACAAGCAATTGCCAATACCCATATTTTAAATATAAATGTAAAAGATTCTATAAAACTTAGGGCAGAAGATATAGCAGATGAATATGCAGAAATTACAGTTGCAGTAATTAATCAACTTTACAAAGCTGATGCGGTAGTAATTGACAAGGCTTATCCAAATGCAAGTTTAGCAAAAACGAGCGAAAAAGATTCACTAAAAGTTGGACTTGCAGCTTTTATAACATATTTTATTTTCGGTTCACTTGTAGTGTCAATTAGAAATTCAAAAAATAATGATGAAGAAGAATATGTTGAAGAAAAAGAAATTAGAAAAGTCGTATTTACAAAAGATGATGATAAAGAAGAATACGATTATGAAAATGATTATGATAATGTAAAAGAATCTTATATAAATGAAGATGGAAATTTAGTACAAGAATACTACGACGACGAAGACAATGAATTATCCCAAGATATAAATTCTAATGAAGATTTATCAGCTGAGGAAGATGAAGATTTTAGATTATATCAAAACAAAGAAAACAACAAAGACTATACAATAATTGCAGATATGCCAAAATATGATGATGGTGATTTAGATGTTTAATAAAAATAAGGCGAAGGAGATAGAAAAATCTTTTGAATCCTTAAAAAATAATTTTTTGAAAATTGCAGATAAAAATTCTTTGGTACAATTTGTATCATCAAATGAAAAGATAAACAAGTCATCTTTGATTTTAAATTTAGCTAGAGCATTGGCAAAAGATAATTACAAGGTAATTATTATAGAAGCTGATTTTAGAAATCCAATGATGGGAGATTTGTGCGATATTGAATTTGATAGAGGATTTTTTGATATTTTGGAAAAGGAAAAACCTTATGAAAATTTCATAGTAAAAGATCATTTCCAAAAAAATCTTGACCTAATTCTTGCACCAGAACAAAGAGAAATAAATCCAAGCATTTTAAACTATGATAGGATAGAAAATATTTTTGATTCTCTAAAAGAAAAATATAATTTTATATTTTTAGATACAGCAGATAACGAAAAATACGACGATGCAAATTTTTATCCAAGACTCGCAGATTCAGTTATAGTTTTTGCCAGAAAAAAAGATTTCAGAAGAAAAAATTAAATTCATCAATAAGAAAACTTGAAAATGTAAATGCCCAAATTTCGGGAATAATAACAACGGATAATTAAGGAGGAAAAATGAAAAAGAAAATTTTATTAATATTAGCCTTGAGCTTAACACTTTCAGCATGTTCAAAAGAAGAATATGTATCCCAAAGACATCCAGAAGAAAGCCAAATATCAAATAAAGTTTCAACAGAAGTAACCTTCAAAAAGAAAAACGAAACAAACGAAAATTCTTCTTCAAATAATCTTGCAAGTCTAAAAAATCTTGATGAAAAAAATAAATCAAACGAAACAGAAGACAAAAAAGAAACAAAAGAAGAAAAGAAAGATAAGAAAAATAAAAAAGAAAAAGATAAAGATAAAGAGCCAAAACAAGCTTATGGAATATTCACAGTAAAAGATATTTCAAATATAAGAAGACAAACAAACACAGATTCAGAAATTGTAGCAACAATCCAACCCGGAACACAAATAGAAAGATCAGAAATAGTAGGCGAATGGTCAAAAGTAAGCTATGGAGAATACCAAGGCTATATTTTGACAGAGCTTTTAGATGATATTCAATAAAAATTAGCTTGGTTTTAACCAAGCTTTTTTTATTTGTATATCTTGACACTTTTCAACTGTTAAGGTACACTATGAACAGTAGGAGGAATAAATGGATATTAAGATCAAATACTCGAGTAAAGATCCCATATATTTACAAATCAAAAATCAAATAAGAGACGCAATTTTAAATGATAAGATAGAAAAGGATAAGCCTCTTCCTTCTATTAGACTTTTGGCAAAAGAGCTTAGAGTTAGTGTAGCTACAACGAAAAGGGCTTATGATGAACTTGAAAAAGATGGACTTATTAATTCTGTTCCAGGAAAGGGAAATTTTGTAAAAGATCAAAATCCAGAATTAATCAGGGAAAAATTTTCTATAAAAATTGAAGATCATCTAAAAGAAATTATCAAATTGTCTAAACTTGCAGGAATTTCAAAAAAAGAAATTATTTCTCTTATGGATATATTGGAGGAAGAAGATGGATGATATATTAAAAATAAAAGGTCTAAAAAAATCTTTGAATGATTTTTATCTTGGACCTTTGGATTTAAATATCAAAAGAGGATCTATTGTAGGATATATTGGAGAAAATGGAGCTGGAAAATCTACTACAATCAAATTGATTTTGGGCGATATGAAAAAAGATTCTGGTGAAATTTATATTTTCGGCAAAAAAATTGAAGATTTGACTGAGGATGAGAAGAAAAAAAATCGCCTTTGTTTTTGAAGATTTTTTCTTTCCCCAAGAGTTAAATATTAAAGAAGTTGAAAAATTTCACTCCATGTATTATGGAAATTTTTGGGAAAAAGAAACTTTTAATAAGCTTTTAAAAAGATTTAAGCTTCCAGAAAAAAAGAAAATTTCTACTTTTTCTAGAGGAATGAAGATGAAATTGTCTTTGATTTTGGCATTAAGCCACAAGGCAGAGCTTTTGATTTTGGATGAGGCGACAAGTGGGCTTGATCCTGTGGCAAGGGATGATATTTTGGATATACTTTTAGAATTTATCCAAGATGAAAACAAAAGCATTATGATTTCATCCCATATTTTGTCAGATTTAGAAAAAATTGCAGATGAAATTGCCTTTTTACATAGGGGAAAGCTAATTTTTGTTGAGAATAAGGATAAATTAAAGGAAGATTATGGCCTAGTTTCTCTTTCAAAAGAAGAATTTGAAAGTATTGATAAAAATTCCATAATTGCAGTAAGAGATTATAAATTTGGAAAAGAATGTTTGGTCAAAAAAGAATTAATTCCTCAAAATCTTGAAGTAGAAAATGTGAGTATAGAGGAAATTATGGTTTATATGATAAAGGAGAAATACAATGAAAGCCTTGATATATAAAGATTTGATTTCAATAAAAAACGCTTTGCTTTTACAATTTGTAATAATAATTGCTTTGGGTATTTATTTTTACAAAGAAAATCAACTGGTTTTGATTCCCTTATTTTTTATTCTAATTCCAATAATACTTTTGGGAATGGTCTTTGGAATCGACAACCAATATTCAACAAATAAATATTTGATTTCAAGTGGAATTTCTAGGAAAAAAATTGTATTTTCAAGATATGCCATAATTTGGTTTATGTCTATTTTTGCAATGGCCTTGTCATTTCTTGTAGGATTTAATAAAAACCCACTTACAAAAGAAATTCCCTTAATTTTGCTTATATCATCCCTATTTTTTGTAACAAGTATAGTTGGAGTAGTTGAACTTCCATTAATGTATAAATTTGGGGCAGAAAAAGCAAGACTGGTTTTTGTAATTTTATATTTTGTAGTATTTGCATTTTTCTCAACAATTTCATCAAATAAAGAATGGATTTTAGAATATGTAAATAAGGGCTTAACAATGGATAAAACACTTTTATCCTTAATAATTTTTGTCATAACAATAATAGTCCACTCAATTTCGGTTTTTATTTCCATAAAAATTTTTGAAAATAAAGAACTATAATATGTTTATAAAAATAAGAATCTTTTTTAGACGTTTGTAAAAAATCGTTGAATAAAGGATTCTTATTTTTTATTTTTAAAAATAATATCTATAAATTAAGCTTTAAATCGTTGAAATTTTATCGATAATTCATATAGTCATAATGTAAAAGAAAAGTTTCCCGATTTTAAGGAGAAAAAAATGGATTATATTTATAAATTTGACACGGATAATGGTTTTGAACAAACCGATATTTCTAGTTTTTATGATGTTATAGAAGATGATGATTTTTATTTGATGTATTTGGGCAAGGCTAGTTTTATTGATTTTGCAAAAACTTATAATTTGGATGATGCTATAATTGATTTGCTCTTGTCAGATACAGCCAAAAAATCTTATATGGCAGTGGAAGATAATTATACATTTGCAATTTTAGAATTATTAGACATTATGGGAAATCTTGAAACTTCAGATCTTATAGGATTTTATATAGAAAACAACAGACTTATAATTGTTGACTTGTATGACAGAGACCAATCGACAACAGAGGCATTTAGGAAGATGCTAACAAAGAAATTTTCAGCAAGATCTCCTGGAAGGCTTTTGAAATATTTTATTACAGCTCTGGTAAACAACCACACAAGAATATTTGATCAAATAAAAAATTCAACAGCAGCTGTGGAAGATGCGATAATAAAAAATAAAAAAAACAGAGATAGCATAGGAATAATTTCTGACAATAGGCATAAGGCTCTAAATTTGTATGCATCATACGAAAGACTTCTAGATACCTTGGAAGTTTTAATGGAAAATGAAAATGAAATTTTTGATGATGACGATATAAAACATTTAAAATCGGTTTTATTTAGGGTGGAAAGATATTCTTCAAATATTTCCTACCTAAGCGGATATATTACAAATGTTAAAGATTCCTACACATCAAAAATGGACCTTTCTATGAATAACACCATGAAAGTTTTGACAGTTGTAACGACAATTTTTACACCAATCACGATAATAACTGGTTGGTATGGGATGAATTTTGAAAATATGCCAGAATTAAAATGGAATTTTGGCTACATTTATGTTATTGGAATTTCTTTGATTAGTGTAATTTTAGTATATATATTATTTAGGAGATTTGATAGGTGAAAATAAAAAAAACCATATTTATAAATGAAGGTGAAGAGATAGAGTTAAAGTATATGGTTTATTTAAAGATAAAGTAATAAAAGAGATCTCTCGACTAGGCTTGAGATGGGTTAGTTTTTTATTTATTTTAATTTCTAAAGGATTAATTTTATTCAACTCCTTAATTTTTAAATGATTAACTTTTTTTATTCAACAAAAAAAGGCAGAAAAATAACCTGAACTCCTTTGTCTTTATTTCTGATTTTGGGGTTAGGTCATCTTCATGCCTTTTTATATTTTTTATCCTTTTAAACCATCTGCTTGTCTTTGCATATTTTCTACTACTACGTCAAAAATATCTCCGATTGATTGGGCGTATTCTAATATTTCCCATGGTTTATTTGTGTGGAAGTGGATTTTTATCAAATCTTCATCTCCTACTGCAAGTAGGCTATCTCCTTCGAAATTTTCTGTTATATGATCGAAAATTTCGTCTTCGTCTAAATTTTCCCCTGCTATTAAAAGCTGGGTGTCAAATTTGAATTCTATTTTTTCTGCCATTTTTTTCTCCTAACTATTTTTCAATAAATTTCTTTTTAATTCTTCTTCAAGACGGCCAAGTTCGTTTTTGGCGTCTTCTCTGTTTTTCTTTCCTTCGATTTGGATTGTCCTTACTTCATCAATCGCCTCGATTAGTCTATCGTTTGTGTATTTTATTGTATCAAGGTCTATTATACCGCGTTCGGTTGCTCTTGCTGTGTCTATTGTATTTTGTTTTAATTTGTCGGCATTTGATTTTAACAAGTCATTGGTAAGATTTGTCACGGCTTCTTGGGCACGTATTGCTTGTTCGGTGTGGCTCATGCCAAGGGCTAAAACCATTTGATTTTTCCAAAGAGGAATTGTATTTACAATTGTTGTTTGGATTTTTTCTGCCATAATTGAGTTTGATGATTGTACCATCCTAATTTGTGGTGCCATTTGCATTGAAACCATTCTTGTTAAATCTAAATCGTGCAATTTTTTTTCGAACCTGTTTGCTTGGGCTTTTATGTCATTTGCTTTTTGGGCATCCATTGGAAGATTTGAAATTCTTGCTGTATTTTCAAGAGCTGGTATATCTTTTTCAAAAGTTCTTTTGAGTTTTCTATTTCCAGCCTCTATATACATAGAAAGTTCTTTGTAATAATCCTCGTTTAATTCGTACATTTGATCAAGCAGAGAAATATCTTTTAAAAGTCTTATTTGATGGTTGTCCAAGGCTTTGGCGATTTCGTCTATATTTTTTTCGGTTGATTGGTATTTTAATTTCATATTTTCAAGCTTTGATTTTTGCTTTTTAAAAAATCCAAACATACCACCATCGTCTTGGTCCATTGACTTGATTTCTGAAACAACCTTATCCAAAAGTCCTCCAATTTCTCCAAGCTCTTTGTTTTTTACTGTGTTTAAGGTTTTTTCTGAGAAATTTGAAATCTTTTTTTGAGCTCCAACCCCGTATTGGAGAATTATATTTGAATCTTCTAGGTCAATTTTTTGGGAAAAATCGTCAATTTGTTTTTCTTCTTCTGGAGAAAATTTTATTGACTGATCTATTTGGATTTTTTCCTTATATTGGGCTGGTTTTAATTCGACCTCTTCATTTTCTCCGTCTAATCTTAATTTAATATCACTCATCTTTGCTCCAATCTTTTTCTAAATATCCTTCTTGGTTTAACAAAATTTTCATTGTATCAATGTCTGTTTTTATATCCATTGTCCTGTCTTCCATTAGCTCTAATTGGATTTTTTCAAAGGCTTCATTGATTATTTCTATGGAAGATTCTATTTCTGCAAGTGAATTTTTAATTTTTGAATCGTTTGATTCCATAATTTCGTATTCTGTGTAAGCATCAATTAATTTTACAGTTGTTGGCAAATAATATTCTATAAATTTGTCCAAAACATAAGCTTTTTCTGGGTATCTTTTAATAATGTTTGTAATATTTTCAATTGTTTTTTTGATTTCTATTACTTTTTCAAGAAAATTTCTATTTTTAATTCTTGAAATATCAAGATTTATGGAAGTAATTTCTTTGCTTGAAATTCTTATTATTTCTTCAGCTTTATCCTTGTTTGTTTTTGTGCTTGCATCTTGGGCTATTTTTTATTTTCTTCGTGTGATAAATTTGGCATTTGATTTTTTTGATTTTTATATAATTTAAAAGTTGGAATATCTAACAAAAATAATGAATTATTTTCTACAATTCTTGCTTGTTTAAAATATCCTTTATTCATCATATACATAAGCTCTTTTATGGTATCTTCTTCTGATTTTTGAACTGATGATGCCAAATCTCTTATTGGAATTACGGTGTTATGTCCAAGCTCTCTTAAAAATCTTGTGTAATCTTTTGAAATCATATCCAATTGTTGAGATTTTTTAAAAGTAAAAAATCCAGATATTGAAAACAAAGCTGTTAAAAATAGATTTTTAAAAAAATCATAGGAAAATCCGTCAAAAAATAAAACTATTAGCATAGAAAATGCAAATAGAAAAGAAATTACCATTGCTGTTTTAAGTAAGCCAGCTTTAGTTTTTTCTGGAAGTTTTTGGGCGCAAACTTGAGGATTTTTAGTTTGGATTGCGGGTTTTCTAACTTGATTTCCGTTTATAAAATTCATTGTTTTATCAATAAATATATCAAGACTTGTCTTGACCTTTTCACTTATATCAGAAAAATCCATATCGGAAATAGCTTTGTTTAGACTATTTTCTAAAGATTTTTCGTTTTCTTTATCATAATTTGTCATATTCACTCCTTAGTAAAATTATACCAGAAAGATTCAATATATAAAAACTATCTTAATATTTATTTAATATGAAATAGCAAAAATTAAATAAATTAATAATAAAATCAGGATATTTAAGAATCTAAATCTATTATTTTATCAAAATAATTTTCATTTTCCCTTAATTTTTCCCTATTTCCAAAAACTGTAAGATTGTTTTTATCCAAAATATTTCTGTAATCATCTTTCAAATTAATTATATCATCTAAGTTAGCATTTTTTATATCAAGAAGTTTTTCTTCAAGCTCCTTATAAGAAAATCCTTGTAAATATCTTATAAAATCCAAAGATCCCTTGGCTTGAAGAGATTGAGGTTTTAAATATGAACCCATTTTTGAAATTTTTTGGTTTTTCAAATCATTTGAATCAATTTTTAAATCCTCTAAAATTTGAGGGATTTTTTTATAATTTTCTACAGTGTTTTTTATGTGAGGGTCCCTGTAAGAATATGTTCCAATATTTCCGTACTTATCAACCATAAGACCTGCTCCATAGGCTCCTCCTTTTGCACGAATCAAATCATGAAGGTAAGGGTTAGAAATAATTGATGAGGAAAGAGCCAAAAGATTTAATTTATTGTCAGAAAATTCTTCTAAATCTCCTCCCACAGACACATAATTTACATTTGCATCAGACAAAATTGCTTCTTTATAATAGGACTTATGAAAATCTATTTGAGCTTTTTCTTTTTTTATCTTTTCAAGGTCTGAAAATTCTTTCTTTACATAAGCCTTAACTTTTTTATAATCTTCATTTGATCCTGTGATATTTATTAAAAGATTTTTTGAAAAAATTTCTTTATACAAATCTTCTGATTTTTCCTTAAATTTATGGAAATCTTCTTCTATATCTTTGGAAATTTTCTTTATAAATTCATAGTATCCAAAGCCATTTAGCTCATCTTTGATATATGAAAGTTTATCAAAATGTGAAAATGAACGGGTAAGGGCAAGGCTATGACCAGAATCATACATATTCATTTCAAATAAAGCTTTAATTTGTTTTAAAATATCATTAATTCTTTTTTCATTATCAAAAACAGACTCATTCATTATTTCTTTTACAATTTCTAAGGATTTTTCGTACCTATCTATAGTAGTTTTAAAGGAAATTTTTAAATAATTATTAATTTCTCCGTCCTTGTTTTTTATATTTTGGATTGTAAAATTAAGCCCTGCCATATTTATTGGAATTAAATCATCCAAATTTTGGTAAGAATGTTTTTTTGTATCAATTGAGCCCAAAAAGTCTGAAATCAGGCAAAGATATTTGAGATTTTCAAGGTTAAGGTGGTTTATATCAAAGAAAAATTCATTATAAATCATCCCTGCGCTATCAAGGTTGTGGTAGATAAATTTGAAATCATCATCTTCGATTTGTCTTGGAACTTTTTCAATATCAAGGTCAACATCTTTAATTTCAAGGGCTGGGATGGTAGCCTTATCTTCTTTTAAATCTTCTTTTTCTTGGAAGGCTTTTAATTTTTCTTCCTTTTCCTTTAATTTATCAATCTGATCTTTTGATAAGGAATTTTTCAAATTTTCCAAATCTTGGTCGATTTTTTCTTCAATATTTTTAAAATAATCCTTATTTGGTTTTGCCACAAGAACTAGTTTAGTCTTGTTATTTATAAAATATTTCCCAACTTGTTTTTCAAAATAATCAGTTTCAATCAAAGCTCCCAATTCGTTTATATAGTCAATCAAATTTAGGCTATCAAAAATTTCATTGTCCAAATTGTGCATGAGTATATATTCAATGCCCTTTGATGCTGAATTCATTTGCTCTCTTTGGGAAAAATCAAAAATAGCGTGGGCAGCTTTTAGGGAATCTTTTGGAATATGGTGGGCATATTTTTCAAGCTCTTCTTCGATGATTTTTACAAACTTATTTAAGTTTTCAACTGATGTGCCTTGGGCTGTAATTTGAATGGAAGATCTTTCTCCGTAGCCAGTCCTTGCATAAAAACTTTCAGGAGAAATTTCCTTATAAATTCTTTGAGAAATTTCTGATGAATCTGAATTAAAAAGGGCGATTGATAAAATAGCATTTGCCAATTGTTCTTTTATATCAGATCTTTTATTAGTTAAAAATGAATAGGTTAGGTATGATTTATTTTTATCTTCATTATTTGATTGATAAGAAGTAAAAATTGGTTTTTGGTAATAATTTTCAACGACCTTACAATCTGCAATAATTTCATTTTTCTCATAATGGGACAAATATTCTTCATCAAGATTTTTTAAATATTTTTCAATATCCATATCTCCATAATAAAAAATTTCAGCGCTTGATGGGTGGTAAAATCTTTTATAAAAATCCAAAAATTCTTCGTATGATAATTTTGAAATATCGTAGGTATTTCCTCCTGAAACATATTCATAGCAGGAATTTTTGTAAAGATATTTATTTATTTCATTTACAATAATAGTATCTGGATTTGTAGTTGCCCCTTTCATTTCGTTGTAAACAACGCCCGATACAGAAAATTTTCCATTCTCATCAATTTTTATAGATTTTCCCTCTTGTAAGAAAATTTCTTCTTTACCTAAAACTTTTGGATTAAAAACTGCATCCAAATAAACATCTTGGAGGTTAAAAAAATCCTTATCGTTTTCGCTTGCAACAGGATAAACAGTTTTATCAGGATAGGTCATTGCATTTAAAAAAGTTTGAAGACTTGATGCAATCATATCCATAAAAGGCTCTTTGGTTCTATATTTTTTTGAACCATTTAAAACAGAATGTTCCAAAATGTGAGAAATCCCCTTGGAAGATTCTGGTGGCGTTTTAAAAGCAATTGCAAAAGTTTTGTTTTTGTCATCGGTTTTTATATAATTAATTCTTGCTCCAGATTTTTTGTGTTCATACAAAAAAACATCCAGACCAAGTTTTTCAAATTTTTTATTTTTTATTAAAAAATATTTTTCCATTAATAAATCCTTTCTTTATATTTATTACTACAACTATACTCTTAAATAAATTTCATCTCATTAATAGGAAAAAATTAATTTTTAAAAAAATATTTAAAAAATTTTTTGATATAGTGTAAAATAAAAATAGGTTTATTTAATAAATCAATTTAATTTAAGGAGGGAAGTAAATGATAGGTATTATACTGGCAAGTCACGGCGAATTTGCTCAAGGTATAAGACAATCTGGGGAAATGATTTTTGGAGAACAAGAAAAATTAGAAACAGCAGTTCTCTTACCTTCAATGGGTCCTGATGATTTAAGAAAAGATCTTGAAGAAAAAATCAAAAAACTTGATTGTGAAGAAATTCTTTTCTTAGTTGACCTTTGGGGTGGAACACCTTTTAATCAAGTTTCAGCTCTAATGGATGGAAATGAAGAAAAGTGGGCAGTTCTTACCGGACTTAATTTACCCATGCTAATTGAGGCACTTGGCTCAAGACTTATGGAAGAAAAATCACATGATCTTGCAAGAGTTTTATTAGAGCCTGCCAAAGAAGGAGTAAAAACTAAACCAGAATCCTTGATGGACGATTACAATAAATCTAATGCAAAAGATGATTCAAAAGAAAATCTTCCAAAACATACTGGAACAATTCCAGAAGGAACAGTAATTGGAGATGGAAAAATTGACGTTGTTCTTGCAAGGATTGATACAAGATTACTTCATGGACAAGTTGCTACAAGTTGGACAAAATCTACAAATCCAACAAGAATTATTGTCGTAAGTGACAATGTAAGTGAAGATGCTTTGCGTAAGTCAATGATAATGGAGGCTGCTCCTCCAGGAGTTAAGGCTCACGTTGTGCCAATTTGGAAAATGGCAGAAATTTTTGAAGATCCACGTTTTGGAGATACAAGAGCAATGCTATTATTTGAAACACCACAAGATGCTTTAGCTCTTATCGAAAAAGGCGCAGATTTAAAAGAAATAAATCTTGGCTCTATGGCTCACTCACAAGGAAAGGCTTATGTAACTTCTACCGTTTCTATGGGAAAAGAAGATGTTGAAACTTTTGAAAAATTACTTGATAAAGGAATAAAAATCGATGTAAGAAAAGTTCCAGCAAATCAGCCTGAAAACTTTACAAATATTATGAAAAAAGCAAAATCAGAACTTGGTTTGGCTTAAGGAGGAATTATGTCAGCAATTAGTATTATTTTAATTGTTATAGTTGCTCTACTTGCGGGTATGGAAGGAATCTTAGACCAATTTCAATTCCATCAACCAATCGTTGCTTGTACTTTGATTGGACTTGTAAGTGGACATTTAAAAGAAGGAATTATGCTTGGCGGTGCTCTTCAAATGATTGCTCTTGGTTGGGCAAATGTTGGAGCAGCAGTAGCTCCGGATGCGGCTTTGGCATCAGTTGCAAGTGCTATTATCATGGTTTTAGCTCTACAAGATGGCTCAGGAAATGTAGATAATGCAATAAATACATCAATAGCTGTTGCTATACCACTTTCAGTAGCAGGTCTATTTTTGACAATGATAGCAAGAACTTTATCAATTCCAATAGTTCACGGAATGGATGCAGCAGCAGAAGAAGGAAATTTCAGAAAAATTGAAGTTCTTCATATTCTAGCAGTTTTGATGCAAGGATTAAGAATTGCAGTTCCTGCAGCAGCACTTTGTTTTGTTTCACCAAAAGTTGTAACAGGCGTTTTAAATTCTATGCCAGGTTGGTTAACTCATGGTATGGAAGTAGGTGGAGGAATGGTTGCAGCAGTAGGTTATGCGATGGTAATTAATATGATGAGTACAAAAGAAACATGGCCATTTTTTGCTATTGGTTTTGCAGTTGCAGCAATCCCACAACTAACTCTAATCGGACTTGGTGTAGTAGGATTTTCACTTGCACTTATCTATTTAAAACTTAAAGAATCATCTTCATCAAATGGATCAGCTAATACTGGAGATCCACTTGGCGATATTATAAATGATTATTAGGAGGAAATATGACTGAAGTAAATGAAAAAAGAATAGAATTATCAAGATCTGATAGGATAAAAGTATTTAATCGTCATCAACTCCTACAAGGTTCTTGGAATTATGAACGTATGCAAAACGGTGGCTGGTGTTATTCAATAATTCCTGCTATCAAAAAATTATATAAAACAGATGAAGAAAGAAAATCTGCTTTAAAAAGACACTTAGAGTTTTATAATACTCACCCATATCTTTCAAGCCCAGTAATGGGAGTTACTCTTGCTATGGAAGAAGAAAAAGCAAATGGAGCTCCTATTGAAGATAAAACAATAAACTCTGTTAAAGTAGGAATGATGGGACCTTTGGCAGGTGTTGGTGATCCAGTTTTCTGGTTTACAGCAAGACCAATACTTGGAGCTCTTGGTGCATCAATGGCTTTAACAGGAAATATTATTGGACCAATAATATTTTTTGTATTTTGGAATATTATAAGAATGGCATTTGAGTGGAAAACTCAAGAATTTGGTTACAAAGTAGGAAATGAAATTACAAAAGATTTATCTGGTGGACTTTTAGGAAAAGTAAACTTGGTTGCATCAATTGTTGGTATGTTTATAGTTGGTGCTTTGGTACAAAGATGGGTAAATGTAACATTTACTGTAAACGTATCAGAAGTAACTCAACAAGCAGGATCATTTATTGATTGGAATTCTTTATCAACAGGTAGCAAGGGACTTCAAGAAGCCTTTAAACTTTACGATCAATTAGGCTCAGCTGGACTTGATCAAGTTAAAGTTACAACCTTACAAGATAACTTAAACCAATTAATACCAGGACTTGTTCCAATGTTATTAACACTTGGAATTTGTAAATTATTAAAGAAAAATGTATCTCCAATTATTATAATAGTTGCTTTATTTATAATAGGAATAATAGCATCTGTACTTGGAATCATGTAATGGTTCAAAGTCAAAATAAAAATGTAGACTTATCTATTAAGGGAAGATGCCTTAATGGATTTACCTCTGATGGAAATATAATGGTAGGCGATAAGGCCTTTGAATTTTATAATGAAAAAAATGTAGAAGATTATATACAAATTCCTTACAAGGAAATTTCCTTTGTGAGTGCGTCAGTTTTATTTGGCAAAAAAATAAATAGATTTGCGATTCATACAAAAGAAAGTGGCAATTTTGTTTTTACAACAAAGGATAATAAAAAAACTTTGAGAGCTTTAAATAATTATATTGAGTCAAATAAGTTGAGAAGGTCTCTATCATTTTTTGAGGTAATAAAAAGAGGTATTAAAAATTTAATTAAAAAATAGACTTGGATTTTTTCTAAGTCAGATCGTAAACAAATCCTCAAGCACGAATATCTGACTCCAAAAATTGTTGATTTCTAAATTTCAAAATTCTAAAATCGCAAACTCAAGCTACGCTTTCGAACAGTGCGATTTCTTGACGAATTTTGAAATTTGAAATCAAATCAATTTTTTACGTATGATATTCTTAGCATGAGGATTTGTATACTTTTGAAACGGTCTGGCTTGGATTTTTTCTAAGTCTTTTTTTATTGTAATTTGATATTTTAATAATAAGTTTACCTTTGTTTTTAACAATGAAAATATTTGCAAAAACAAATTATTTAATTTTTATAAAAAATTTTTAGTTAATTTAATAAATTGGGTATATAAATATACATAGAATGAAAAAATGTTTTCATCGACAAAACGGAGGTTATTTTATTATGAAAGATTATAAAACAAACAAATTAAGGAATTTAGCTTTAGTAGGGCATTCAGGAGCAGGAAAAACTTCCTTGACTGAATCTTTGCTATATTTTACAAAGGCTATTAACAGGGTTGGAAAAGTAGCGGATGGTAATACTGTATCTGACTATGAAAAACAAGAAATTAAAAGAAAAATTTCAATCCAAACCTCAATAATTCCTGTTGAATATAAGGACTACAAGGTAAACTTTATCGATGCTCCTGGATTTTTTGATTTTGAAGGAGAAGTATTAAATGCTCTTAGAGCAAGTGAGTCAGCTTTGTTTGTAATTGATGGAGAAAATGGAATCGAAGTAGGAACTGAAAAATATTGGAAATATACAGAAAATATTTCTTTGCCAAGAATTATTTTTGTAAATAAATTGGATAAAGAAAATGCCAAATTCAATCAAGTAGTTAGTGACCTACACATAGATTTCTCCAAAAAAATAATCCCACTAACCTTAACCCTTGGTGAAGGCGAAAATTTTGAAGGTTTGATCGATGTTATAGATAAAAAAGCTTTTAAATATGTTGATGGCAAGATAGAAGAGGTTGACATACCTGAAATCAGAGTTGAAGAAGTAAATGCTGTTTATGAAGAAATTCAAGAAGTTGTTGCTGAAAGTGATGACGAGTTAATGGATAAATATTTTTCAGGCGAAAGTTTTACTGAAGAAGAATTTAAAGAAGGTTTTAGAAAGGCGATTATAAATGGTAATGCTGTTCCTTTAGTTGCTGGTAGCTTGGAGAAAAATATTGGTCTTGATTTGTTGATGGATGTTATTACAAAATATATGCCATCTCCTGATCACAAGGCTGCAAATATTGGATTTAGAGTTACTGATGATTATGAAGAATTTGAAGTTAGCGAAGATAGTCCTTTTTCTGCTGTTGTATTTAAAACAATTGCTGATCCATTTTTGGGTAAGATTTCAATATTTAAGGTTTTATCTGGAGCTATTAAAAAAGATCAAAATTTCTATGATATAAGTAAGGACAAGGAATTAAAGGCTTCAAATATTTTCTATTTAAGAGGAAAAGAACAATTTAAAGCGGAAAAAATTGTTGCTGGAGATATTGGAGCATTTTCTAAACAGGATATTCTTCAAACTGGAGATTCTTTATGCACAAAAGAAAGTCCTATAGAATATAAGAAAATTAAATATCCAAGACCGGTTTTATATTATGCAATTGAGGCTGAAAGTAAAAATGATGAGGATAAAATCTCAGCTGCTTTGAAAAAATTATCAGAAGAAGATCCTACTTTTGAAGATAGAAGAGATGCTGAAACCCACCAAGAAGTTTTGGCAGGACTTGGTAATGTTCAACTTGAAGTTTTGATGGATAAATTAAAAGAAAATTATTCTGTTAATACAAAAATTGTTGATTTAAAAATCCCTTACAGAGAAACTATCAAGGGGAAATCTGATGTTCAAGGTAAACACAAAAAACAATCTGGTGGTGCAGGTCAATATGGAGATGTATTTATTAGATTTGAACCATGCGATGAAGAATTTGTTTTTGATGAGGAAGTATTTGGTGGAGCAGTTCCTAAAAATTATTTCCCTGCTGTAGAAAAGGGACTTCGTGATTCTATGGATGAAGGTCCTCTTGCAGGATATAAGGTTGTTGGAATAAAAGCTACTTTGTATGATGGCTCTTACCACCCAGTAGATTCAAACGAACAAGCCTTCAAATCAGCTGCAAGACTTGCTTTCAAAAAAGGAATTGTTGAAGCAAAACCAATTTTGCTTGAGCCTATAATGAAACTTGAAATTAAAGTTGATGAGAAGTACATGGGCGATGTAATGGGAGATATGAACAAAAGACGTGGAAAGATTTTGGGCATGGAACCACAAGAAGACGGCTCACAAATCATTTCAGCTCTTGCACCAGAAAGTGAAGTTTTAAAATATTCAATAGATTTAAGATCAATGACACAGGCTCGTGGATCATTCTCAATGGAATTTGATAAATATGAAGAAGTTCCAAAAGAAATAACAGAAAAAATTATTGAGGAAAATAAAAAAGAATAAAAAAATAGTATAGAAAAGGGGCAAATAATGAAAGATTGGAAGATTTTGGAAATTGATCCTTGGATCAAGGATTATAAAAATGATATAAATCTGAGAATGGATGAATATGAAAAACAAAAGGCTAGACTTTTGAAAAAAGGCGAAAAATTAAAAGATTTTGCCAATGCCCACAATTATTATGGCTTTCACAAGGTAAAAACTGGATGGATTTATAGGGAATGGGCTCCAAACGCCAAGGGACTTTATCTAATTGGAGATTTTAACAATTGGGATAGACATTCCCATCCTCTAAAGAAAATTAATGACGAAGATTGGGAGATTTTTGTTAAAGGAATTAGGACTATTCCACACAAATCCAGAGTGAAAGTTATGGTTGACTATGGAGAAAGCATCCAAGATAGGATTCCTCTTTTTGCAAGAAGGGTTGAAAGAGATGAAAATTTAGATTTTTCTGCAATTGTAGAAAATCCTAGGAAAAAATTTAAATGGACAGATGATAAATTTAAAATTAAAAACCACGATCTTCTAATCTATGAAGCCCATATTGGTATGGCTTGTGAAAGAGAAGGTGTTGGAACTTACAAAGAATTTGAAAAAAATATTTTGCCTAGAATTAAAAAAGAAGGCTACAATACAGTCCAACTTATGGCTATAGCTGAACATCCATATTATGGATCTTTTGGCTACCAAGTTTCAAATTTCTTCGCTCCTTCTTCTTGGTATGGAGAAAATGATGATTTAAAATCTTTAATAAATACTGCCCACGAAATGGGTTTAAATGTGATAATGGATTTGGTTCATTCCCATGCTGTAAAAAATACTATTGAGGGGATAAATCTTTTCGATGGAACAGACTACCAATTTTTCCATGAAGGCGATGAGGGAAATCATCCTGATTGGGATTCTAAATTATTTGATTATCACAAACCTGGAGTATGCCATTTTCTTCTTTCAAATATAAAATATTGGCTAGAAGAATACCACTTTGATGGTTTTAGATTTGATGGAGTAACTTCAATGATTTACAAAAATCACGGAAGAGGGGAAAGTTTTGACAACTATTCAAAATATTTTTCTATGAATACTGACATCGAAGCTATAAACTACCTTCAACTTGCCAATGAACTTATAAGAGAAGTTAAGAAAAATGCCATAACAATTGCTGAAGATATGTCAGCTATGCCTGGAATGTGCCTACCAATTAAAGATGGAGGAATTGGTTTTGACTATAGACTTTCTATGGGTATGCCAGATTTTTGGGAAAAGGCCCTAGAAAAACGAGATGAAGATTGGGACATGGGAAAAATGTGGTACGAGCTTTCAACTTCTAGACCATCCGAAGCTAGAATTTCTTATGTAGAAAGCCACGACCAAGCTCTTGTCGGTTCAAAAACTACGATTTTTAGACTTGCAGATTCTTCCATGTATTGGGATATGGAAAAAACAACCCACAATATCATAATTGATAGGGCGATTGCTCTTCACAAAATGATAAGATGGATTACTATATCTATGGGCGCTGAATCTTATTTGAATTTTATGGGAAATGAATTTGGCCATCCTGAATGGATAGATTTTCCAAGAGAAGGCAATAATTATTCTTTCCATTACGCAAGGCGTCTTTGGTCTTTGGCTGACAATGACCTATTAAAATACGATTGGCTTTTGAAATGGGATGAAAAAATGATTGACCAAATCAAAAAAAATAAGCAATTAGGAAATGATATTTTTAGGCTATGGCTTGATAATGATAGGAAAGTTATTGCCTACAGAAATGGGGATATAGTTTATATTTTCAATTTCCACCCACAAAATTCCTATGATTCTTTCCAAGTGCCAATCCACGATAAGGGAAAATTTAAAGTGATTTTGGATACTGACGATGAAAAATTTGGTGGACTTGGAAGAATTTCAAAAGATTTTATTTATGAATCCAAAAATTTAGAAAATACTGACTACGATGGAATTGAAATTTATATTCCATCAAGAACGGCCCTTGCCCTAAAGAAGGTAAAATAATGAGAATACTTGCTCTTGGAGATTCCTTTACCCAAGGTTATCTTGTAGAATGCAATAATTACACCCGCTTTTTAACTAAGGCGGGTTTTGAAATTATAAATTTTGGAATAAACGGTTCTACAAGCTCTGATATGGTTAAAAGGTATGAAAAAATCAAAAATAAATACAAAAATGTAGATTATCTGATAATATTTGGTGGCTCAAATGACTTTTTGAATGGGCAAAGTGTGAATCTTGCATATTCAAATGTCAAAAGTATATTAAATTTATCTACTGCCAGAAAAAATATTATAATTATACCGCCTTTAATAGAGGAGGAAGACTCTTATCCGATTTATGGATATGTAAATGAAAAAATAAATGAATTTGCAAAAAAACTTTTGGACTTTGATTGTTTGAAAGTTGATTCGAGAAAAATCAAGCCATATTATCTTGATGGTTTGCACATGGGGAAAATTTTTCACGAAAAGCTTGCTTGTGAAATTTTAAAAATTATAGAGGATGATATAAATGAATGAATTAGAAGATATTGAAAATATTGATAAGATGGTTGCAAAGAGCTCTCTTTTACCAGATTTTATGCGAAATAAAATTACTATAAATATTATTTCTGTCCTAATTGTTTTGTTATTGTGTTTTATTACATTAAAATTAGTTCATAAAATAATAAGAAAATTTTTTGAAAGAAACAAAAGCAAAGCAAAAAGAAATACAGCAAAACTTGAAACCCTATCAAGGATTTTTTATTCTATAATTAGGATACTTATAATTTTTATTGCCATAACTATGATTTTGGATATTTTTGGAGTAAACACATCAAGTCTTATAGCTACAGCAGGAATTGGTGGTATCGCCATAGCTCTTGGTGCTCAAACTCTTATTGCAGATTTTGTAAAGGGAGTTTTGATAATATTTGATGACAAGATAAGAGTTGGCGAATGGGTTTCATGCTCTGGAGTTGAGGGAACTGTCGAAGAGGTTAATCTTAGAATCACAAAAATCAGAGATTATAACGGATCCCTTCACATTATTCCAAATTCAAATATAACAAATGTCCAAAATTTTGATAGGGGAGCTCAAAAAAGTGAGGCATATTTTTGCGTATCTAATGATACAAAGCTTGATGAAGTAAAAGCGATGATAAAAAGCGTATCTCAACAAATAAAAACAACGCCAAAATACAAAAATGCTTTTGTAGAAGATTTGAGCTTTTTTGAAATACACGAATTTAAGGATTTCTCCTACACAGTAAGGGTGACATCCTTGGTAAAAGCAGGAATGCAATGGGAGATTTCAAGAAAAGTAAGAGAACTTATAAAAGAAGAGATGGAAAAAAGAAAAATAAAAAGTAGCTTATTAGAAGAGGAAATTTATGAAAAAATATAAATTAAACGATATAGTTAGCCTAAAAAAAATCTCATCCGTGCGGAGAAAATAAATGGAAAATCGAAAGAATGGGTGCAGATATGAAGTTAAGATGTTTGGGTTGTGATAAGTTAGTTTGGCTAAAAAGAACAGATTTCGACAAAAGAATTAGGAAAATTCAAGATAAAAACGGGAAATTTGTATCGATAGTAAATTACAATCCAGAAGATTAGAGGAGAAAAAAAGGAATTAATGATAAACGACAAAATAAAAGAAGATTATATAAAAATAATAAACGAAGATTATAAAGATTATAGAAAAGATTACAAAAATTTGCTAGAAAAAAGAAAAGAATATGGAGCGACCTACAAGGAAGAAGTTCTACCTACCTTGTATGATGCGTATTTTTACGACAAAAAAGATTTCAAACTCTATGATGAAATGATAAATATTTTTATGTCTATAGTAGAAAAAGTCACAAAAGAATACCTAGAAAATGAAAATTACAGAAAATTATTCGACCTAGATCCTTTGACAGAAAAATTAATCCTAAAAGATCCAGGCTATGACATTTCAACACCAATAGCGAGATTTGACGTAATGTATGATGGCAAAAAAGACTATAAATTTTGCGAGCTAAACACAGACGGCTCATCAGCTATGCTAGAAGATAAGTCCTTGGCAGATTTGATGAAAGATTCCAAAGCTATAAAAAAACTAGAAGAAAAATATCAAATAAATCATATAAACCTACTAGAAAGTTTGGTAGATTCAATAGAAGATTTATATTTTTCAATAAAAGGCAAAAAAGAAAAAATAAACATAGCCATAGTCGACATAATAGAATTTGATAACATAGAATTTGAAACAATAAAAAAACTATTCCAAAAAAGAGGCCACAATTGCAAAATTGCAAACCTAAAAGATTTAGAAAGAAAAAATAATGGCCTATATATAGAAGATATGAAAATCGACTTAGTCTATAGAAGACTTGTCACAAGCGATTTAATAGAAAACAAAGAATTAGGAAAAAATTTAATAGATGCCTATTTAAATGACGAAATAATAAGCATAGGCTCATTTAGGTCAACACTTTTTTACACAAAAGATATATTTAGAATCCTAAGGCTAGAAGAAAGTCAAAAGATTCTATCAGAAAAAGAAAATGAATTTATAAAAAATCACATACCATATACAGAAAAATTAAATTACGAAAAAGACAAAGAAAAATTGGTAGCAAACAAGGACAAATATATACTAAAACCAATCCAAGGCTACGCATCACACGGAATCTACGTAGGAAAAGAACACACAAAAAAAGAATTTGAAAAAATCTTAGAAGAAATAAAAAATAAAAATTACATTTACCAAGAATATTACACAGTAAATCCTATGAAATTTATAAAAATGGAAAAAGAAAAAGCAAGTTTAGAAAACTTTTCATACGTAACAGGCCTATTTGCCTACAATAAAAAATTCATAGCACCATACATGAGAATAGGAAACGCAGCAATGATAAGTTCAGCAAGAGAATATTACGTAGTAAGTTCCCTAAAAATAAAAGAGAAATAAATTAATAAAAAAATATTTGACAATAGAAAAAAATAATAATATACTAATATAGCTGTTAAACGACAGCTATATTTTTTTATCACGTTTAAAAAAGCAAGAAAAAAAAGTCTTGACAATAAAAATAAACGCGATATAATAAAAAAGTCGACATCAAAAAAAGCAGTCGAGAAAAGTAAAAAAAGATAAAAAAATCAATAAAAAAACTTGACAAGCTAAAAAAAAGATGGTAGACTAAAATAGTCAGTTAAAACTGGCGGAT
>NZ_HE978532.1:598170-680562 GCF_000311745.1 Anaerococcus obesiensis ph10 | reverse complement strand
TTTTGGTTTACTCAAAGTAATTCACTTTACTTTTATTGTAGTTTTCTATATATTTTTTGAGGTTCAATGCCGTTACTTTGTAACGACTATTATATAATACCACGTTCATTTTATCTTGTCAAGCATTTTTTTAATTTTTTTATTAAAATCTTACTTTTTAGATTGTTTGTTTGAAGTGATATTAAATTTATAATACACTATTTAAATTACTTTGTCAATTTTTATTTTCTTTTTGACTTTGCTCTTTAACAGTGCCTTTACATAATACTAGGATTTTTTATCTTTGTCAAATTTTTTTATTTTTATTTTTTTGCATTTTAAAAGAGCCTTATTTCAAAGTATTTTTACTCTTTTATAAGGCTCTTTTTATTTTATTTTTCTAATGATTTTTTTAATTCTTCTAATTTTTCTTTGCAAGCATCCATTGCTTTTTGGAGTGAATCTTTTTTGGTCATATCTACTCCTGCATCTTTTAATACTTCTATTGGATATTTACTTTTTCCTGCTTTTAGGAAGTTAAGATATTTTTCTAAATCTTTTTTATCTCCATGGAGGATTTTTTCTGATAGGCTTACTGCTGATGAGAAGCCTGTTGCGTATTGGAAGACGTAGTAGGACATATAAAAGTGTGGGATTCTTGCCCATTCTGTTGATATATATTTATCTACTTCTATATCTTTGCCAAAATAGTCTACGTTTAGGTCGTGATAGATTTGGTTTAATTTTTCTGCTGTTACAGGCATTGAATTTTCTACTAATTTGTTTGCCTCTAGCTCAAATTCTGCAAACATCGTTTGTCTAAAGACTGTTGATTTGAATGAATTTACGTAGTGGTTTAATAGATAGGCTTTTTCTTTTTCGTCTTTGGCATGGTCTATCATGTAGTTTAATAATAGAAGTTCGTTAGTTGTTGATGCTATTTCTGCCAAAAATATTGAGTAGTTTCCGTATATATATGGTTGGGTTTTTCTTGTGTAGTATGAATGCATAGAATGACCCAACTCGTGAGCTGTTGTAAAAAGTGAATCTAGGGAGTCGTTGTAGTTTAATAAAATGTATGGTTCTGTATCGTAGGAGCCTGATGAGTATCCTCCTGATCTTTTTCCTTCGTTTTCCATTACATCAAACCACCTATCGTCAAAGCCTTCTCTTGCTTTTTTAATGTAGTCTTCTCCAAGTGGAGCTAGGGCTTTTAGGATTAATTCTTTCGCTTCATCAAAAGTGTAGGTTTTCTTATAATCTTCTACTAATGGCAAATAAATATCGTGAAATCCTAAATCGTCCAATCCCAAAACTTCTTTTCTCAAACTTGTGTAATCTCTGTGGATTTCTATGTTGTCATGGATTACTTCTACTAAGTTATCGTAAACTTTTTCATCAATGTTGTTTGCAAACAGACTCATTTTTCTTGCTGAATCGAATTTTTTTAATTTTGCTATGGTGTTATTTGCTGTTATTTCGCCATCAAGAAGGGAGGCTGCTGTATTTTCAAATTGCTTGTAAACTGTATAATATTTTTCGTAAACTTCTTTTCTAAATTCACGATTTGAATCTAGCTCTAGGTTTGTGAAATTTGCATCTGTGATTTGAATTTCTTCATCGCCTTTTTTTACTTTCGGAAATTTAAGGTCAGCGTTTGAAAAAATCATATAAGTGTTTTGTGGATTTTGGGATAATTTTGCAAATGATGCTATAATTTTTTCTTCATTTTCGCCCAAGGTGTGGTCTTTATTTCTAAATAAATCTTCAAAATAATGAGCGTAAATTTTTAGCTCTTCTTTTTCTTCTATATATGTTTGTACTTTATTATAATCTTCTGACAAAATTTCTGGTGTTATAAATGAAAGTTCTTGGGCAAGATTTGCAAATAAATTATCTGCTATTTTTGACATTTCTTGATATTTTGCAACTCTTGTATCTTCGTCAGATTTTAATGAGGCATATACCCCAAGTTTTGAAAATTTTCTTTCTAATTTTTCATCTGTCTTTAAAAAATCGTAAAGACTATCGGCTGATTGTAAAATCTTTCCTTTGTATGCCTTAGTTTTTTCAATTAAGTTTTTTACTTCTTCTACTTCTTTGTAGAAATCTTCGTCTGTTTTGTAAATTTTTTCTGTGTCCCATTTTAGGGACTTGTCTATATCTTTTCTATCCATTTTTTCTCCTTTTATTTTGTTTAATTTTTTATATGGCTTGTAACATTGATTTATTTCCTATAAATACAAAGCCTATTGCAATTAGCACAAAGGCTAGAAGGGAAATAATTCTTGTGCTTGTTGGCAAGGTCATATTCATTATCGGGAAAAATCCTGCAAGAATAAATCCGCCCAAAAGCCCACCAATGTGTCCTGTAATTCCAATTCCTGGAACCATAAATGAATATATTATATTTATAGCAACAATTCCTATAAAGCTTGAGCCAAATTGTCTTAAAAATTCATTGTCCTTGTAATTGAACATAATCCCCAAGGCAAGTCCAAATAAGCCGTACAAAGAAGTTGATGCTCCAGCTGATACGCTTGTTACTTCTCCAAAAGCGTAGGTAAATAAATTGCCCATTATTCCACAAAGTAAATAAATTATTAGAAATTTTGTAGAACCATAAAGACTTTCAAATTCATCTCCAACATTATTTAAAAAATACATATTCATCAAAAGATGTATTATCCCAATATGTATGAAAATCGGGCAAAAAAGCCTCCACCATTCGCCATAATAAACATAGATTTTGCTCATAGCATTAAATCTCAAAAGATTTTCAATATTTTCACTGCCACCTGTAACAGTCATCAATATAAAAACTAGGATGTTTATTCCCATTAAAATTCTTGTCATTTTTCCCTTAGCCATAACTCCTCTTTCTCAAATTTATTTTCCATCTGTGAAAGATTATCAGAAATAAAAGCCCTAGCAACAGACCTAATTTCTTTCTCATAATCTCCCCTTTCAAGATTAGATTTTATTTTAAATTCATAAATATCATCTATATAAGGATTATCCCTCATATTTGGATAATCTTCATCTTGCAAGAAAATAATTTTTATATTTTCATTATATCTTTTAGCAAATTTAGAAAGATTAATAGAATTTTCTCCATTAAATTCATCAACATTTTCCGTAATAATTAAAAGGTCTTTGTCCCTAACCAGTTTTTGAAAATCAAGCAAAGACAAAACAAGTTCCATAGAATTAGAAATTTTTGCCCTAAAAAATATATAAAGAGCCCAAGAAACTCCGCCACCAGCACCAAGGTAAGGAAAATCTATTTCGCTTACACCCAAAGCCTCACTAACTTTTTTAGAAAAATGCTTGCAGGCTTTTTCAAGTTCTAAAATTTCATCAGGACTTGCTCCCTTTCTAATAGGTCTTTTTTCCAAAAAAGAATTTCTTTGAAAAAGAGTAAGAGGTTGGCTTGTAGCAATCTCCAAATCAACATCCATTATCCTCTTATCAAGACCAGACATATCAATAGAATCAACCTTAACCATATTTTTAGCAACAGGATTTAAAGAATTAAGATTTTTATCAAAAAACCTAACCCCCAAAGCATAGAGCATACCCATTCCCATATCATTAGTTGCAGTATCCCCAATGCCAATGAAAAATTTCTCACAGCCATTATTTAAACCATCAACAATCATCTCCCCAAGACCAATTGAAGAAGATTCCATAACATCAAGCTTATCCTTATACAAAAGTCTAAGCCCACAAGCCTGAGCCATCTCCATCACGCACAAATTTTCCTTTATAATATATCTAGAAGTTACCGCCTCGCTCAAAGGATTATGAACATTAACATAAGAAAAATCCCCGCCAATAACTTCCTTCATAATTTCAACAGTCCCCATTCCCCCATCTAAAAACGGAAGAATATTAACCTCATTATTCACATTTTCACTTTCCAATTCTTCCTTGAAATAATTTCCAATCTCAATAGAATTTTCAAAATCTTTAATAGAATCCAAAGCTAATAATATATTCATAATTCACCTCAATTAAATTATACCCAAACTATGTGGACAAATTATTAATTATCTTTACCAATTGTAAATTCAATGATATAATTAAATAGAAAGTTTATAAAATAAACTTTTACTGTTTAACTCATGGAAATCTTTGAAAAAAGATTTCGCCCATCAAAGAGCCACTTAAATACTTATAAGTGGCTTTTTAAAATTGCCTTTCCATAAATTTTGGAAGGGCATTTTTATTTGAAATTTATGATATTGATTTTAGATTTATAATGAGTATAATTATCATATACTTTGTTTCTTATTTAAAATAAAGTAATTTATTTAAAAATGGAGGATATTATGTCATTAATAGGAAAAAAATTACCTGAATTTAATTTGGATGCTTATGATCCAAAAACAAATGAATTTATCAAAATTAGCGATAAGGACCTTGAAGGTAAATGGAAAGTTTTAATGTTTTATCCAGCAGACTTTACTTTTGTATGTCCTACAGAGCTTGAAGATTTACAAGAAAAATATGGGCAATTAAAAGAAATGGGAGCAGAAGTTTATTCTGTAAGTGTTGATACACATTTTGTTCACAAGGCTTGGCACGACGAAAGTGAAGCTATAGGAAAAATCCAATACAAAATGATTGGCGATTCAAACAAAGAACTTACAAAAGCTTTAGATATTTTAACAGAAGATGGAAAAGCTGACAGAGCAACTTTTGTTATAGACCCTGATAATGTTATTCAAGCCCTAGAAATAAATGCGGGTGGAATAGGAAGAAAAGCAGAAAATAATATCTACAAAGTTAAAGCTGGTCAATATGTAAGAAAACATCCAGACCAAGTATGTCCTGCTAAATGGAATTCTGAAGATGATGATACACTAACTCCAGGACTTGACCTTGTTGGAAAAATCTAATGTTAGACAGTAAATTAAAAGATCAGCTGAAGGCTTATCTTAGAATGCTAAAGTCCAATGTAACAATTGGACTTTCGATAAATGAAGATGAAAATTCAAAAAAATTAAAATCTTTTATAGAAGAAGTGGAGTCTTTATCTGATAAGATAAAAATAAAAGAAGAAAATTTGAATTTCACCCCTGCTTTTAGCCTAAATGGAGAATTTGAACACGGAAAAATTGTTTTTGCAGGAATTCCTTTAGGACATGAGTTTGAATCATTTGTTCTTGCACTTTTACAAGTTGGTGGAATCGAACCAAAAATATCCAACGAAGAAAAAGAAAGAATAAAATCTATAAAGGAAAAAAGAAATTTTGAAACAATAGTTTCACTTTCCTGCCACAACTGCCCAGAGGTTGTACAAGCTTTCAATATTATGGCAGTTTTAAACAAAAATATCTCACACACAATGATTGAAGGTTCAATAAACCAAGATATATGTGAACAAAGAGATGTTATGGCAGTACCAGCAATTTTTGAAAATGGAGAATTTCTTGACGGGGGCAAAAAAACTATGGCAAGTCTTTTAGACCTTGTTGCAGAAAAAGTCCAAAAAGATTTATCCAATTTCAAAGATTACGATATCTTGATAGTCGGAGCAGGACCAAGTAGTGCTACAGCTGCAATTTATGGAGCAAGAAAAGGCCTAAAAGTTGCAATAGTTGCAGACGAATTTGGTGGACAAGTAAACGAAACTCTCGATATAGAAAATATAACAGGAATCCTAAAAACAGAAGGACCTAAATATATGCTATCAGTCAAAAACCAAGTAGAAAATCTTGGCGTAGACATAATAGAGGGAGTAAAAGCTGTCGATTTCGAAAAAAAAGATGATGAATTTAATATAATCCTAGAAGATGGAGCAAAAATAAATAGTAAGAGTCTAATTTTTGCAACAGGAACAAGATGGAGACTTCTTGGAATAGATGGAGAAGAAAAATTCAAAAACAAGGGCGTAGCTTTTTGTACCCACTGCGACGGTCCCCTATTTAAAGGAAAAGACGTGGCAGTTGTAGGAGGAGGAAATTCAGGAATAGAAGCAGCAATAGACCTTGCATCAATAGCAAAAACCGTTACAGTTCTCGAATTTTTACCAGAATTAAAGGCAGATAAAATATTACAAACAAAATTAGAATCCTTTCAAAACGTAAAAGTTATAACATCTGCCCAAACAACAAAACTCCTAGGAGATAAAAAACTAACAGGTCTTGAATATATAGATAGAAATACAAAAGAAGAAAAAACGATAGATCTTGCCGGAGTTTTTATCCAAATCGGTCAAATTCCAAACACAGAATGGCTAGAAGGAAAGATAAAACTCACAGATAGGGGCGAAATCGAAGTAGAAAAAGACGGTTCAACAAATATAGAAGGAATATTTGCAGCAGGTGATGCAATAAATTCCGTTTATAAACAAATAATAATAGCAGCAGGCTCAGGAGCTACAGCAGCCCTATCAGCCTTTAACTATTTAATAAGAAAATAAAAAATATTGGAATGTTGCAAAATAAATAAATCATCCCAATTGTTAGAGGAAATTCTATGAAGATTTTGCCTCAATATAAGAGTGCTATTAAAAATCTTCTAGGAGACCCCTCTAAATATTGAATAATGATTATTCATATTTTTCAACAGCCCCATTATTTTTTCTTAAAATTACATAAACATCATAAAATTATCAGCTTTCATTTTTAAAAATATAATAAAAAACAATAAAGGGAGAAATTATAAAAATTATGGGCAAAACCAATTTCGAAAATGTGAAATAATCTATTTTTTCTAATTTTTCTCCCATACCTTTTATAGCTTGGGGGAAGGCTATTACTGATATGGCTAGAAAAATTGTTAGTATTAAAAATGGCATTTCTTTTGGGTTTTTGTTTAAGGCTCCTTCTACTATTCCAAAATAATAAATTAGGTAAAAGGCAAAGCCAATTATGGCGTAGAGAAATGACCAAAAAATTTTTCCTATTTTCGATTCATCTTCTTCATTTTTAAAATATCCTATATCTACTCCAAAAATTTCTGACAATTTTACCAAATTTTCCATTGATGGCTCGCTTATTTCTTTTTCCCATTTGGATACGGCTTGTCTTGATATATTTAGTTCCTTTGCCAAATATTCTTGGGTAAGGTTCAATTCTTTTCTTTTGTTTTTAATTTTTTGTCCAATCATAAGTCCTCCTTAATATTATTTTAAGTAATGTTTTTCAAAAAAGCTAGCAACTATAGGGCAACTTTGGGGAAATTTTATGATTTTTTTATTTTTTTTATACAAATTATGATATAATTATAAAAAATAAGGAGAAATTTATGGGAGAAATTATAAAAATTGAAATTGATGATATAGTTGTAGGTCTTGATGATGGATCTGTTGTAAGGGTTAAACTTTCTGATGTGAATTTTATTCCTCAAATTGGGGACAAGGTCAAAGTTTTTAAGGCAGATGATGGATATTTGGTAAGTAAAATCAAAGAAAAAAATTTTGTTGAAAATCATAGCTTAAATGAAGATTTTGATGAAGATGATTTTAAGGTAAACAGGATTGAAGAAAAAAATAATGTGACTAATAATTATTATATAAACTCTTACAATAAAAGGGCTGTAAATAAAGTTGCTTATGTGCTTTTGGCGTTTTTTTTGGGAGGAATTGGAGCTCACAAATTTTATTCTGGAAAAATCGGCACAGGTATAGCTTATTTGATTTTTTCATGGACTTTTATCCCATCAATAATAGCCTTTGTGGAATTTATAATAGCTCTTACTAAAACTTCTGATGAATATGGAAATATATATGTTTAAAGGACTCTTGCAAAATTATGATTATTCATAGTTTTGCAAAAGTCCTTTTTTGTTTGGATTTTTGTTTTTTATAAAAATATGTAGATTTCTCAATCTATATTCTTATTTTTTATTTTCTTCCAATTTTTTTAAGGCAAAAAATATTGCAACACACAAGTTTTCATCTTCATAAATTTCTAAGGTGTTTTTTGTAAAGTCAAAGTTTGCCAAAAATTCATCTTCTTTTATCAACGATAAATTTTCTCCGTTTTCTATTAATTTCATTTGCCTATTTATAATTTTCGCCTCATTTATTTTTTGGTCGTTCATTTTTTCAATTTTTAAATTTCCTATTACAGCTTGTTTTTTTCCTCTTAGGCTAAATAAGTTTTTTATTTTAAATCTTGCGACCAATTTCCCACTAGGACGCAATACATTGTACTTTCCTTCTAATTTATAGGTCATTCTGTCATTTTCAAAAATTTTTTCGTCTTTATATTGTAATTTTTTCATTTTTCCCTCACAAAAAAACCAGCAGGATTTCCCACTGGCTTAATTTTAATAATTTTCTTTTAGATATTCTATTATATCATCAGATTCGTACATTTTTTTATCACCAAAAACCATAAATGGAATTTGATCTTTGCCACCAAGCTCTATTAACTCTTTTGTGTTTTCTTCTCCACTTCTGCCATCTTTTACGTTGTAAGATGTGAAATCTACAATTTTATTTTCATGCATAAAGTTTAAAACTTTTAAACAATATGGACATTCTGGTTTAAAATATAAATCAAATTTACTCATAATACTTCCTTTCATATTCTTTTGTCATTTCTCTTTTAATTTATTACCCTTAAATTTATTTTGTAATCTTAAAAGAAAAATATTAAGGATGTAAAGAGTAGAAGTATTAATAAAACTGGCGGTAAAAAAACTTTCATAGCTGCCAAAAACATAGCGAGCCTATCGTCTTTTTCTAGATTATCTTTTTCTAAAAGCTCTTCTTTTTCATAGATTTCTTCTTTTGTTTTATTTTTGAAGGGATCTACTGGTATTTTCATAGATTAGCTTCCTCGGCTAATTCATGTTCTTTTTTAAGTCTTTCTTCTTCGTTTTTTTCGAAGGCTTTAATTTTTGTTTCTTCTGATACATCCATCAAATGGCAAGCTACAAAATGTCCAGCTTCTACTTCTTTAAGCTCTGGCTCAAATTGTTTACAAATATCCATGCAATATTTACATCTTGTATGGAAACGACAACCCTTTGGTGGTCTTACTGCTGATGGAATATCTCCTTCAATTGTTTGAAGCTCTTGTCCCTTATCAACATCAGTTCTTGGTATTGCTTGCAAAAGTGCTTTGGTGTAAGGGTGTTGTGGATTTGCAAAAATCCTATCAGAATCTGAAAGCTCGACCATAACTCCCAAATACATTACTCCTATCCTATCAGAAATATATTTTACGACTGAAAGGTCGTGGGTTATAAATAAATATGTTAAATTTAAGTCAGTTTTTAAATCTTGTAATAAGTTTATAATTTGTGATTGGATTGAAACATCAAGAGCTGATACTGCCTCATCGCAAACTATAAATTTTGGATTTAAAGCAAGGGCTCTGGCAATTCCAATTCTTTGTCTTTGTCCACCAGAAAATTGGTGAGGATACCTATGAATAAAATATGGAGCAAGTCCACATTGGTTCATTATATCTTGGATATATTCGTTGTAGCCTGCTTCACTTCTTGATTTAAAAAGTCCATGGCCCAAAACACCTTCTCCAATTATATTTCCAACTGTCATTTTTGTATCCAAAGAACCATAAGGATCTTGGAAAATTATTTGAAGATCTTTCCTAAGCTCTCTCATTTCTTCGTTTGTAAGTCTTGAAAGGTCTATTCCATCATCTACAAAACTTTCAAATTTTTCAAAAAGCTCTTTTGATTTTAATTCTTCTTTTTTAGCAGATATTTTTTGCTCTTTTTCCAAAACTTCCTTATCAAGTTTTTCTTTTCTATTCAAAAGTTCCTTGTATTTCGGATCATTTAGGATAGCATCTTTTAATTCTTTTTTATCTCTAATCCTTACTTCGTCTTTTTCTTCAATTTTTTTAATGTCTAGTAAAACTTTGGATCTTTCCTTGATTTTTTTGTAATAATCATCAAGAATAGAAGAAATTTCTGACAAATTGTCGCTTGCAAGAAGTCCTCCTGCTATTCTCATCATATTTTCATAATCTTCTTGGAGAAGTCTTCTTTGATGCATAGCAGCTTCATTTAATTCAGCTTTTTTTTCTTCATCTTCTGTTTTTTCTAGTTCATCATAAATTTTATGAAGTTTTTCAACTTCCTTATCATAAGAAGGGAATTTTTTTGGAATTTCTTTAATATCTTTTCCCATATAAGCTGGGGCAAGTCTATCAAGAGTTGTTCCGTAATAAAGAGTAGTTCCTTCAGTTTGTTCATAAATTTGAAGGATTGTTCTACCAAAAGTAGATTTTCCACAACCACTTTCTCCAACCAAACCAAAAGTTTCGCCTTCAAATATATCTATAGAAATATTTTCATTTGCATGGACATATTCGTTTGCTCCCCTAGAAAAGATAGATTTTTTCTTGATTGGGAAATATTTTTTAAGATTTCTTATTTTAAATAAGATCTTTTTATTATTTTTCTCCATCTTCTCTCTCCTTTCTATTTGGAAAGTGGCATCTTATTTTTTGATTTTCATTTACTGCCACAAGCTCTGGCATTTCTTTTCTACATTTTTCAGTAGCAAATTTACACCTATCTGCAAATTTACATCCATCAGGAAGGTTTAGTGGATGTGGAACAGAACCAGGTATAATATCGAGTCTTTCATTTCTATCACTTGTAATTGCTGGAATAGAATTTAAAAGAGCAACTGTATATGGGTGGTTGTAATCTGTTATATCGTGTTTAAAAATATAATCAACTGGAGATTGTTCTACTATTTGTCCACAATACATTACAGCAACCTCATCTGCCATTTGATTTATTACTCCCAAATCGTGGGTTATAAATAAAATTGAAGTATTTTGTTTTTCCTTTAATTCGTTCATCAATTTTAGAATTTGAGCTTGGATTGTAACGTCAAGGGCTGTTGTTGGCTCATCTGCAATTAATAATTTTGGCTCACAAGCAAGGGCCATGGCAATCATAACCCTTTGGTTCATACCACCAGAAAGCTCAAATGGATATTGTTTGGCAACAACGTGAGGATTTGGAATTTTTACTTGAGCAAGTAATTCCTCCACTCTTTTTGAAGCCTCTTTTTTATTCATTTTTTTGTGAAGAATTAAAACTTCTGAAATTTGTTTTTCCACTGTAAAAACTGGGTTAAGGGAACTCATTGGCTCTTGGAAAATCATAGAAATATCATTTCCCCTTACCTTTTCCATTTGATTTCTATTAAAATCAGAAATCTTTTTACCATCAAAAATAATTTCTCCGCTGTAGATTTTTTGGTTTGGCTCAAAAAGTTGCAAGATACTCATAGCAGTTTGACTTTTTCCAGAACCACTTTCTCCAACCAAACCCAAAGTTTTTCCTTCTTCAATTGTGCATGATACTCCATTTACTGCTTTTATAAGACCACGTCTTGTTTCAAAGTAGGTATGGAGTTTATTTATTTCTAGTAAATTTTTCATTTTTACACCTATCTCTCATTTGATCTTGGGTCTATTGCATCTCTTAGGGCATCTCCAATCAAGTTTACTGAAAATGCTGCCAAAAATACTGCAAGCGCTGGAATTACCCATCTCCACCAATAAATATTAATTACATCTGATGATTGGGCACTTGTCATCATATTACCCCAAGATGGCATTGGCTCTTGAACACCAAATCCTAAAAATGATAGACCTGCTTCAGTAAGTAGGTTTCCTGCAAATCCAAGAGTTGCATTTACAATTATTATTGATAGGATATTTGGCAAAATATGTCTTACAAGAATTGACGAATTTGTAACACCAAGTGCTTTAGCTGCAATTACATAATCTCTTTCTCTTTCAGCAAGAATTTGTCCACGAACAAGCCTTGCAATTCCTGTCCATCCAATAACACCAAGTAAAACCATTATCATCATAAGTCTTGTATTTTGACTTGTATTTACTGGAAGTAGAGCTGAAAGTGTAATAATTAATGGATAAAATGGGAATGATTGAACAATTTCTGTAATTCTCATCAAAACATTGTCAACACGTCCGCCAGCATAACCTGAAACCATACCAATAATTACACCAAGAACTACTTGGATAAGAACTGATACAAAAGAAATTATTATGGTCATTTTTCCACCGTGAATTAATCTTGTAAAAATGTCACGACCTTGGTCATCTGATCCAAATTTAAATCCTTTAAGTCCCCATGTATCAATTTTAGAATCCTTGCTTACAGCATAATTGTTGAAATAACCAGAAAATACTTTTTCATATTTTCCACTAGGAGCATCTGCTTCGCTATAATTATTATTTCCCCAAGAATATAATTTTCCATCTTCAGCAAGGACAGTAAAATGATTTGTTCCTGCAACTATATCTTTAATTTTTCCCTTAATTTTTGGAACATTATTTCCAGATAAATTAGCTCTTGAAGGTCCCCAAACATAAAGTTTTCCATTTTGATCAAGGGCTGCCGCAGAATTTGAAGTTAAGGCAACCTTAGAAATTTTTACCTTATTATTTTTAATTTCATCTGGTGCTCCAACATCTACCTCAGCTCCTCTTACACCAAGAAGTTTTGTAGAGCCATCTTTTAATACAGCCAAAATATTTGAACCGCTTGTATCAAAATCAACAACTTTTCCTTGAACTTCTTTTGGAATAAGATCAAGTCTTGAGTTCATAGTAGAACCCCAAACATATATATTATTTTTTTCAGTTAAAACTACAGAATATTGAACTCCACCACCAAGTTTTTTGATTCCTTCTTCTTTTATTTGGCTTTCTTGCATTGGTGGAAGTTTTGTTTGTTGGAAGGAATCATTACCCCAACCATAAACTTCATTATCTTCAGTTGCAACAAGAATGTGTCTATCTCCAGCAGCAACATCTTTTATTTTTTTACCATCAAGTTTTTCCTTTATATCATCAGGCATTTTCATAACATTATCTTCGTTATTTTTGCCCCAATAATAGAAATTTTTCTTTTTAGTAAGACCTACACCAAAAGTATTTCCTACAGAAATTCTTTCTACACCTTCTTTCTCCATTTCAGAAGGATATTTCATATATCCAGAACCTGCAGAAACATTTATAAGGTTACCCTCAGATTGGTAAGGATTAAAAGGAATCAATGCAGATCCAACAAAAACTGCTAGAATAATTCCAAGCATCAAAAGAAGACCAATAACTCCCAAAGGATTTCTAAAATAATTTTTTACAGCCATTTTCCCAGGAGAAGTAATGGCATCTTCCTTCAAAGACTCATTTTCATTTTTAGGATTAACATCTCCAAGATTTACATCAGCTTCTTCATTATTTGCCCTAGTTCCAAAAGTAAACAAAGAAAGAACTAATCTACCAAAAGATTTAAATGATTTATTTAATTCATCTTTCATATTAAGCCTCCAATTTTACTCTAGGATCTACAAGAGCATAAGCAATATCCATAATCAAGTTTCCAAGAAGAGTTAAAATTGCATAAAACATAGTTAAAGCAAGAATAACATTATAATCTTGAGCTAAAACAGATTTAATAAGAATATTTCCAATTCCCCTGTATGCAAAAATAGTTTCAGTTATAGCAGAACCCGAAAACATTGATAAAACAGCCCAAGTCATAGCAGTTACAACTGGAATTAGGGCGTTTCTAAAAGCGTGAGAATAAATTACAGTTTTTTCCTTTAAACCCTTAGCCCTTGCAGTTCTAATATAATCCTCATTTAAAGAATCAAGCATAGAATTTCTTACATATCTAGAAATAGATGCCATAGAACCAAAAGTCAAAGTCAAAGTAGGTAGGATTAAATACTTAACCCATTCGCCAAAAGTATTATTTCTAGGCATACCATTAGCAGGGAACCATCCTAGCCTAAAAGCAAATAAGAATATCAAAAATAATCCTATAAAAAATGTAGGCAAAGAAATTCCAACAAGAGTAAACACCTGGAAGAACTTATCAAAAAATCCTCCCTTATGAACAGCCGATCTTATTCCAATAAGCACCGAAAGCACAAAAGAAACTAGAGTCGAACCTATATTTAATAAAATTGTATTTTTAAGTGGCTCAGAAAGATATTCCTTAACAGGTCTTTTAGCTTGAGTAGATTCACCAAAATCTCCCTTCAAACTTCTTCCCATCCACATAAAATATTGCTCTGGCAACGATTTATCATAACCATAACGTTTCTCAAGATTTTTATACATTTGTTCTTGTTGAGCCTTGGTCATTCTTCCATCCTTTGGCATCATAGCTAAAACAGGATCGCCAGGCATTGATTTAGAAAGTACAAAAACCAAAATAGATATAATTATGGCTACAGGAATCAAATTAATGATTCTTTTTACTATGTATTTTAACATATTCATCCCTTCCTTATGTTTTTAAGCTTACCATCTAATATTTTACTCACATTGATTAATTAAAAATCCTTATAATTTTCAACAAAGATTTTGACTAAGAAAATATTACTTATAGAAATTTATAAATAAATATAAAAAAATTAGATAGAGTAAACTTATAATATCATAACCATTATATTAATATAAAAACCCATATTTGTCAATGAAAAATTTGTCATAAACTTATAAAGATTGACATTTATTTTTAAAAATTCATTATTCATGAGCAAAAACTTATCTCAATGCATATTAATTGAAAAATTATTCTACAATACGTTAATACTCTAATGATTTTAATTTATAAAGATGAATTTAGGAATTAATAAAAATAAAAAATATAAATTAATAAAAAATGATATTAAAAAGAAAAATAAATTTGATTAGAAAGCAAAAAAATATTGTGGATTTTCTAGAAATAGATTTCTATTAGCTAAATTTATGAAATGTAAAAAAATCATAGCAAATAAAAAACCCCTTATAAAACAAGTTAATAATTTAAATTAATTACAGTTTTTTTACTATTTATATTTCTAAATTTCAAAAAATTTTGTAATCATATTCCTTTTCTAATTTTTATACTAAGCAAATAAAAAAGAAATTTTATACTCATCAATTAAATCAATTAAAAAGAAGCCAAATTTATGGCTTCTTTTTGTCTTTTATTTAATTAAATCTTATTTAAGACTCATTTGGTTGATTTGGCAAGATACTGCCCATTCTGGTGTTAAACCATCAAATCCTTGAACTCTTGTTGATGCTGATGAGTGGATATTGTTAGAATAAAGTGGAATTTCTGGAAGGTAATCATTGTACCACTCTTGGAATTCTTCCCATTTATCTAGATAAGCTTTTTCATCACCAGGTTTTACTTGTCTTAATTCTTCTGTGATTTTATCAACTTTTGGATCATTTGTCTTTGTTTTGTTGTCATTTCCTTTACTATTGTATTGGTAGTAAGGATCAAATGGTGATCCAAATCCAAGTCCCATGTTGAATGCTGTGTATTCTGCTTTATCTCCTTCTTTTGGATTTTCTCTGTAGTTTAGAAGAGTATTAAAGTCACCTGCTTGAACATTGTATTCAAGTCCTGCTTGTTTAGCATTGTCTGGTAATTGGTTTGAAAGTAGTGTTGTTATTTCTGATTCTTTTGCACCAAATTGATTGATTTGTAATTTCTTTCCATTTTCATCGTATCTGTAGTAATCAAATTTGTCAGCATTATTTTTGTATTCTTCAGCTGCTTTTTTAACATCCCAAGCAGTTTTTCCGTCTTTTTCAAATTTGTATGGAGATTGGTCTAATCTCTTATTAGCTTCATCAACATTTAATGTATATTTTGTAAGTTTAGCCTCTACGTCAGCTCCTCTTTCTTTATACATCCATTGACTTGAACCATACATTCCATTTGTTACTACTGCATATCCACCTGCAAAGTTTTGTACGAAATCATCTCTGTTCATTAAAAATGCTACTGCTTGTCTTACTTCTTTGTATTGAGTTGGTCCCCTATCATCTAAGAATGATAAACATCCATAACCATTTCTGTCGTAAGCTACATATTGCAATTTCTTTTCTTCAGCAGCTTTTCTAATTTGAGAAATTCTTGAACCATTCATTTCATCTTCGAATACATCTATGTCCCCATTTTTAACAAGGTCTACAGATATTTCTGGGTTTATTGCTTGAATGATTACATTTGGAATTGTAGCTTTGTGTCCTTCAAAATCTCCAGCATATTGGTCGTTAAGTTCCATTTTAACCATATTATTTTCAAATGAAACAAATTTATAAGGTCCACAAGTAACTTTTGGTGCTTTTCTGTAGTCATTTGCATCAAAAAGCATAGCTTGTTCAACAAGCATTTCTGTAGGATCTATATCATTTCCGCTTTCAGCAGATTTTTTCTTATCTTCAAGAGTTTTTAATTTCTCTTCGTGTTCTTTTTTGTATTCTGGATCTTCTTCGCCAGCTTCTTTTACTTCTTCATCATAAGAAGATTTTTCTGTTTCAATTTGCTTATCAAGTGATTCAACAAAGGCTTTTTTATCATCGTCTGATAATTTATAACCATCTTTAAGAGCAAATTTAGATCCATCAATTGTTAAGTTTGGAGCTATATAATGAATTGGTCTTGGGTTCATTACCTTTAAAGATTCTTCTTCAAAGTATGGTAAGAATGATGAATCAAGTGTAATTTCAAAAGTATGATCATCAATTTTCTTAACACCTTCAAATTCTTTAGTTTTTCCTTCTCTAAAGTCATTGTAACCCTTTAATGAATCTCCACCTATTTCAGTAGATCCTGTTATTAGAGCATAATCTTGTGGTGAGTGTAAAAGAGCTTTAAATAAATAATCATCAGCTGTTACAGGCTTACCATCAGACCATTTAAGATCTTTTTTAATTTTGAAAGTGAAAGTTTTTGAGCCATCTTCATTTTCTTTTTCTTGAGGATCTCCATCAAGAACTGTTTTATTAACTACATATTTTCCACCCTTATCTTTAACATAAGTATCATAACCAACAGAACCTTGGATTCCCATAAATTCTCTTGCTCTTACGTCGTTTTGGCTGTTATTAAAACCTTGGATGAATTCTCCACCAAGTGAATCAACACCTACTACAAGTGTATCATCATTAGTTTGCTTTTTAAATTCTTCATCCTTAGCTTGTTCGTTACTTGCATTGTTGTCTCCAGCATTTGAGCCGTTATTGTCTTTGTTTCCGCTACCGCCACAAGCAGTAAGAGTTAAAACTAAGCCAAGCGCAAAAGCTTGTGAGAAAACTTTTTTTACATTCATCCTTCTCTCCTCTTTTCTTTTTATTTTTGATTTATATGAATACATTATAGTTTATATTTATGTTTTTGTCAAACTCCATTTGTTACTGATAATTTCAATAAAATTAAATAAAAAAAATATTTAAGAAATTTTACAATTTTATATTTATACAAAATTTTAAGTTTTTTTTGTAGAAAAATCAGAGATTTTTTTTGATTTATTAAGGTAAACTATTGAAATAATAAGTTTTGCTTCATTTGCATATTAATAGACTAAATTGTAATTTATAAAATTTAAAAAATTATATTTTCAAAAAATATTTGAGAAATTTTCTTAAATTTTTAAAAATTTTCAAAAAAATAACTAGCAGATAAACTGCTAGTTATTATTGCATTTTTTGCATTTCTATTGTGAATTTTTGTAGAATTTTTTTCTCTATTCTTGATACTGTCATTTGGGAGATAGAAAGTTTATTTGCTATATCTACTTGGGTTCTTCCTTCGTAGTATCTTAATTCTAAAATTTGTTTTTCTAAGTCGTTTAGTCTTTCGGTTGACTTATCTATCAAATCTTTTAATTCTACTGAATCAAAATTTTTGTCGTCTTCTCCTATCATGTCGGATAAATCTACGGAATTTTCTCCTTTTTGGACTTGATATTTCATATCCAAACTTTGTGGGGAATAAACCTTGCTTGCCTCTATTGTTTCAAGAATTGTTTCTTCATCTTCTCCAAGGTAAGCTGCAATGTCTTTTATAGTTGGGGTTCTTTGGAGTTCTTGGGGAAGAATTTTTTTTGCTACATTTATTTTTTTGTAGAGATTTTGAATTCTTCTTGGAACTCTTATTACCCAGCCCTTGTCCCTAAAATATCTTTTTAGCTCGCCCATTATTGTTGGAGTTGCAAAGGATGAAAATTCGTATCCTTTTGATGGATCGTACCTATCAATGGCATAGATTAGGCCAAGAGATGCTACTTGATAAAGGTCATCTTTTTCGATTCCTTTTCCTACGTATTTGTTGGAAAGGATGTCGACTATATACATATGTTCTTCTATAAGTTCATTTCTCAGATCCTTATCCCTTGTTTTATAAAATTGTTCAAATTTTTCTTTGATCTCTTTTTTTCTTTCAAGAGATGCTTTTGTATCTGCCATAATTATTTCTCTTTTGTAAGTATTATCTTATCTTCAACAACTTCTACCTTGTCTGCTAATTGTTCAAGGATAATTTGTTTGATTTTTAGATTTTCCTCTTCAATTTCCCTATCTTTTCCTATAACTTCTACTTTCATTAAATTTTCTTTTGTATAGAAATTTATTTTTATATTTCTATCGCTCATTTTATAATTTATTGCTTCTGATACAACAACTCTTATATCTTCGACTTCTTCTATGTCAAAGCCAATATCGCTTGCAAGGCTTGCTGCTAAAAGCCTCATTGATTTTAAATAAATGGTTTTTGGTGGAATTGTTAAACTTATGGTATCCATTATTCCTCCATCTCAAATAAATCACTTATGTCTGTTATTTTAAATAATTTTTTGATATTTTCTTTTGGATTAATTATTTTTACACTTTTATCTTTTTCTTTTTGATCTTTGTATATATTTATGAACATACCAAGACCTGTTGAATCTATATAATCCAATTTTTCAAGATCGATTATAAAATCTGTATCAGTATTTTTTAAATACTCATCGCAAAATTTAGAAAAATCTTCTTTTGAATAAACGTCTAAATCCCCAATAAGTTTTACTAATAAGTGATCATTTTTTTCTTCAATATTTGCCTTAAACATTTCTAGTCCTCGCTGTTTTCTTCATAATACTTGGTTACAGAAACAATAAAGTCCTCAGTATTTTCTAAATTCTTTAATTTTACTCCTAGGGTATTTCTACCTGTTGTTGATATGTCTCTTGCTGATATTCTAATCATATCTCCTTTTAAGGAAACCATCATTATGTCGTCATCCAAATTAGCAGGAAGAGTTGCTACCACATTTCCAGTTTTTTCTGTGATTTTGTGGCATCTTACACCTTTTCCTCCCCTATTTTGATTGTTAAAATTATTGAAGGATGTTTTTTTACCAAAACCATTTGCAGTTACAACTACCAAATAAACTTCATCCTCAACTATATTCATTGACACAACCTTATCATCATCTCCAAGTCTAATCGCCCTTACTCCTTGAGCGTTTCTTCCCATAGACCTGATGTCTGATGAGGCAAATTTTATTGCCATTCCTTTTTGAGTTGTTACAATTATATCACAAGGATGATCTATTTGCCTAATTGAAACAAGTCTATCATCATCTTCAAGTGAAATTGCTATAATTCCATTTCTTTGAATATTTGTAAATAATTGGGCATCAGTTTTTTTGATTTTTCCCTTTTCAGTTTGGAAAACTAATTGGCTGTTGTCACTAAGCTCTGACAATTCCATTATGTCAGTTATTTTTTCATTTGTTGCAAGAGAAATTATATTTATTATAGCTTGACCTCTTGATTGCCTGCTTGCTTCTGGAATTTCGTAGCATTTTAGTGAATAAACTCTTCCAAGATTTGTAAAACAAAGTAGGGATTCGTGAGTGTTTGTTGTAAGAATTTTTTGGATAAAGTCATTTTCCTTTGTATTTCCAGCGGAAATTCCCTTTCCTCCCCTATTTTGTACCTTATAAGTATTTATTGGAAGTCTTTTTATATAACCATCATGAGTTAGAGAAATTAATACGTCTTCTTTTTCAATTAATTCTTCAATATCAAATTCTCCCTCATCTGGAACAATTTTCGTTCTTCTGTCATCAGCAAATTTTTCTTTTATTTCTAAAATTTCTTCTTCGATAACTCCAATTAATTTTTCTTCATCATTTAAAATTGATGTGAAATATTCGATTTTTTCAGCTAATTCCTTATCTTCTGCTTGCAATTTTTCAATTTCAAGACCTGATAGTCTTTTTAATTGCATATCAAGAATTGCTTGAGATTGTAAATCTGTTAAGCCAAATCTTTCATTAAATATTTTTTTGATTTGGTCGTTATCATAAGATGATCTGATTATTTTTATAATTTCATCGATATTATCAATGGCAATAATCAAACCTTCAACTATGTGTTTTCTCTTTTGAGCCTTGTCAAGGTCGAATCTTGTTCTTCTTCTTACTACATTTTTTTGATGTTCAATGTAATATTTTATAAGTTCTTTTAAGTCAAGAATTTTTGGAACTCCATCAACAAGGGCAAGATTTATAATTCCGAAAGTTGTTTCAAGTTGAGTTTGTTTGTAAAGATTATTTAGGACTATATTTGCATTTGCATCCCTTTTTACCTCAATTACAATTCTCATTCCCTTTCTATCGGATTCATCTCTAATATCTGAAATTCCTTCAAGTTTTTTATCTTTAACATATTCAGCAATTTTTTTGATTAAATTTGCCTTGTTTACTTGGTAAGGAATTTCTGTAACAATTATTCTTTCCCTATTTTTTTTGAAAGGTTCAATTTTTGCAACAGCACGAAGTTTTAATTTTCCACGTCCTGTTTTGTAGGCCTTTTTGATTCCAGCTTTTCCAAGAATTTGTGCTCCAGTTGGAAAATCTGGTCCTTTTATAATTTCTGCCAATTCTTTTATAGAAATTTCTGGATTTTTCATATAAGCAATACAAGCATCAATTGAATCTCCCAAATTATGAGGAGCCATATTGGTTGCCATTCCTACTGCTATACCATTTGATCCATTTACCAAAAGATTTGGAAACCTTGATGGAAGAACTGTTGGTTCTTTTTCTTCTTCATCAAAGTTTGGCATAAAATCAACTGTATCTTTATTTATATCTCTAAGCATTTCCTTGGCGATTTTGCTCATTTTAACTTCTGTATAACGCATAGCTGCTGCGTCATCGCCATCAATTGAACCAAAGTTTCCTTGACCGTTTGCCAAAGGATACCTAGTTGAAAAATCTTGAGCAAGTCTTACAAGGGCATCATAAATTGCAGAGTCTCCATGAGGGTGGAATTTACCCATAACCTCTCCAACAACTCTGGCTGATTTTCTGGTTGGCTTATTTGGATCAAGTCCAAGACCTTCCATTCCGTATAAAATTCTTCTATGAACTGGTTTTAATCCATCACGTACATCTGGTAGGGCTCTTGAAACAATTACTGACATGGAATATTCCAAGTAAGCACTTCTCATTTGCTTTTCGAGATCTACCTCTATGATGTTTTTATAGCTTTCTTCTGTCATTTATCCTCCTAGACATCTAAGTTTTCAACATATTGGGCGTTTTCTTCTATAAATTCTCTTCTAGGTTCTACCTTTTCACCCATTAGCATCGAAAATGTTGCGTCTGTTGACATTTGTGAATCTTCTTTTTCATAAACTTGAAGTAAGACTCTGTTTTCTGGATCCATGGTCGTTTCCCACAATTGCTCTGCGTTCATCTCTCCAAGACCCTTGTATCTAGAAATTTTGTAATTATCTACTTTCCATTCTTTTACAATTTCATCTAACTCTTTATCTGTATAGCAATATCTTTCTTTTTTTCCACTTGAAATTTTATAAAGTGGTGGTTGGGCAATATATATATGACCATTATCTACAAGTGGTTTCATGTATCTATAGAAAAATGTCAAAAGTAAGGTTCTAATATGAGCTCCGTCTACATCGGCATCTGTCATTATTATTATTTTTCCGTAGCGAAGTTTACTTATATCAAATTCCGAACCAATTCCTGTACCAAAAGCTGTAATCATTGATTTTATTTCTTCATAATTTAAAATCCTATCAAGATTTGCCTTTTCTACATTCATTATTTTTCCTCTTAGAGGAAGAATTGCTTGAATTCTATTGTCACGACCACCTTTTGCAGATCCACCGGCTGAATTACCCTCGACTATAAAGATTTCATTTTCTCCTATATCTTGTGATTGGCAATCAGCAAGTTTTCCTGGAAGAGTTGTTGAATCAAGAATTGATCTTTTTCTTGTTAAATCTCTTGCCTTTCTTGCAGCCTCTCTTGCCCTTCTAGATGCTAGGGCTTTTTGGATTATTGATTTAGCGATTTTTGGATTTTCTTCTAAGAAATTTCCCATGTGCTCTGAGAAAAATGCATCTACTGCTCCTCTTACTTCACTATTTCCAAGTTTTCCCTTTGTTTGTCCTTCAAATTGAGGATTTGAAATTTTTACTGAAATAATTGCAGTAATTCCTTCTCTTGCATCATCTCCTTGAAGATTATCTTCATTTTCTTTTAAAAGATTATATTTTCTAGCATAATCATTTACACTTCTTGTCAAAGCTGACCTAAATCCTGAAAGATGAGTTCCACCTTCTAGGGTGTAAATATTATTTGCAAATGTTAGGATATTTTCGCTATATCCATCTGTATATTGAAAAGAAATTTCTATTTCTGTAGATTCTTGACGTCCTTCAAAATATGGTACTTCTTTAAAAATTGGAGTTTTATTTCTATTTAAATATTCTACAAATTCTTTTATTCCACCGTCATATTTAAATTCAATTTCTGACTCATCTCTTTTATCTTCAAAAATAAGTCTTACTCCCTTATTTAAAAAGGCCATTTCCCTAAATCTATTTTCTAGGGTTTTTTTATCATAAACAGTTACATCAAAAATTTCTGGATCTGCTTTAAAAGTGATTTTTGTTCCACTTTCTTTTGTATCCCCAATTATTTCAAGATCACTTGTTGGTTTTCCTCTTTCAAAAGTCATTCTATGAATATGACCTTCTCTTTTTACTTCTGCAATCAAATATTCACTTAGAGCATTTACAACTGAAACTCCTACTCCGTGAAGTCCTCCTGAAACCTTGTAAGCCTTATCGTCAAATTTTCCACCAGCGTGCAAAACTGTAAGAACTGTTTCTAATGTTGATTTTCCAGTTTGTGGATGCTTTTCAATAGGAATTCCTGATCCATCATCTTCTACTGTTACAATGTTATTTTCATCTATACTAATTTTTATGTAGTCACAACGACCTGCAAGAGCCTCATCAACAGAATTATCTACAACTTCGTAAACTAAGTGATGAAGTCCCCTTTCGCTTGTTGAACCTATATACATTCCTGGTCTAAGTCTTACTGGCTCAAGTCCTTTTAAGACCCTAATATTCGATGCATTATATTCTGAATTTTCCATAAGATTCCTTTCTATTATTTAATTCGACCATCTTTTATTTTTCTAATTTTACTCCTACTAACCCCATCCAAACTTTTGGTGTTGGTTGCTGTAATTATTGTTTGAAATTCTCCTAAATTTTCCAATAAAAAATTTGATCTTTTTTCATCAAGTTCTGAAAAAACATCGTCAAATAAGATTATCGCCTTATCTTGGCTAGTATTTTCTATTAAATTTACATTGGCAAGTTTAATATTTAAAATAGCAGATCTTTGTTGACCTTGAGATCCAAATTTTTTTGTATCCTTGCCATTTATTATTATATCAATTTCATCTCTTTGACTGCCTGATGTAGTCCTAAAATATTTTAAATCATCAGAAATATTTTTAGAAAATTTTTCCCCATATTCTTCCATTGAATTTGCTTTGATGTTTGGCTTATAAATTATGGTTAAATTTTCCTTATTTTCTGTAAGATTTAAATGATTTTTATTGGCATAGGTATTTATTAGGGAAATATATTTTTCCCTAAACCTATAAATTTTATAATTTAGCCTAATTATTTGCTGGTCAAATGCCATAAGCTCAGTTTTAAAATATTTTGACCTTTGATTTTTTAATAATTTATTTCTTTGACTTAAAATTTTATCAAAATCTTTTTTAACTGCCTTGTAGCTAAAATTAACACTAATTATTATATCATCAATCAAGTCTCTTCTAAAATTTGGTCCATCTTTTATTATATTTAAATCTTCTGGTGTAAATAAAACCAACTTAAAAAGAGATTTTAAATCCTTGTTTTTGTCATATTTTATTTCATTTACAAATATATCTTTTTTATTTTCATTTACACTTATGTGAACATTTTTGAAAGACTCATTTTTTCTAATAATTCCATCAAGGGACATTTCTTTTTCATTAAACATAATAAGGTCCTTGTCCCTAAAGGATTTGAAACTTTTTGCATTTGCCAAATAATATATGCTTTCAAGTAAGTTTGTCTTACCTTGGGCATTATCTCCCAAAAATATATTTATATTTTCATTAAATTCTATATTTTGAGAAAGATAATTTCTAAATTTATTGAGTTTTAAATTTTGAATCCACATTATACAAGACTTATTAAAAATTGATTGTCAAATTCTATTTCATCGCCCTTATAAAGTTTTTTGCCAGCTTGGAAAAATTCTTCGCCATTTACCAAAATTCCATATTCTTTTATAAGATGTTTGGCTTCTCCTCCACTTTGGGCTATGTCCGTTGCCTTTAAAAGATCTTTTGCTAAAATCTCGTCGCATTCAAATTCTATCTTTTCCATAAAAACTCCTATTCTGCAAGTCTAACTGGAAGAGCAAGATACGTAAATTCTTCATCATCATATTTTGATTCGTTTGGATAAATTAGGCATGGATTTAAAGATGATTTTAAATGCATTCTTATAGTTTGGGTATCACAAGCCTTAACTCCTTCTATCAAATATCTTGCATTAAAAGCAATTTTTACATCATCGCCTTCTTTTTGAATTTGTAAAACTTCTTTCAAATCTCCAATTTCAGAATTTGATTCGATTAGGCACTTATCATCTTCTATATTTATTTTTATAAGATTTGCTCTTTGGGTATTGTTTAATAATTGAGCTCTTTCCAAAGAATTAATAAGTTCTTGCCTATCAACAACAAGGCTTGTTGTAGAAATATCTGAAATTATATTTGTGTAATCAATATAATTTTTATCAATTACCTTGCAATACATCGTAGTGTCTCCAGATTCAAAAATTATATCCTTGTCGTCCTTATAAATTTTTGTAATTTTTTCATCATCAATTATCCTTGTCCATTCAGAAATAGATTTTCTTGGAATAATCAGTCTAGCCTTATCCATTGATGATGGATATGATAATTTTAATTTTTTAAGGGCAACCCTATATCCATCAAGGGCTACAAAATTTAAATATCCATCTTTTAATTCAAACAAAATTCCTGTAAGGGCAAGTTTTGTTTCGTCCAAGCTTGTTGCAAATTCTGTTTGTGAAATTGATCTTTTCAATTTATCATTTTGAATTTCTAAATAATCAACGCTTGGTATAGAGAAATTTTTCTTTTCATAATAATCAAAAGCTAGGATATTAAAGTTTGAACCATTGCATTTGATTTTTATTTTTGAATCTTCTAGCTCAATTTTTATTAGCTCATCTGGAAGTTTTCTTACGATATTTGCAATTATATTTGCATTTATTGCCATTTCGCCTTCTTGTACTACCTTACAATTGGCTTTTGTTACAATAGATATTTCTCCATCTGATGATGTTAGTGTTAAAGTATCATTTTTTGCTTCAAAGTATATTAATTCATGTATTTGTATATTGGTTTTTCTCGAAACAGCTTTCAAAGCTATGGAAATTTTATTTGATAAATCTTTTTGTTGAATTTCTATTTTCATATTTGCTCCTAACATATTATATAAACTTAGTAGTATTAGTATTAGGTAGTGTATATATGTGGATAAGTCTTACAAAGCTTTATTTATAAATTAAAAACTCAAATAATAAGTTCTGGATAAGTTTTTATAAGTCATCCACTTTTCCACACAATCCACAGACTAAAATAATTTTTTTAGAAAGTTAAGCTTATAAACAAGCTTATCCTCAAACTTATACACAATTTGTGGATAACTAAGCTTTTATTTCTTTAATAATTTCTTCTATTTCTTGCCTAAAATCTTGGTCTTCTTCCATTAAATCTTTAATTTTATCATGACCATGCATAACAGTTGTATGATCTCTATTAAATTCATTGGCAAGACTTACCAAAGAAATTGATAAAAGATCCCTGCAAAGATACATAGCAATTTGTCTTGGCATAACTATTTCTTTTTTTCTAGATTTACCTCTAAGATCAGCAAGTTTTACATGGTATCTTTCAGCAACTTTTTTTTGAATATCTTCTGCATTTATTTTTTTTCTATCATTATGAACTCTTGAACTTACACCAAGTCTTGCATCCTCAAGGCTTACAAATGATCTATTATTTGATTTTGCACAAGCAATTGAAGTTGCCAAGGCTCCTTCAAGATCCCTAATATTTGTTTCAATATTTTCTGCAATATATTCTAAAATTTTGTAATCAACAACAGCTCCAAGCTCATCTTGTTTTTTTGTAAAATTGCAACCCTTGTTTCAAAATCAGGTTTTGAAATATCAACTATAATTCCCCAACCAAATCTTGATACAAGCCTATCTTCCAAGTGTTTGATTTCTTTAGGTGGCCTATCTGATGAAATTACAATTTGTTTTCCTTGATTATATAAATCTTCAAAAGTATGGAAAAATTCTTCTTGAGTACCAGTTTTATTGGCAATAAATTGAATATCATCAATCAAAAGCATATCAACAGAACGATATTTTTTCCTAAATTCTTCATTAGTATTATTTCTAACAGCAGAAATCATTTCATTAGTAAATTTCTCACTAGAAAGATACATCACATAGCAATCATCTCTTTTTTCAAGAATTTCATGAGCAATTGCCTGCATCAAGTGAGTCTTGCCAAGACCACTTGCTCCATAAATAAAAAGCGGATTGTAGACTCTTGAAACCTTATAATTAGCCATATTTTCAGCAACAGATTGGCTTGCTGCAAGAGCTAATTGATTTGATTTTCCTTGGACAAAATTTTTAAAAACATTATTTTTTTCAAGAAGAGGTTTAGGATACTTATTTACATTATTAAGTCTTAGTTGCCCATCATCATCAACATTTTTTCCAAGGCTTAAAACTTCATCATAATTAGGTCCATCTTTGGCAACAATTTCAATTTTATATGCCTTATTTTCTCTCTTATTTATATCATTTAAAATAGACTGGAGTTGAGGAACCCAAATTTGGTCAAAAATAAACTTAGTATCATTTTTTGGAATTTCTAAATAAATAGTATCTTCATATTTATTTAGTGGCTTTAAAATTCCAATCCAAGTTTCGTATTGTTGAAGATCTGGAACATTCATTTTCATTTTTTCTTTTAATTCATTAGTTATGTATTCTAGATTCATCTTACAGCTCTCTTTCATAAAATATTATCCACACTTAACAAAATGGTAAATTGTAATAAGTTAATTATATTTTTCGACTTATCCCCAAATTTTGGATAAGTTGTGGATAACTTTAATGTGGATAGGATAAATCTTTATTTTTAGAGAAAATTTTTGCTTATTTTTAAAAAAATAAAATAATACAATTAATTTATCCACAAAAAATATAAGCAAATCAATAAAAAATAGACTTATCATCATCTTTTACACAAGAGATTATACACTAATATAGCCATTTTGTAAAGTTATCCACAAAATGTTGATAAGTTTGGGATAAGCTAAAAAAATTTAAATTTATAAAAATTAAAACTATGTGGATAATGTGGATATCTTGATAAAATATAAAAATTTGTAAATATTTTTATGAGTAAATCTTTGATTATAGGAATTTATTAAAAAAATATTTCAAGAAATTTAAAAATTATTCAAATAAAGAACAATCAAAATTGTATGTGTATAAAATATAATTAAAAAAACTTATCCACACATAAATAATAATTTAAATTCGATGGATATTTGCATAAAATTTATAAAACTTATATTAGTATTAAAATTTCAAAAAAAATTAGAAATTTACACACAAAAATTTTAAATTTTAAAAAATTTAAAGGATTATTTTTTATTTTCAAATAAAAATATAAACCTATAAAATTTAAGCATTAATTTTTAATTTAAATTTTTGTATTTTTATATTTAAAACCTTGACTTTCTACCATTATTTAAATATAATAAAAGACAGCGTAAAATAATAGGAGGTGATAATATGAAGAGAACTTATCAACCAAATAGAAGAAAAAGAAAAAAAGACCATGGCTTTAGAAAAAGAATGTCAACTCCCGCTGGTAGAAGAGTTTTAAAATCCAGAAGACAAAAGGGAAGAAAGAAATTATCTGCATAATAAAAAAGCTGCGGCTTTTTTATATTGTAGATAAGTTAGAAGTTAGGTTTTATTCTTATGGAAAAACAATTTAGTTTAAGAAAGAATGTAGACTTTGAAAGAGTTTATAAAAAATCTAAGCACTACTACAATAGAGATTTTACCGTTTTTATAAAAAATAACGGTGTAAATAGGCCAAGGTTTGGCTTTTCTATTTCTAAAAAAATAGGCAAGGCAAATCAAAGAAACAAACTTAAAAGAAGACTTAGGGCAATTGTTTATGAAAATTATAGGAATATTAATAATGTAGATATAATTATTATTCCAAAAAAACATACCACAGATTTTACTTACCAAAAACTTAAATCTTCTTTGGGACACGTACTTAGTAAAGCCTTTAAGGACAAGAAAATTAGATATGTTAAATAAACTTTTTCTAATATTAATTAGATTTTATCAATTGTTTATTTCTCCACTATTAGGCTCTGGAAAATGTAAATATTATCCTACTTGTAGCCAATATGCTATTGACTGTTTTAAAAAGTACAATTTTTTTAAGGCCTTTTTTAAGGCTTGTTGGAGAATTCTAAGGTGCAATCCTTTTTCTAAAGGAGGATACGATCCGGCCTAGCAATTGATTTTTTATATTTACACTAGAGATTAGGAGAGATAATGTTAAGTTTTATAGCACAAATATTGGGTAGCTTAATGAAATTTATTTATGATTCTTTAGTAAATAATTTTACTGAACCATCTAATATAAGTTTTTATGCTATTTCAATAATTTTAATGACAGTTTTGGTATCATTAATTACTATACCAATGACTATGAATCAACAAAAACAAGCGGCAAAAAGTGGAGAGATTCAGCCAAAAGTTGAAGAAATTAAGAAAAAATATGCCTATGATCCTCAAATTATGCAACAAAAAATGCAACAATTATATAAGGAAGAAGGCGTAGGACCAGGAATATCTTCATGTTTGGTTATGATTTTCCAATTATTAATACTTTTATCTTTATATAGGGTTATTCAAAATCCAAATAAATTTATATTTGCAGGTGATATGCACCAAGTTAAAGATAATTTTTTATGGGTACCAACCCTTTCTAAGGCAGATCCTTTATTCTATGGTTTGCCACTTTTAACAAGTATAAGCCAATTAGGTGTTCAACTTTTCACAATGAAAACATCACCTCAAGGTCAAGCTCAAAATACTCCTGGTATGGGTTCTATGAATAATATGCTTTTGGCTATGCCAGTAATTTATTATTTTGTATTTAGAAACCTTCCTGCAGGTTTGCCTTTATATTGGACAACAAGCTCACTTGCAAGACTTTTAATTCTTGGAGGACAATATTTAGTTGGCCTAAGCAAAAGAGATAAAGAGGAAAAAGATGAAAAGATCAATAGTAAAAACAGCAAAAACTAAAGATGAAGCTATTAATGAAGCTTTGAAAGAAATTAATAAATCAATAAATGAAGTTGATATTGAAGTTATAGAAGAAGAATCTACAGGATTTTTAGGTTTAATTGGACAAAAAGATGCTGTTGTTAAAATTTCTTACGATGAAGATATTAATGAGGGAATTGATTCATTAATGAAAGAAATTGAAGAAGATAGCAAAAAAGAGCTAGAAAAAGAATTTGATTTGGAAGATTTATCAGAAAAAATAGAAGAAGAAAATTCTTTTGAAGATGAATTGGATGAAAAAGAAAATTTAGATGAAATAAATGAATCTTTTGAAGACTTAATAGAAGAAGATTTTGAAGATGAATTAGAAGATTCTGACCAAAAAGAAGACGAAGTAAGTCTTTATTACAAAGCAAAAGATTTGTTAGAAGAAATTTTAATCCAAATGCACTTTGAAGATGTAAAAGTTATTGGAAATTTAGAAGATAACATAATTAAGCTTGATGCAAAAATTGATCCAAAAGATACAGGAATCGTAATTGGAAAAAATGGAAGAACCCTTGATGCAATTGAAACTGTAATAAGAAAAATTATAAAAGCAAGATCAAATAAGGTTAAGCTTAATATAGATATAAACAACTATAAAAAAGACGCGATGATAAAATTGTAATGCTTGCTGATAAGGCGTGCAAAAAAGTTCTAAAAACAAGAAAAAGTTGGAACTTAAAATATATGAATTCCTATGAAAGAAGACTTGCTCACGAGCAAATTTCAAAATATGATAAGCTTGATTCTCACTCAGAAGGAGTTGAGCCAAAAAGATATGTTGTAGTTGATTATAAATTAGATTAACATAAAGGATGTTTCACGTGAAACATCTTTTTTAATTGATAAAATTAATGTATAATATGGAAAGAATGAAAATTTTGTTTATGTCAAAGGTAAACAGTCATTTTAGAAAGGATGAATTATGAGTGAATCTACAATAGCAGCAATTTCTACGCCACAAGGTAGTGGTGGTATATCTATAGTTCGTATGAGTGGCGATAAATCTTTTGACATTATAAAAAAGATTTTTAAGCCAATAAATAACAGACCTTTAGATAGAGAAAAAGATAATAGGATGATGAGATACGGTCATATAGAAAAAGACGGCCGTATTTTTGATGAAGTTATGGTTAATTTTATGAAAGGACCAAATACCTACACAAGAGAAGATATTTGCGAGATAAATTGCCACGGTTCAATGATTTCTGTAAGAGATATTTTGAATTTATTATTGGATATGGGCTGTGAGCTTGCAGATAGGGGAGAATTTACCAAAAGAGCTTTTTTAAATGGAAGAATTGATTTATCTCAAGCTGAGGCAGTTCTTGATATTATAAATTCAACCAATGAATTATCACAAAAACAAGGTTTAAAGCATTTATCAGGTTTGTTGAGAGAAAAAATTGAGGAAATTAGAAATATAGAACTTGAGGCCTTATCAAGAATAGAATATTCGATTAATTTTACCGAAGATGGAGAGGATTTGCCAGTTGATAATATTATAGCTTTTATGCAAAAGGCATATGATGAAATTTCAAAACTTCTAGCAACAGCAAATAAGGGAAAACTTGTTAAAGATGGGATTGAAACAACTATAATTGGCAAACCAAATGTAGGAAAATCTTCACTTTTAAATGTTTTATTAAATGAAAATAGGGCAATTGTTACAGATATTCCTGGAACTACAAGAGATTCTATAACTGAGTATATAAATCTTGGAAATTTAACCTTAAAAATTAATGATACGGCAGGAATTAGGGAAACCCACGATGAAGTTGAAAAAATAGGAGTGCAAAGATCAAAAGAATTAGCAGAAGATGCAGATCTTATTATAGCAATATTTGATAGGTCCAGAAAACTAGATCACGAAGATAAGATGATTTTGGATATGTTAAAGGGAAAAAATGCTATTATAATCTTAAACAAAATTGATTTGGATTCAAAAATTTCAAAAAGTGATTTTGATGATTCTTTTAAAATTATCGAAACATCTATGGTTTCACGAGATGGAGTTGATAAATTAGAAGGAGCTATTTTTGATATTTTTGATTCAAAAGAATTAAATAAAGAATCTTTGATGATTACAAATTTAAGACATGAAAGATTATTAAATTCTTCAAGAAAAAAACTGGAATCATCATTAGATGATATAAAAGCTTTTGTTCCTATTGATTGTGTAGAAGTTGATTTGAGATCTTCTTATGATGATTTGGGACTTATAATAGGAGAAACTGTTTCAGATGAAATAATGGATAAGGTATTTAGGGAGTTTTGTGTTGGAAAATAATAAGTTAGAAAATAAAAATCATAAATATATAGACGAAGCATATGATGTAGTTGTTATAGGTGCAGGTCATGCTGGTTGTGAGGCAGGACTTGCCTCTGCTAGGCTTGGATTTAAAACTTTGGTTCTTACAACAAGTATGGAATCGGTGGCTGATATGCCATGTAATCCTAATATTGGAGGAACTGGAAAGGGACATATAGTAAGAGAAATTGATGCTCTTGGTGGAGAGATGGCAATAAATATTGACAAAACCTTTATACAATCAAGGATGTTAAATACATCAAAAGGACCTGCTGTTCATTCATTGAGAGTTCAAGCTGATAAAATCAAATACCATCAAGAGATGAAAAAAACTCTTGAAAATCAAGAAAATCTTGATTTGTTTGAACAAGAAGTAGATAAAATTAATATTGAAGATGGCAAAGTAAAAAGCGTTGAAACAATTCAAGGGGCAATTTTTCCTACAAAAGCTTGTGTGGTTTGTACAGGAACATATTTAAATGGAAAAATTTTGATGGGAGATTTTCAAAAAACATCAGGTCCACATGGTTTATCTGCAGCAACTCATTTATCCGATAGTTTAGAGCAATTAGGTTTTTCATTAAGACGTTTTAAAACTGGAACCCCAGCAAGAGTTGATAAAAAAAGTCTAGATCTAACAAAGACTGAAATTCAAAAAGGAGATGAAAATGTTGTTGCCTTTTCATTTTTAAATGAAGACAAAGATTTTTCAGATAAAAAACAAGAAGCTTGTTATTTGACATATACAACAGAAAAAACTAAGGAAATTATTATGGAAAATTTGGATAGGTCACCAATGTACGCAGGCCTTGTAAAGGGAATTGGTCCAAGATATTGCCCATCAATTGAAGATAAAATGGTAAGATTTCCAGATAGGGACATCCACCAAGTTTTTATTGAACCAGAAAGTCTTTCAACAGATGAGATGTATATTCAAGGCGTTTCATCAACTCTTCCTCAAGAAGTTCAAAAAGAATTCTATAAAACCATAGAAGGCTTAGAAAATTGTAAAATCATTAGACCTGCTTATGGAATTGAATATGACTGTCTTGATTCTACAAATTTAAAAAGAAGTTTAGAGTCAAAAGAGATTGAAAATTTATTTTTTGCAGGACAAATAAATGGCTCAAGTGGATATGAAGAAGCTGCAGGGCAAGGTCTTATTGCAGGAATAAATGCAGCTTTAAAATTAAGAGGAGAAGATGCATTAATTCTTGATAGGTCTGATGCTTATATTGGAGTTTTGATTGATGATTTAGTAACTAAGGGAACTAATGAACCATATAGGATGATGACTTCAAGGTGTGAATATAGACTTACAATGAGACAAGATAATGCTGATTTTAGGCTTACAGAAAAAGGACATGAAATAGGACTTGTATCAGATAAACGTTATGAAAAAATGGTTGTAAAAAGAGAAAATATTGAAAAAGAAATTTCTAGATTAAAAAATGTAATGATTAGTCCTAACGAAAAAAATAATGAAATTCTAGAAAAAATAGGTTCAAATCCTATAAAAACTGGATATAGTTTGTTCGATCTTATAAAAAGACCAGAATTAACCTATAAAAAATTGGAAGTTTTGGATCCTGATAGACCAGAATTACCAAAATTCCAACAAATTCAAGTTCAAACAGAAATCAAATATCAAGGATATATCAAAAAACAAATGGCAGATATAGGAAAATTTAAAAAACTAGAAAACAAAAAACTAGACCATGATATTGATTATAGTAAAATAAATGGATTGAAAAAAGAATCAGCAGAAAAATTAAATAAAATAAAGCCAGATTCAATAGGTCAAGCCTCAAGAATTTCAGGAGTTTCGCCAGCAGATATAAATGTACTTCTTATAAGACTCAAGTCGGGAGATTTAAATGGATAAGTTTAAAATATATGAACAAATGCTCATAGAAACAAATAAAAAATTTAATCTAACAAGCATTGATGACCCAAAAGAAATAAGGATAAAACATTTTGAAGACTCTCTTACTATAAAATCATATATAAACAAAGGAATGAAAGTTTTGGATATAGGATCAGGAGCTGGATTTCCAGGAATACCTCTAAGAATTGAAAAAGATTTTGATTTAACTTTGATAGATTCAGTAAATAAAAAAGTAAATTTTATGAATGAAGTAATAGAAGAATTAAAACTTGAAAAAGCCAAAGCTATTCATGTCAGAGCAGAAGATTACGCAAAAGATCATAGGGAAGAATTTGATATGGTTATTTCAAGAGCTGTTGCAAATTTATCAACACTTTCAGAATATGCTCTTCCATTTTTAAAAGTTGGCGGAATATTTATAGCAATGAAAGGCCCAAAGGCAGAAGAAGAATATGAACAAGCACAAAATGCTTTGAAAATTTTGGGAGGAGAATTAATTAATATTGACACAATTGATCTTTACGGAAATACAAGAAAAAATATTTTGATAAAAAAAGTAAGGTCAACGAAAAAGAAATATCCTAGAGGAAAAAATCAACCAAAGAAAAATCCTTTATAAAAAAATAAAATAAATAAAAGAAAAAAATGTTTCACGTGAAACATTTTTTTATTGAAAATATGTTATACTATTATAGAGAAAAGAGGATTTATGAAAGCACAAATTTTTTCTGTAGGAACAGAAATATTATTAGGAAATATTACAGATACAAATTCGAAATTTATAGGACAAAAACTTACAGAGTATGGAATAGATGTCTATAAGATGGTAACTATTGGAGATAATTTTGATAGATTGTTCCAAGCAATGAAAAATGCTTATGGAAAAGTTGATTATATTTTTGTAACAGGAGGGCTTGGGCCAACTGAAGATGACATAAGCAAAGAAGTTGCCATAAAAGTTATTGGCAAAGAAGGCCAAGTAGAAATTGATAAAAAATCAAAAGAAAGAATTGAAAGTTATTTTTCTAATAACAAAAAAGCTGTTAAGGTAAATTTAAAGCAAGTAAAATTTCCAAATGGTGCAATTATTTTAGATAACGACAAAGGAACAGCTCCAGGTTGTATAATGGGAGATAAGACTAAGATAATTCTTCTTCCAGGACCACCAAGAGAAATGGAATATATGTTTGAAAATAAACTTTCAAGTTATTTAAAAAAAGATGCTATTATTAAATCGAAGAATTTAAGAATAGGACTTTTGGGAGAATGGGATATGGCGAATAGAATTGATTTGTCATCAACAAACCCTACAATTTCTCCTTATTTTGATAATGAAGGTGGATTTTTAAGAATTACAGCAAAGGCTAAAAGCGAAAAAGAAGCAGATTTTTTATTAAATGAAAAAGAAAAAGAAGTTAAAAATGTTTTTGGAAATTTGTTTATTTCCGATGATGGTTTGAGAAAAGAAGAAACTTTAATAAATTTATTAAAAGAAAGAAATGAAAAAGTTTCTACTTGTGAATCTATAACAGGTGGATTGATTGCTTCATCAATAATAGATATAAGTGGAGCAAGTGAGGTAATAGAAGAATCCTATATAACTTATTCAGATAAAATTAAAGAAAAGATTTTAAATGTTTCACGTGAAACATTAGACAAATATAGTGCGGTAAGTGTTGAGTGTGCAAACGAAATGATCGAAGGCTTATACAAAATTACAAATTCAAGTCTTTGTATAGGATCAACTGGCTATGCTCACAAGGGAGAGGTAATTCTTGCTATAAAATATAAGAACCAAAAAGTTATAAAAAAATTTCAATTTTCAGCTGATAGGAATAAGGCAAGACTTTTTGCAAAAAATCGAGCCTTGGATCTTGCTATAATTATTATGAGAGGTAAGTATGAAGACAATATCGATATTTAATCAAAAAGGTGGAGTAGGAAAAACTACAAGCGTTGTAAATCTTGCGGTAGCCTTGTCAAAACTGGATAAAAAAGTATTGGTTATTGATTTTGATCCACAAGCCAATACAACAACAGGTCTTGGTTTTGATAAAAATGAACTTGAAAAATCAATATACAAGATGTTTTATGATGAAGGGGATAATTACAAGGATTATATTTTAAAAAGTCAGGAAGGTCCTTATCTAATAGCTAGCGAAAATTCCTTGTCAGGTCTTGAAGTAGAGCTTGTAAGTCTTGATGAAGAGGAAAGATTGAAAATGCTTAGCCAAATCATTGAAGAAATAAAAAAAGATTTTGACATTATTTTGATAGATTGCCCACCATCTTTGGGACTTTTGTCTTTAAATGCCCTTGTAGCTAGTGATTCTATAATTATTCCTATTCAAACAGAATACTATGCTCTTGAGGGAGTGAGCGAGCTATTAAAAACTTATCAAACAATAAAAGAATCAATAAAGGAAGATTTGGAAATTGAGGGAGTTTTGCTTTGTATGTTTGATAAGGATACGGATTTATCTTATGAAGTAGTAGAAGAAGTAAAATCATTTTTTAAAGAGAAAGTATTTTCTACTATGATTCCAAGAAATATAAAACTCGCAGAGGCACCATCATTTGGAAAATCTGTTATATCTTATGATGAAAAATCTAAGGGAGCTAGAGCTTACTTGTCTTTGGCAAAAGAGCTTGTAGAAAATGTTTTTGGAAAAAAGGAAAACTTAGAAAAAAATTCAAAGATTGAAGAAAAAAATGATAATTTAAATAATGCTGAGATAAAAAATTCAGAAAAAACTAAAGAAATCCGTGATGAAAAATCTAAGGAAGATAAAAACATAGTTAAGAATGATAAAAAAGAAAATTCTGATGAGACAATAGTAAAGAAAAACAAATTTTCTTTTAATCAAAATAAACTAGTAAATAATGAAAAGAGGGATTAGCTATGACGAAAAAAACATTGGGTAGAGGACTTGGATCTCTAATACCAGAAAATAACAAAAAAAATAAGGCCATAGTTAGGATTCCTTTGGAAAAAATTTATGCGAGGGAAGACCAACCTAGGAAAAATTTTGATGATAAATCACTTGAAGGTCTTAGTCAATCAATAGAAAAATATGGCTTATTAAATCCAATTGTTCTTAAAAAAAATGGGATAAGATATGAAATAATTGCTGGAGAACGTAGGTTTAGGGCAAGTAAGCTTTTGGGTTTAAAAGAAATTGATGCAATTATAAAAAATGTGGATACAAAGGATATTGATATATTATCTATTGTTGAAAATGTTCAAAGGGAAGATTTATCTGGTCTTGAAGAGGCCAATGCTTATAATGAGCTTTCAAAAAACTATGGTATGACTCAAGATGAAATAGCGAAAACTGTTGGCAAATCAAGATCTTACATTGCAAATACCCTAAGACTTTTAAAACTTGATGAAAATTCAAAAAAAGAGCTTGAAGAGGGAAATATTTCTTCATCCCAAGCAAGAACACTTCTTTCTATAAAGGATGAAGAAGATAGAAAAAAAAGCCTTGATGATTTTAAAAATAAAAAAACAAATATAAGAAAAGTTGAAAAGATTAGTTCTAAAAATAATAAAAAAAATCAAAAGGAAGATAATTTAGATAGGATTTTATTTGAGGATTTTGAGGAAAAATTTATTGACCTACTTAATTCAAAGGTAGAAATTAAAAAAAATAATGAAACTTATAGGGTTACTATTGATTGTTTTTCTATTGAGGAGATAGAAAATTTATATTGGAGATTAAAAAATGGAAAAGAATAAAATGATAGATTTTTCTGTAGACCATCTTATAGAAAATACCAGAAAAAAAACAGCTAATCCAGGCGGAGGAGCTATTACAAGTCTTGTTGGAAACCTAGGCTTAAACCTTATTTTGATGATGGCAAAAAAAGATTATAAGGATGAAAAATTAAATAAAAAATCCAAAAAAATCGAAGAGAAATTCAAAAAATATTCTGAAGAATTAAAAGAACTTATGCAAGAAGATATTGATAAGGTAAATCTTTTAATAAAAGCTTATAAAAATAAGGAAATAAAAAATTACGATGACTATATTATAGAGGCAAACAAGGCTCCAAAAAGAACTATAGAGCTTATGATAATTGTTATGCAAGATTGTGATTTTATTTTAAAATATGGAAATATTGATGCGATTTCTGATGGAGAAATAGGGCTTAGACTTGTAAAAGAATCAATCCATTCTTCTTTTATAAACCTTATTTTGAATGAGGAAAATATTACTGATCCAAATCATGAAAAAACAAATTACAAATCTATTATAAATTTCTGTGATAAATTATATAAGGATAATATGAAAATCATCGAAGAAAGGGAAAAGAAATGGGACAAATAATAGCTATAGTGATCTTATTTATTCTTGTTATTTTTGAATATTCTATGATAAAAGCTAATAATAACAAACTAAAAAGACAAAAAAGAAGATACGATCATCTACTTAGGGGCAAAAATCCTGATGTAAATCTTGAAGAATTAATTTTACAATTAAATGACCAAATCGAACAATCAAATAGAGAAATAAAATCTCTTGACCAAAGATCATCAGATACAAAAAATACTACAATGGGAGCTGTTAGCAAAATGGCAGTTGTTCATTATGATGCTTTTGATAGCCAAAGAGGAAGAAATTCGTTTTCATTAACTCTCCTAGATTCATATCACAATGGAATAATTCTTACAAATTTATATTCACAAGATGGCTCAAATACTTACTTAAAAGAGATTACAAATGGAGAATGTGACATAGAGCTTTCCGAAAGGGAAAAGGAATCTTTAGAAAAAGCAAAATTATAGAAGATAATTAAAATTATTGGGGTATAATATTAATGCTAAAATCGATTTATGATTAGGAGGTAATTATGGCAAACGATGGAGTTATGGAACTTGCTACTGAAAATATTAGGGGCAAAAATCGCAAAATAGTATTTCCAGAAGGCAATGACTCAAGAGTATTAAGAGCAGCTATTAGACATCAAAATGATGGTCTTATAGTACCAATACTTTTAGGAGATAAAGAAGAAATTCAAAAAGTAGCAGAAGAAGAAGGGGTAAAATTAGGAGATATTCAAATAATAAACCCTAGAGAAAGCGAACTACTTGATGAATTAGTAGATAAATACGTTGAACTTAGGAAAGGCAAAAACACCAGAGAAGATGGTGAATATATATTAAAGAAAGATAACAATTACTTTGGTACAATGCTAGTTCAAACTGGAAAAGCAGATGGAATGGTTTCAGGAGCATCAAATCCAACTGGAGATACTGTAAGACCAGCCCTACAACTTATCAAAACAAGAAAAGGTGTAAATAGAGTATCCGGTGTTATGATTATGCTTGGACCTAATGGAGAAAAATTATTATTTGCAGATACAGCAATAAATATTACTCTTCAATCAAACGAACTTGCAGAAGTTGCAGTAGAAGCAGCAAAAACAGCAGAAGAATTTGGAATTGAACCAATAGTTGCTATGCTATCATTTTCAACAAAAGGATCTGCAAAACACGAACTTGCAAGAAAAGTAGAAGAAGCTACAAAACTTGCAAAAGAAATGGATCCAAATCTTAAAGTTGATGGAGAAATGCAATTTGATGCAGCAATTTCACCACAAGTTGCAAGAAAGAAAATTCCTAATTCAGATGTAGCAGGAAAAGCAAAAGTATTCATTTTCCCAGACCTACAAGCTGCAAATATTGGATATAAAATTGGACAAAGACTTGGTGGATACGAAGCTTTAGGACCAATACTTCAAGGATTAAACAAACCAGTTAACGACCTTTCAAGAGGATGTAACGAAGAAGACGTATATAAATTAACAATACTAACAGCAAATCAAGTTAGAGATTAATAAAAATTTCAAAAGAGACAGTCGCTAGATTGCCTCTTTTGTTATACAAAAAATTAATATATAAAATATAAAAATAATAAAACAAAAAGGGGTGATGATAATATTTAGAGAAGAAATAAAACAAAATGCCAAAGCTGTTGTTCCTATAGCAGTTTTAGTTTTAATTTTAAATTTATTTAGACCAGTAGAAAACAAAATTATTATAAAATTTTTAATAGGATGTATTGGAATAATTTTTGGTCTTTCTATTTTTCTTACTGGAGTTAATCTATCAATTTCAAAAATTGGAACATATATGGGAGATTTTATTGCAAAATCTGAAAAAATAATTAAAGTTATTATTTTTGGAATTTTTATAGGATTTATAATTTCAATTGCAGAACCAGATCTTTTAATTTTAGCAAATCAAGTAAGAAGTGCTATCGGGCTTTCTTCCTTATTAATAGTAGCTATAATTTCGATTGGGGTTGGCTTTATGATTTCTCTTGGTCTTTTTAGGATATTTAAAGAAATAAAACTTTCAACACTTATGTTTATAATTTATGGTGTGATTTTTATTTTAATGTTTATAGTAAATGATTTGGGTCACGCTATAGCTTTTGATGCATCGGGAGCAACTACGGGTGCAATGACAACTCCATTTATTATTGCTCTAGGTCTTGGAGTAAGTAAATTAAAGGGAGAAAAAAAGGGAGAAGAAAATTCATTTGGCCTTGTAGGAATCGCATCAACGGGACCAATTCTTGCGGGACTTTTGATGACTATGTCTATAAATTCAAAAAATATTTTGCTAGAAGAACAAGCTCATCAACTAGCTTTGATTTCAGGATTTAAATCGGCAAGTTTTGCAATTTTGCCAATAACTTTGGTGTTTTTTATAATGGACAAGCTAGTTTTTAAAATTAAAAATAAAAAATCAATAAATCTTGGTTTGATTTACACTTACCTAGGACTGATTATATTTTTGGCAAGTGTAGAAGGTGGATTTATGGAACTTGCAAGATTTATGGGAGAGAATTACTCTGATTTTAGATTTGTACCTATCATTGGATTTATTTTGGGACTTTTGGTAGTTTTGGCAGAGCCTGCTGTCTTTGTTTTGGCAGAACAAGTCGAAGAAGTTACAGGAGGTTCAATCCATAAATCTTCAATAATGAAAGCTCTTTCTGTTGGAGTTGCTTTTGCAGTTATGCTTGCTATGCTTAGAATAAAAATAGAAGGCTTTAAATTATGGATGATAATTGTTCCAGGATTTTTAATAGCTCTAATTTTATCAAGAAATGTTTCCCAACTTTTTGTAGGAATTGCTTTTGATTCGGGAGGAGTTGCGTCAGGGCCAATGACTGCGACTTTTATATTAGGTTTTTGTCAAGGAGTTGCAGGAAATATTGAAGGTGGATTTGGAGTGATTGCCTTTGTAGCTTTAATGCCAGTGATTACAATTATGATAATGGGATCTTTTTATAAGGAGGCCATAGAAGGATAATGAAATATTTAAGAATAATAACACCAAGATCAAAAGGGTCAAAAATTATGAACCAATTAAAAGAAAAAGGTGCTAAGTCAATATCTTGCCTTTTGGCAGAAGGATCTGCCAATGCACATATTCTTGAAGTTTTAGAAATTGATAAGGAAAAAAAAGAAATAGTTTCAGCACTTGTAAACGATGATTTGGTAAATGATTTATTAGACCAAATAAAAGATAAATTTGATAAGAAAAACACATCTATAATGTTTACGACACCAGTAGATTACAAAGGAGAAATAGATATGGAATATGAAGCTTTGTATGTAATAGTTAATAAGGAAAATGCAGATAAAGTTATAGAAATATCCCAAAAAGAAGGAGCAAAAGGCGCAACTGTTGTTCATGGCAGAGGATCTGGAATTCAAAAAAAATCTGTGTTTTTAAATATGACTATAGAGCCTGAAAAAGATATTGTCATAATGCTTATAAAAAAGGAAATTTCAGAGAAAGTAAAATCAGCAATTTATGATGCAATGAATTTGGATGAAAATTCGAAGGGGATTTTATTTTCACTTCCTGTCACAGATGTGCGCGGGCTTGTTGAGCAAAATTAAGACGGTATAATTTAAAGAGAAAAAATGGAGGATATTATGAAAGAAATAAATACAAGTGAATTTGATACACACGTTTTAGAAAACGAAGGAATAGTTTTAGTAGATTTTTCAGCAACTTGGTGCGGACCTTGCAAAATGCAAAAACCAGTTCTTGAAGAAATGGAAGGCGAAGTTGATTTTGAAATATATTCAGTAGACGTAGATGAAAATCCAGACCTTGCAGGAAGATATAATGTAAATGCAGTTCCATCAATGATGTTATTTAAAGGTGGAGTTTTAAAAAATACTCTAGTAGGTTTTCAAGCTAAAGAAGTAATACTTGAAGAAATAGAAAAACTTAAATAATGGATTATGATTTAATAATAATAGGATTTGGGCCTGCAGGAATTTCTGCAGGTCTAAATGCTAGTATAAGAGGAAAAAAAGTTCTAATTATTGGGAAAAAATCAAAAGCCTTGGAAAAAAGTCCCTCAATAAAAAATTATTTGGGATTTAGTGATATAAAAGGCTTGGACTTATACAATAATTTTAGAGACCATATAAAAAATTATCCTGTTAAGATATTGGATAGGAAAATAAAGGCAGTTTATGCCATGGGAGAATATTTTTCAATAGATTTGGGCGAAAAAATGCTCACATCAAAAGCTTGCATAATTGCAACAGGAATTGATATGGGAAAAAGCATTGAAGGAGAAGATGAATTTTTTGCCAAAGGAATTTCTTATTGTGCAACTTGTGATGCCAGCCTATATAAAGGAAAAAAAGTAGTCTTGGTTGGCTATAATGAAGAAGCTATTGAAGAAGCAAATTTTATAAATAAAATGGCAAGCCAAACAATTTTTGTAAATCCTAATAAAAAACCTATAGAACTTGACGATGGAATTAAAATTATAAACAAAAAGCCAAAAAAATTTCTAGGAGCTTTGAAGGCCGAAAGTCTTATATTAGAAGATGGGGAAGAATTGAAGGCTGATGGATTTTTTGTAATAAAAAATTCTTCAAAGCCAAAAAGTCTTGTTCCATCAGTGAAGATTGAAAATAGCCATATAAAAGTAGACTTAGATATGAAAACAAACATAAAAGGTCTATTTGCCTGTGGAGATATAGTTGGCACACCTTATCAAATAAATAAGGCGGTAGGTCAAGGACAAATTGCTGGATTAAATGCGGCAAGTTATATAAGTAAAAATAAATAAAATGTTTCACGTGAAACAATTAATGTCATGCAATGAAGTGTGGCATTATTTTTTTGTTTAAATTTATTTTTAAAAAATTCATTTATAATTTATTTTTTTATGCTTGGAGATTTTTTAATTTCAAAAAAATTTATCATAATTTTAGCTCTAATAATATAAAAATTGTAAAAAACATAATTAATACATAATTAAAATTAATTATCAAAAATATTCTTTCTTTTTACTTGAAAAATGTCGTATTATATGTAGAATAATATTTAAGTAGATTATTCTATTCTAGATTACAGTCTATAAATTGTAAGGAGGTTTATATGACAAGAACACACATAGAATTTTTTGAATTTAATAACTCTATATTTTCAATGATTAGGGAAATATCACATAAGATAGATTTGCTTTTACAAGAAACAGCTCAAGAAATGGGCGTTACAACTCTTCAACTTAAAATGATTATGACTCTATCAGCATCTGATGAATCAGTTTCTATTGGAAATCTTGGTAAATCAATTGGAGTAAATGGTGGAAATATTTCTAATATTTGCAAGAAATTGGAAAAACAAGGATTTGTTGATAGAAATAGATCTGATGAAGATGAAAGAGTTGTTAATGTAAAATTAACACAAAAGGGTTTTGATGCTGCTGAAAAGGTAAGCAAATATTTTGATAAAATTAGACCTAAAGATGACGAAAAAAGTATAAATTCTAATTTAAAAACAATAATTAATGAATTAGATTCACTAGATAATTTATTAGACGATTACATTGTTAGGAGTGGTTTATAGATGCCATCATTTAAAAAAGGCAAAAGGCCTCTAGTCTATTATTGGATTATTGCCATTGTGGCATTTTTGGTTATTCAACAAATTTTGCAACCAATTAGGGCTGAGGGAAAACCAAAAGAGATAACTTATTCTCAATTTGTATCAATGATTGATAATGGACAAGTTAGAGAAGTTACAAAAGATGATTATAATTACACTTTCACAGCGGTAGTTGATGGAGATAAGCAAAAATTCATCACAGGCTTGTGGCCTGATACTGACCTTACTGAAAGGCTTCTTGAGGCTAGCAAAAAACACAAAAACTTGACCTTTACCAAGGAAGTTGAAACAAAGATGAGCCCATGGCTTACCTTGTTTGTTACAAGTATTTTGCCATTGTTGTTTTTACTTTTTATATTTTATATGGCAAATAGGTCTTTATCAAAGACTATGGGAGGCCGTGGCGGCGGAGACTTTATGAATTTTGGTAAATCAAACGCCAAAATTTATATGGAAAACAAAACTGGCAAGACCTTTGCAGATGTAGCAGGTCAAGAAGAAGCGAAAGATAGCTTAAATGAAGTAGTAGATTTCTTGCATGGACCACAAAAATACAAGGAAATCGGTGCGGTTTTACCAAAAGGAGTACTTCTTGTAGGCCCTCCAGGAACTGGTAAGACTCTTCTTGCAAAAGCTGTTGCAGGAGAGGCAAATGTTCCATTTTTCTCAATTTCAGGTTCTGAATTTGTAGAAATGTTTGTAGGAATGGGTGCTAGCAAGGTTCGTGATCTTTTCAAACAAGCAAAAGAAAAAGCGCCTTGTATAGTATTTATCGACGAGATAGATGCCATTGGTAAAAAACGTGATGTTTCAGGATATTCAGGAAATGACGAACGTGAGCAAACACTTAACCAATTGCTAAACGAAATGGACGGATTTGATGCTACTGAGGGAGTAGTTTTATTATCTGCAACCAACAGACCAGAAATTCTAGACCCAGCTCTAACAAGACCAGGACGTTTTGATAGAAGGGTTCAAGTAGAATTACCAGATTTAAAAGGTCGTGAAGATATATTAAAAGTTCATGCAAAAAAAATTAAGCGTGAAGATGAAATTGATTATGAAGAAATAGCAAAAAGAACTGCAGGAACAAGCGGTGCTGACCTTGCAAATATTGTAAACGAAGGAGCTTTGAGAGCTGTTAGAGAAGGACGTAAAAAACTAACTCAAACAGACCTTGAAGAATCAATCGAAACAGTTATAGCTGGTGCTCAAAAGAAAAATGCAGTTATTTCAGACGATCAAAAGAAAATTATCGCTTACCACGAAGTAGGACATGCTCTTGTTGCAGCAATTCAAACACAAAAAACCCCAGTAACCAAAATTACAATTGTACCAAGAACTGGTGGAGCTTTGGGTTATACAATGACTGTCGACAAAGATGAGAAATTTATAATGACAAAACAAGAGCTATTTGATGAAATAGTAACCTTGGCAGGTGGAAGAAGTGCAGAAGAATTAATATTTAATGCAAAAACCACTGGAGCAAGCAACGATATAGAAAAAGCCACAGCCATAGCAAGAAATATGGTAACAATTTATGGTATGGATGATGACTTTGACTTTATGCAACTTGAACAAATCCAAGGAAGATACCTTGGCGGTCAAAGATCAATGATAGTTTCAAATGGAACTGGAGATAAGATTGACCAAAAAGTAGGAAAAATTATTGCCCAAGCTCACATGAGAGCTATAGAAATTTTAAAAGATAATTTAGAAAAACTTCATGAAATTTCAGATTTTCTTTTAAAAGAAGAAACAATTACAGGCGAGCAATTTATGGAAATATTAAATAAAAAACCTGTAGAAAATAAAGAAAATCCTAAACAAGAACCTTCAAATGAAAATAAATTAGAAGAAAAAGCAATCGAAGATGAAATAAAAACATCAGATGACAAAAAAGAAAATTCTAGCGAAATTTCAAATGAAGATTTGAAAAAGGAATTGGAAGAAACTTTGAATGAAAATGAAGAAAAATCTTCAGATAAAGATTTAGATGATACAATAGCCCTAGGCTCAAGTGAACAATCAAATCAAGAAGATGAATAATAAAAAGAGCCTTAGTGGCTCTTTTTGTTTTAAGGGAAAAAGATTAAAAATAGAAAATAAAAATTAACTTCAAATTAAATGTTTTGGGGTTTTGAGGTTTATATGGAATATATAATTAGAATTGAAGATAAAAAAGATAGTTTTACTCAGACAGATAAAAATATTGCATCTTATATATTAAACAACAAGGACTTGATAATAAAACAATCGAGCATTGACCTTGCAAAAAATACAAAATCATCTCAGGCTGCTGTTACAAGATTTGTAAAAAAAATCGGCTATAATTCCTTTGTGGATATGAAAATATCAATTGCAAAAGCCTTTGAAGAAGAAAGTGATTTTATAGAAGATGAAATAAAAAAATCTGACAAAACAAAGGATATAATAAGTAAGTCTAAGGCAAATATACAAAAAACAATAGAAAAAACTTATGCATTAATTGATGAAGAAAAAATTGAAAAGGCGTGCCAAATTTTAAATAAGGCTAAAAAAATTTATCTTTCAGGAGTGGCAGGTTCTGGACTTATATGCGAAGATTTTTATTATAAATTATTAAGGGCAGGGGCAGATGTGTATTATGAGAAAGACGCCCATACAAATCTTTCAAGAATTTCTCATATAGGAAAAAATGATCTTTTAATTGCAATAACTTATGGGGCAAAAACAAAAGAAGTATTGGAATCATTTAATTATGCGAAAATTAAGGGAGCTTCTCTTATAAGTATAAGCAAAAATGAAAATTCAAAACTTGCAAAAGATTCTGACGTTTTTATAAAAATTCCATCAAGTGAAAAAGAAATTAGGTATGGAGCGATTGCGTCGAGATTTTCATCTTTAATCATAACGGATATTTTATATTTTTCTTATATAGGATTAAATTATGATTATGTAGTGGATAATTTAAAAGTTACCAAAGAATTTACAGACAAACTTAAAATTTAATTTTAAAAATATAAAGAAACACTTGAAATTATATTTCAAGTGTTTTATAATGTAAATGTGAAAAGCTTTTCTATGAGAAAAAGGAAGTATTTATGTTAGGTTTTAGTTTATATCTTAATCAAAATAAAGAAGAAATTATAAAAAAGCTAGAAGAATTTAAAAATTATGATTTTTTGTTTACATCTATGCACTATCCTCTAAAAGACGAGAATATGGATAAATTATTGTGGCTTTTGAATATGTTAAAAAATTCAAAAACGAAAGTTTGTGTAGATTTAAATGGAGAAGTTTTGAAAAAATTTCCTAAACTTTTAGATTTAAACATAATAATAAGGCTAGATTTTGGATTTAATAATGAACTAATAGCTAAATTATCTAAAAAAAATAAATTGGCTATAAATGCATCGACCATAGATTATAATAATCTAATGGATTTGAAAGAAAAAAATTCAAATTTTTCAAATATTAGTGCTTGGCATAATTATTATCCTCTTTCATATTCAGGACTTGGAAGTGATGAATTTATTAATAAAAATCAAATGTTAAAAGCATTTGGCGTTGATATTTTTGCTTTTTTTCAAGGAGATAATGATTTTAGGGGACCAATGTTTGAAAGTCTTCCAACTTTGGAAGAAGATAGGTGGGAAAATCCTTATTATTCTTATTTGAAACTTAAAAGAAAGTATAAAATAAAAAATCTCTTGTTATCTGAAGGAATCTCACAAAAAAATAAAAAATATATAGAAGATTATGAGAAAAATAAGCTAATAAATTTAGATGTTTTTTTGGAAGATGATTATAAAGATTTGAAAAAAATTGAAGTTAGAGAGGATATAAGCGATTATTTGATAAGAAATAAAAGGTCCTATAAATTTATTGAAAAAATCGATGATAGAGAAATAAAAAAGGGCGATTTAGTAATTTTAAATAAAAATGCCAAAAGATATTCTGGAGAGCTTGAAATAATTAGAAAAGATATAGGAGAAGATAAGATGAGAAATATTATTGGACATGTAGATAAGTCTCATCTTGGAATATTAGATTTGATAGGAGGAAGTGATAGACTTGTCATCAACAGAATCAAGAAATAACAAGAGCAAGGGCTTGGACACCAAGTCAACTCTAGAAATTTTAAAAATAATTAATAATGAAGATATGACAATAGCTAAAAAAGTTGGCGAAAAAATCCCAGATATTGAAAAACTAACAGATGCTATTGTAGATGTGTTTAAAAAGGGCGGTCATTTATATTATATTGGCGCAGGAACTAGCGGAAGACTTGGAGTTTTGGATGCGTCTGAAGCATTTCCAACTTTTTCCGTAGATAAAAATATGATAAAAGGAATTATTGCAGGAGGAGATAAGGCACTAAGAAATCCAATTGAAAACGCAGAAGATGATGAAAATTTGGCAAAAAAAGATTTGATAGACCATGGATTTACAAAAGATGATTTGCTTGTAGGAATAGCAAGCAGTGGAAGAACACCTTATGTTATTGGAGCATTAAAATATGCAAAAAAACTTGGGGCAAAAACAGGTTCGATAACTTGCAACATAGGTTCTGAAATTTCAAAATTTGCAGATTATCCAATAGAAATAGACACAGGAAGCGAAGTTTTGACAGGTTCTACTAGAATGAAAGCAGGGACTGCAACAAAAATGGTTTTGAATATGATTTCAACAACTTCAATGGTAAGAATCGGAAAAGTTTACGATAATCTTATGGTTGATCTTAGGGTATCAAATGAGAAATTAAAAAATAGGGCTTTGAAAATGATTGAAGATATTTGCAATATTGATAAAAGTTATGCAGAAAAATTACTAGATGATGCAGATGGCAGGGTAAAATGTGCAATTTTAATGGAAAAAAAATCAATTAGCAAAAAAGAAGCGCTTGAATTGTTGGAAGAAAACGAAGGATTTTTAAGAAAGGGAATACAATGAAACAAGATAACAAAAAAATCGCCACAGACCTTATAGAAAATTTTGGTGGAAAAGATAATATAACAGAAGTTATAAATTGTATGACAAGAGTAAGGGTAAAAGTTGTAGATGAAAGCAAGGTAAACTTCAAAGAAATTGAAAAAATTGATGGAGTTTTGGGAGTTTTAAAAGGAGAACAAATTCAAATAGTAACAGGCCCTGGCAAAAGTGAAAAAATAGCAAAAGAAATGTCAAATATGGCAAATGCAAAATTTTCTGAAGAAATAAAAAGCGATATAGAAAAAAGAACTAGAGAAAATAAAGCAAAAGTAAAAGAAAAACAAAATAAATCAAAATTTAAATCATTTTCAGCAACAATAGCATCAATTTTCGTTCCATTAATACCAGCTTTTGTAGGAGCAGGACTTATAGGTGGAATAGCCTCAGTTATGCAAAATATGATAACAGCAGGTTCACTTTCACAAGAAAATTTTGGAGCAGTACTTCAAGTTTTAAATATAATAAAAACTGGACTTTATGGATATTTGAATATATTTATAGGAATAAATGCAGCAAGAGTCTTTAAAGGAAACGAAGGCTTGGGTGGAGTAATTGGAGGTATGGTATATCTTTCAGCAATGAATCCAGACGAGCCATTAAAAAATATGTTTTTAGATTCAGCCCTACTACCAGGACAAGGTGGAGTAATTGGAGTAATTCTTGCAGTATTTATACTTGTAAAAATTGAAAATGCCCTTCACAATGTAATTCCAGATTCACTAGATATAATTATTGTTCCAACAATATCCTTATTAGTTACAGGAATTTTGACAATATTTATAATAATGCCAATAGCAGGATTAATATCAAACGGACTTATAGGAATAATTAACTCTGTAATAGAATTGGGTGGAGCGATTGCAGGATTTATTCTTGGTGCAGTATTTTTACCAATGGTAATGCTAGGACTACATCAAATTTTAACACCAATCCACATTGCGATGATTGAACAACAAGGCGCAACATATTTATTGCCAATTCTTGCCATGGCAGGAGCAGGACAAGTAGGAGCTGCAATAGCAATACTTGTAAAATGTAGAAAAAATAAAAGATTAACAGAAATAGCAAAAGGTGGATTGCCAGTAGGAATTTTAGGAATTGGAGAACCATTAATATATGCCCTAACTCTACCAATGGGAAAAGCATTTATAACAGCGTGTCTTGGTGGAGGAGTAGGAGGAGCAATAATTGGTGCAATAGGATCAATAGGAGCAACAGCAGTAGGTCCAAGTGGACTAGCCCTAATTCCACTAATTTATAATGGAAAAGCCCTAGGATATATATTTGGACTTATCGGTGGATATGTTGGAGGATTTATACTAACATATTTATTTGGAATAGATAAAAAATATATAGACGGAGAAGACATAGTAGATAGTATAGATTTTAAATTTTAATTAAATAAAAAATAATCTTGCCTTAGGGCAGGATTTTTTTTGCAAAAATTTCTTTGAAATAAAAATTATTTTAAAGAAAAAATTAATAAATTTTAAAAACATACAAAAAAATGGACTTTTACCTTTTGATTTTTGGTAAAAATCCTTTATGTAAATAGTCTCAATTAAGAGACTATACAAAAACAATTTCTCTTAGTGTCAACGATAATTGTCTTGCCTTTTCATTGTACTCAATTGTTAAAAAAAATCAAAACTTATTTTCTTATCCTTGATTCTTTAAATTTAGAATAATATAGTGTTATTATAAAATATAAAATTAAAGGAGTTAATATGAAAAAAAACAATGGCAAAAGATGGATAGCTGTGGCTATTGCTCTACTTTTGTTTGTAGCATCTTCTATCGTATCAAATAGGAGCGATAAAATATCTGAAAAACAGGCAGATAAATTGAAAAATGAATATTTAAATCAATTTAATCCTTTTTCAGCTACTGCAAATAAAAATATTGTAGAAGATGGGGATAAGAAAAATAAAATTGCTCTTATTTCTTATGAGGGAGCAATCGGAGATGGAGAAGTTTATGATTCTTTTATGGAACAACTTGATGATATATACAAGGATGATTCTGTTAAGGGTGTAATTATGCAAGTAAATTCTCCAGGTGGAGCTGTTTATAATTCTGAACAAATTGCAAATAAGATAAAAGAAATTCAAACTGACAAAAAAATCCCTGTATTTACAGTTATGAAGACAATGGCTGCAAGTGGTGGATATTATATTTCTGCCCCAACTGATAAAATTTATGCTTCAAATGAAACCTTAACGGGTTCTATTGGTGTAATTATGTCATCAAGATCTTTCCAAGGTTTGTTTGAAAAATATGGAATTAAAGAACAAAATATTACAACAGGCAAGATGAAAGATGCAGGATCTCTTGGAAAAGATATGACAGATGAGCAAAAAAAATATTTCCAAGACCTTATAAATTCGTCATTTGATAGGTTTATAAAAATTGTTTCTCAAGGTAGATCTATGAAAGAAGATCAAGTAAAAAAACTTGCAGACGGCAGGGTTTATGATGGAGCTCAAGCTAAAAATAATGGTCTTGTAGATAAAATTGGAAATCTTGATGATGCAATTGAAGATATGAAAAAAGATTATAAATTAAATAATCCAGAAGTTTTTGAATATGAAGGAAGTGATTATTCATTAAAAAAATTATTTTCAAAAGCTCAAAATTTAGTAGAAAAAAATTCTTCATCTGATCTTAGTGTTTTGAAAGAATTAATGGAAAAAGAATCTCCACTACCAATGTATTATTATGGGAAATAGGTGAAATTATGGAAAATATGGAAACAATAGAAAATAATTCTTTGAATGTACAAAAGACAATATCCATACCTCAATTTGCCTATGCTGGTTTTTTCCTAAGACTTGTGGCTTTTACAATAGACTCTATAGTTGCCTATTCTTTTTCAAATATTATTATGAAAATTTTTCAAATAAAAACGGATTTAACAATTATGAATATAGAAATAAATCCTTTGATTGAAACAGGAATTTGTTTGTTATATTTTTTCATCTTAACTTATTTGAACAACGGCCAAACTTTAGGAAAAATGGCAATGGGAATTAGGGTTATTTCTTTAAACGACGAAAAACTTAGTTTTTTTGATTGTTTGGTAAGAGAAGTTTTCGCAAGATATATTCAAAATTTTATAAAAATTTTGTACCTAATTATAGGATTTACCCCAAACAAACAATCTTTGGCAGATATGTTGGTTGATACGGTTGTTATAAAAGATGATGTGGTAGATTATCTTTTTGAAAATTAAAAAAATGGTTTAAAATAGCTTAGTCTATTTTAAACCATATTTTTTCGAAAATTTTAACATTAATAAGAATTCAAAAGAACATTTTAGATGCAAAAACTGTAATGATTATGGTATTTGTAGAGGATTAATATATTGCAATAATTACAAATGTAGTACAAACAATGCTTATGATTTTAATTACTATATTAAAGAATATGTTAAAAAGTTAGAAAGGGTAATTCTAAATTTTTTTAGATATGTGATATTATGAGAAAATATTTATTAGAAAATAAAAAAATTTAATTATTTATATTATTATTTGTTTTTTTGCGGCAATTTTAAGTGCGGGTACTGCTTTTTTATATCAAAAATTAACTTTTTTTGCTGTATCTAAGGAATTTAAAAAGCTTATTTTTTTGGGGTTTATAGCAATTCCATATTTAACTATTGAAGCTATGTTTGATTATTTTCCTAGAAAATTTAAATCTAAAATTATTAATAATATAATTAAAAAACTTAGGGAGGATTTGATTATAAAAATTGATAGGGAAGATATATCATATCTTAATTTAGATTACAAAAAAGATTTTAAAAACAAGATGATTAATGATCTTGAAGCTATAAATAATTATTTTAATGGCATTTTATCTTCATTATTGTATATATTTATGTTTTTTATATCTCTTTTATCAGCTATTTATATACAAGGAACTTTAACTTTTATAATGCTATTATTTTCATTTATACCATTTTTATCACCTTTTATTTCTAGAAAAATTTTATCCAATAAAAAAGAAGAAGAACTTGATTCTAAGAGTGCTTATCTTGAAAATTTTGATGAATTTTCAGAAAATATTTTATTTATAAAAATATCCAAGCTAGGCTCATATTTTAATAATAAACTAGGCGAATTAGCAGAGATTTTGAAAGATAAATCTATTATTTTCGAATCATCATTGGCAAAAACATTTGCCATAAGTTATGGTTTGGGAAATATATTATATTCAGGGACTTGGATAGTCGGCGGATTTTTTGTATATAAAAATTTGATAGATTTACCATCGCTAATTGCTATGACAACACTTATGGTAACAATAGCAGGTCCTATTCAGTCAATTGCAGATTCATATAGTGGAATTATTTCATCTAAAAAAATTTTTGATAAATATTTAGAATATTTAGAAGAAACTAATATAGATAAAGGAACTATAGAGATAGGAAAAATTGATAAGTTAAGATTTGATAATATTGATCTGAAATTTGCGAATAATTACATAATAAAAAATATAAATTTGGAAATCAAATCTGGTAATAAATGTCTTATATTAGGAGATAGTGGAAGTGGAAAATCTAGTTTTCTAAATTTAATTTTAGGAATTTTTGCAAATGAGAATAAGAAAATATTTATAAATGGATATGCCCTATCTCAATTGAATAAAAAATCTTATTATGAAAATATATATTTCATCCCTCAAGATACAATTATTTTTACTGGATCAATAATAGATAATATAACTTTGTTTGATGAGGACAAAAATTATGATAGATGCTTAAAAATTTTAGATATGGTAGGTCTAAACTATTTAATAAAAAACAGAAATCTCAATTACAAAATAGATAAAACAACTCTTTCGGGAGGAGAAAAAAAGAGGATAGATCTTGCTAGAGCTATTTATTCAGATAAATCTATGATTATTATTGATGAAGTAACATCAGGTCTTGATACATATAATGAAAATTTAGTAGCTCAAATAATTAAAGAGATAGAAAATAAAATAATTATTTGCGTAAGCCATTCGACAAATCCTAATTTGTTAAATTCATTTAATAGAAAATTAAAAATAAAAATAAAAAATATATCAATTTTAAAAAATAATCCCTATAAGATTTTATATTAAATCTATAGGGATTGTTTTTTAAAAAATTATAAGTACTTTATACTTTTTAAAATTCCTATCTTGTGATATGATTGTTAGGTAGAAATTTCGGAATTACCACTATATATAGTGGATTAAATATAAAAATAACAATATTTAGGGGTGGATATGGAAGTTAAAAAAAGAGATGGTCAAGTTGTTGACTTTGAAAGGGAAAAGATTAATCGTGCAATCTTTAAATCTTTTAGGTCTGTTGATTCTGTTATTAGCGATGAAAATTTGGATAGAATTTCTCTTAATATAGAAAAAACAATCAAGGAAAGATACCCAAAAGACCATGTAGTTACTGTTGAAGAAATTCAAGATTTGGTTGAGCTTGAGCTTATTGAAAATAATTACTATAAGGAAGTTAAATCCTACATTCTTTATAGGGCAAAACACAATATGGACAGGAAGGTCCTAACCGATTTTGAATCTTTTATTGATGATGAATATACTCTTTCTATAATCAAAGATATTAATGATGAGTATGACAACCAAAGATATCCAATCGAGTCTTTGTATTTAAAATTTGAATCTTTTACCAAGAAAAATATGACCAAGGAAGCCTTGCTAAATGCCCTTATAAAGGCTGCAAGTGAGCTTACCAGCAAGGAAGCTCCGGATTGGGAATTTATTGCTGCAAGGTTTATGATTCATTTGATTAATTTAAAAATTAGCCTTAGCGAAGAAAAATATGGAATTGTTGATTTTAGGTCAAAAGTTCAATACCTAACTTCAGCTGGTCTTTATGGAAAATATATTTTAGAATCCTACACAAATAAGGATTTGGAGGAATTGGGAGCTTATCTAAAAGAAGATAGGAATAAATTATTTACCTATTCTGGTTTGGACTTGGTTGCAAAAAGATATTTGATTAAAACATTTGAAGGTGAATATATTGAAAGCGTCCAAGAAATGTTTATGGGAATTTCCATGCACCTTGCCATTGGAGAAAAAGACCAAGTTTCTTTTGCCAAAAAATTATATGATATTTTATCCCAATTAAAGGCAACCATGGCAACTCCAACCATGACCAATGCGAGAAAGCCATTTAACCAACTTTCTTCATGTTTTATAGACACAGTTCCTGATACCTTGAAGGGAATCTACCGTTCAATTACAAACTTCGCCCAAGTTTCAAAACACGGTGGTGGAATGGGTCTTTATTTTGGAAAAGTTAGGGCCCAAGGTTCTGATATTAGGGGAATAAAAAATGTAGCAGGTGGAGTTATAAGGTGGATAAAACTTGCCAATGACACAGCAGTAGCCGTTGACCAATTAGGTGTAAGACAAGGGGCTGTGGCTTGTTATTTGGATATTTGGCATAAGGATGTACCAGAATTTTTATCTCTAAGAACAAATAATGGTGATGACAGGATGAAGGCCCATGATATTTTCCCAGCAGTATGTGTGCCAGATTTATTCTGGAAAGAATGTAGGGACAATATTGGTGGAGATTGGTATATGTTTGATCCTCACGAAGTTTTGGTAAAATATGGCAAATCAATCGAAGATACCTACGGGGAAGAATTTGAAGAATTTTACCATAAACTTGTAAATGACAAGGAAATTTCAAAAAGAGTAATTGCCATAAAAGATTTGATTAGGCTTTTGATAAAATCATGGACAGAAACAGGAACACCTTTTGTATTTAATAGAGATGCAGTAAACAGAGCGAATCCAAACAAGCACAAGGGAATTATATATTCCTCAAATCTTTGTACTGAAATTGCCCAAAATATGAGCCCATCAGAGACGGTCAGCGAAGAGATAAAAACTGTTGATGGAGAAACTGTAATTGTAAATACAACCAAGCCTGGAGATTTTGTAGAATGTAATCTTGCAAGTCTAACTCTTGGAAATATTGATGTAAACGACAAAGAAGAATTAGAAGAAGTTGTTTCTACAATCGTTAGAGCTTTGGATAATGTAATAGATTTAAATTATTACCCAACTCCTTATGCAAAAGTAACCAATAAAAAATACAGGGCAATCGGACTTGGAACAAGTGGTTACCATCATATGTTGGTAAAAAATGATATAAAATGGTCAGAAGAAGATGCTCATCTTGATTTTGTGGACAAGGTTTATGAAGATATAAACTATTTTGCAATCAAAGCATCAAATGAAATTGCAAAAGAAAAGGGATCATATTCTTGTTTTGATGGAAGTGATTGGGATAATGGAGATTATTTCAAACAAAGAGGATATGAAAGCGAAAGATGGGAAAATTTAAAGAAAGACGTTCACGAAAACGGACTTAGAAATGGATATTTATTGGCAGTAGCTCCAACAGGATCAACCTCAATAATTTCAGGAACATCAGCAGGAGTTGACCCAATAATGAACAAATATTTCCTAGAAGAAAAAAAGGGAGCAATAGTACCAAGAGTTGCTCCAGGACTAAATACAAAAACCTTCTGGCTATACGAAAATGCCTATAATATTGACCAAAATATTTCAATGAGAGCATGCGGAGTAAGACAAAGACACATCGACCAAGCCCAATCAGTAAATGTTTATATAACAACAGAATACACAATGAGACAAATTTTAAATATTTACCTAACAGCATGGGAAGCAGGAGTAAAATCCCTATATTATGTAAGAGGAAAATCACTTGAAGTAGAAGATTGTGATTCATGTGCGTCATAGATTTATTTTAAAAATTTAAATTAAAATAATTTTCTCATTATTACTTTCTTAGCTTGATGATTTATTACTGTTATAAAATCATTGAAAGAAGCGAAGCTTCTTACAAATTTAGCCCGCGCAGCGGTCGTTTGCAGGGGGGCAAAAAAGTGGGGGTTGTTAGGGGGAGGAAAAAGGGGGAGAATTCGAAACTCCCCCATTTCCTCCGCCCTAACTTAACGAAGTATTGTATTAATTTAAATAAAATATTTAGCAAAGAAAAAAATTTTAATAGTTTTTAAATATTTTATAATTATTTAAAAGTAAAAATATAAGTTCGATTTTGAAAATGGGGTATAAAATTAAAAATATTAGTTTATAAAAAATTATTTCCCATAAGATAATAATGTATAAAATATAAAAAATTAAAAAATCAGTAATTTAGAAAATACTAAATTACTGATTTTTAAAGCCTGAAATTTCGAATATTTTATTTATACTTATACTTTTAAATTCATCTTTGTATTTATTTTTGATTTTTGATATTGAATTTATTAGGTTTTGATATTCATTTTTTGGCAAAACTAACTTTAAAGATAAAATTAAATCGTGTAAATTTTTACCACTAAATTCTTCGTCAAAAAACTTTTCAAAAATAGCAGTTTGACAAGATTTATTTAAAGTAAAAGAATACATAACCTCATCATGAGCACAGATATTTCTGAAAAAATTACATATTTTAATAACTTCTATAAGCTCACTTTTGCTTATTTTTTCTTTGGAATTATAATTTTCTTTATATCTTTGTCCAAAATCTTTAGCAATGGTATTTTGAAGAGATTCATCTAGAGAATTATAAAAATGAGAAATATTTCCAAAGGTAAGAAAATTTACAAGAACCCATAGGGGAATATCTTCGTGTTTGTCGATGTAGTGTCTTATAGGTTTTTTAGCATTTGAATTTCTTGTTTGTTTTCTAATAGCGTTAGACAAAGTAGCAAGGTTATTTAGAACGTAAGAAAATTGATATTTAGAATTTGAATAATTTTCAACTTGTAAGTAAGGATATAATCCATCTTTATGTAGATTAGAAAAATTATAGGCGCAGGATGTTTTTAAAAGTTTTTCAAATTTTAAAAGTGAAGAAAATACAACTTGTTTTAATTCTCTATCCATTTCATGGAGGGAGTAGATTTCTTCAAGGCTAGCATTATCTTTGAATTTATCATTTTTTATTAAAAAAGGATCTTTGTAGCCATTAATCAAATTATAATAATTTATTTGTGAAAGTATGTCTTTGGCTTTACTTTTATCTTTAATTTCTAAATTTCTAGATTTTAAAATATCAATTTGTTCATCGTAGGTTTTAAATGGTTTCATAGTAAATTACCTCATAAAAAAACGCCCCGCCACGTATGGCAAGGCCTTGTTCCTTATCTATATTGTATCAGAAAGTTTATATATGTCAATAATTCGGTATATAGGATATAATATAGGTAAGAAAAATATATTATTATTTGATTTAGATGAATGGGTAAATATATTTAAAGGCTTATTTTTTATTTTAATAAAGGAGTAAATATGGAAAAAAAATATAAGGAAGAAGTTTCTAAAAGAGGAATTTTTAATGAGGATGGGGATATTGATCTTTCTAAAAGAAGAATAATAAATGGAAATACAACCAATCTTAATGATTTTAACAATGTAAAATACACATGGACAAGTGATTGGTATCGACAAGCTATGAATAATTTTTGGATTCCTGAAGAAATTAATTTAAACCAAGATATAAAAGATTATAGAAATTTATCTAAGGCTGAAAAAAAGGCTTATGATAGGATTTTGTCATTTTTGACCTATCTTGATTCAATTCAAACTGCAAATTTGCCAAATCTTCAAACCTATATAACAGCAAACGAGATAAATCTTTGCCTTGCTATTCAAACCTACCAAGAGGCAATCCACTCCCAATCTTATTCCTACATACTTGATACAATTTGCTCTCCTGATGAGAGAACTAGAATTTTGTATTTGTGGAAGGAAGATGACCACCTTTTAAAAAGAAATAAATTTATCGGCGACCAATACAATGAATTTATAAAAGACGATAGCGAATTTAATTTGATGAGAGTTTTGATTGCAAATTATATACTTGAAGGAATTTATTTCTATTCAGGCTTTTCATTTTTCTACAATCTTGGAAGAAATGGCAAAATGCCAGGAACTGTCCAAGAAATTAGATATATAAATAGAGATGAAAATACTCACTTGTGGCTTTTTAGGTCAATGATAAATGATTTGAAAGAAGAAAGACCAGACTTATTTACTGACGAATTAAAAGAATTCTACTTATCACTATTAAAAGAGGGAGTAGAACAAGAAATTGCCTGGGGAAAATATGCCATTGGAGATGAAATCCAAGGATTAAATTCACAAATGATTGAAGATTATATAAAATATTTGGGAAATCTAAGAGCAAAAGGACTTGGACTTGGAACAATTTATGAAGGATATGAAGATGAACCTCAATCAATGAAATGGGTTAGTGAATATTCAGATCCAAACCAAGTAAAAACAGATTTCTTTGAAGGAAAAGTTTCAGCTTATTCTAAATCTTCAGTTATTGAAGATGATTTATAAAATAAATTTTATAAACTGTTGTAGAATAGATATTTCTATTTTACAGCAGTTTTTTATTTGCAAAAAATCTAAGAAAATTAGACTTTTGCCTTATAAAAATTTTTTGTAAAAATAGAAGATATTTAAAAATAATCCAAAGTTTCAATTAATTTAAAGGAAATGGTGTTTGATTTGAAATCTTTGAAAATTTTTGATATAAATTTAATTTAAAATATTATACTTAGCCTTATTTAATTTATAGTAAAAATATTTTAAAGACTTGGATTTTGTTGTTTTTTTAGTTTTTTTAAAAATTTTTATATTTAACAAAAAAATAAATTGAAATATTGTGTTTTTTTCTACAATTTTGTATAATAGAACAGATAGTGATTATCACTATTAGAACTAACGGGTTTTTAAATAAAAAACTTGTAAGAATTTATAAATTTTTAGAAAGGGGGAAAAGTGAAAAAATAAAAATTGATATTGAAAAAATATAGCTAGATTATAAAGCGAATAAAGTAATCATATAAAGGTTTTAATTATAAAAATTTATAAGGATTTAGATTTGTATTTATTCGGCAAAATATTTGATTAGATAAAAATATTATGGAAAACTTTACTAAGAATATCAAATAAAAATTAGTTATTTTTAAAAATACTATAAAAATGAGAAAAGCAAAGTTATTTTTACCAATATCAAGACTTATAAACCGAATATTTTAGATAGAAATTAAAATTGATTTAAACATTTTGAAAAATATCTAAAAATTCATCCTTGCAAAATAGATTATTTAATTTATTTGCAATTTGGAGTTTATACTCCACAACTCAATAATTTTTAAGATTTTTATGTAAATGAAAATCAAAAAGGTTTAGGTTACCTTTAATAACCTAAATATATTTTGTAAAGAGGAAAGATGAAAAATACATTTTTAAAGAAAGTATTGACCTTTATTATTGTAGGATTAGCGTCTATGGCTATGATAAAATCGTCTATGTTTGTCTTAGAAAAAAATAAGCTTGCGGCTGAAAAAAAAGACAAAATAGTAAGCGATAGCGCTCGTCTTGCAACAGATTTAAAAGATGGTCAATACGAAGCAAGTTCTGAAGGTTATGGTGGTTTGTTGACTGTTAGAATAACTGTTAAAAATGGAAAATTAACAGACATCAAGATTTTATCCCATAATGAAACTGAGGAATATTTTAAAAAGGCTTCAGCGATAATAAAAGAAATTTTAAGAACAGGAAAAGTAGATGTAGATTCTGTTACAGGAGCAACCATATCATCAAATGCTATAAAGGATGCTGTTTTAAAAGCACTCCAAAAAGCTGGTTCGAAAGAAAAAATAAAAGAAAAAGCTAAAAAAGAAGATAAAAAACCAGTAGAAGGGTTAAAAGATGGAGAGTATTTTGGTAGCGCAAATGGATATGGTGGAAATTTAACCGTAAAAGTAATCATAAAAAATGGAAAAATAAGTGGAATAGAAGTTGTTTCACAAAATGAAACACCAGAATATTTTAATAGAGCTTATGCTGTAATAAATAAAATTTTAAGTAGTGGAAGTGTAAATGTAGATTCAGTAACAGGAGCTACAGTATCATCAAACGCTATAAAAATGGCAGTAGCTGATGCCCTTCACAAAGCTGGCTCTAAGGAAAATGCAAAAGTGCAAGCTGTAAATAAAGCATCAAGCAATAATAAAAGAGCAAATGCTAAAGGGACAGTAGCAATTGGAAATAAAGACCTTAAAGATGGAGTTTACACAGGCTCAGGTCAAGGATTTAATGGACCAATAAGAGTTAGAGTAACCATATCGAAAGGCTCAATAACAAACGTGGAAATACTTTCACACAGCGATGACAATCCATATTTTGGTCGAGCAAGAGCAGTTATATCAAAAATTTTAGGAAAAGCTGACAAAAGTGTTGATACAGTTTCTGGTGCAACATATTCAAGTAGAGGAATACTTGATGCAGTAAGAAATGCTCTATCAAAAGCGGGTGGAAGCAAAAATGTTGATAATAAAAATAAAAAACCATCAAATACAAATCAAGCAAAAAAACCAAATAAAAAACCAGAAAAACCAAGTAAAGATAATAAGATTTACAAACAATACAAAGATGGTGTATACGAAGGAGTAGCAGAAGGCTTTAATGGTCCAATAAAAGTAAAAGTAACCATAGCAAAAGGTTCAATAACAAAAGTAGAAATCCTTTCACACAAAGAAGATGATCCTTATTTTAGCAAATCAAAAGGAGTAATCTCAAAAATGCTTGGTAAGCCTGGCAAAAACGTGGATACAGTATCAGGAGCAACATTCTCAAGCAAAGGAATAATAGATGCTATAAATAATGCAGTATCAAAAGCTGGAATTGAAAATAGTCCATCAAAACCTGACAAAAAGCCAGACCAACAAAAGCCAGATAAAAAACCAGAAGAAGATAAGAAACCAGAAAAACCAAGCGAAGAAAAAATAGATGAAGCCCTTAAAAAATATTATAACGATCAACCATTAAAAGACGGCGAATATACAGGATGGGGCATTGGATATATTAATACAAGAAAAATCAGAACATATATAAAAGTCGAAAATGGAGAAATTTCTGAAATAAGAGTAGGAGAAAATTCAGAATACGGCGATGATATGGGACCATTTAGACAAAAAGCAGAAAAAGTTTTATCCTTTATAAAAGGAAAAGAAGCAAGACTAAATCTTGCAAAAATGGGATTATACAGAGAGTATTTTGAAACAATAAGAAAAAGTAGTAACCCAAAAGCAAAAGCATTAGAACTTTTTGGTGCAGAATATGCAAATAATCTTAACGGATATAGAAATGATAATTCAGAATCAGATTTAACACTAATTTCAAGAACAGTTAAAGCTTATATGTCCAAAAAATATAAGTCAAAAGAATTATTTGATAGCGTTACAGGTGCAACAGTTAGTGCTAGTGGAATATCATCAGCAGCAAGAGAGGCTACAAAAAAATCATCAAATGATTACATTACAAATTCAGATGTAAAAGAAATCACAATAACAGCTCCAAAAAATAAAAACATAGAAGTAAACAAAGGCGATGGAGTTGATTTTACAGAAATGAAAGTAAACTTAATCAAAAAAGATGGAAGTCAAAAAGAAGTAGAATGGAAAGATTTCAAAGAAAATGGAATTAGCATTACAGACGAAAACGGAAAAATAATAGAAAACGGAAGCGACTTAAAAAATTATGCTGACAAAAAAATTATAAAAGCAAAAGTAATGCACCAAAAATCACTATCCTATGATGACTTTAGAATTTTAATCGGAAAATATAGTAAAGATTATATAATCGGATTAGAATACAGCGCAGATGGAAATAAGTGGTACAAAGTCGATAAAGTTGAAATGGATTACGTAGATAAAAGAAATATTTCCGACCATCAAGTTATCGATGCACCAACATCATTTGAATTTGAAAAAGTAAAACTTAGAGCAGTATCAAAAAATGGTAATCGTTATGAGTACACAGGCGATAAATTGCCAGTAAATAGACAAGTAAAATATACATTGCTCAAAGAAGAAAATCCAAATACACCAAAGACAATATATGTAAACTTCCAATTATCAGGAGAAGAATCCGATAAAAATTTAGTAGAAGAAAAAGAAAAAGAAGAAAAGCCAAAACCACAAGAAGAAGAAATAGAAGTAGACCAAAAAGTAATAGATACAAGTCTAATGGAATCAAACGGTCAACAGTGGATAGAAGGCAAAGAAATAAGACCAGCAACAGTAACAAGTCTAGATAAAGACGCAGAAATATTAAAAGAAATAGACGGATTACCAAAAGGCTTAATCTTTGACGGAAAAACAATAACAGGAATCCCAGAACCAAGCAATGAAGGTTGGCCAGAAGACGGCAGTGGATTTAAAACAATAACACTAAAATTCAAAGCAAAGAAAAAAGGCAAACTCTTAGTAAGAAAAATCACATATTGGTTATACAGAGACAAAGATAGAGATGGCATATCCGATGACGAAGATAAAGATCATGGCGAAAAATTCAGCCCACAAAGAAGCTCAAGCAAACCAATAATAGTAGAAGGGAAAGCCCCAAGTCTAGAAGAATACAAAGAAAGATTTTCAAACATACCAAAAGACGGTTCAGTAGAAGTAAGCTTTAAAAACGAACCAGACTACAGCAAAGTAAGCGAAGTCCCACAAAGAGTGTACCTACAATTCAAAAGCAAAGGAACAAAAGAAGTAGGCGAAGCTTACGTGATGGTAATAGTGAAAAAAGCCGTTGAAAAAGAAGAAAAACCAAAACCACAAGAAGAAGAAATAGAAGTAGACCAAAAAGTAATAGACACAAGTCTAATGGAATCAAACGGTCAACAGTGGATAGAAGGCAAAGAAATAAGACCAGCAACAGTAACAAGTCTAGATAAAGACGCAGAAATATTAAAAGAAATAGACGGATTACCAAAAGGCTTAATCTTTGACGGAAAAACAATAACAGGAATCCCAGAACCAAGCAATGAAGGTTGGCCAGAAGACGGCAGTGGATTTAAAACAATAACACTAAAATTCAAAGCAAAGAAAAAAGGCAAACTCTTAGTAAGAAAAATCACATATTGGTTATACAGAGACAAAGATAGAGATGGCATATCCGATGACGAAGATAAAGATCACGGCGAAAAATTCACACCACAAAGAAGCTCAAGCAAACCAATAATAGTAGAAGGGAAAGCCCCAAGGCTAGAAGACTACAAAGAAAGATTTTCAAACATACCAAAAGACGGTTCAGTAGAAGTAAGCTTTAAAAACGAACCAGACTATAGCAAAGTAAGCGAAGCCCCACAAAGAGTGTACCTACAATTCAAAAGCAAAGGAACAAAAGAAGTAGGCGAAGCTTACGTGATGGTAATAGTGAAAAAAGCTGTTAAAAAAGAAAATAGTCAAGATAAATCTTCTAGCAAAAAGGCTATAAAGAAAAAGGAAAATTCTAAAAATAAAATAGAGGAGAAACCTTCTTTAAAACCTTCTGTAAATGAGAAAAAATATCCTGATAAAAATGAATCGAATAAAGATTCTGGTAATAAAGAGTTAGAAAAAACTGAAAAAGAAAATAGTGAAAGCGAAAAAGATTCTCTCAAAATTCAAAGCACAAAAAACTCTCAATTGCCCCCTTTAGAAAAAAATAAAGAGGAAATTATCATTGATGAAAGTAAAAATCCTACACAAAAGGAACAATAAGCTTATGAAAATAGAAAGGAGAATAAGATGACTTTAATTACTGGAATTTTGTTTACTATAATTTTTTATAGTTTAACTAAGGATTTGATTAAAAAATATCCTGTCATATTTTATCTAGGAATATATGCTTGGACAGGATTTGTAGTTTATTATTATAATATGGGCTTTGATAGAAATTTCCCTACTTGGTTTAATGAATATTTTATGAAGATATTTTCAAGGGGGATATTTGCTACAGCTTCATTTATGATAGTAATGTTTTTAGGAACTATTACAAAACATAATGATTTTTCAAAAAAATTGATGGCAATTCGTGGAGAAATGTCTATAATGGCAAGCTTATTAGTTTTTAGCCACAATATAATATTTGGTTTGCGTTATTTCCCAATTCTTTTTACAAATCCTAGCTCTATGCCTCAAAGACAATTAATAGCATCAATAATAACAATATTTTTATTGTTGATGCTGATTCCTCTTTTTGTAACTTCTTTTAAGACAGTTCGTCGCAAAATGAAAGCTAAAAGTTGGAAAAATTTGCAAAAAATGGCATATCCATTTTTCATAGGAATATATGTCCACGTTATGGTGTTATATTCAGCTAATTGGAAAGAAAATATGTTAGGAGTGGTTATATATACTCTTATATATTTGGCTTATATAATCCTAAGATTAAGAAAAAGAAATATAAAAATGCAAAAATCATTGGCAAAATAAAGTTAAAAATCCTCAAAATGAATTTAATTTCATTTGAGGATTTTTTTTGTCCTTATTTTATTTGGCACTTAATGAAAATTCTGCAAATTTTTCAAAGTTTCCATCACTTTCTTTGCCGGATGTTTCATTAATTTTTGAACGACTTAGGGTGAAATTAAATTTTCTTCCGTCTTTTATTTCGTCTAGGCTTAGGTCTGAGAAATAATTGTTGAAAATAAAAGTTGTTGAATTTTCATCTGCAACTCTTTCATCTAGAGAAATTTTATTTCCTTTTTCGTCAACTCCTTTTAGTTCATAAACATAGGCTTGATCGAGATTTTTTATTGTTGCTGTAAGGGTCATTGGATTTATTTTCATCAATGAAATTGTGGCGTTTGTTCCTTTTATTTTTAAATTTTCAGCGAAAATTTTGTTCTCTTCGTTTATTGTATTCATTGGAGATTCTATTGAAATTATTTGGCTTTTATTTGCATCTAAAAAATATAAATCTACGTTCGCCTTATCTTTTTTTGGAAAAGATTTGTCAAAACTTATCATAAGATTTTCTGAGGATGTTTTTTTATCTTCTAATAGGCCTTCTCCTCCTGATGAGCTCATAGCTTTATAAGTTTTTCCATCAACTACCACCTTATACAAATATGAATTGTTTTTTGTATTTTCCTCTAAATTTTTTCCATTTCTAAGGGTATTTATAAATATTTTATTATCTTCAAAGGCTATATTTCCTATCACAAATGAATCTTCTCCCACTGTTACTGGTTTATTAATTTCTGCCATATATTTGTAGGAATCAGGACTTGCACCAAAGGCTTCCATCATTGTTACTTTTATGTCTGTTGTAAATTTTGAAACTTCTGCTTTTACAATTGGAATATTAAGTCCAGCTACTAGGATTAATGCAGCTGCTATTGGCAAAAATTTTTTTGATTTTTTATTTTTTTTGTAGGATTTTGCAGTTTTTATTAATTTTTCTTTTTCAAAGTCGTTTAATTCGATTTTTTCAATTTCAAAATCCATATCATTTATTTTGTCATAGATATTTTTCATAATTTGCTCCTTAAAGTTTTTTTGGCACGGCTTACTTTGTTATAGAGTCTGTCTTTTGGAATTTTTGTGATTTTTTCTAAATCATCGTATGAATATCCTTCTATAAATAATTTTTTGAAAATCTCTCTGTCTTTTTTTGACAACATTTCAAGAATTTTTTCGCTTTCATCATAATTTTCTAAATTTTTATCATAAATAAAACCTGAAATATCATCAAGGTCAAGGCAGTCGTGTTTTGCTTCTTTTCTAATTGCGTCAATTGCCTTGTATTTGGCAACTCCTGCACACCGATTTTTAAAAGATGACCTAGTAGGATCATAAGAATTTATATTATCCCAAATTCCAAGGAGAGCATCATTTAAAATTTCATCTAGAATATTTCTCCTATTTCCTATAGTTTTTACAATAACTCCTTTTAATATAGGCCCATAAAGGTTAATGAATTCAATCAAATATTTTTCATCTTTGTTTTTAATTCCTTTTATTAAATTTTTATCATCCATTATTTCCTCCTTTGCCTATATATTCGTATAAAGTTGAGCAAATCTATCCTTACTTTAAATTATATCTTTAATTTTTTATAAAAAAACCACCTCGATTTTTTCGAGATGGTTTATAGGTTTTAAAATTTTATTTAAATAAAAGATTAATATCAAAATCTTTTTCTATCATTTTATTATCTAGCATGAATTTTTTTGTTCTTTCAAAGCCTTCTTTGTCTTTATCTGTAATTTTTGTTGAAAAATCATACATTGGATACATATAATCGTAGGCTTTATCGTCAAGGTCTAATTCTTTTTTTACAATTTCTTTTGTTTGGTCTTTATTTTTTTCCATAAATTCTGCTATTTCTTTTTGGGCATCATTTATTGCCTTTATTACATCTGGATGTTCTTTGGCAAATTTTTCTGAACTTGCTACGCAAATTATAGCGTCAATTAAATCTTCGCCGTTTGTAATTTCATAAAGTCCTGCTTCTTTTGCCTTATAAGCTGCAGGTCCTCCCAAAAGTGCTACGTCTAAATTTCCTGAATCAAGGGCAGCAGCTGCATCTGGAATTGACATATTTGAAAATTCTACGTCTTTTTCGCTCATTTTTTCTTTTTCTAAATATGCTAGAAGTTCTTGGTGTAAGTTTGTTCCTGCAGGGCCTCCGATTTTTTTGCCCTTTAAATCTGATGGATTTTTTATTGAATCATCTTTGGCAAAAAGTGAAAATGCCTTTGGTGCTTTTGAATACATATTTAAAACTTTCAAATCTTGACCATTTGCTTTTGCAAGAATTGCAGAAGAACCGCCAAGTCCATAAAGCAAATCAACGTCTCCGCTTGCAAGAGCAGCTGTTTGGTCTGCACCGCTTGTGATTTCCTTGTAATTAATTTTTACATTTGGAAGATGTTTTGCAAAAATTTCCTTATTTTTTTCGATAATTGATGGAACATTTAAAGGCGATGTTACATAAGTCACATTTAATTCGTCGATTGATAATTTTTCCTTGGTATTTGATGAAGGATTTGACATATTAGCATTTGAAATATTTTCGTTTGATGCATTGTCTTTGTTTGAGCATGATGTAATTGCAAAAACTAAGGCAAAAATTGATAAAATTTTTAAAAATTTATTTTTCATTTTCTTCTCCTATTATTTTTTTAAAATTTTCTCTCAAAATTTCCTTGGAGATTTTTTTATCTTCAAGATTGAAATCAGAAACTATTTTTCCATTTTTCATTACTATAATTCTTTGACCTAAATTGAGAGCTTCTTCAAGATCGTGGCTTACAAATAAAAATCCAGAATCTTTGATTTTCATATAAGAAATTAATTCTTTTTCAAGCCTTTCTTTGCTAATCTCATCAACAGATGCAAAAGGCTCATCCAAAAGCATAAAATTATTTGGAAAAATAAGAGCGCGAGCAAGGGAAACTCTTGCTTTCATACCACCAGAAAGCTGAGAAGGGTAGGCGTTTTCAAAGCCCTCAAGGCCAATTATTTTAATCCACTTTTTGCAAAGATTTTCATTTTGATTTGAAAATAGAATATTTTCTTTGACATTTAGCCATGGCAAAAGTCTTGGATTTTGAAAAACTATGGAAGTTTTTATGTCATTTTTAATAATTTTTCCAGAGTCGATTTCCAAAAGTCCGCCAATAGCCTTGATTAAAGTTGATTTTCCACAACCGGATGGGCCTATTAGGATATTTCTTTTTTGAGGATCTAAAGTTAAATTTATTTTATCCAAAGCCTTTATATTTTTATCGTCGATATTATAAGTTTTACAAAGGTCAATTAGACTTATACCATTCATTTTTAAGATCTCCCTTCAAAAAAAAGCTTGCAAATTTAACAAAAATTTTGTCAGAAATCATTCCAACAAAGCCTATTAGAAAAATCCCCACAAGAACTTTATCAGTCCTAGACATAAGCCTTGAAAAATTTATAAGATAACCAAGGCCTTTTGATGCGGCTATCATTTCTGCTGCAATAATTGACCTATAAGCATAGCCAAGACCAATTCTTGCGCCAACAAAAATATCTTTCAAACTTGATGGCAGGATAATTTTTTTAAAAATTTCCTTATTGTTATAAGAAAAAGCACGCGCCATTTCAATTAAATCAGGCTCTGCTACCATAAAACCCTTTTGAATATTTAAAAAAATAGGAAAAAATGACGCCAAAAAAACTATGGCGATTTTGCTAATTTCTCCAATTCCAAGCCACAAAATCAAGAGGGGAACAAGACCAAGAGGCGGAATACTTTTAAAAAAATTCAAAATATTTGAAAAATATGGGTAGGTTTTAGGTTTTAAATAAAAAATCAAAGCCAAAAAAAAGCTTACAAGAAAAGCCAAAAAATATCCAACAAATACTCTAAAAAGGCTTGCAAAAAGATTAGCAAAAATCGAACCATCAACAAGCATAGCACAAAAAGTTTCAAAAACTTTAAAAGGCCCAGGCAAATAAATTGGCGAAAAAATTCCGATTTTATAAATAAATTGCCAAAAAATCAAAATAAGTATAAGTATTGAAAGATTTTTAAAATTAAAGTTAAATTTTTTCATAGAAACTCCCCTAATATTTTACCAGAAAATGAGAAAGTTTATCAATAATTATTTGGAAAAAATTTGTAAGACTATTGATATTTTTTAAAAATTAATATCATTAATTATCAAAAAAAGTAAAGAAAAAACCCATACCGACTAATAATCGATATGGGTTAAGTATCGTTTAGTTTATTTATGAAAAATTATCATAAAAATCTCTTATTCAAATTTCAAAGAATTTATAATATTTTCATTTAAAAGTTGGGTTTTATTTGTATTTTTTAATGTACCTGCAAGGATAATATTTACAAAATAATCTTTGGTTTCAAAGGCTATTTTTTCTCCTTCTAGTGAAAATTGCTCGGTATAAATTCTTACTTTTGATTTTAAAAACAATTTTTCTTTTACCATTTCTTCTTTTACTTCTCCCATCGGGCTTATAAAAGCTGGTGGAATTTGACTGCCTTGACTTTGGGCAAAAGAATTTTTCAAATCAATTGCCTTATCTTTTTTTATTTTTGAAATTATAATTTGATTTATTGTTTTTCCTGAAACTTGATTTTCATAAACGGTCAAAGCTTCGCTTTCTTGGATATTTTTCATATCTTGAGGAATATTAAAAGAAAAATCTCCCATATCAATTTTTTCTGTTGCGTAAAGATTTATATATTTGTCAAAAGATTTGAATGATTTGGCAACCATATTAAAATCTTCACTTTCTGGATAGGTTGTCGACAATAAATCTGCCATTATATAAGGAGAGGCTTGGGATTTTTCCTTATCTTCTACAATTTGAAATTGAATAATATTTGTAGGCGTTGCCATAAATATATTTGTGTAAGAAAATTGATTATCTTCAACAATTGAATAATAAGTTTTCTTATAGTCGCTTTCAAGTCCAACAGGTTTTTGAACTACATTTGCATTTTCAATTTCCGAATTATATGTTTCTTTGTCAGAAATTTTATAAAGCTCATTTTTTATTTCGTCTTCTGATTTTTTTCCTTCTTCTAATAATTTTTTTATATTAATTGAAATATCATAATCATCAGATTTTGGAAAATCAATCACATAGGTATTTTTATTAGAAGTATTAGAATAAACTTTGCACCTGTTTGGTATCCTTATATTAAAAGCTTCCAAGAAAATATTTTTGTCGTAATCAAGATTTTTAAGCTCATCTTTTGTATAAGGCTCATTGGAAGAAGTGGAAATATCATTTGGATAATCTCCCATCATTCTTTCAACGAACAAGGAATTATCTCTTTGAAATCCTTCAATATTTTCGTGCTTATATTCTAATCTTTTCTTTTTTCTTTTTCGCTTGAAATACTATTTGCTGATATTTTTTCTTTTATTGTGCAGTCATTAGATTTATTTATACTTTCATCGAAATTTATGCAAGATGAAAAAAGTAATATAAATAAAACAATCAAAAATTTTTTCATACGATCTCCAAATTTTATTTTACCTATTGATTATATCATAAATCCTTAAAAATTAAACAAATAAAAAGATTTTTACAAAAAATTAAAAATTTTAAAAAGGTCTTTAAAAAAGTTCCACTTCTTGGTATGATAAAAATGTAGGAAATGGTTTATTTCCTATTGACTTTAACAAGAGAATTTAGAGGAGAAAAAATGAATAGAGATTTAGGTATCAACTTATGTAGAGTAACAGAGGCAGCAGCTCTTGCAAGCGGAAAATATTTAGGCAAGGGTAAGAAAAACGATTCTGACAATATTGCAGTAGACCAAATGAGAGCAATGTTTAATTATTTGGGAATAAACGGCAGGGTTGTAATCGGAGAAGGAGAAATCGACGAAGCTCCTATGTTATATATAGGTGAAGAAATTGGCGATATGAGCCAAGATGATGTTGTAGATATAGCTGTAGACCCAATAGATGGAACAGCATCTCTTGCAAATGGAACTAGCAATTCAATATCAGTAATTGCAGTTGCACCACAAGGTTGCTTACTAAATGCTCCAGATGTTTATATGAATAAAATTGCCGCAGGAAGCAAGGCAAAAGGCGTAATAGATATAAAAAAATCAACAAAAGAAAATATAGAAAATGTAGCAAAAGCTTTAAACAAAAAAGTTTCAGATATTACAGTTTCAGTTTTGCACAGACCAAGACACGAAAAATTAGTTGAAGAAATAAGAGAAGCAGGGGCTAGAATTTCTATGGTAGAAGACGGTGATGTTTTGACAGCCATAGCCACAGAATTATCAGATGGAAAAATTGATTTGATAATGGGAATAGGCGGAGCGCCAGAAGGCGTTATAGCAGCCGCAGCCCTAAAATGTTTGGGAGGAGATTTCCAAGGAGTATTTGCCCCATCAGATTCAAAACAAGTAAAAAGATGCCTAAAAATGGGAGTAGATTTCGACAAAGTTTACACAATAGACGATTTGGTAAAAGGCGATGACGTATTATTTGCAGCAACAGGAATAACCGATGGAACTTTCCTAAAAGGCGTATCCTACACAAAAAATAATATGGCAAAAACCCAATCACTACTTCTAAGACTTCCATCAGGAACAATTAGATACATCGACTCTGTCCACAAACTAGATCAAAAACTAGACCAAAAATAAAGACAAAAACGACAAGCTTATAAAAATAATAAGGATAGATTTTAAAATAAATTGAGATTTCTTGGGGATTATGTAAGTTTTATTTAAAAAAAATAAACTCATAATCCCCAAAAAAATGCACAAAATTTTGGATAAAACAAAATCCTTAATTATTAAATAATTAAAAGCCATAGAAAAATATGTAAAAACAAACAAAGAAAAGTACAGAGCTTTTCTATTATTTTTTATTATATTGAAAATTTTTTTATTAAAAATTTTTGATTTATTAAAAGATTTCATAAAAACTCCTCAAAGTTATTGATAACTGTTATCAATTTTATTATATAAAATCAGAAATTTTTGTCAACAAAGTACATAAAAAAAATAAATTTTTAAAATAGAATAAAAAACAAAGCAAAATTTTATAGAAAATTTTAAATTCAAAAGAATGTATTTAAAAAATTATTTGAAAATAATTATTTAATCTTTTCGAATTTTTCTATAAAAATTGATTAAAATGGGTAATATACATCTATATGGTCAATATGCTATAATTAAACTATATATAGTAGGAGGTGAAGGATGGCAAGCGATGTAATAAATCAAGTTAAAGATGCAGAAATTGCAGCTGACAAACTTGTAGACGATGCCAAAATAAAAGCCAAGGAAATAATTGAATCATCAAAAATCGAAGCAAGCAATTCTTACAAAGAAAAAATCGAAAAGGCAAAAAAAGATGCCAGTGATTTAATCGAAAATGCAAAGAAAGAAGCAAGCGAAGAAAAGATTCCACTTATTGACAAGGCAAAAGATGAAAGCAAAGATATTTTAGACCAAGATGAGGAAAAAATTGAAGGGCTTTTAAATCTTTTAACAGAAAGGATTGTAAATAATGGCAATAGTTAAAATGGATAAGTTTAATCTTTTCTCTTTTGAAAATAATAGAAAAAGCCTTCTAGATATTTTACAAAAGTTTAACTATGTTCATTTTAACGATCTTGTGGTCGACGAAAAGGAAGACTACCTCAAAAAGGTATCTAACCAAGATAATCTTACAAGAATTGATGAAAAAAGATCAAAGCTAGAATATGCAATAAATTCTATAGAGAAGTTTTTGGATAAGGAAGAAAAATCTTCCCTAACAAAAAAGGACATGAGTCTTGATAATCTCTATAAAGAAGGCGAAAATTTTAGGTTTGATGAAATATATCCTCAACTAAAAGAATACATTGATATAAGGGATAAAAGTCAAGATAAGATTAAAAATTTAAAAGCAGCAAATGAAGAACTAGAAAGCTTTAAGGCTTTGGATTTGGATATAAATTCTATTGAAAACTCACACAGATTTTTCGTAGAAATTGGCTCAATTGCAGATCAGTTTTATAAAGATTTTGACCAAGATTTAGTCAAAAAAGATTTCAAAACTGCCCTAGTTGTAGATCTTTCCAAAAAAGATAGCCTAAATTATCTAATAGCTATATCAAGTCTTGAGGAAGCAAAAGATTTTAGAGAATTTCTAAGAGATCATGGTTTTTCAAAAGCAAATATTAAGACCAAAAAGAAAGTTAGTGAAAAAATAGCTTTAAATCTAGAAGAAATTGAAAATTTAGACAAAAAGCTTAAAGATAGTGAAGAAAAAATTAAGCAAATGAAAATATTTTTGCCAGATTTTTACCTTTACCAAACTTATCTAGAAAATTTAAGAAAAAAAGAAGCAAGTAGCGAATTTTTCATCAAAACAAAAAGAATAGACTTCGTTGAAGGCTATATTCCTCACAATCTAAACGAAAAGTTTAAAAAAGATTTGAAGGAAGTTTTGGGAGAAGATTTTGTACTTGATATAAATGAAGCAGACAAAGATGATCCAGACGTTCCAGTAATTCTTGATAACAACAAGCTTATCAAACCTTACGAATCAGTAGTAGAAACCTACTCACTACCAAAATATAACGAAGTTGATCCAACACTTTTGGTTTCAATTTTCTATACAATATTTACAGGTTTTATGCTTGGGGATTTGGGATATGGATTAATACTTTTTATTGGAACAATTTTACTTAGAAAATACAAAGATTTGCCAGAGTCAACTGACAAAATGGCAAGACTTTTTACAAGAGTTGGTCTTTCAGGATGTGTATTTGGACTAATATTCGGTTCATTTTTTGGAGGAATTATTCCACTACCAGGTCTAATTGATACACAAAAAGATTTCAACACCCTAATGGTTATTTCACTTATAATCGGTGGCATATCATTATTTACAGCTTTGGGCGTAAAAGCCTATATGTTAATTCGTGATGGCGATCCACTCGGTGCAATATTTGATGTATTATTGTGGTATATGGCAGTAGGTGGAGCTATAGCCTTATATTTACTTGATGGATCAGGAAAAAATGTTGCAAAAATAATAATGATTATAGGCATGATAGGCATAGTTCTTACAGGAGGACGTGAAAATAAATCTGTTGGAGGAAAAGTTGCAGGAGGTCTATATTCTTTATATGGTATGAGTTCTTGGATTGGAGATTTTGTATCATTTTTAAGACTTATGGCACTTGTTCTTTCAGGAGGATTTGTAGCTTATTCAGTAAACTTGATTGTAGGAATGTTGTGGCCAGCGGGAATTTTAGGAAAGATAGGAGCTATTATAGTTTTTGTAATTTTCCAATTATTTAACTTATTCCTATCAACCCTATCAGCATACGTTCACTCATTAAGACTTGTTTATGTAGAAATGTTTAACAAGTTCTATGAAGGTGGCGGCAAGAAATTTAGACAAATGATAGAAAACAGTAAATTTATAAATATAATCACAGGAGGATACAATGGTTGATTTTTTAGTTGAAAACGGTGGAAAGATAATGGGAGCAGTTGCTGTTGCTATAGCAGTATTCTTATCAGGAATGGGATCTGCCAAAGGAACAGGAATGACAGGAGAAGCAGCTGCGGGCTTAACTGTAGAAGAACCACAAAAATTTGGTAAGGCACTTGTACTACAACTTTTACCAGGTACACAAGGACTTTACGGATTCGTAATAGGATTTATGATTTTAGGAAAATTAGGTGGAGATCTTAATTTCCAACAAGGACTTTATTATATTTTCGCAGCTCTTCCAATTGGAGTAGTAGGATATTTCTCAGCAATAGCTCAAGCAAAAGTAGCAGTATCAGGTATGAATATACTTGCAAAAAACGAAGATAATTTCGTACAAGGAATAGTTTATGCAGTAATGGTTGAGTTATATGCAATCTTAGGATTTGTAATTTCCCTACTTCTAGTAAACAATATATAAGGCTTTATTATGAACAATCTTGATTTATTATTAGATAGAATAAAAGAAGACGGCAAAAAAGAAGCCGATCATATCCTATCTAATGGTCAAAAAAGAAAAGAAGAAATAATAAAAGAATCAGAAGAAAAAGCCCAAAAAGAAGTTTCAAAAATTATAGAAAATGCCAAAAAAGAAGCAAAAAGAATAAAAGAAAATTCAAAAGTAACTGTAAATAGACAGGCAAGAGATATAAAAATTGAAGCAAAAAATCAAGTTGTAGAAGAAGTTTTAGAAAAATTAATTGAAAAATTAGAAAAACTTGGACCTAATTCTTACAAAGATTTTGTCCTAAATAGACTCAAAGATTCAAAAATCGAAAAAGGCGAAATACTTTTACAAAAAGATATGAAATTTCATTTCAAAGAAGAAGATTTTAATGGGCTTAAAGTATCAAATGAAAGCGTAGAAGGTGGATTTGTTGTAAAAAACGGAAAAATTTCCTACGATAACACCTACAAGTCTTTGGTAAACTTTGAAAAAGATTCTTTAGAAAAAATTATAGTTGATGAAATATTTAAGTGAGGTGATTTAGATGGATAGAGAAAAATTTATTCGCCCATCCATTACTACAAGAGTATACGAAAAAAATCTCCTTACTTCAGAAAATTTGAAAAGGCTAATAGATACAGATAACCTAAATGAGGCTATATCATCCTTAAACGATACAAAATATGGCGAGCTTTTACAAAAATTAGATAGATATGAAGATTATGAAAAAGCCCTATCTCAAATGCTTTTAAATTCATACAAAGATATGATAAAAATAAGCCCTGACAAAAACTTGGTAAAATATTTGGAAGAAAAATATAATTTTCATAATTTGAAAGTTTTATTAAAAGAGCTTATTCAAGATGAGGACTACAAGTCTATTTATATTGATATAGGAAAAATTGACCTTGTAAAAATAAAGAGAAATCTAAAAGAAGACATAAATCAAAATGACAAGTATTTTTCTTATGCAAAAAAAGCCCTAGACCTTTATAAAGAAAATAAGGATCCTCAAGATATAGACTTATCTTTGGATAAAGATTTTTATGAAAAACTTTTGGAAGATAGCGAAAATCTCAATTATGAAAGTTTAATAAAATTTACCAAAGAAAGAATTGACCTTACAAATTTAAAAACACTTTTAAGAATTAAAGGTCAAGATCAAAGTGTAGACTTATTAGAAAAAGCCCTAATAGATGGAGGAAATATTGAAAAAAATCTCTTTAGAGATTCACTAAATGCAGAAAAAACTTCATATTCAAATCTATTTTTCAAAGAAAAAATTTACCCACAAGTAAAAAATGCTTTGGAAGAAGATGATTTGTATAAGGCTATGCAAAAAATAGAAAAAATAATCGATAATCACTTGATGGATTTTGCAAAAGAAAGCAAAAAAGTAAGTTATGGTCCAGAAGTAATTATGGGTTATCTTATAAGTCGTGAAATGGAAATTAAAAACTTGAGAATTATCCTAACAGCCAAACTAAATTCACTTTCTCGTGAATTTATGGAAGAAAGGTTGCGTGATTTGTATGTATAGGGTAGCCGTAATAGGAGATAAAGATTCTGTCCTAATGTTTAAGGCATTGGGAGTTGACGTATATACAGCAGTAGATGGAGAAGATGCAAAAAAACTTGTAAATAAACTTGCCCAAGAAGATGTGGGAATAATATTTATTACAGAAGATTTTGCAGCAAAAATCCAAGATACTATAGACAAATACAGAGAAAAAATGACTCCAGCAATTATACTTATACCATCCAACAAAGAAGATCTTGGACTTGGAATGGCAGATATAAATAAGAGTGTAGAAAAAGCTGTTGGAGCTAACATTTTGAACTAAAAGGAGACCAAATTTGAATAAAGGTAAAATCACAAGAGTATCAGGTCCACTTGTAGAGGCAAAGGGATTATCTGATGCTAATATCTATGATGTGGTCGAAGTTTCAAAAGATAAGCTCATCGGAGAAATTATAGAGATGAGAGGGGATGTTGCAAATATTCAAGTTTACGAAGAAACAACTGGAATTGGACCTGGAGATGAAGTAGTTTCAACAGGAGCTCCACTATCAGTTGAACTTGGACCTGGACTACTTGAAAGAATGTATGACGGAATCCAAAGACCACTAGAAAAACTTGAATTATTGGCAGGAGAATTCCTAAAAAGAGGAGTTACAGCCCCACCACTAAATAGAGAAAAATTATGGGAATTTAAAGCGGAAAAAGAAGTTGGCGATGAAGTAATCCCTGGAGATATTCTAGGAAGTGTTGATGAAACTTCAATAATTAACCATAAAATTATGGTTCCAAATGGAATAAAAGGAAAAGTTAAAGAAATAAAAAATGGAGAATTTACAGTTGATCAAACAGTTGCTGTAATTGAAACAGAAAATGGCGATAAAGAATTAAATATGATTCAAAAATGGCCAGTAAGATCTCCAAGACCATTTAATAGAAAACTTGATCCAGACACACCACTTATAACAGGACAAAGAGTTATTGATACATTTTTCCCAGTTGCAAAAGGTGGAGCTGCATCAATCCCGGGCCCATTTGGATCAGGAAAAACAGTTATCCAACACCAAATTGCAAAATACGCCGATGCTGACGTTGTAATTTATGTAGGTTGTGGAGAACGTGGAAACGAGATGACTGATGTACTTGACGAATTTCCAGAACTAATCGATCCAAAAACTGGCGAATCAATCATGAAAAGAACTGTACTTATAGCAAACACATCAAATATGCCAGTTGCAGCCAGAGAGGCAAGTGTTTATACAGGAATTACCATGGCAGAATATTACAGAGATATGGGATATTCAGTTGCCCTAATGGCAGATTCTACATCAAGATGGGCAGAGGCCCTTCGTGAGATGAGTGGACGTTTGGAAGAGATGCCAGGAGATGAAGGATTCCCAGCATATCTTGCAAGCCGTATAGCAGATTTCTACGAAAGAAGTGGAAAAGTTATTGTAAATGGACAAGTAGAAAAAGAAGGATCACTTTCAGTAATAGGAGCAGTTTCTCCTCCAGGTGGAGACTTATCAGAACCAGTTACCCAAGCAACACTTCGTATAGTAAAAGTATTCTGGGGACTTGATTATGATTTGTCTTACCAAAGACACTTCCCAGCTATAAACTGGTTAAATTCTTACTCACTCTACCAAGACAAGATGGATTCATATATAGATAAAACTGTTGATGAAAAATTCTCAAAAAACAGGATGAGAGCAATGAGTCTTCTCCAACAAGAATCATCCCTACAAGAAATTGTAAGATTAATTGGTCGTGATGGGTTAAGTGATGATGATAAATTAAAACTTGATGTAACAAAATCACTAAGAGAAGATTTCTTGCAACAAAACGCCTTCCACGAAACAGATGCTTTCTGTCCAATGGAAAAACAAGATTTAATGCTTGATACAATTCTTTATTTCTATGATAAAAGTCTAGAAGCTCTATCTGATGGAGCAAATCTTGATAGACTTGAAGAGCTTGAAGTAAAAGAAAAAATCACAAGATTAAAATTGATAAAAGATGAAAACTTGGAAGAATTTGACCAAGTTAAAGAACAAATCGACAAAGAATGCAAAGAAGCTGTAGCAAAGGGGGAGGATGAATAATGCTAAAAGAATATAAAAGCGTATCAGAAGTAGTTGGACCCCTAATGCTTGTCGAAGATGTTAGTGGAGTTGATTATGAAGAGCTAGTTGATATAGAACTTCAAACAGGAGAAAGAAGAAGAGGAAGAGTAATAGAAATTGACGAAAACAATGCTGTTGTCCAACTTTTCGAAGGTTCTTCTGGAATTAACTTAAAATCAACATCAGTAAGATTTTTAGGCAGACCACTAGAACTTGGCGTAAGCGAAGATATGATTGGAAGAACTTTTGATGGACTAGGAAGACCAATCGATGATGGCCCATCAATTATTCCTGAAGAAAAAAGAGATGTAAACGGAGTTGCAATAAATCCTGTAAGCCGTGATTATCCATCAGAATTTATTCAAACAGGTGTATCAACAATCGACGGATTAAACACCCTTGTTCGTGGACAAAAACTTCCAATATTTTCAGGCTCAGGACTTCCACACAATAAATTTGCAGCCCAAATTGCAAGACAAGCAAAAGTTTTAAATGATAGCGAAGACTTTGCCGTTGTTTTTGCAGCTATAGGAATTACATTCGAAGAAGCTCAATTTTTTAGACAAGACTTTGAAAAAACAGGAGCTTTGGACAGGTCAGTAATGTTTATAAATCTTGCAGATGACCCTGCAATCGAACGTTTATCAACACCAAAAATGGCTCTTACAGCAGCAGAATATTTGGCATTTGAAAAAAATATGCAAGTTTTGGTTATAATGACAGATATGACAAACTACGCAGAAGCTCTTCGTGAGGTTTCAGCAGCAAGAAAAGAAGTTCCAGGCCGTCGTGGATATCCGGGATATCTTTATACAGACCTTGCAACTTTATATGAAAGAGCTGGAAAATTAAAAGGAAAACCAGGTACAATTACCCAAATTCCAATTTTGACCATGCCAGAAAATGATATAACCCACCCAATCCCAGATTTGACAGGCTATATCACAGAAGGACAAATTATTTTATCAAACGAATTATATAACCAAGGAGTAAACCCACCAGTTTCAATTCTTCCATCCCTATCAAGGCTTAAAGATAAGGGAATTGGTGAAGGAAAAACAAGAGAAGACCATGCAGATACCATGAACCAAATTTATGCAGCTTATGCATCCGGAGTTGACGCAAGAGAGCTTCAAAAAATTCTTGGAGATTCTGCCCTTTCAAAGGCTGACCTTGCCTTTGCAGAATTTGCAAAACAATTTGAAGAAAAATATATAAATCAAGGATTCTACACAAATAGATCCATAGAAGATACCCTAAATCTTGGTTGGGAATTATTAAAAATAATACCAAAATCTGAACTAAAGAGAATCGATGACGAATTAATCGATAAATATTTGGATAAAGACGAAAACAAAAAGGAGTCTTAGGCTATGACAAGGCTTAATGTAACTCCAACCAGGATGAATTTAAATACCCTAAAGAAAAGACTTGCCACATCCAAAAGAGGCTATAAACTTTTAAAAGACAAACAAGATGAGCTGATGAGACAATTTCTTGAAAAAATCAGAGAAAATAAAAGACTTCGTGAAGAAGTTGAAGCTGATTTGAAAGAATCATCAAAAGGATTTTTGATGGCATCATCATTTATGAGCCCAGAATTTTTGGAAGAAGCAGTAAGTTTTCCAACACAAAAAATTGGGGTAGATATAAAGGTAAAAAATGTCATGAGTGTAAGAATTCCTCAAATGGAATTTAAAATTGACAAGGGAGGAAACGAAAATGCCTCCATGTATCCTTATGGTCTTGCCCAAACATCAGCTGATTTGGACCTTGCCATAAAAGGATTAAATAAGGTTATGGATAAACTTTTAACCTTGGCAGAGCTTGAAAAGTCAACTCAACTTATGGCAGATGAAATTGAAGGAACAAGAAGAAGGGTAAACGCCCTAGAATATAGGACAATTCCAGATTTGGAAGAAACAATAAAATATATTAGAGCTAAGCTAGAAGAAAATGAAAGAGCAACTATTTCAAGACTTATGAAAGTTAAAGATATTATATCCGAAGCCTAAGTCTTGAAAATAGAAAATTTCATAGTTTAGTAATAAAGATAAAAGGGACGTGTTAAGCGTCCTTTTAATAAATAAATTTTGAAGGAGAAACAAATGGATACGGAAGGACCCTACGCGAATTTAATAATTTTTTTAATAGTTTTGGCACTTATTTTATTAAATGCCTTGGTTAATATGATTTTTTCATCTTTAACTTCCCTAAATCATCAAAAATTAAGAGAGATGGTAGAAAATGGAGATAGTAAAGCTAAAGATGTTTTGATTTTATCTCAAGACCAACAAAGACTTATGCAAAGTCAAAATTTCCAAGATGGAGTTTTGTCAATAATTACAATTGCCTTTCTTTTATTAAATATAAAAGATTCTTTGAAAAATTTTTTAAATAGAGAATCAGATTTTATGCAAATGCTTATAATGATTCTTATGGTAATTGTTTTTGTAGTTATAAAAAGAATTTTTGCCAATATGATTCCTCAAAGAATTGGAATTAGAAATCCCTATACTATTTCTAAAAAGACAAGAGGATTTGCAAAATTGATTTTGTTTTTGACAAGGCCCTTTGTAAGTTTTATAAATAAAATTACAAATATCATTATGAATATTTTTGGAATTGAGTCTAAGGCTATTGAAAAAGAAGTTACGGCAGAGCAAATAAAATCCATTGTCCAAGTTGGAGAAGACCAAGGAGTTTTAAGACCATTAGAATCAAAAATGATTCATTCGATCATGGAATTTGACGACGTGTGGGCAGAGGAGATAATGACTGCAAGGCCTGAAGTATTTATGATTGATATAAAAGATAGGGAAAGAAAATATTTGGATGAATTTATCAAATTAAAACATTCAAGAATTCCAGTCTACGATGAAGAAGTCGATAATATTTTGGGAATAATTTATACCAAAGATTATCTCTTAGAGGCACTTGATGTGGGAATTGCAAGTGTTGATATTAGAAAATTAATAAAACCAGCCTTTTTTGTGCCAGAAAAAATTGAAATTGATAAATTATTTTCTCAAATGCAAAAAGATCACACTCACATGGCGATTTTGATAGATGAGTACGGTGGATTTTCGGGACTTGTTACTATGGAAGATTTGGTTGAAGAAATTGTTGGAGATATGGACGATACATTCGACAAGGACCTACCAGATATTAGAAGTTCAACCAAGGGTTCCTATATAGTAAAAGGTTCGACATCAATAAAAGATTTAAATGAATTTTTGGGACTAGATATAGATGAAGAAAACGACCAATACGATACAGTAGGTGGTTTTATAATCGATAAACTTGGCTTTATTCCAGATGAAGGCTGTGAAAAAGCGGTAATCTACAAAGATTACGAATTTAAAATTTTATATATTGAAGAAACTCGAATTAAAATTGTAAGAATTAAAAAAATAAAAAATCCTGAAAAAATTTCAGATTAAAATAAAAATAAATGAACCTATACAGCTAAGAAGTCCTATGTATGGGTTCATTTTTTGTGTTTGAATAATGTTATTATATTTTTGATAACAAAGTATTGTCAAATAAAAACTAATATGCTATAATACAAAAGTAATTTTATATGATGGAGAAAAGCTCAGATTTGTTTCTGGGCTTTTTGCGTCTATAAGGAGGTTTTATGTTAAATTATGCACACAGGGGCTTTAAGGCAAAGTATCCAGAAAATACTA
>NZ_HE978532.1:367773-596948 GCF_000311745.1 Anaerococcus obesiensis ph10 | reverse complement strand
TTTTAGAAAAGCTCTAGATGCGGGAGCAGATGGCATTGAACTTGATGTTCATTTATCAAAAGATGGACATTTGGTTATAATACACGATGAAAATCTGCTAAGAACTTGTGGCTGTGACCTTTTTGTTAAGGATTTAAATTTAGAAGAATTAAAAAAACTAAATGCAGCCTATGGATATGACGGAATTGATGAGAAAATTCCTACTCTTCGAGAATATTTTGATTTTGTAAAGGATACTAATCTTATTACAAATATAGAAATTAAAAATGGCTTAATTGCTTACGATGGAATTGAAGAAAAATTATATGAGCTTATGAAAGAATATGAAATTTGTGATAGGATAATTATTTCATCTTTTAATCATGAATCTGTTCTTAGGATGAAGGAAATCGATAGCACTTTAAAATTGGGATTTTTGGAAGAATCTGTTTTAGCTAATCCTGTGAAATATTTAAAAGATAATGGAATTTTTTATTTTCATCCTTTGGTAAATACTGTTGACAAAGATCTTGTTTCAAAGCTTCATAATGAAGGAATTTTTGTAAATGCGTGGCTTTCTTCAAAACTTTCTTATAATTTGGAAGATTTTGTTGAAATGGGTTTTGATGGTCTTATTACTGACTTCCCTGATAGGGTTGATGAATTATTAAAAAAATAAATAAGGAGATTTTATGCAGAATTTAGAACTATTTTTAGAAAAATTTAATAAGATATTGTGGGGAAATTGGCTTGTATTTGTATTGTTAGGCCTTGGTATACTTTATTCAATAGCAACTGGATTTGTACAAGTTAGACATTTTAAATTTATTATTCATAATACTTTGGTAAAAAGTTTTAAGGAAAGAAATATTGAAAAAAGAGAAGGTTCTTTGTCTACATTTCAAGCTATGATGGTAACTTTAGCTGGAAATATTGGTGGAGGAAATGTAGTTGGTGTAGCGACAGCAATTGTTGCTGGTGGATATGGTGCTATATTTTGGATGTGGCTTGCTGCATTTTTTGGAATGGCACTAAAATACGGAGAAATCGTTCTTTCACAAATTTATAGAGGAGAAGACGAAGACGGAAATATCTTATCAGGTCCAATGTATTACATAAGAGATGGATTAAAAGCTCCAGCTTTAGGAATTGTAATAGCAGTTTTGATGACTATAAAAATGATGGGAGCAAATCTTGTTCAATCAAATACAATTGCTACAATCCTTGCAGATAATTTTAAAGTCAATAATCTATTGACAGGAATTATTTTGACAATTTTATTATTTATGATAGCAATTGGGGGACTTAAAAGATTAGCAAAAGTTGCAACAAGCCTTGTACCTATTATGTCTATTCTTTATGTTGTATTATGTTTATTAGTTATAATTGTAAATATTAAAAACGTTCCTTTAGTTTTTAAGGCGATTTTTGATGGAGCATTTTCTTTCAAAGCTGCCGCAGGTGGTGTAGGCGGACTTGTTATAGCAAGAGCTATGCAATACGGTATAGCAAGAGGAATGTATTCAAATGAGGCAGGAGAAGGAACAGCACCATTTGCCCACGGTACAGCTATTGTAGATCATCCAGTAGAAGAAGGAATTACTGGAGTTACAGAAGTATTTTTAGATACAATAATTATTTGCTCCCTTACAGCAATAACAATAGGAGTATCTCAAATTCCAATAGACGGAGAAACAATACAAGCATCAAACATGGCAATTAGTGCAATAGGAACAGTATTTAAACCCCTATCTTATGTAGCAATATTTGCACTATTGATATTTTGTTTTACAACCCTTATGGGACAATGGTTTAATGCCGCAAAATCATTTACCTATGCCTACGGAGAAAAATTTACAAGCAAAGTTAAATTCATTTATCCATTTCTTTGCATAGTAGGTTGTTTAGGAAAAATAACAATGGTTTGGACAATTCAAGATATAGCCATGGGACTTGTAATAATTCCAAATATCCTTGCCCTATTAGTTTTAGTAAAAGAAGTAAGAAAACAAACAAAAGATTTTTTCGAAAACAAGTAGGAAAAACTAAATGGAAGACTTAGAATTTATAAAAATACTAATATTAAGATTATTTTTAGCTTGTTTAGTTGGTGTAATAATAGGTCTTGAGAGAGAATTTAAAGGAAAATTTGCAGGAATAAGAACACATACAATAGTAGCTTTGGGAGCAGCCCTTGCAATGATAGTTTCAAAATATGGCTTTTCAGATTCAAGCCATTACGATGCAGAAAGAATTGCAGCACAAATAGTATCAGGTATAGGATTTCTCGGCGGAGGTCTTATATTTATAAAAAAAGATTATATATCAGGACTTACCACAGCGGCAGGAATTTGGACTACAGCAATAATAGCCATGAGCATCGGCGCTGGAATGTATATAATAGGAATATGCTCAAGCATATTAATATTAATTTTACAATTGTTTTTAAAAGAAGAATTTGGGATTTTTAGTTTTATAAAAAGGCCCTATACCATAGATATAGTTTTAGATAATCCCATGAGCATAGAAAAAATATATAAGTACTTCAAAAAAGAAAATATAAAATTCAGCGAAAAATCCATAAATTATAGAGATGATAAGCTGATATTAGAAGTACAATATCACAATAAAAACGAAAATGAACTAATAGGAATTATAAATTTTTTGAGAGAAAACAGAAAGGTTTTTAAGTTTAGTTTGGATTAAAAAGCAAAGATAATCTCAAAAGTTTGAAAAATTTGTTTCTTTGTGTTAATATATTTTAAACGTTTTCTTGATTAATAATTGATAATGGAGATAATTATGGAAAGATATGATGAAGGCATGCCTTTTTTGCTAAAATATGAAAATGTTGCATGGTATCAAGATGGTACTGTAAGGATTTTAGATAGAAGAGTTTATCCAAGAGAGGTTATTTTTGTTGAATGTAAATCATATAAGGATGTAGTAAAAGCTATTCAAGATATGGTTACCCAAAGTGCAGGACCATATACAGCTTTAGGTATGGGAATGGCTCTTGCTTGTTATGAATCAAGAAGTTTATATAAAAAAGAACGTAAAAATTTTATTGAAAAGGCATCAATAGAGCTTGGAAATGCAAGGATAACAACTAAAGAAAGATATAGCAAAATAACTACTAGATGTTATAAAATAGCTGTTGATGCAATTGATAATGATAAAGATCCAGTAAAATTGATAATGGAAGATAATATAAAATCTATAAATAGACGTTATAAAACAATGATAGAAGTTGGGAAAAATCTTATAGATTTAATTCCAGAAAACTCAAGTATATTAACGCAATGTTATGGAGAAACAATAATAGGAGCTTTAATATCATTATTAAAAAAATCTAATAAGAAAATAAAAATTTATTGTGCAGAAACAAGACCATTTTTACAGGGAGCTCGCTTAACAGCATCTTGTTTCTCAGAAGAAGGATTTGATACAACAATTCTCACAGATAATATGATAGCTTATGCTATGGAAAATAAATTAATAGATATATTTACATCAGCTGCTGATTGTATAACAGAAGATGGTGGAGTTGTAAATAAAATAGGAACATTACAAATTGCACAGTTAGCCAAATTATATGACGTTAAATATTTTGTGACAGGAATACCTGACAAAGGAATGAAAAAATTAGATGACGTAAAAATTGAGATGAAAGATCCAGAAGAGGTATTGATTTGTAATGGAATAAAACATGCAGGAAATAAAGTCAAGGCGATATATCCATCTTTTGACAAAACGCCATCAAATTTAGTGGATAAAATAGTAACCGATGTAGGTGCATATAATCCTAAAGATTTATGTAAATATTTTGAAAATAAAGGTGAAATAAATTTTTATTAAGTTAATATATAAAAAATTAAAAATCGTGTCTGTAAAATTAACTTACAGACACGATTTTTTTGTAGTCAAATCTATATTTGAAATAAGAACTAAGCTTTAACATATTCTATATTTTTTTTATCAAGAATATTTTTGTTTTTTTCATCAAGACTTTTATTAGTTATTAATAAATCAACAAAATCAGTATCACAAATTTTATAATTTGTAAAATCAGATAACTTTGTATGGTCTACCATTAAGATTTTATAAGAAGAATTATCTATCATAGCCTTTCTGATGCTAGCTTCATAATTATTATTATCAAAAATTCCTAGCTCAATATTTAATTTTGGAGGGGAAATAATACATTTGTCAGCATAGTAATTTTTGATCTGTTCAAGGCCTTCCATTCCAACAGTCGACATATTATTATTTCTTAAATGACCACCTAGCATTATTAATTCAATATTATTTTTTGTTTCAGTACAAAGATTAGCTATTAGTATTGAATTTGTAGCTATTGTAACATTCATTTTATTAGAAATAATATGTTTTGCTAATTGATAACAAGTTGTGCTAGAATCCAAAAAAATCAAATCATTTTCGTTGATAAAATCAATGACTTTTTCTGATAGTCTGGTTTTTTCGTTTAATAATAAGATATTTCTTATCTTGGTAGGATAAGTCTTATCATTTTTTCTAGCCATAAAAGCGCCACCATGAGTTCTAGTCAATAATTTTGCCTTATCAAGTTCTTTTAAATCTCTTCTAATTGTTTCATCAGAGCATTTGAAAATTTTGCTCATCTCTGTTACAAGCAGGCTATCGTTCTCGTTTAATAGTTCTAAAATTTTATTTTGTCTTTCAAATTTCAACATATTATGTCCATTCTCTTTAAGTTGTAAAACAATAAAAATTGTTACTAAATAATATTAATATCATTGTAACATAAAAAAAGAAGAATATAAAATCAACAAAAACACAAAAATAATGTGGGATAGTGTTTACATCGGTCAAAAAATGTGATATTATAAAACCGATCAAAGAAAACGTTTTGAAAGAGGAGGTTATTATGAAGAGAGATGTTGAGAAAAAAGGTAGTTTCTTAGGGCTAATACCATTGTTGATATTCATAGCCCTGTATGTAATGATAACAATTGTAACCGGTAGCGCTAGTTCACTACCATTAAATGTTGGGATTTTGATTGCTTGCATCTTTGCTTTTATTTTCGCTTTGAAAAAACCAAAAAAAGAATTGAGTTTTGACGACTTAGTGACTATGTTTTGTAAAGGCGGAGGCGATGACACATTAATTTTAATGTTTGTTATATTTTTAGAAGCAGGAATGTTTTATTTAGTTGCTGACAAGATGGGAGCAGTAAAATCTGTTACAAATTTAGGATTAAGTATGTTACCTCAAAGCATGATATTGCCAGGTGTATTTATAATAGGATGTGTTTTAAGTTTCTCAATGGGAACATCAATGGGGACTGTAACAGCTTTAATGCCTATAGGTGTTGCTCTTGCTCAATCTACTGGAATAGAAATACCATTAATGTGTGGAACAGTTGTTGGTTCAGCTATGTTTGGTGATAACTTATCATTTATTTCAGATACAACTATAGCAGCAACTAGAACTCAAGGAGTTCAAATGAAGGATAAGTTCAAAGCTAACTTCTTAATGGTGTTGCCAGCAATAATTGTAACATTAGTACTTTTAACTTTTAAATCAAGTGCTGCCAATATTCCTACAGAAAATTTGGAGTGGGATTTGATTAGACTATTACCATACGTTATAGTTATAGGCTTATCACTTGCTGGTGTTCATGTTATGCTAGCCATGGGTGCTGCTATTTTGTCAGGTCTTATTATAGGAGTTGCTCAAGGATCATTTACCATAATTGAATCTTTTTCTGTTTTGGGTGAAGGAATCATGGCTATGGAAGATATGGCAGTGATTGCAGTAATGGTAGGCGGACTCGTTGCCTTGATGGAATATTTAGGTGGAATAGATTGGTTATTACATAGGTTAACTAGAAATGTTAAAGGAAGAAGTGGAGCAGAACTTGCAATTGCATTTTTAGTATTTTTAGTAGATGTTGCAACAACAAATAATACTATTGCAATAGTAACTGTTGGACCAATAGCCAAGGATATATCTGAAGAATTTGGAGTTGATCCAGCAAGAACAGCTAGTATTTTGGATTTATTCGCAAGTATAGGAAACGGTATCACACCATGGGCTGGACAAATACTTCTAGCTGCAGGAATAGCAAAAATATCCACCCTATCAGTTGTACCTTATTCTTGGTATAGTATCTTATTAGCAATATTTGGAATAATATTTATTATAATAGGATTCCCTAAACATGTGACAAAAAAAGGTGAATAATTATGGAGTAAAAACTGCTAAATAACTTAGAAATTATAGATTATGTTGTAGAAAAAGGATTTTTTAAAGATAAATCTACTTTAGAATGTGTAGAAATTGGTGATGGAAACATTAATTATGTATTTAAGGTTTTAGATAAAAAAACTAATAAATCATTAGTTATAAAACAATCTGACACATTATTAAGGTCATCTGGGCGTCCTTTAGATATAAATAGGAGCAAAATAGAATATAATATTCTAAAAACACAACATGAGATTTATCCTGGATCAGTGCCAGAAGTTTATTATTATGATGAAGATAAATCTATGATAATAATGGAAGATATATCTTCTTATAAAAATTTGAGAGAAGAATTATCTAAGGGAAACATTTATAAACATTTAAGTGATAATTTATCAGAATTTTTGGCTAAAACTTTATTACCGACTACAGACCTTTTTATTTCTAGAAAAGAAAAGAAAGAAAATGTAAAAAAATATACTAATCCAGATTTATGTGACATATCTGAAGATTTAGTTTTTACAGAACCTTATTATAATTATAAGGATAGGAATATAATAACCGAAGGTTTAGAAAGTTTTGTAGAAAAAGAACTTTATAAGGATGAAGAACTGATAGGAGAAGTTTTAAAACTAAAAGATAAATTTCAAACAAACTCACAAGCGCTTATCCATGGTGATCTTCATACAGGAAGTATTTTTGTAAATGATAAAGGCATTAAAGTCATAGATCCTGAATTTGCTTTTTATGGACCTATAGGATATGACATAGGAAATGTCTGGGGTAATATAATATTTGCTTTAGCAAATAGCCTTGTAATGAATGATAATAGAAAAGATAGTTTATTTCAGTTGTTAGAAGATACTATAGATAAAACGATAGATAAACTTGACAGAGCCTATGATAATTATATTACCAATGATTATTTTAGAAATATGTATTTTAAGAAATACTATTTAAAAGAAATAATTTCAGATTCTTTTGGATATGCTGCAACTGAAATAATCAGAAGAGATGTGGGGGATTCTAAGGTTAAAGAGATAACATCTATAAAAGATAATGATTTAAGAATAGCAATTGATAAAAAACTTATCCTTATAGGTAAATACTTGATAAAAAATAGAGATAGTATAGGAAGCGCAAAATATTTAATTGATTATATAAAAAAATTAAATTAAATTTAGGAGGTAACTGTGAAAGTTTATGTCAGAGCACCATATCCTGAAAATAGATTAAAAGAATTAGAAGAAATGTTTGATGATCTTGTGTACGATCCTTGGACAAAAACTGGAGAAAGATTTTATGAGGATGAGATGCTGGAAAAACTTTTGTCAGAAAAACCAGATGTATTAATTACAGAACTTGATAGAATTACTGAAAAAGTTTTGACAGGCTATAATGGTTTAAAAATAATTGGAGATTGTAGATCAAATCCAGCTAATATAGATGTATCAGCTTGTAGCAAGCATAACATACCTATATTATGTACTCCAGGAAGAAATTCAACAGCTGTTGCAGAGTATGTAGTCGGAATATTATTAATGAAGTACAGAAATTTAGATAAATCGATAGATTGGGTTAAAGACGGTGAATGGAAGGAAGGAACAACGCCTTATTATACCTGGATGGGCGATGAGATTTCAAATAAGAAAGTAGGACTTGTAGGCTTTGGTGCAGTAGGAAGAGAAATTGCAAAAAGGCTAGATGTATTTGGAGCTGAAGTTTCTTTTTATGATCCATATGTTGAAAAATGTGGGAAATATATAAAAAAAGATTTAACAGATATATTCAAAGATTCAGATATAATTAGCTTGCATTTGCCGGTAAATAGCGAAACGACAAATATGATAGATAAAGATTTATTAGATCACATAAAGCCAAAATCTGTATTAATAAATAGTGCAAGATCTAAAGTAGTAAATAATGATGATCTAATGAAATTAATAGAGGATAAGGATGTAGAAGTTATATTAGATGTACTTCCAGAAGAACCGCCAGAAAAAAGTGATATAGAATTTTTGAAAAATAAAAATGTAACTCTCACACCACATATAGCAGGAGCAACTTATCAAGTTACTAATCACCAAGCTGATATTTTGAATGATAGTATAAAAAAATATTTTAAAAACGAAAATTTGGAAAAAATTGTGTACAATAAGGAGATACTATAATTGAAAAGATATTATTTACTAATAGATATAGGAACTGGTAATAGTAAATTATCAATTATAGATAATTTTGGGAAAATAGTTAAGGATATATCGTTTAAAAATGAATATAAGGTAGATGAAAACTATGATGATTCTGTTTATTTTTGTCCTAATGAATATATGAAAATTTTAGATTCTAAATTGAAAAATTTATTATATGATTTTGACGAAAAAATAAGTGCAGTGTCATCAGCTAGTACAAGGCAATCAATAATTTTACTTGGCAAAGATAAAGCAATAATAGGACTTCCAAATATCGATAATAGAGCTAAAAAATATATAAGTAACTTTGAAATGGATAATATTTATAAAAAAACAGGCAAATATTTTACTGAAGATTTTCCAGCAGCTAAAATAATGGCATATAAAGAAATTTATAAAAAAGAATTTCAAAAAGTATTTAGCTTTACAAGCGTTAGTGAATGGATTGGTTACGAATTTACTGGAGTTTTATCAATTGAGCCAAGTCAAGCAACAGATACTCAATTGTACGATATAAATGATTTAAAATATTCTAACAAATTAGCACAAAAATTAGGGATTGAGTCCTTAACATTTCCTAAGATTGTAAAATCTGGCGAAAAGCTAGGTAAAATTTCAAATAACTGGGTTAAAAAGTATAAACAATTAGAATCTTCGGTATTTATAGTAGGTGGAGCTGATACACAGGTTGCTATGGAAAATTACAACAATTATATAGATTCTTTATTAATTGTATCAGGAACAACAAGTCCAGTAATTGCATATGAAAAAAAGATAGATAATATTGTTGATGATGAATTGTGGATAAATTCATATTTAAGAGGAGATGGATATATATTAGAAATGAATCCTGGCATAACAGGCTTAAATTATCAAAATTTTAAAGATGCTTTTATGAAAGATATATCGTATGAACAAATGGAGGAAGATTATTCTAAAATTGACGAAGTAAAAGTTATCTCGTTATTGACTTCTTGTTCAAAACCAAAATATCTTCAAAAAAAGTCAGGAACATTTATAATAAAAACACCTGTAGATTCATCGGCTGATAGTTTTGATTATGCATGGTCGATTTTAGCGGATATTGCTTGTTCTATATATACAAAAATAAGAAAACTAGAGAAGTTGAAAAAGAAATCATATTGTAAAATTATAGGAATGGGCAACGGATTTAAATCAGATACTTTGTGCAAAATGGTAGCTTCACTTAGTAATAAAGAGTTGATATTAACTAAAAATTATAATAATTCTACATTATTTGGTTTACTTAGAATATGTAATAGATACTTTGAAGATGATAAATCTTATATAATAAATGAACAAAAAACAAATTACAAACCCGTTGAAAATGGCTTGATAATAGACTACTATAATAAATGGAAATCTAATAATATTTATGTAATAAAAGGAGTTAAATAATGAATTATAATAAAGAAAGAGAAGAACTGGTTGAATATGGGAAAATAATGAGTAAAGAAGGTCTTAGTTCTGGAACGAGTGGCAATCTTAGTATATATGATGCTGAAAAAGGATTAGTTTTTATAACACCTTCAGGTGTTGATTACTTAAAGACAAAACCTGAGGATATAGTTGTTATGAATTTAGAAGGAGAAATTGTAGAAGGTGACAAAAAGCCATCAAGTGAATGGCATTTACACACACTATTTTACAAAAATAAACCTGAAGCAAGAGCTGTTGTACACACTCATTCTGTTTATTGTACAACTTTTTCATCTTTAAGAATGCCTATATATCCAGTTCATTACGTTATAGCAGATGCTAATGCTTTTGAAGTACCATGTGCTAGGTATGAAAGATATGGAACAGAAAAATTAGCTAAAGCGGCAGTTGAGGCTTCGGGAGATTCAAATGCTGTTTTACTCGCAAATCATGGCTTAGTTGTTTGCGGTAAAAACTTAAAATCAGCTTATGGACTTGCCAAAGAAATGGAATATATTGCAGAAATCCAATATAGAGCGATGAGTGTTGGAAAACCTGTTCTATTAACAGATGAAGAGATGGAAGAAGTAGCTGAGGGATTTAAAAGTTACGGTCAAGCACAAAAGAAGGATTAATAAGAATGAATTCATTTACGTATTATAGCCCTACAAAATATATTTTTGGTCTAGATTCACATAATAAATTAGGCGAAGAGCTAAAAAAACTTAAAAATAAAAATATATTAATAATTTACAGCTCCTCTTCTAAAAAAAGTGGATTGATAGACACAGTTGAGAAAATTTTAGATGAAAATATGATTTCATATGTAGAATATAGTGGAGTAAAAACAAATCCTACTACAGATATGGCTTATGAATGTATAGATCTTGCAAGAAAGAATGACGTAGATTTTATATTAGCTGTTGGAGGCGGAAGTGCGATTGATCTTGCAAAATCTGTTGCTGTAGGATTATGTTGTAATGGGGATGTTTGGGATTTTTATTTAGGTAAAGAAATAGAGAAAGCTGTTGAAATTGGTGTGATTTTAACTATAGCATCATCAGGAAGTGAAAGTTCACCAAATGCTATCTTAACAAATAATGACACTTTAGAGAAAATGGCAATAGAAAGTGATCTAATAAGACCAGTTTTTGCTATAATGAATCCAGAATTAACTATGACTTTGACAAGCTATCAAACAGCTTGTGGAATTACTGATATAATAGCACATTGCCTAGAAAGATATTTTACAAACACAGAAAATGTAGACTTAACAGATAGGCTACTTGAATCTATAATTAAATCAGTAATAAAAGAAGGCAAGAAAGCAGTTTTTTGTAAAGATGATGTAGAATCTAGAAAAAATATTATGTGGGCAGGAAGTTTAGCCCATAATAATATAATAGGTTGTGATAGAGAACAAGATTGGAATTCACATCATTTAGAACATGTTTTATCAGCAAAATATAATTGCAATCACGGTGCAGGAATGGCTGTTATATTTCCAGCATGGATGAGATATGTTGCGAAAAAACATAAAGCTGAAAGATTTGCTCAATTTGCAAATAGAGTTTTCGATATAGAAATAAATAATGACAAACCTATTGAAACGGCTATGATGGGAATTGAAAAATTTGAAGACTTTTTAGAAGAAATCAAAATGCCATTAAATTTTGTTCAGCTAGGAATTTGTGATTACGATATTGACGAATTAGTAAAGTTGAATAATTTAAATGGGGGAAAAACAAGTGGATTTTATTCTTTAAATGAAGATGATATAAGAGAAATTTATAAAATCGCAAGCGAAAATAGGTTATAAAGAATGAATTGCCAGCTCTTTTGGGTATTATTAATCGAGAAAAGAGCTGGCAATTTTTGTTAGGAAAAATATTAAAAAAATCAAATTAAACTATATGTAATCAATAGGCTAAACTATAAACTATATTTCAAACAATTTCTTTCGTTTTATTTTTTTTGCTAAATCGCTTATAATATTAGTAAAAGATTTAGAAATTAGGGATAGGTGGTTTATGGTAATTAATAGGTATATAGTTTTTTATTTTTTCTTTGCCCTTTTGGGTTGGGTTTGGGAAAGTATTTATTGTACGGCTCAAAATCAAAAATGGCAAAATAGGGGTTTTTTGTATGGACCTCTTTGTCCGATTTATGGTTTTGGTTCGATTTTTGCTCTTTTTGCTTATGATTTGGTAAATGGTGGAGTCTTGGAAAGACTTTCTTCGCTTCAAATTTTTGTTGTGGGATTTGTGGTTTCCATGATTTTGGAATATCCCACTTCATATATTCTTGAGAAATTATTCCATGCAAGATGGTGGGATTATACGGATGTGCCTTTGAATTTAAATGGAAGAACTTCTGTGCCAACTTCTGTTGGTTTTGGTCTTGCTGGAATTTTGGTTATGAATTATTTGATTCCTATGGCAGAGAATTTGTACTTGCTTTTGCCAGAAATTTTTGTAATAATTTTGCCTTTTATTTTGATTGGAATACATTCATCGGATTTAACTCTTACTGTTGTAAACTTGACGAATTTCCAAAAACAACTTGATGAAATTGAGGAAGAATTCCAAGAAAAAATGACTCAAAGAGTTGATAATTATTACAGAAAGAAAAAAATGTACAGTCCAAAAGCTCTAAGAAGGGTTGTTTCCTTTAGGATGAGTGAATCAAGAAATAAAATTGCTGAAAGAATTTTAAAGGGAATAGAAAAAATCGAAGAGGAAAGAAAAAAATCATAGAACATTTTTAAAAAACAGGTGGATTTGACCTATCCCATATAATTTGGGAGTAAGCTAAGATCAGCCTGTTTTTTATTTCTTTTCAATGTTGATTAGGAAAAATTAAATTTATATGATTTTTTATAGTTAATAAAAACTAGCTATCTTGATAAATGTCTGCCCTCTTTGATGGATTTGCCAGAAAGAGGGCATCTTATAGGTCATAGCTATGAATTTTAAATATGTGCAAGTGTATTAACAAAATCAAGCTGGATAAGTGTTATTTTTTATAGTTTAAATTTTTCTAAGTATTTTAATGGTTATTTTCGCTACTGGTTGGATTTTCTTTTTTTATTTCTTCTGTTGGATTTATCTCCTTTACTTGTTTTGTATTTGTTTGGTCTTTTTCCTTTTTGTTTTCTTGGGTATTTGACTTATCGTTGTTGTTATTTTCTTTTTTGCTATTTTCTTTTTTTTCAATATTTTCTATTTTTTTATTTTCGGTAATTTCTTTTGTTTCATTTTCTTCTTCTATTGTTTCTTTTTTGATTGAAACTTTTGGTAAATCTTTTTTGTAGGTAATTTTTCCATTTTTCATTTCAAAATCTCTTGTATAGAAGTTTAGGGTTTGATCTTGTATGAATACTTGAACCATTGAATCTCCTATATTTAAAATATCTGATGAGTCTACTTTATAGTGGTTTTTCAAGAATTCTTTTATATCTTCGATTTTTATTTTTGATTTGTATTCTAGGTTTGTGTTTGGGTTTTCTATTTTGTATTTTATTGTTTTTACAACGTCTTTGGCTGTGTATGGACCAAATTTTTTATCTTTTTGCATTTGGATGATTTGTTTGATTGTTTTTGCATGATAATGGTTTTGATGGTACCAATAAAATATATTTTCTCTTATTCCGTTTGACCCATATACTGCTTCATTTTCTGGAAGATTTCCAAAATGTGTAAATTTTGATAGGTCGCCTTCAAGGTATGGAATTACTCCTTCTATTAATTCGGCTCTTATATCTTTATATTCGAAAATTTCATCGTCTGATACGGCAATATCATCGCTTTCGTTTTTTTCTACTATATATTCTGCGTCTGGATAAATATGTCTTGGATTTTCTTTTACTACCCCAACTTCTTCATCGCCTCTGTACAAATGCCAGTGGTCTTTGTGGTCAATTATTTTGGTAATTCCTTTTGGCCATTTTCCATCTTTATTTTCATCTTTTGGTGGCTTAACTTCAGGATTATTTTTTTCTGGTTTTTTGTTTTCTGTATGATTTTTATTTCCATATTCGCCAAAGTATGCCTTAGGGAATAAATCTTTTGGATTTGTGTAGGTTATTGCTTCTCTATTTTTTGAATCATAAACGTGGTAGTGGTCATTGTGCACAAGAATTTTTACTATGTCATACCTGTTTATAGTTCCCTTTCCTAAGATTGGAATTAATTTTAAATTTTTTATTTTCTCAAGTCTATCTTTTTCCTTGCTTGATGAATTTTCGTTTTTATTATTTTTATTATTTTTATTTTTTCTATTGTTTTTCGAATTGTTTCCTGCATTTGCAAGTTTTTTATTTGTTTTGGTATTTTGATTTGAATGATTTCCAGTATATATTCCAATTTTTATATGTGGATATGAAGTGCTTGGATTTGAATATGAAATATATTCATTTCCATTTGCTGTATAGATATGCCAATGGTCGCCGTGTTGTAATATTTTTACAACCTTATCTCCCGATAGTTTTTGCGAATTGCTTGTTTTGTTTTTTGCTTGACTTGTAGGATTTGTGCTATGGTTTCCTGTGTATGTTCCAATTTTTATATTTGGGAAAAGCCCTGATGGATTTTCGTATGTTAAATATTCGCCACCATCTTTTGTATAAACGTGCCAATGATCGCCATGTTTTTTTATGGCAATAACATTTTTGTTTTTTAATTTGTTTGTATCAACTACATCTATAAGATCAACTCCTCCATCTTTTCCAAAATCTTTTGGATCTTTGTAAGAGATGTGTTCTTTGCCGTCTTTTGTAAAAATATGCCAATGGTCTCCGTGTTTTACAACTTTGACTATGTCATCTTTTTTAATTTCTGAATCGACTAAAACTTCTGTAGTATTGTCTTCTTTTATTTTTTGTTCTGTTTTTACGCTTGCTTTTTTTTCTTTTTTGTCTTGGATTTTTTCGTTATTTTTATTAAAACATGAAGTCAAAACGAAAGATGTTGCCAAAGCAAGGGCAATTATTTTTTTATTTTTCATATAATCTCCTATTTTTTTATTAAAAGTACTAAAATCAAACTAAATACCGCTATTAAAACTACAACTGAACCAGGTCTTAGGTTAAAAATATAAGAAAGCATAAGTCCTGCAAATACAAAAACCAAGGAAAAAATTATGGAAAGGATTAAGCTATTTTTGTAAGATTTGCAAATTTGTATTGCCATAATTGATGGAATAACCAAAAGTGAGGAAACTATCAAAGAGCCAATTGTTTTTGCAGAAATTGCTACAGCTATCGCTGTCAAAAAACTTATTGTAAAATTCAATAGCTTAACTCTAAGGCCCAAAATTTGAGAAGAATTTGGATCAAAAAGCAAAAGGTAAAAATCATTGTAAAAATGAAAATAAATTATTAAAAAGCAAAGACTTAAACCAACTAACAAATAAAATTCTTCTTGAGAAATTGTAACAATTGAGCCAAAAAGATATGAACAAATAGCATTTGCACTTGCGGATAAATCAGCCATAATTCCAGCAATTCCAATTGATGCTGCTAGTATAATTACTGTTGAAACTTCTTGGTAATTTTTCAATTTATTTCTAATAATTTCTATAGAAAAAGCAGCAAATATACAAAAAATCATAGCCGAAAGAATTGGGCTTATGCCAAATGCAAGACCTATGCTAAGACCTGCTAAAGATGAATGGGATAGAGTATCCCCAATCATTGAAAGTCTTTTTATCAGAACTAATTGACCAATACAAGGAAGGATAATAGCAATTAAAGCTCCAGCCACAAATGCCTTTTGCATAAAATCATATTCAAAAATATTAAACATAAAAATCTCCCAAACTTTCCTTTAATTTATTTTTGTCGATTTTTCTAATTTTCTTATCAGACAAATGAAAAACTTCATCAGAAAAAATAGATGCAAGTTTATAATCGTGGCTAATCATCAAAATAGTTTTTCCGTTGTTTGTTAAATTTTTCAAACGCTCATAAAAATCCCTAGAAAATTTCATATCTATAGCAGCCGTAGGCTCATCCAAAATAAGCAGCTTTGCATCTTTTATAAAAGCTAAAATCAAAGCCAGTCGTTGGATTTGTCCTCCAGACAAATCACAAAGAGCATGATTTTTCACATCAAGCAAATCAAAATCTTTCAAGAGCTTATCAATATCGTAAGATTTATTCAAAAATTTTATGTGGTTTTGAATAACTTCCTTAACATTCGTTGGAAAAAGTTTATAAGATTGAACAGAAGTTTGAGAAATGTAAGCTAAATCTTTGTAATGATTAGACTTTTCTATCAAATCAGAAAAAATTTTAATCTCTCCCCTATAATCCTTTAATTGATTTAAAATTAAACGAATAAGAGTTGTTTTTCCAGCACCATTTTCACCAATTATCAAGGCGAATTTTCCTTTTTCAACCTGCATAGATAAATTTTCCAAAATAATTTCATTTTCATAAGAAAAACTTAAATTTTTAATCTCTATTGCAAACTTACTCATAAAAAGACTCTTTCAAGGCTTCCAAATTTTTTTCCATCAATTTCAAATAACCCATTTCAGCTTCCTCTTTAGTCAAATTTTCCATAGTATATAAAGTTGAAGTTTTTGTATTCGTAGATTTTGCCAAAGTTTCAGCAACTTTTGGGGTAGCCTTTCCTTCAAAAAATATTGTAGAAATATCATGTTTTTTCACAAAATCAGCTATAGTTTTAAGTTGTTTAGCAGATGGCTCATCCTCAGGAGATATTCCTGTAACTGCAACTTGTTTTAAATTATAATCATCAGCCAAATAATTAAAAGCGGCATGAGAAACAACAAAATATCTTTTATTCTCATCAACATTTTTAAGCTCATCAGCAAATTTTTTGTCTAATTGCTTGAATTTTGCAATATTTTCATCAAGATTTTTCTTGTAGAAATTCTTGTTTTTAGGATCAATTTCAACAACTTTTTCATAAATATCCTCAAGCTCAGTCATGGCATTTTTTATAGAAAGCCAAGTGTGAGGATTTACCTTATCCTTTGAAACTTTTCCATCCTTTGCTGAAGAAAGTAAAGTTAAATTTTTAGAAAGATCAACAAATTTTTCCTTATTATCAGAAGAATTTTTTAAATCATCAATGAAAGTTTCCATAGAAGCTCCGTTATAAATTACCAAATCAGCCTTGATAATATTTTTAATATCGTCAGTTTTTAGCTCAAAAGAATGAGGCTCTTGGCTTTTATCAATAATAGATTTGACAATAAATTTATCGCCAACAATTCTTTTTGTAAGCTCCTCCACAGGAAAAAAGCTTGTATAAATTAATTTCTTATTAGAAGAATCTTCTTTTTTTGAAATATTTTCTTTTTGACATCCCCCAAATAAAAAAATAAATCCAAAAATTAAAAAAACCGCCAATAAATTTGTTTTTTTGTGTTTCATATAATCTCCTTTATTGCAAATGATTCGCATTATAATATTTTTAATTCTACTACAGAAAAAAAATAAATGCAAATGATTTGCAAGATAAAATTAAAGATTTTATAAATTATTCTATCCAAAGATTTTTTTAAGATTTGTAGAGATTATTATAAAATTTATCAAAAATATAAATTGAAAAAATTATTCATTTCGGTATTGTAAAAGTAGAAAAGAAAAGGAGAATTTATGATTTACAAAGCAGATTACGTAATACTAGAAGACAAAATTGAAAAAGATTTATTTGTAGAAGTGGAAGATGGAAAGGTAAAATCACTTTCCAAAAATGAGCCAGAAAATTTTACTTATTTGGAAGGAATTTTGGCTCCAGGACTTGTGGATACCCACATTCACGGCTACAAAAATGAGGATATAATGAATGCCAAAAAAGGAGCTTTGGATATAATTTCACAAGGCTTGCTTGAAACAGGTGTTACATCATTTTTGCCAACAACTCTTACAGATTCAACTGAAAGATTAAATGAAGCTGTAAAAGTTGTGGGAGAAGAATATAAGGATGTAAAGGGTGCAAAAGTTAGGGGAATATTTTTGGAAGGTCCATTTTTTACAGAAAAATATAAGGGCGCTCAAAATGAAAAATATATGTCCGATCCTGATATAGAAAAATTGAAAAAATGGAAAGAATTATCAGATGGACTTGTAAATAAAATTGCCATAGCTCCAGAAAGAGCCGGATCACAAGAATTTATAAAAAAAGCAAATGCCATGGGAGTTTATGTTGCCCTAGGCCACTCCGATGCCTCTTATGATGAGGCAATAAAAGCTGTAGAAGATGGAGCAAATATTTTTGTCCACACTTTTAATGGAATGAGCGGACTTCATCACAGAAATCCTGGTATGGTAGGAGCAGCTATGAATTCAGATGCAATATCAGAATTAATTTGTGATGGTCATCACGTAAATCCAGCTGCTGCAGAAATTTTGATAAATAAAAAAGGCTATGACAAAATTGCCCTAATAACAGATTGTATGATGGCAGGAGGAATGCCAGAAGGATCATATAAATTGGGAGAATTTCCAGTAAAAGTAGAAAATGGAACAGCAAGATTAGAATCAGGATCATTAGCAGGCTCAATTTTAAAATTAAAAGAAGCTGTTCAAAATGTAGTAAATTGGGATATAGTAGATGTATTTGAAGCAGTACAAATGGCATCATTAGTCCCAGCAAAATCCGTAGGAATAGATAATGTATGCGGAAAAATAAAACAAGGCTACGATGCAGATTTTATATTATTAGATTACGATTTAAATTTAAAAGCAACCTATCTAAATGGGGAGAAAAAATACCAAAAATAAATTATCAAAAACAGGTGTTAGCAAAATAAATGCTAACACCTGTTTTTTTGAAAATATTTAAATAAATTTACGAGCTTATTAAAATTTTAATACAATATTTGAACTAGGTTTTAAATTATTAATTAAAGTTGATGTAATTTTTATATTCCATCTTCAAAATTATCGTCTTCAATTTCGTTTTCGTTTTTGTATTGTATTACTGATTCTTTTCCGATATTAATTATTTCTTCAACGCTTTCATCAAGATTTCCAGAAGAATTTAAAGCTTGATAAAGGCTTGCAAAATTTAAACCTGCTATAACTCTTACGTTTGGAAGATCTCCCAAAGTCATTACGGCTCTATTAAATGGCGTTCCTCCTGCAAGATCGGCAAGAACTATAACATTCTCATAATCTTTTAATGATTTGTAATTTTCTTTTAATTTTTGGTCAAATTCATCAAGATTATCATTTTCTTTAAATTCTTGTATTTTTAAATTTTCAAATTCTCCTGCAATCATCTTAACAGCGGAATAAACTCCGCTGGCAAGAGATGCATGACTTGTTGCTATAACTGCATTAGCCATTAAAATACTCCAATATAGGCACCAGCTACACCGAGGATTAATAAGAAGGCAATACATTTAATTGGAGTCCATTTTTTCTTTGTCAATAAGAAAAATAGCAACAAAGTTATAGCTAGAGGTACAAGATCTGGAATTATTCCATCTAAAACTTCTTGAATTTTAACTTTAACAGGTTGTTCTTCGTAAGTGTTAAATTCGATTTCAGATTTTCCATTTCCTAAATCTCTTATAACTGCTCCATCGTTTAATTCTTTTTTGTCTTTGTCTTTATATAATAATTCGTCATATTCTGATAACTCATCGTTATTAACAACTGTATCTACTAGAACAGGTGCATTTGTTGTACCATTATCTACTTCAAGTGCTATTGATGTATCTCCATATACGCTTACTAAAGCTCCTACAACCAATACTCCAAGAATTGATGCTGCTCTAGTAAATTCTTTAGCGTTTTGCGTCAAAACATCAATGGCAGATTCGCCCATCCTATATGACCAATTCATCAACCAAAATCTTATAGCAAATTGGCATATATTAAATACTACAAAGAAAAGTATAGGACCTGCAATTGAGCCCTGCAAGGCCATGTTTGAAGAAATACCTGCAACGATTGGTACAAGGGTAAACCAGAATAAGGCATCTCCTATTCCTCCCAAAGGTCCCATGGCTGCAACTCTTACGGCTCTTATTGTAGGGATTTCAACTTTATTTTCTTCTAGTGAAAGGATAATTCCCATAACAAATGTTATAAGGAAAGGATGGGTATTAAAAAATTCTAGGTTGTGAGCCATTGATTTAGAAAGGTCATCCTTATTTGTGTGAATTTTTTCAAGACCTGGCAAGATTGAATATAACCATCCACCAGCTTGCATTCTTTCGTAGTTAAAAGATGCTTGAAGAAATAATGATCTCCATACCATCTTATTTAATGTTTTTTGATCTAGTTTTTGACTAGGATTGGTATCTTTATAAGAATTCATATCATTATATTCCATCTTCTTCTCCTCCTTCAAAATTTGCAGATGCACTTACATTTTTTAATCCTACATGAACTTGGTAATCCCAGAAAGCAAGTGCAAATCCTATTAATGAAATTATCAATAGAGCTGAACCAGATAGGGATTCGTTAGCCATTACTATAACTGCAAGGGCAAATCCGATAAAGAAAAATCCCCAAAGATCTCTTGAAACCATAAGTCTTAATAAAACTGCAAAACCTACAAATTTCATCATACCACCAGCAACTCCAAGACCGTGCATTAGAGTTTCTGGAATCATAGCTGCAAGTTTAGCACCGAATGAAGATCCTGCTATAAAGAATAAAACTACTATAATACCAAAAATACTTCCCAAAAGAATCATTGCGAAATAATTGATTTTTTCGATTCCTTTAGGGTCTGCATCTTTTGCATATTGATCAGCTTTTGCCATAACTGGACTCATCAAAGTAAATATAATTGTAACACCGTATTGACCTAAAAGTGCAAAAGGAATTGCTGCAGCTACAGCTGCATTAGGTTCAAGACCTGATGTTACGGCAAAAATAACAGAAACTATTCCGCCTATAACTGCATTTGGAGGTTGAGCTCCACCTACAGGCATATTTCCTATTGTCATTAATTGATAAGTTGCCCCAACTATAAGTCCTGTGTGCATATCTCCCAAGATAGCTCCTATAACAGGACCTGTAATTATAGGTTGATATAATGATTCTAGGAAAGAGAATTGGTCAATAGCTACTACAAAAGTAACTAGAAAAATTAAAATTATTTGTAATATATTAAAGTTCATACAATCCTCCTAGATATTTTATGAAAATAATTTATTAATGTCTTCTGCTGATTCAGTAGGTACCTTTCTAATTTCTAGATTGACACCTTTTTCTTTAAGTTTTTTAAAAGCCTCAACGTCGTTGTCGTCAACAGCAACAACTCCTGCAACTTGTCTTTTGCCTTCAGCCATGTGCATATTTCCTATATTAAGATCTTTAATAGGAACACCGCCTTCAACAAGTGTTAGAACGTCTTTTGGGCTTTCACATATTATGAAAATTTTTTGCCTATCAGCAGCCTTGTGTATAGTATCAATTGTCTTTTGAAGAGTCCAAAACCTAGTAGCAACACCATTAGGAGCAGCCATAGTCATAAGATTTTGTCTCATTTTATTATTTGCTACATCATCATTTGCAACAAGAATAAGATTTGCGCCAATAACCTTTGTCCATTGAGTAGCAACTTGTCCGTGTAATAGTCTATTGTCTATTCTAGTTAGAACAATATTAGGCATAATAAAACTTCCTTTCAAATTAATTTAGTATTTCACTAATAGAGTAACGGCTAACTTTAATTTCAACATCCTTGGCAATTTTGATGATAGCATAATCTTCTTTCAAAGAAACAATTTTTCCATAAATACCATCAGTCAAAATAACTTCCTTGCCAGGTTTAAGATTTTTGTGTAAGCTTTCAAAATATTTCTTTTTCTTTTTTAGATTTCTGTGGCTTAATATTTGACTAATTAGTACAAAAATAGCTATAAAAATCAATAAAACCAAGGATGTCCTTGCTATTTCACCTAACATAATCCTCCTTTCTTAAATTATCGAAATAATTTTACAAATTTTTAGAAACATTTTCCCAAATTTTAAAAAAATTATTCTCTAAATTTGAAATATAATTGCCAAAATTTTAAAGTGAGAAAAATTTTATAAAAATAGGATATTTTCTAGAAAACCAGAAAAATAAAATCAAAATATTTATCTGGTAATTACCATTATTTTATATAAAATTAATTGATATGTCAAGAATTAATTAAAAAAATAATTTTAAAAGCTCATTTAAGCGTAAAAAAGTCAAAGCAAACTAATAAAAAAACAAATTACAATAATAAAAATCCAATCAAAAATTATTCTTGCAAGAAAAATAAATTTTTCAAATCAAAGAAAACGATACATTAAAAAAAGAAATTATAAAAAATTTTAAAGCTTAGAAAATTTTAATTTGAGATTTTTATAATTAAAAATTATTTTTAAATCCTGAATTTAAATTTATTTCCTTGACCTTGGTCTTTATTTTATATATACTAATATTAGCAATGGTAGTTACCAATGAAAAACTTTTGAAAAGGATGGTATCGTATGAGAGAAGTTTTTTTGGGAATTGATGGCGGTGGAACAAAAACGGCTTTTGTTCTTGAAGTTAATAAAAAATTATATGAGCACAAGGAAAAAACTATTCACTTAAAGCAAATTTCTAGAGAAGAATTTTTTAAAAGATTAAAAAATGGAATTGAAATTTTAGTCAAAAAGGCTGGAATAGAAATTTCTGATATTGATTTTACTTTTTTGGCTATGCCGGGCTTTGGTCAATTTAAGGAAGATGAATCTTTTATTCTTGAAAGTCTTGAAAAAATTTTGGGCTCTAAAAATTTCAAAGTTGGAAATGATTGTTTAAATGGTTGGGCAGGTTCTTTGAATGCGAATGCTGGTATTAATTTGGTTCTTGGAACTGGCTCAATTGGTTTTGGTGTTGATAATAATGGAAATAGTATGATGTGTGGAGGCTGGGGGCCTTTGCTTGGAGATGAGGCTAGTGGTTATTATATTGGTCTTAAAATTTTAAATATTTTTACAAAAATTTCTGATGGTAGATATGAAAAAAGTCCGATTTATGATCTTTTGAAAAAGGAATTGGAAATCTCTGATGATTTTGAAATAATTACTTTGGCAAATAATATGCAAAGAGATGAGCTTGCAAGTCTTTCAAAAATTTTCTCTAAGGCAATTGATGAAAATGATACTTATGCTTTAAATCTTTTGGATGATGTTGCAAAAGAGGCTAGCCTTGTTATAAATACTCTTATCAAAAAATTGGATTTCAAAGGTGCTGTTAAGGTTTCATATTCTGGTGGCGTTTTTAATTTGGGTCAAAGATTGCTTGATAAGATTGAACAATATGCTGATGATAGAGTAGAAATTGTAAAGCCTTTTGCAAATCCTTCTATTGGTTCTTTGATTTTGGCAAAGAAATTTTATGAAAAAGGAGAGATGATTTGATTTTAAGTATAACGGCAAATCCTTCTGTTGATATTTCATATAATATTGAAAATCTCAAAATTGATGATGTTAATAGGGTAGATCTTGTAAATAAAGATGCAGGTGGCAAGGGCATTCATGTTTCTTATGTTTTGAATGAATTGGGAGAAAAGGTAATAAATTCTGGTTTTGTTGGCGGAAAACTTGGGGAATTTATTGAAAAAAGGCTTGATGAAAGAAAAATATCTCATGATTTTATTAAGCTTGATGATGAAACTAGAAATTGTATTGCAATAATTCATGATAATAAGCAAACAGAAATTCTAGAAAAAGGTCCAAAGATTGGCTTGGAAAAGGAAAAAGAATTTTTGGATCATCTGGAAAAAATATCAAAAAATATTGAAATAATTAATATATCAGGCTCTTTGCCAAAAGGTCTTGATGCAAGTTTTTATCAAAAAATTATAAAATTTGCAAAAGAGAATAAAATATTTGTATCTCTTGATACATCTGGCAATACTTTGAAAGAAATTGTTAAAGGCGAAATTAAGCCTGATTTGATAAAGCCGAATGAAACAGAAATAAAAGATATTATTGAAAAAGAATTTCCAGAAAATGAAGAAGAAATAAGAAAAATATTTGAAAAATCTCCCCTTAAAGATATTCCTTATGTAATTATTTCTCAAGGAAAAGATGGAGCTATATTTAAAATAAAAAATAAAATTTATAAGGCTAAAGTTCCAAAGGTTAAAGCTATAAATCCTGTTGGAAGTGGCGATTCGACTTTGGCTGGAGCCTTATCTGCAATTTATAACAAGGAAGATGATGAAGATTTTATAAAAAAATCAATGACTTGTGGACTTTTGAATGTTCTTAATGAGGAAATTGCCCACATAAATATAAATGATTTTGATAAATACAAAGAAAAAATAGAAATAAAGGAGTTAATATGAAAATTTCAAAAGAAAAATTAGAAAATCTAGAAAAATTAGCAAATGAAGATGGAGTAATAGCAGCTCTTGCCATAGACCAAAGAGGTTCTATGGAAAAAATGATGAATAAAGCAAACGAATCTTTGAATAATGTTGAGGGAATTTCTGAATTTAAAAGACAAGTTTCAAAAGAGCTTACACCTTTTTCATCATCAATTTTGTTAGATCCAATTTATGGAAAAACTGCTATTGAAGCAAAAGATGAAAATGCAGGCTTAATTATAAGCTACGAGCAAACTGGCTATGATGAATATGAAGTAGGTAGACTCCCTAAATTAATTGATTTTATGTCAGGGCTTAGGGCAAAAGAAATGGGAGCAAACGCATTAAAAGTTCTCTTGTATTATGATGTTGACGAAGATGAAAAAATAAATGATGTAAAAAAAGCTTGGGTTGAAAGAGTTGGCTACGAGGCAGAAGGTTTAGGACTTCCATATTTTTTGGAAATTGTAACTTATGATTATACACTTGATAGCGAAAAAGATGAAAAATATGCAAAAGTTAGACCAAAAAAAGTAATTGAAGCTATGAAAGAATTTGATAATCCTAAGTATAAGGTTGATGTTTTGAAAGTAGAAACACCAGTTAATATGAATTTTGTAGAAGGCTATGGGGAAAATTTTGTTTATAGCAAAGACCAAGCTAAGAAATTTTTTAAAGACCAAGCTGATGCGACAAGTATTCCATTTATATTCTTATCAGGTGGTGTAAGTGCAGAACTTTTCAAAGAAACTTTAATACTTGCAAAAGAAGCAGGGTCAAATTTCAATGGAGTTTTGTGTGGTAGGGCTACATGGAAAGATTGCGTTGATATATATGCAAAAGATACAGAAAAATCAAAACAATGGCTTAAAGAACAAGGAAAAGAAAATATTCAAAGCTTAAATGAAGTTTTAAAAGAAACTGCTGTTTCAATATTTGAAAAAATTGAAAAATAAAAAATTTAAAAAATAAATCAAGATAATTATTAATAAATCAATCAAATTGGTCTTGAATAAAGTACCAAAGAAGATATAATATTATTTATATGATGGTTACTACCAATGAAGGAGGGCGTAATGCTTTTAGATGAAAGTAAGTTGGAAGAAAAAGATTTTAAATACACTTACACAGAAATTTTAAATCAAGCAGATACATGGCTTGAAGTTTATAATTTATACGAAAAAAGAAAAAATGATATAGAAAATTTTTTAAAAAAAGTTGGCAAAGATTGTAAGGTTATTTTTACAGGGGCAGGAACAAGTGAATACGTTGGAAACATTGCCCTTGATTATTTGAAAACTCATGGAGAATTTGAATTCGAATCAGTTGCAACAACAGATTTGGTTTCAGCTCCTTACCTACATTTTGAAAAAAATCAAAAAACACTTTTGGTTTCTTTTGCAAGAAGTGGAAATTCCCCAGAATCTCTTGCGGCTGTAAAACTTGGAAAAAAACTTGTGGATGATTTTTATAATTTGCCTATAACTTGTGCAAAAGAAGGAAAACTTGCTCAAGCTTTGAAAGATGATGAAAATTCTTATGTATTTTTGGAACCAGAAATTACAAATGATAAAGGATTTGCTATGACAAATTCATTTTCATCAATGTTGCTTGCGACTTTATTGATTTTTGATACAAAAACAAAAAATAAAAAAGAAATCGTAGAAAAAATTTCAAAACTTGGAAAAGAAATTTATAATAATTTGGAAGAAATTGAAAATTTAGTAAATTTTGATTTTAATAGGGTTGTATATCTTGGATCAGGTCCTTTGGGAAAATTGACAAAAGAAGCAAGATTAAAAATTCTAGAATTAACAGCTGGAGAAGTAGCAACAATTTGGGAATCATCAATGGGATTTAGGCACGGTCCAAAATCATTTGTTGATGAAAATACTCTTGTAATTTCTTTTGTTTCATCAAATCCTTATACAAGATTATATGATTTAGATATTTTAGATGAAATAGCAAATGATAAAATAGCAAAAAAAATAATAGGAATTTCAAATTCAAAATTAGATAGGGATTATGAATTGATATTTGAAGAAGATGGATTAGATGATGTATATCTTTGCCCTGCCTATATAATTATTGGACAAATAATTGCCTTAGTAACCAGCCTTAGAGTAGGAAATACTCCAGACAATCCATCAAGAAAACACACAGTAAACAGGGTTGTAAAGGGCGTTACAATCCACGATTATAAAAATTAAGGAGAATAAAAAATTATGTCAGCTCTTTACTCAAAACTCATAGATGAGTTGATCACAAAAATTTCCTTTATGGAAAAAGGAGACAAGCTCCCATCAGAAAGGCAACTTTGTAAAGACTACAATGTATCAAGAACAACTGTAAGAAATGCGGTTGGCTCTTTGGTAAATTCTGGCATGCTTTATCAAATTCAAGGAAAAGGAACTTTTGTTAGAGAACAAAATAGGCAAAATCTTTCAAATTATTATTCCTTTACCGAACAAACAAAAAGAAATGGCAAAAAGCCAAAATCAATCGTTATAAATTTTGAAATAAAAGAAGCAAATAGCGAGCTAAAAAAATTGTTAAAGTTGGAAAAAGATGACAAGATAATTCAATTTGATAGGCTTAGGCTTGCTGATGACATAGCAATGATGTATGAAACAACAATTATTCCTTATAAGAGATTTTCAAAAATAAATAAACAATTATTATCAAAAAAAGCCCTTTATGATATATTTGATGAATTATTTAATACAAAAATCTACCAAGTTAAGGAAAGTTTTTCAGTATCAAGCGTAGAAAATGAAAAGGCAAAAGCTTTAAATATGAAAAGTCAGAGTCCTTGTTTAAAAATTCAAAGAGAAAGTTTCGATATAGAAAATATAATGATAGAATATACAATTTCTTATGCGAGAGCAGATAAATTTTATTATGAAACATCTTATAATCCCCAATCATTAATTAAGTAGGTCAAAATGACCTGCTTTTTTATTTTGTAAAATATAAATCAATAAAATAGAAAAGCAAATAAATATTATTAAAAAAATATCAAAACTTGTTTAATTTTTTAAAAGCAGTATATTAAGACTGTATAAATTTTAAAATATGGAGGAAAAAAATGAAATTTAATAAAAATTTAAAATATGGAGCATCTGCTCTTGCCCTTGCTCTTTTACTTTCAGCTTGTTCTGGAGAAAATGCAAAAAATGCAAAGGAAGATGCAAAAGATGCTGTAAGCAATACAAAAGCAGCAGTTTCAGAAGAAGTAAATTCAGTTAAAGACAAGGCTGAAGACAAAAAAGATGAGATGACAACAGGAATTGAAGATAAAGAATTTAAAATCTCACTTGATGATGCTGTTAAAAAATTTAAAGAAGAATTTAAGGCAGATGAGATAGAAGTTTCATCACTTGAATTTGATGAAGATAATGGAAAATATGCTTATGATATCAAAGGATTTAATGGAAATGATGAATATGAAGCAAAAATAGATGCTGATAGCGGAGAAATTTTGTCAAAAGAACAAGACAAAGAAGATGATTCTAGTGATAAAAAAGCTATCGATCTTACAAAAATTAAAGATGCAAAAGAAGCTATTAAAAAAGCACTTGAAAACAACAAGGGATTTGTAAAATCCTATGAATTAGATGTAAATGATGAAGGAAAAACAGTTTACGAAATCGACGTTGTTGGCGGAGATGATGTAGAACTTGACGCTGAAACTTTGGATATAATTCAAAAATAATAGGAAATTAAAAAAAATAATTGATTTTAAATTCTTAGCTTGTATAATGAAAGTGTAAAGAAACTAATGTATAAGATGCATTAAAAAAGACAGGAATCGCACTCCTGTCTTTTTTTGTGGCTTAATGTTTTGCTTAATTCTTATCGTCAAGCCATTTGCAAATAAAATCATAGATAAAATTTGCTATAACGCTAAGAATAATTGAAACTAATATATTTTTAAGATGCATAATACTCACCTCCTTTTTAAATTATGGAGATGTTAGCAAAACATCATTTATATTTTATCACAAGAATTATTTAAAAAATAGGAAATTTCAAAATGGATTTTCTAATTTTGACTTGTATAATGAAAATGGAATAGTATTTCAAATGCATTAAAAAAGACAGGAATTGCACTTCCTGTCTTTTTTGCTTTAATATTTTGTGTAAATTTCTATAAACTTAGGAATAATATAAAAAAACTTATTCCTAATATTAATTCAATCAATCCTACTTTTTTTGCATAATTTTCATCTTTTAATCCGTTTTTATAATCTTTTTTAAAGTTATTTATAAAATTATATTTTTTCTTAAAATAAATATTGAATCCAAAAAATATAAAGGCAATTGCCAATATCAAACTTATTATTTTAAATAATTTCATAAATTTCTCCTAGTAAGGAGCATTTTCTGGTTGTGCTCCCAATTTTTTTATCTCTATTCGTAAAATTTTTGCAAGTTTTGGCAAAATTATTAACAAAACTATGGTGTGAAATACGAAATTTATTGCCATCGTCGGAACTCTCATTGCAAATTGTGCCATAAATGGATTGCCAGTAAGTTGGCTAGTCCAAAGGGTATTTAAAAATAAACTGGTTATAAGAGAGTTTAAAATCGTAGCAAATACGATATTTTTTCTTGTGATTTCTTTTCTATAAAAAAAGAAAGTATAGATTAGGGCTGTGGCAATTTTTGTTGTAACAAAGGGCAAATAAAATCCTCCAGCTGTTGGGAAAATTAAATTCGAAATTATATCAATAATTATTGATGCAAAAACAGCAAGTGATGGATTAAAAATCGAGCACATAGCTGACGTTACAATAAAACCTAGTCCAACTTTTTGACTTACTGTAGTTATAGAAAAAAATCTTGAAACTACAATTGATAATGCTATAAAAAATGATAGCAAAATCAAGGTTCTGATGTTCTTTAAATTTTTCATTTTTCCTCCTATTTGGTAGTCTGCCATCATAGGAAATGATGTAGCGGATGCAGGTTAAAATCTTTCGTCTAGAAACAACATCCCATTTTCTAGCACTTAACGCCTTAACCCTACTCTACCTATTTTATTTTTCTATATAATTATATCACTTAAAAATTTAAATAGAAATTATCTTTAATTTTCATTCTCACGCTTAAGTTTATTTGCAAATTTACCCATAATAAAAGGAGTAAAAAAACTTGTAAGTAAAACACCAAGAGCGATTTGAGCCGTTGCAGTTTGAGAAATAGCTGCAAGACTTTGGTCACTATTAGCCAAAATTTCTGGAACAGAAGTTGAAAGACCAGCAATAGATGAAATTCCTATACTTGTTATGCCATTTTCCCTTAAAATTTTTCTTTCATAGAAAAATAATATAGGCAAAGTAAAAATGTAAAATAAAATACTTATAAAAATCCCTTGAAAACTAGCCTTGAAAGCGCTAATTAAATTTATACCAGAACCAAAAGACCAACCCATAAAAGGAGTCAAAATATTAATAGCAGGATAAAAAAATTCAGCCATTTCTCTGTCGAAATTTCCAATAATTATACCAAAAATCAAAGGAATTAAAATCGAAATAAGAGGAGTCCAATCAATTACAGAACTTTTTGAAATTGAAAAAATTAAAATAGGAAAAGCAGGCATACACAAAATTTCTGCAAGAGAAAAAGCTGCAATATCATCCTTATCCCCATAATCATAAGAAAGAGCAAGATATAAAGCAGGATTTAAAGAACAAATACAAGTGATAAAAGCAAGAGCAGAAATTCCAAAAATTCCATCAAGTCCAAAAAATTTAACAAATAAAATTCCAAAAATCAAAGAAATAATGAATTTTAATAAAAGGATAGAGCCTTGTTTTCTAATGATGTTTTTCAAATTTTTCAAATCAAGAGAAGTTGCCGACAAAAAACAAATCAAACCGAGAATATAATTTATCCCCTTTTTTGTAAAAAAAGTCCCAGAAACTGTACCAACATTAAAAAAATTTGGGAAAAAAGTATAAAAAATCGCAGAAATCAACATAGGAATAAGCAAAAGCCCTCCCGGGATTTTTTTCATAAATTTTAACATAAAAACTCCTTTTATCATTATAAAAAAAGAATTTTCCTAAAAATTTAAGAAAATTCTAATTTTTTTAATTATTTTCAATATCAAGTTTTAATTGAATATTGTATTCGTCCTTGATTTTTTCAATTAGTCTTTGAGCAAGATCCTCAATATTTTCATCAGGAAAAATTTCCTCTTTTTTAACTTCCTTGTAAGGAAGGACAATATATTTAATCTTGTTATTTTTCAAAATTACAGCAGAACCTTTTTTGTCAGCAAGCCTTGCAATTTTTGAAAAATTTTTGTTAGCAGTGGATATAGAAACTAAATTGTCGCCATTAATTTTCATACAAGCCTCCTATCCTATTTATAGCCATTTTACAAAAATTAAAACAAAAATAAGAAAAGGCAATATGTAAAATTAAAAATTCAATATTATTTTAAAACATAAATCCAATAAAAATTAAATTATATCAATTAATTAAAATGAAAAAAATAATTTAGAATAGCTCCTCATCTTCATAATTTGAAAAATCAATATCTTCAAGACTTGACATAGTAGTTGCCCAGTTTTTTTCAACAGCCTTTAAAGCCTTATCCAAATCTCTTTTTTTCAAAAATTTTATAATTTCTGCGTGCTCATCAAAACTTGACATCTTGTGGCTATCATCTTCAAAAAAATAAATATCCACCCTAGAAACTTTTCTTTTTAAACCATCAAGCAAAGATTCAATTTCTTTGTTTTGTGCAAGATCAATAATTTCTTTGTGAAAAGCTTGGTCTAATTCTAAAATTTTTATATGATTTTTTTTGTCTTGAACTTTTTTAATATTTTCATTAATATATTCAAGATTTTCTATCATTTCATCATTAATATTTTCAAATCCAAGCTCCAAAGCAAGTTTTTCCAAACTAGAAATTATAGGATAAATATTTAAAGTTTCATCAACATCGATAGGAGCAACCATTGTCCACCTGTTTGCCTTTGACAAAATAAGCCCCTCATCTTCAAGCCTTAAAATAGCCTCTCTAACAGGAGTTCTAGAAATCCCAAGGGCCTCAGACAATTCATTTATACGAATTTTTGATTTAGGTTTTAATTCGCCAGAAATGATTTTTTTTGAAATAAGGTCATAGGCTTCATCTTTTATAAATTTTCTTTTAATTGGAGAAGGTGTAAAATCCATAATAATTCCTTTCTTATTTCTTATAAGTATTATATCACATATTAGAAAATTTTAACAATTTTCTCTAGATTTTTAAATAAAAATTCATAGGCAAGTAAAAATCATTTTGCTTTTATTGAAAAAATCTGAAAACATTTTTAAAAGAATTTAAAAATAAATTTGCAAAAAAATATTTTGCTAGTAACATAGATTTATAAGAAAAAATAGATAGATGATGGGAAGAGTAAGGATTTTACTTTTTTTACAGAGAAAAAGTGTTTGCTGAGAGCTTTTGATTAAGATTATCCCCAAGACCACCCCTGATATTTTCGCTAATACGAAAGGCATGACCTGCCTTAAAACATTAATGAGTATAAATTAAGGTGGAACCACGACACATCGTCCTTTGGGATGGTGTGTCTTTTTTATTTTAAAATTTTAAATTCTATCTTATAAATTTATTTAATGGTTGTGCTTTATTTGAAATTTGTTACTAAATCTTTCTGAAATTTAAGAAAGTGTGGATAAAAATTTTTAAGGAGTGAGAAAATGATAAAAATTAAATTACCTGATGAAAGTGTAAAAGAATATGAAAAAGGTGTAAGTGTTGGAGATGTTACAAAAGATATTTCTGAAGGATTATTCAGATCAGCTTTGGGCGCTGTAGTTAATGGAAAAGTTATGGGCTATGCTGAACCTATTAATGAAGACTCTGATTTTAAGGTTATAAAATTTGAAGACAAAGAAGGAAAAGAAATTTTTTGGCATACAACAAGTCATTTGATGGCTGCTGCTATTAAAGAGATTTGGCCTGATGCAAAATTTGCGATTGGACCTGCAATTGAAAGCGGATTTTATTATGATATAGATCTTGAACACAGATTTGTTCCAGAAGATCTTCCAAAAATCGAAGAAAAAATGAAAGAAATTGCCAAAAAAGATTTGAAAATGGTAAGAAAAGAAATTTCAAGAAATGAAGCTTTGGAATATTTTAAAAAAGAAAATCAAGAATACAAGGTTGAATTAATTGAAGATCTTCCAGAAGATGAAATTATTACTCTTTATGAAATGAGCGATAATGTATTTGTTGACCTTTGCAAGGGACCTCATCTTCTTTCAACAAAATCAATCAAGGCAATCAAATTAAATTCTATAGCTGGTGCTTATTGGAGAGGCGACTCTGATAGAAAAATGCTTCAAAGAATTTATGGTATAAGCTTTGAAAAGAAAAAACAATTAGATGAATATATTGAACTTCAAGAAGAAGCTAAAAGACGTGACCACAGAAAAATTGGTAAGGAAATGAATTTATTTTCTTTCCATGATGAAGCTCCAGGATTCCCATTCTTTAAAGAAAACGGAATGATTTTAAGACATGAGCTTTTAAATTGGTGGACAGATGTTTTGGCTGAAAATGGTTACGGCGAAATTCAAACTCCACTTATAATGAATGAAGAATTGTGGCATAGATCAGGTCACTGGGATCATTACAAGGAAAATATGTATTTTACAAAAATTGACGGAGAAAATTATGCAGTAAAACCAATGAACTGTCCTGGATCAGTTTTAGTTTACGGAGAAGAACCACATTCATACAGAGATCTTCCAATTAGACTTGCAGAATACGGCCAAGTTCACAGACACGAATTATCAGGAGCCCTTCACGGACTTTTCAGAGTAAGAACATTTACTCAAGATGATGCCCACGTTTATTGTTTGCCAAGTCAAGTAAAAGATGAAGTATTTAAAATGATAGACCTTGCTGATCTTTTATATTCAACATTTGGCTTTAAATATAAAATAGAATTATCAACAAGACCAGATGATTTTATGGGAAAAATTGAAGAATGGGATTTTGCAGAAAAAGCCCTAGAAGATGCTTTGATTGAAAGAGGAATTGATTATACAATAAATCCAAAAGACGGAGCATTTTATGGACCAAAAATTGACTTCCACTTGGAAGATGCAGCAAAAAGAACATGGCAATGTGGAACAATCCAACTAGATTTCCAATTACCACAAAACTTTGACCTAACATATATAGACGAAAACGGCGAAAAGAAAAGACCAGTAATGCTTCACAGGGCCCTTCTTGGATCAATTGAAAGATTTATTGGTTCAGTTACAGAACAATTTGCAGGAAGATTTCCACTTTGGATAAATCCAAAACAAGTTGAAATAATTCCAGTATCAGATAAATTTGCAGATTTCGCAGACGATTTGGCTAAAAAAATCAAAAAAGCAGGCTACAGAGTAGAAGTTGACCACAGAAGTGAGGGAGTAGGATATAAAATCAGACAAGCTCAACTTATGAGAACAAACTACATGCTAGTAGTAGGCGAAAATGAAGAAAAATCTGGAAAATTAACAGTAAGAAATAGAGACGGAGAAGAAACAAAAGACGTATCTTTCGAAGAATTTATTGAAAAATTAGATGAAGAAAGAGATAACAAATCTTTAGAGTCAATATTTTAAATAGATATTTTAGAAGATTAGGGTTATAATTTAATCATTGGATTTAAGTCTAATGATGATTATTTCCCTTATTTTCTTTGTATATTGAATAAAATATTTTAAAACTTTATGATTTAGGAGGTTTTTTATTAATAATGGAAAAATTTAATGCTTTAATCTTGGGAACAGATTCCAATTCTTACTCCGTAGCAAGAAGTTTCTATGAGGCTTTTTCAAAAAAAGCTATTGTAGCTGGTAGTGCAGTATTAGTACCTTTTGTCGATTCAAAGATTGCTGATATTAATACAAAAAATAATTTTTCAACAGATGATGATGTTTTTGTAAAACATTTAAATAAGATAGGTAAGAAACACAAGGATGAAAAATTAGTTTTTTTTGTACCAACTGAAGAATATATGTCAATGCTTTTAAAAAACATAGACAGATTAGAATTTGATTTTGAAATTCCTTATCCTAACAAAGAAATGGGAGAAAAACTTATAGAAAAATCAAATTTTTATAAGTTATTAGATAAAAACAATATCATTTATCCAAAAACTCAACTAATAAATAAGGATAATTTGGATCAGTTGGACCTTGATGGCGAGCTTTTTTTAAAAGCTGATGATTATTCACAATTTTTGGATTTAGACCTTAAAAATAAGAAAAAGGGTTATAAAATAAAATCAAAACAAGAGGCAATAGATATTCTAAAGGAAATATTTGAAAAAGGCTACGATCATAATATGATAGTTCAAGAATATATAAATGGAGTAGATGGAAGCGAATATTCCCTCAATGGATATAGGGCTAATGATGGAAAAGTTTCAATGACCTTAGCTAGAAATTTATTATCAGATCATAGAGATATGTGGGTTGGCAATCATCTTGTTCAAATCGACTATCAAGATGAAGAATTTTATGAAATTGCAAAAAAAATAGTTGAAAAAATAGATTATTATGGTTTATTTAACTTTGACTTCAAAAAAGATTCTAAAACAGGAAAAATTTATTGTTTGGAAATGAATGTCAGACAAGGTAGAACTTTCTATTACACAAACCTTTCAGGTGTAAATTTAATAGAGCTTGCTATAAAAGATAAGGTGTTTGGCGAATCCTATGAAAAAAGACCAGACAAAAAATTTATGCTAAAAGCCTTGTCAGATAGCTTTATAATAGAAAATATTAATAAAGACTTGCTTGACGATTTTAACGAAAGATTAAGTTTTTCTCAAAATCCATTAATAAATGATCAAGATGATTCTAGAAAAAGAAGAAAAACAGTAGAAAAAAGTATAATAGGAAGAGAAAAGCAAATCGAAAATGAATAATAAATAGCGGCTTTTGCCGTTATTTTTTCTGTATTTTTTGTTTAAAGAAAGGAGTTTTGATGGCAGAAGTAAAATCAGAAAAACTTGGGAAAATGCCTGAGGGAAAATTGTTGTTTGAAATGAGTCTTCCAATTATAATTTCCATGCTTGTTCAAGCGATTTATAATATTGTCGATTCAATTTTTGTAGCTAGATTATCAGAAAAAGCTCTTACGGCTGTAACAATTTCTTTTCCAATTCAAAATATAATTATAGCCTTTAGTGTTGGCTTATCCATTGGTGTTTCGGCACTTTTGTCTAGGTATTTGGGAATGAAAAATGAAAAAAAGGCAAGTAGCGTTGCGGTTCACGGAATAATTTTGTCAGCACTTATGTCTTTGATTTTTGTTTTTATTGCAATATTTTTTGTTGAACCTTTTATAAAAATGCAAACAAATGATCCTAAAATTATTTCTTATGGTATAGATTATCTTCATATAGTTTGCTCATTATCCTTGGGGGTATTTTTCCAAATATTTTTTGAAAAACTTCTCCAATCAACAGGACTTACAGTTTATACCATGGTTACCCAAGTTATTGGGGCGGTTATAAATATAATTTTAGATCCCATTTTTATCTTTGGACTTTTTGGATTTCCAAGACTTGAAGTAAAAGGTGCTGCCATTGCAACAGTTACTGGACAAATTTTGGGAGCTTTGATAGGACTTTTATTAAATTTAGTAAAAAATAAGGAAGTAAAATTGACTTTCAAAGGCTTTTCAATGTCCCATTTAATTTTTAAAGAAATTTTTTCAATAGGGCTTCCGGCAGCTTTGATGAATGCAATCACATCTTTTGCAACATTTTTTATAAATACAATTCTTGCAGGCTTTGGTCAATCAGCCATAGCTGTTTATGGAGTATTGTTTAAACTACAAAGTTTTGAATTTATGCCGGTTTTGGGAATATCAAACGCTATAGTTCCAATAATTTCTTACAATTTTGGGGCGGGAAACAAAGAGAGAATAAAAAAATCAATAGAATTATCAATCACGTGGGCAACCCTTATGATAATTTTTGGTATGATAATATTTATGGTATTTCCAGAGGCGATTTTAAATTTATTTTCAGCCACAGATAGAATGAAAGAAATAGGAATACCAATGATTAGAATTGTTGCGATTTCATATTTGCCAGTAGGATTTTCCATAGTATGTGCATCAATTTTCCAATCCCTATCAAGTGCAGGCATAGCACTTTTTGAGCCATTTTTAAGACAATTTATAATTTTATTGCCATTGATGTATCTTATTGGAGAAAAAACTGGAGATATTAATAAAATCTGGTATTCATTTATAATAGCAGAATTTTTAGCAGGACTTTATTGTGCATATTTTTTAAGACGTGATTATAAGGAAAAAATTGAAAAAATAAATATAAAATAAGGGCGAATGCCCTTATTTTTTGTTTTTATGGATTCCCAAAAATATATAATCTAAAAAACCTAATCTTATTTGATAAAAAATAAGAGATAGGAAAAATACCACAAGTCCTGTTGCTATTTGTAGGAGTGGACTTGTCAGATTTAGGAAGGAATTTAGGATTATTTTTGTAAAGGGGAATAGGTAGAGTAGTCCGCTCAAAAAATATTTTTCAAAATTCACTTCGTAAATATTTGTTTTTAGTATTAAATAAATTATCAAAACTACTGAAATGTGAAAGCCTATAAAAATTTTATATTTGTCTATGGCAAGGATTTCTATAAAAAATATCAATAGGGTTATTATATAAAGGTACTTATTTACTTCTTTTGCTGGAAGAATTCTTGCAAAGGAGAAATAAATAAAAATATAAAATAAGTATTTTTGATATTTTTCGATAGTTTGTAAATATTTTGTGTTATATATAAGCAAAAATAAAATTAGACTTATTATTCCAACTGCCATGGAAAAATAAGAGCCAAATATTTTGGTTGAGCATCTTTCTATGATATATAAGAGAAAAATTCCTAGTAAAATTTTGTAATTTTTATTAATTATAGTCAAAAAATTTTTTCTTACTACATTTATGTTGTAAATATCTACTTTATCTAATAAAATAAGTATAAGGCTTAGTGTCAAAAGCGGAATAAAAAAATAAAAAACTTTTTTATCCTTTTGATTTGAAAAGATTACTGAAAAATATGCGCAAATATACAAAAAATATATTTGTGTAAAGGTTATTTTATTTGTAAATAAGGGTAAGTATATTGTAATTAAGGTAAAAATAATTGCTATAAGATCTGCTATTATTATTTTTTGTTTTTTCATAGTATCACCACTATGATTATATAATAATATCAGCTTAAAAGAAAATTATTTAGGGGAAATTATGACAAGGAAAAAAAGAAGTGAGGCTTTTTTGGAAAAAAGCCAGCCAAACAGACAAAACACAAATAAATACAATAATAAAAAAATCCAAGATAAGAGGCGAAATAGAAGAAAAAGAAAACAAAGAGATAGCTTAATAAAGCTCTTACTTGTTTTTATAATTTTAATGATACCATTGTTTTTATACCAAAAATTTATAAATACACCACAAAGGACTATAAATAAGGCTGTTGCCTCAATCAAGAATTTGGATTATGAAAAACAAGAAAAATATTTTGATAAGATTACCAATGTAGAGGACATTTTGAAAAAATCTTATTCATCTGATAAGAAAGAACAAGAAGAATTTTTGAAGGCAAACTTTGCCAATTTAAAAGTCGATGTAAAGGGCAAAAAAAGGACAAAAGATGGATTGGAAGTTGAGGTTGATGTAACAAATATTTCCTATGTCGATGTATATGATAATTTAAAAAACAAAGACACAAATGTTCATGCAACATATATAAAAAAATTGTCCAATGACAATCAAGATAAATTAACGATAAGGGCAAAACTACTTCTAGAAAAAAAATTTACCTACTACAAAATATACGAATCTAGAGATTTTGTAAATGGAATTTTGGGTGGGGCATTGAAATATTCTGATAAATAATAATATAAAAAGCTGTAGATTACTACAGCTTTTTTTGTAAAACACATTATAAAATTTTTAAATTTTTTAATATCCTGGTTTTCCTAATAATTTGAACATTTGAGATTTATATTCTTCAACTCCTGGTTGATTAAATGGATTTACTCCTAGCATATATCCACTTACTCCAACAACTATTTCAAAGAAATAAAATAATTCTCCCAAACTTTCAGCTGAAACATCATCAATTGTCAATAAAATATTTGGAACATTTCCCTTAACGTGGGCAATTATTGTCCCTTCCATTGCTTTTTCATTTACAAAAGACATTTTTTTGCCAGCAAGATAATTTAGATCATCAAGATTTTCTTCATCTTCCATAATAGTAAGGTCCTTATTGGCACTTTCAACTTTCAAAACAGTTTCAAATAAATTTCTCTTGCCTTCTTGAATCATTTGACCTACAGAGTGAAGGTCGGTTGTATTATTTACAGAAACAGGGAAAATTCCCTTTCCATCTTTTCCTTCACTTTCAGCAAATAATTGCTTCCACCATTCAGAAACATATTTTAATTTTGGCTCATAATTTACCAAAACTTCAAGGTCTTTGCCATCTTCATTTAACATATTTCTAATAGCCGCATATTGGATAGCCTTATTTTCTTCAAAAGAATCTACAGTATAATTTTCAATCCCTTTTTTAAATCCAGCGACAAATTTATCAATGTCAATTCCGGCAACACACAAAGGCAAAAGACCAACCGCAGAAATTACAGAAAATCTTCCACCAATATCATCAGGAACTACAAAAGTTTCATAGCCTTCCTTGTTAGCCAAATCCTTCAAAGCACCTTTTTGCCTATCAGTTGTAACAAATATCCTTTCCCTAGCCTCTTCTTTTCCATATTTTTCTTCCAAAAGCTCCTTAACAAATCTAAAGGCAATAGCAGGTTCAGTAGTAGTACCTGATTTTGAAATTACATTAATAGAAAATTCTTTTTCCTTTAGATAATCAAGAAGTTCATGCAAATATTCCCCAGAAATTTGATGACCTGCATAAATCAATTCAGTCTTATCATTTTTAGGAAAATATCCTTTCATAGCATAGTCAACAGCCTTAGTGCCAAGATAAGATCCGCCTATTCCAATAGTTACCAAACAATCAGAATTATTTTGGATTTTTTTGCTAGCTTTTTTAATTCTTTCATATTCTTCCATATCTAGGTTATTTGGCCTATCAATCCAACCCAAAAAGTCATTTCCTTCTCCGTCTTTGTTCATTAAAGAAGAAAAAGCATCAAGACTTTTTTCCTTATAAGAATTGAGATTTGATAAGTCGACATTATTAAAATCAATTTTCATTACAAATCCTCCTTTGGATAAATTATACCCAAAAAGGAATAATATGGGAAATTTATTTTAGAAATTTAGATAAGTAAACAAGTAAAATTTTAAAAGAAAATTAAAAAACTAAAACTTATCTCTAATTGTTTACTTACTCAATAAATTTCATGAATCTATTACAAAAATACTTGAAAAATTAAACAAATAAAATCTAAAAAATAGGAGAAAACATTTCTAAATTGATAATGATAATAAAAATCACTATTTAGAATGATTAAAACTTTAGAATCATTCTTGACAAATTTAAATAAAAAGATATACTATAATTGTAAAGACGAAACGGTAAAAAAATACGTAGAAAGGAAGTACATATATGCCAGAATTAAAAGGAACAAAAACAGCTAGCAATTTAATTACATCATTTGCAGGTGAATCTCAAGCAACAATGAGATACACAATCGCAGCTAAAATTGCTAAAAAAGAAGGATATGTTCAAATCAAAGAAATTTTTGAAGAAACAGCAAGAAACGAACAAGAACACGCTAAAGTATTCTATAAATATTTGAAAGAAGAATTTAAATTAGACGCAATCGAATTAAATCCAGAATATACAGCATTCCCAGTTGTATATCATGATACATTAACAAATCTTGAAGGTGCAATCGGCGGAGAAAATGAAGAAGCTGAAGATATGTATCCAAAATTTGCAGAAGTTGCAAGAGAAGAAGGATTTGAAGAAATCGCAAGAAGCTGGGAACAAATCGCAAAAGTTGAAGCAGCTCACAGAGATAGATACCAAAAATTACATGATAATATAGAAAATGGAAAAGTATTTGAAAAAGAAGAAACAGTTAAATGGAAATGTTTAAACTGTGGATATATCTACGAAGGCAAAAAAGCTCCAAAACTTTGTCCAGCTTGTAAACATCCACAAGACTTCTTTGAAGTTGCAAACTTTAACTATTAATAAGTAAAAATCAAACACGAAAATATAAAAAAACAAAAATTAGAATCTTTCAAAAAAAGTCCTGCATAAAGCAGGATTTTTTTTGTCCAAAATTATCTTATTTTAAATTTTGTTTAGATAAATTTTTAAAAATTTAAAAGTGCAAATTAAAATTTCTTATACTTTATTTTTAGTCCTTATTTTTTTGAAATTATTTTCAAAAATTATAAATAAATTTCAATATTTTCGCTAATGTGCTAAAATATTTGTAAGAAAATAAAAGGAGATTTTTATGAAAGCAATTTTAACCATAATTGGAAACGACAAACCTGGGATAGTGTATAGGGTAAGCGAATTACTTTATAAATATAATATGAATATTTTAGATTTTAACCAAACTATAATGGAGAAAAATTTTGTGGGAATCATTAATGTTGATTTGACTAATGCCAATGAATCTTTTGAAAAAATAAAGGATGATTTGACAAAATTGGGCGAAGAAATTGGTCTTGAACTAAGACTTCAAAACGAAGACCTTTTTGATAAGATGGCAAGGATTTAATATGGATACAAAGCAAATTATTGAAACTATAAAAATGCTCGATCAAGAACACCTTGATATTAGAACAATAACCATGGGCATATCTCTTCTTGATTGTGCAGATAGTGATTACAAAAAATCTTGTCAAAAAATTTATGACAAGATGATGAAAGAAACTGAAAATTTCATCAAAACCACAAAACTTGTCCAAGAAATTTATGGGGTGCCTATAATTAATAATAGGATTTCCGTAACACCAATTTCTCTTGTTGCGGCAAGCTCAAAAATTGATGATTATACGCCTTATGCAGAAGTTTTGGACAAGGTTGCTAAGGAAGTTGGCGTTGATTTTATTGGGGGATTTTCTGCCCTTGTTCACAAATCTATGACAAAATCTGACGAAATTTTAATAAATTCAATTCCTAATGCCCTTTCTACTACAGATTATGTTTGCTCATCTGTAAATGTTGGTTCAACAAGATCTGGAATTAATCTTGATGCGGTAAAACTTTTGGGAGAAAAAATCAAAGAATTGGCAAAATTAACTAAGGACCAAGATTCACTTGGTTGTGCAAAATTTGTTGCCTTTGCAAATGCGGTCGAAGACAATCCTTTTATGGCTGGCTCTTTTCTTGGAGTAGGCGAAGGCGATACAGTTATAAACGTAGGAGTTTCAGGTCCTGGCGTTGTAAAATCTGCCCTTGAAAAAGATAGGGGAAAACCAATTAATGAAGTTTACGAAACAATCAAAAAAACAGCTTTCAAAATCACAAGAATGGGAGATTTGATAGGTCGTGATGTTGCCAAAAGACTTGGCAAAGAATTTGGAATTTTGGATTTATCACTTGCCCCAACTCCAGCAATTGGCGATAGCGTTGGAAGAATTTTAGAAGAAATTGGAATTGAAAATGTTGGAGGACACGGAACAACAGCTGCCCTTGCCATGTTAAATGATGCAGTCAAAAAGGGAGGACTTATGGCATCATCATCAGTTGGCGGACTTTCTGGAGCATTTATTCCAGTAAGCGAAGATGAGGGAATGATAAAAGCTGCCCAAGCTGGACATTTGACTTTCGACAAACTTGAAGCCATGACTTCAGTTTGCTCAGTTGGTCTTGATATGATTGCAATTGCCGGCGATACACCAGCATCAACAATTTCTGCTATGATTTTGGATGAGGCAGCCATAGGAGTTATAAATCAAAAAACAACAGCCGTAAGAGTTATACCAGTTTATGGCAAGAAAAAAGGAGAATTTGCAGAATTTGGAGGACTTTTGGGTTATGCTCCAATTATGGAAGTAAATAATTCAAGTGCAGAAAAATTTGTAAATAGGGGAGGAAGAATCCCAGCTCCAGTCCATTCATTTAAAAATTAGAACAAGGAAAAATCTTTTAAAAATCTAAAAGTCCAGTAAAATACTAATATCAAAGCTTAGGCAAAATAAATTTTACCCAATGCCTAAGAGCAAAAAATATAGCATAAAAAATAAAAAGGAGAAAAAATGAAAGTAATAGTTTCAGAATCATACGAAGAATTATCACAAAAAGCAGCCGATCTTTTTATAAGCATTTTGCAAGAAAAACCTCAATCAAAATTGGGACTTGCAACAGGCTCATCCCCAATCGGATTATATAAAAACCTAATAAAAGCTCAAAAAGAAGGAGAAATTTCTTTTCATTGGGCAAAAACAATAAATTTAGACGAATACGTAGGAATTAGTCCGGAAAATGAACAATCTTACCAATATTTTATGAATGAAAATTTATTTAACCACGTAAATATCAAAAAAGAAAATACCCACCTACCAAAAGCAGACACAAACGATGAAAAATACGCAGAAGAATACAATAAATTATTAGACGATTTTGGAACAAGAGATTTGCAAGTTCTAGGCCTTGGACCAAATGGCCACCTAGCTTTCAACGAACCAGGAGAATTTTTAAATAAAAGAACATCAATAGTAAAATTAGCAGATGCAACCATCGAAGCAAACTCAAGATTTTTCGAATCAAAAGATGATGTTCCAAAATACGCCATTTCAATGGGAATGGCAGATGCTTTTAATGCCAAAACCCTAATAGTTGTAGCAAGCGGTAAAAATAAAAAAGATGTAGTAAAAAAATTAATAGAAGGCAAAGAAATTTCTCCATCTTTCCCTGCATCCTTCTTATCACTTCATCCAAACTGCTACCTATTTGTAGACAAAGAGGCAATGGGAGAATAAAAAAATAAGAGGCTGTTGCAAAAATGACTTATTCATTTTTACAACAGCCTTTTTTAACTCAGATTTTCAAATTCCATAATAAGAAAATCACAAAGCAATTTCATCAATAAAATCCATAGATCTTCTCATCTTCGCCATATCTCTTGCAAATTTCATATACATAATCTTGCTTGCGTTGTTGAAATTATTTTTAAGCGCCCTGTCCCTATTTAGACTTGAAATAGTCATTCCATTTTTAAGAATTATAGTTGAGTTTTTAATATCCATTACATAATAACAATTCACAAAACCACGCCTAAAATCGTCATTTTCGGTTTGGTTAATCTTAAAAGGAAAAAACACATTAAAAGCATCGATGCAATAAGGCAAATTCCTAGAAACCTTTAAAATTTTCCTGATATTTTTGTGCATAAGTTTAACAGAAATAGATCTCTCACAAGCCATGTGTTTCAAAAAAACTTCGCAAGATCTCCTATCAACAAAAACTTTTTTGTTGGTATAAACTTCACATCCAATCCCAACTCCCTTGATTATAGTTGGAAGAATTGCAACAACTTTGTCCATAAATCCTCCTTTCTTTAAAGAAGAAAGACTTCTCTAGACATTAAGTGTACAATAAATTAATAATTTAGTCAATAATAGACTAAACCAAATCCTCTTTCTCAAAATATTTTCTAAGCTTTTTAATAATAAGGTAGTGATAATTAGTAATAGATTTAGGAGAAAGATTCAAAAGCCTTGCAATTTCCTTGTGAGAAAAATTCTTATCATATTTTAAATACAAAATTTCTCTCTCTTGCTTTTTTAAGGATTTAAGAGCATTTTCCAATTCCTTTATTTCGATTTTTCTTACAAAATCATCCTCAATCGAAATATCATCATCTATTTTTTCTATAATTTCCACACCTTGCATATCCTTAGAATTTAAAGAATAAATTTTTTCCCTCTTACACTCATTCAAAAAATAAAAATATAGCCTATATTTCAAATATCCACCAAAAGACCCTTTCTTAGCATCAAAGTCTTCTACAATTTCAAAGACCATGTCCCTTGCCATAATATAAGCCTCATTTTTGTCAAAAATATCAAATCTATTTGCCATAGAAAGCAAAAGAGGTTGGTATTTTTCAATAATCGCATCCAAATTTTCTATACATATTTTCATTAAATTTTCCTAACTGCGATCGCCTGTATTTGTCGACACCATAATTCTAGTAAAAATTTTGGAAAAAGTTTAATCAGATAAAATACAAAAAAATAAAAAAAATTCGCCTAAAAGAGATTTGGCGATAGAAAAATTAAAGTAAAAGGAATTTAATATAAAAATTATTATAAAAAAGAGCAAAAGAAAAGACGGGAAAACCCGTCTTTTATCTTATGCTAGTGTAAAATCATCTCTTGAAATATTTTCCATATAGGCTTTGTTCATAGTTGTGATTTTACCTTCTTTTGTTTGGAGAACTTTTGAATTTATCATCTCTCCCATTTGTGCTTTTACAATTTCGTTATTCAAATTTGCCTTTGGATGGTCTATACTTACCATTTTTGTTTTGCCCAAGGCATCTTTGAAAGATAGTTTTAGTTTTTTTGTTTGCATATTATTTCCTTTCTTTTAATTAAATAACTTCTTCAGTGATTTTTTCAAAACTATATGAATCTGTTTCGCTTAGCTTTATATAAGCATTGGCAAAATTTTTAAGCTCGTCATTAGTTAGAGCATCATCTAGATTTGAAAATGTTCTAGAAACTTTCTTTACTTCTTGTCCTTCGTTTACATCGAATTTAATTCTTAGCTTCATATTATCGCTCCTTTCATATATAGATAATCAAAATTGAGAAAATGTCCATAAAAATTTTATAGATTTTCAAATTTCTAGAAAAAAGCCTTTATTAATAAGTATTTTTGGTGTAAGATTAAATCTAGTAAGAAAGATTTATAAAAAATTTATGGTGATAAAATGGAAAATAAAAAGAAAAAATCAAAAAAAACGAATATAGTGTGGAAATTAATATTTTTGATAGGAATATTAATTTTATTGTATCCTATTATATCCAGATTTTATTATAGGATTGAATCGAACAATCAAGTTGAAGTTTTTAATCAAGGAAAATCAAAACTTGATAAAGAAGAAATCCAAAGAAGAATGGGACTTGCCAAAGCCTACAATGACTCCTTGTCAGGAGGTCCTACCAATGATCCTTTCACTGAAAAAAGATACAAAGAAGGTAGAAAAGAATATGCTAGGATGCTCGAAGTTGAGGAAATGATCGGTCATATTGAAATTCCAAAAATAAACCAAGACTTGCCAATCTATGCAGGAACAAGCGAAGATGTTTTGCAAAAAGGAGTAGGTCATTTGGAAGGAACATCCCTTCCAATCGGAGGAAATAATACCCACACAGTCCTTACAGCTCACAGAGGTCTTCCAGAAAAAACTTTGTTTACAAATTTAAATGAGCTTGAAGTAGGAGATAAATTTTATATTCATAATATAGAAAAAACTATAGCCTACCAAGTTGACCAAATAAAAGTCATAGAGCCAAGCAATTTTGAAGATTTAATGATAGCACCAGGACATGATTATGCAACCCTTTTGACCTGCACACCTTTTATGATAAATTCCCACAGACTTTTAGTAAGAGGACACAGAGTAGAATACGTAGAAAGTGTAGATGAAGAATTGATAAAAGAAAATAAAACAAATTGGATATTTAGAATTTTATTCTTCATAGCCCTAATTATAATAATCATACTTTTATGGAGAATTAGAAAACTAAGGAAAGAAAATAAAAAAACATCAAGTAAAATTGACCAAATCAAAGAAAAATTAGACAAGATAGGTGAAGATAATGAAAAGAAAGATTAATATAAAGAAAAATCTTCCCTTTTTACTAATATTTCTAGTAGGATTTTTGATTTTTTCCTATCCTTTTATAAGCCAAAAATTTTATGAAATAAAAGCCAATGATGAGATTGTTATTTTTAATAAAGAAAAAGAACAAATCGATAAAAAAGAATTAGAAAGAAGGATGGAGCTTGCAAGAGTTTACAACCAAACTCTTGATCCATCAAAACTTGTAGACCCATACGATGAAAAAGTAAAAGACGCCAAAGCAGAATACGCAAAAATGCTAGAAGTTCACGAAATGTTGGGACATATAGAAATCCCAAAAATCGCAGTCGATCTTCCAGTCTATGCAGGAACAAGCGATGACGTTTTGGAAAAAGGAGCAGGCCATTTGGAAGGAACATCCCTTCCAATAGGAGGCGAATCAACCCACACAGTTATAACAGCCCACAGAGGACTACCAAACGCACTTTTATTTAGAAATTTAAATCAAATGACAGAAGGCGATATATTTTATATCCATAATATAAAAGAAACCTTGGCGTACAAAGTCGACAAAATCCAAGTTGTCGAACCATCAAACTTCGAACCGATTTTAGTTTCAGAAAAAAAAGATTATGCGACCCTTTTAACCTGTACACCTTACATGATAAATTCCCATAGGCTTTTGGTAAGAGGATATAGGATTCCATATACCCAAGCCATAGATGACGGAAAAGCAAACACACCAAGACTAAAACCAAATTTCTTCCAATTATTCTTAGTACTCTTGCCAATACTATTATTTACAATAATGGTATATCTAAGAGAAAAAAGATATTTAAAGAAAATCAAAATGGAGGTAATAGACATTGAAAGAAAACTCAGCGAAAAAGAAAATTAAAATCTTTGGCTATATATTAATACTTTTTGGACTGATAACACTTGCCTTTCCATTTTCAAAAAGAATCTATTCAAATATAGAAAACAAATACAAAATAGAAAAAATAATAAAAGCCCAAAAAGAAGACGAAAAATTTGACCAAATAGAAGAAAAAGCCAAAGAATATAACGAAATAGTAAAAAAATCCGATATATCTATGGTTGATCCATTTACAAGCAAAAATCTTGGCTCAGTAAATATTTTAAATAATCAAGATGATATATTTGCCTACATCGAAATACCAAAATTAAACAAAAAAATCCCAATCTATCTTGATGCAAGCTATGAGCATATAGCTTGGGGACTTGGACAAGTTTCAGGAACATCAATTCCAATCGGAGGCAAATCAACAAGAAGTGTCCTTGCAGGTCACAGAGGATGGTGGGGAGATACCATGCTTTTGTATGCAGATGACTTAGTACAAGGCGATAAAATTTATATAAAAAGAGCAGAAAAAACTCTAACATACGAAGTTTCATCAAAAGAAGTAATAGGACCTTATGATTGGGAAAAATTAAAAGTTGTAGAAGGAGAAGACATTATTACCCTTCTAACTTGCCATCCATTTAGATGGCCAAGGCCAAAAAGACTTCTAATAAACGCAAAAAGACTAGAAGAAAAAGAAGAACAAGCACAAGATGAAATCCAAACTACCACAATAAGTAAAAATGTAAAAATCACAAATTATTTGTACCTAGGATTTTTGATAATAGATTTTCTTTTGATTTTATTCGTAATATCAAAAATAATAAAAACAATAAGGAAATAAAAATAAAGAAAAATCAAAAAACTTGGAAGAAATTTCCAAGTTTTTTTTGTGCCTAAAATTAATTTTTTATATTTGGAAAATTTTTTTCCGTAAATAAATTCACTATCATTCATTTTCTGTTGAAAAAATATTTAAGAAATATTTTTACACTACTTATAAAAAATTAGAAATTTTCAACGATAAGCTAATAATTTTATAAGAATAAATAAACAAAAAAATTTAAAAATATTTGTAGAAAATTGAGCTTTCAAATATTTTTAAATATATATTAAGTTTTTAAAAATATGTAAAAAATGTGTTGACTAAAAATTTTTTTTTAGATATAATTAAGAAAACTTAGAATTGTCTAAATTCTAAATAAATATTTTAGGACGATTTAAAATTTAAATTAATTTTTTGAAATAAGATGATTTCAAAGAAATTTTTCCATGCTTAAATCAAAATCCTAAAGACATACTAATTTATTTAAGAAAAAATGTAGGCTGATACTTTAGCAATGCACAGGAAAAAAATGTGGCAATAATTTTACTGCTTAAAAATCATGTGCTATTTATGGCTAAAAAACTAGACTTGTGGATAACAAGTCATAATTATTTAGGTAATTTTCAAAAAAAAAAACATAAAATTGCCCTTGAGGAGTTCTTATGAAAAAGTTATTAAGAAAATTGACATCATTTGCAATCGCACTTTTTATGGTATTGCAAGTTATGCTACCAGCTTTTGCTACGAGGTCGAAGGCTGAAGAGCTTGAACCAAATACTATAAAAAACATTGAAAATCTTGAAACGAACGAAGATGCTTATTTGTCTATCACAGATTCCCAAAAAATTTATGATAAGAAAAAGATAGATAAGGATGAAAGCAAATTTTCTATTGCAGTAGGTCTTCCTTCTACAAGTTCAAGCTTTAGACTTGTAAAAAGAAATGACCTCAAGCTTTATGAAGATAAATTTTTCCAAACAAATGAAGATGCAAGTAAGGAATATTGGCGTATAAAAGATATGCTAAACTTGCAAGGTCTTGATCTTGATCTTGAAATCATCAAAGAAGACCAAGGATATAAAATCCTTACAAAAAATGAGATGAAAAATCTTGAACAAGGCAAAAAAGATAATTTTTATGGAGAAAATTATTCATACATAGACTTTAAAATATTAGATGATTTTGATTTTAATGAAAATGGAAATCAAAAATTACTTAACCAAGATAAATTAGTATTCAATTTAGAATTTATTAAAAATATATCCCCTGATCCTAATTACAATTTGTTTGAAAAGGATGAACAAGGAAATTGGAATATAAAAAATGAGGGAGATATATTTGCCCTTATTAATGAAGATAAGAAAAATCTTTATGACACCAATTCTTTGACAAATGATTTAAATAGCTTAAATGCCTATAAAGAAGAAAGAAAACAAGCTGAAGAAGAAAAGGCACAAAAAGAGGCAGAAGAAAAGGCAGAAGAAGAAAGAAAAGCCGAAGAAGAAAAAAAGCAAGCTGAACAAAAAGCTAAAGAAGAAGAAAAGAAAAAGGCAGAAGAAGAAAAGAAAGCCCAAGAAGAAAAACAAAAAGAAGAAAATGCAAATTTTGAAAAAGCCAACAAAGAATTAAAAGAGGCTTTGGAAGATGAAAATAATTCAATAGAAGATATACAAAAACTTCTTACAAAACTTGGCGAAAAATATAATTTGTCATTAGCAAGTCAAGAAAAATTAATGGCAGAAAATGATTCTGCAATAAAAGCTCTAGTGGAAAAAGATAGGAATGAAAATTTTAGGGCAAATATGCTTAGACAGTTGCCAAGAAAAGTTCCATCAAATTCATGGGACGGAAAACTTTTCCACCTAAATCTTGAAATGAATGTCAAAGCATCTCCAACAAATCCTATACCTCAAGGTTGGTATTTTGATGTTCAACTTGGACCATATTTAAAAGATGATATCGGTCAAGTTTGGAATGATTTGTATGATGGTAACAGACTAATAGCAAGTCCAGTATATGATAAAGAAAAACACACAATAAGGTATATTTTCCAAACAAGTGTTACAAAATCTACTACTCTAACAGTAGACCAATATTTGGGTTTTGATCTAGCTAATATTGGAAGACAAACAGAAATTGACATTGACATCAAGGTTGCACCAAAAAACAACCCAATCCAATCAATGACAACTAAACATGTAACTATAAATGATGAAAATCCTGTAGAAAGCTCTTACAATGTTGTAAGCCAAGGACAAAGTGAAGCAAAACATTATCCATTCCAACTAAATTGGACATCCGAACAACAATATAATGGTGGTTCAAATCCAACTATAGAATGGAACATAGAAGTGGACACAGCTTCCCTAAAAGATAAGAATCTTGATTTTAATAATTTAAATGTTTCTATATTTGCAGGAGCAGAACAAGGTCTAAAAAATTTCAAGTTCAAGGCATCAACAAATAAGTTTGATCTTGACGATACAAGTAATTATATTTCATCATCAAAATTGGGAGAAATTCTACAAAAAAACACTTCAATAGCTAAAAATGCTCTTGGAGAAAAATTATATATTAGAGTAAAGGCCGAAGTAAACAAAAATCGTCTACACGATTATTATTCTATAGGTCTAAGAATAAATCCAGATGGCAATTACATCAAAAAAATGCTTGACGAATTTATAGAAGAATATAACAAGCTTCCAGCAATCATCAAATGGATGAAGGGAGCTGAACAAGCAAAAGAATTTTCAAAACTTCCATTTAACCTAGTAGAAACAATGATTCCTGCAAAAAGTACCGAAAGGGACAACTTTACAAGCGAGAATCTTTACTACGATTCATCAAGAACAATCTATGCAAAAAGACAGTCAGATAATTTGGTAGACTGGTACGCCCTAGATTTATTAAGACTTGGCGAAAAACCAGATCAAGCCTTTAACTATCCTAATTTTTTAATAAATAATACACCAAGCAAACCAATTAATCCAAAAGTGTTCTACTATGTCCCACTAGAAAATGGACTTTATAAAAGAACTCCACAAATTAGCGAAGTTGTAACAGAATATGGAGATTTTTATCCAGGAACTTTAATCTCTTATGAATATGAAGACCAAAAAGGTACAAGAGATGATACTTATCGTTTCGAAGCAAATATCAAAGAGAAAAAAGTAAACAATCTAGTAGGAGAAACAACTACTGGTGGACGTATAAACTTATTTACAAAAAAAGTTTCCAACAAAGACCTAACAGATAAATACCTAGCCTACCTAGAAAATCCATATCCAATAATGCGTATTAACAAAAACTTTGATATGGTACAATGTTTCAACAAAGGTACTCCAGATCCTTCATTTAAGGGTAGCGACGGAATATTTCTTGATATACACGAAGATCCATCAGGAGATTATTTAATATCAAGACTTAACGAAATTGTAGGAAATCCTAAAGGAAATTATAGACTTGTTAACCACTTAAATGGAACACCAACAGACGATGGTATCGTATTAAATCCAAACGGAATGAGCCAAGGTCAAGCCATGGAAGATTTGATGAAAAGAATTTATTTCTATGGTGAACAAGTTAAAAAAGAATATACCCTAGGTAAATTCAACGACTTAATTGGAAGCGAAACTAATGGCGAAGTAATGCACAGGCTCATCGAAAACTCTATGTACCAAAGAGTACTCCATCATTTCACAGATGGTATAAGCATAAGTGAGGACTTTTTCGATTCTCCTAAAGGCTACAACGATGATTCATGGAAATTTAATCACACCTTAACAGGTAGTAAAAATCCTGACGGTAGTTGGACAGGTGATTATTTCGATGGAGAGAAGAAAAATCATAATACTTACGAAGGTCTTAGAAAATTAAAAGATAATGAAACAACTATCAAAAACTACCCAATCGTAAAAAACACTCAATATGAGATGGCTAATGAATTATTAAAGAAAGTCATTGCATCTTACAAAAAAGGTTCTGATTGGAACAAAGATAAAGCAAACACAGTTCAATTAGTTTTTTACTCCCACACCAAAGAAGGTAAGTACCAAGAGTTAATCACAGGTCGTATTACAGAACCACTTGAAATTGATAAATATACAAATGATGGCAAGACAAAACTTGAAGGAGCAAAATTTACTTTTATCAACAAATATACAAATGAAAAAGTAGAATGGACTTCCAAAAAAGATAATAACGAAAAATTATATTTAAAACCAGGTTATTATATAGTTCAAGAAGAAGCTCCATCAGGATATGAGCCAATCAAAGAATTCGAAATTCAAGTAAAAAGAAGCCTAGTCAATGAAGATAAAGGTCCATACAAATTTAAAAATTTACCAGAAATTCATGTAAACGACGGCTACAAAACAGAAGTAATAATAAAAGACAAAGATATTCCAAAATCTGCTGAAGGCACAAATTTGGTAGAAGTTGACAAAGACAACAAAGTCAAAGTCAAATTAACAAATATCCAAGATAACCTAGGCGATTTAGAATTTGTAAAGAAAAATGAATTTGCAAAACTAAATGGAGCAGAATTTACACTAAGAAAAGTAACAGCAAACTCCCTTGATGATGTAAAAACTCAAATAAAAGATCCGACTAAAATTAAATACGATGATACTTACAGACAAACATCTAAAGGATATTATGGAGAGTTCAAATTTGAACAAATTCCAAAAGGCTACTATATCCTAGAAGAAACAAAAGTACCAGCAGGCTACCAAAAAGCCCCACTTTATATTCTTGAAGCAAAAGAAGAAACAGTTGCTGGAAAAAATAAAGTAGTTTTACATTTTGTAGGAGAGAATGCTCCTAAGGAAAAAGATGGTGACTTAACAATTGTAAGAAACTATCCAAAAGAAACTGAGATAGAATTTAGGAAAATTAGAGAAATACAAAATGGCGAAGAAAAGCAAGGTCTTACAGATGCTAGATTTAGATTAGAATCACTCTGGACCAAAGATGGATCAACCTACCTAAAAGATTTGACATCAGATTCTATCAAAAAAGACGGCGGCAAAGAAAACGAAAAAGGCTACTTCCGTTTTGATAAATTAGTCGAAGGTAACTACAAGCTAACAGAAATCCAAGCTCCTTATGGTTACCAAGTACTAGATTCATATTGGAGAATAGAAGTTCGCGAAGTAAATGGCGAGCTTGTAAAAACAGTCTATGAAGTCAAAAAAGACGGCAGTGGAGAAAAGAAGATAAATCTAAATGATGAGTCAGTCTACGAACTAACAAACAAGCCTAGAAAAATTGACATTCAGTTTACAAAATACCTAGGCGAACTAGAAAAAGATGAAGATGGAAAAATCAAACTAGATAAAGATGGCAAACCTATTGTCCACAAAGAAGAATACAAAAAGCAAATTCCAGGCAAAGATAATAAGCCAGTAAGCTTCGACCTTTATAGCTCAGACTACTACGGAGCAATAATTGGTAAAAAAGTAGATGGTAAAATACAACCAATACAAACTGGTATAACCCAAGCTGAAGATGGATTCTTCCACCTAAAGGGATTAGAATTTGGTAAGTATTATGTCCTAAGAGAAACAAATCCTCCGAAAGGATACAATGTTGCAAACGACATTCTACTTAAGGTAGAGGCAGAAGCCATAACCAACGTTGGTGAGATGAAGGTAATAGTAAGAGACCCTAACACCAACGCAGATACAGGTGCCCATTCTATCTTCAAAGGTGTAATCGACTTTAGAGAAGGCGAGCAACTAGGTAAATTCTCAATCAGAAAAACTGGTAATGCAATTTCCTATGTTGATAAAAATGGAAAACTTGTAATAATTAATAAGGACAACCCTAAGATTGTAGGTCTAAGACGTGCCTACTTCAGACTCTATACTGCAAATAAAGAATTTGAAATAGAGAAAAACCCAGGCGGTTATGCAAAAGAATATATCCAAAAAGTAACCCCAGGTAATCCAATCATCCTATACCTAACTGAAGAAAAAGCTAAAACAATGAGCGAAGAAGACCGAAAAAAATTAGGGGTCGCTGGTTACAAAAATTTCAAAAGCAAAGATGGAAAAGAAGTTAGATATGCAGTAGATGATAAGGGCAAGAGATTTAGAATTGGTGAAGACCCATCAACCCTACCAGCAAATCAAGGTATTGTGACTTTCGATAACTTAAAACCTGGCTACTACGTTCTACAAGAATTTAGAGGACCAGCAGGTTACGAAAAAACAACCGATGAGTGGTATGTATATGTAGATGAGGCTGGAAGAACTTACAGGTCAGATAAAAAATTCGACCCAAAAACCTTAGCTCAAGGAATCCAGTCAATAAGCTCCATCACAAACCCATCAATGAGCCCAAGACTACAAATGGCAGGACTTGATATATCAGACCAATTGCCAATAAATAGACTTCTTGCTCCAAGCTTGGAAGAAGATTTACAAGATATAGAATACGATTCAAGCACTGACGATCTAAATATCAAAGTAAAGGCAAGCAAAGTTGATACAACAAATGGAAAAAGAACAATAAACTTTTCTATTAGTCCTAAAGAAAAAGAAGTTCCTGGCAAGAAAATACAAATGGTATTTTTGGTAGAAAGGTCAAAAGATTCTGCGACAACAACGGTAGGTCAAGGTATTGCTAAAGGTAGAACCTTAGACAAAAATATCAACTATGCAATCACACAAATTGCCAAAAAAGCAGAAGAAACTGGTACACAAGTTGATGTAAGCTTTATCGAATATACTGATACAAAAACAGCATTAAAAACCACAAATTCATCATTGAATAAAATATCCAAATCTTTACAAGATGTAAATTATGAAAATATTTATTTTGATGGAGAAGGAGAAAAAGCAAATCAAACTTACAAGGACTTTTTGGCAAATGCAAATATAAGCCAAAGAAATAATTCTAATAACGATGGTTCACAAAAACTTCTTGATAGCATTGATTCTTATCTAACATCTATTTCAAAAGATGGCTATGACAAGAAGATAATGATAGATTTTGCAAACTTCCATGTAGAGAAAGTCAAAAGATATGGTGCAGTAAATGGACAATTTAAATTCAAAAAAGCTGATTTAGTTAATAAATTTAAAGATGGTGGATTTGAAACTTTTGTTGTCCACACAGACCAAAAAACTTTCAATCTTGCAAGTGGATACCAAAGCCAATACGCTGATACAGTAATGCCACAATTAAAATATTTTGAATATTTCAAAAACGATGACGGAAGAAATGGTAAAGCATACTATGTTTACAAAAATATGGTAAATGAAGTTCTAAATAACGATGGCTTTGTTAATAATAGCGATGGACTTTTAGTAAAAGATGGAAAACTTGATATTGGATTAAGACCATTAATAAATCTATTAAGTACCAGTGCAAAAATTGGAACAAATGATATTTCTAATAATATTGTAAAAGATAGCACAAATAATACTATAAGCCTTGGTGGAATTAATCTTAAAAAAGGCGAAAGCTTAGAATTTTCTTACACAATTGATTTAAAAGAAGGAACCGACTTTGATAAAAATTATCCTATCAATAAATCTGATATAGATAAGGGTGTTAAATTTACAAATAATGGAAAAGAAAATCTAATAAGTAGTACTTATCCAAAAAGTAATGGGGAACTTTATACTAAAAAAATAAAAGAAACACCACCAGCACCAAACACTTACAAAATAAAAATAAATCCAAGTGAAAATGGAAGTGTTACTGCAAGTAAATCAATAAATATTAATAAAGGCGAAGTGATTACTCTTACAGTTAATCCATCTAATGGCTACAGATTAAAAGATTTAAAAGTAACTGGTGCTAATGGAGAAGACATCCCAGTTACTGAAAATAATTTTACAATGCCAGCATCAGATGTAACAGTAAGTGCAACTTTCGTAGAAGATACTCCTACACCACAAGACGGCAAGAATTTTGAAGTTAACTTCACATACTCTGGATCAGTTAATGGAAATGCACAAGCTCCAGATGACTCTTCTCCTGGTAAACTGGAACTATTTGAAGAAGGCAACCTAACAGCTTTAGAAACTCAAGAAGCTAAAAACGCAGGCAAGGTACAATTTAATACCAAGCTTGATCCTAGCAAAAACTATAGACTTGTCTATACTAGAGAAGATAAATTTGCCAAAGATTGGGCGCTACCAAATGTATCTAATTACACAATTGATAGCAAATCAATAGCAGATGCTAAAGATACCGTAAGTTTAAATATAGCTAATGGTAACACCATGGACATCTTCAATAAAGACGAAACTGGATTTAGGATTCCTCTAAGAATTACCAAGGTCAATGAAAACAATGGTGTCCTAACAGGTGCTCAATTTAGAGCTAGAAAGCTTCTAAAGAGTGATCAAATTATTGATGAAAAACCTCCTGTATATGGTAATGAGGAATTTGATGGTGTATCAGAAGCGACTGGTCTTCCAGGAGATAACTACTTCAGAGAATTGTCGCCAGGTCTCTATGAGCTAACAGAAATCAAAGCACCAAGTGGAGCTTATAGACTTCCTAAAGATGAAAATGGCAATGACAAGAAATGGTATTTCAAGGTAGAAGTCGCAAAAGATGCTAATGGAAACTACAAAAAACCATCTGACGATGACTACATGAAAATAGAATTCCAATTTACTGAAACCTTGCCAGAAAATGTAGAAGATGCAAGATGGGCAATACCAAAAAAAGATAGAAAAGAGCTTCTAGGTAAACCAATCAAAGGTATTAAGCTTGGCGATAATGAGTATGATAAATTCACTCAAATCATCAAGGACGACCACAGGTCAGACCCAGCAAGACCAGATGCTCCATACAAGGGTATCGACGATGTTAGAGTTACAAACTTCCTCAAAACAACAGAGCTAGGCTTCTACAAAAAAGACCTTGCGACCTATCAAAATATAGATGGAGCAGATTTTATTTTAAGAAGAGCAAAACTCGATGGAGATGGCAATCTAACATTTGATAATGAAGGAAATCCAAAATACGAAAATCTTAACGAAAAAGAAAAGGCTGATGATGGCAAAGAATATGATAAGTTTATCAAACCAGAAGGCTATGATGAAACTATCAACGGTGTCAAAAAGACGTCAAAGAAGGATACACAAGTTCTTTTCTCTAATCTAGAACAAGGTACTTATATCCTCAAAGAAACAAAGCCATCAGCTGGTTATAAGCTAGAAGATAAATTCCTAGCTATCACTTTCAAAGCCGATGAAAAAGGTTATTGGAAGCAAGTTATCAAGGCTTATGAAAAACAAAATGGAAAATATGTAGAAGTAGAAAAGCCTGGATTACATTTCCAAAAAGACCAAGAGGGAGATTTGGATATTGTATTTAACAACAAAGACTACATCGACTTCAAATTCCAAAAAATCGAAGGTGTAAAAGATGAAAAGGGAAATGATATTTTAGTAGAGTCATCAGACTTTAGGGTAACCCAAGTTGATGAAGATGGAAAGCCAATCCCTGGTGGATATGATCAACCTCTATATTCTTACGTAAGTTCAAAATTTACCTTCACAGGTCTTGGTGTTGGTAGGTACAAACTACAAGAAACAAAAGCTTTGGAGAAATTTATAAAACCTGATCCATGGTATTTCAGAGTAGTTCAAGATCCAAAAACCTACAAACTAAAAATAGTCTTTGAAAAACACGATGCGTCAATTAGATTTACGCCAGAAAATGAAACAGATGGCAAAAATACTCCACAACTTGACGATAAAGGCAATCCAAAAGACATCAAGGTTGCAAACTACAAAAAAACTAAATTTGTATTCAAAAAACAAGACCAAGATGGAAATATACTTCCAGATGTATATTTCAACCTCAAAAAATTAAGACAAACATTTGATAGCAAAGCTTATAACTATGATGCTGTCTCAGGTGCAACCTATATGTACAACAAAAGCGCACGTTCTCAAAAATCTGGTTCAGTCACATTCGACACACTTGGCGAAGGTATCTACGAACTAAGAGAGACCGACAAGCCAGAAGGCTACGACAGCAAGGCTGTTCAAGATAGGTGGATAATAACAGTTGAAAAAACTGAAAATGGTCTACAAGCAAAATACAATAAAGCTTTTGAGAAAAAATATTACGAAAAATATGCAAATCATGATAAAAATCCAAATAAAGAAGAAGATAATTATTACACAACCTATATCAAAAATGGCTTTGATAAGAAGAGTAATTTGGAACAAAAACAAGTTGGCGAATTTAATTACATCTTAACAAACACCAAAACCACTGTAGATTTGAAGTGGAAGAAGGTAAATGTAAACAAAGATACAATTGCCAAAGAAACTAAATTCGTAATGCTTAAAAACTCTGATGATCCAACAAAATTAGAAGATGCTAAAAAAGGAAATTCATCAGCAGCACCTTACGAACTCATAGAAACCGATGGTACATTTGAAGTTAAAAACCTATCCAAAGGTATCTACACATTAATAGAAACCCAAGCGCCAGATGGCTTCAAAGAAATGGATAGGCAAATAGTTATCCAAATCTACGAAGACGAAAAAGATAACTACAAGCTAAAGAAGAAATTCTATGAAATGAAAAAGGATGCCGATAGCGGCGAAAATGTATTGGTAGATAAAACTCAAGAGTTTTCATACATCTTTACTAGAAATAGAAATACAGAAGTAGATACAGATGGACCTGGATATTTCTACGTTAAAAACGATGAAAAACAACAATACTTCTACTTAACCAAAGGATTCCTAACAGATTCAAATGGTAGAAAAGTATTCAACAACATCACAAAAGGTAAGTTACACTTAAAACTAACCAACACAGATGACGATAAGGATGTATTTAGAACAACTATCGACCTTGCAAAAGATTCAAATGCTGGAATCTATAAGTTTGATGTAAACGGAATCAAAACTGGTAAGACCTATCTTCTAGAAGAAGAAAAAGCACCAGAAGGATATAAGCTATCATCAAATAAATACAAACTTTTATTTGTAAATGATACACAAAATCCTGGAAAAGTTATAGCTATATTAAAAGCTGTATTAGATAAAAATAACAAAGAGCTTAAAAATGCAAGAGGACAACTTGTTACAGAAGATGGAAAAGTAATCGGAGATGGAATAACAATCAATATTGCCGATCCAAATTCTATACTCAAAGTAATCAATGAAAAAAATAAAGTTGAATTTACAAAAGTTGGTAAAGACGAAGAAAAAGGAGAAGGTGGCAAACTTATAACCAAGGAAGTTCCACTACAAAATGTAGAATTTATCCTACAAAAACAAGATCCAAAGGATTGGGATAAAGAAAACAAAGGCTACTATCCAGTAACAAAAGATATAGAATTTATCAAAAAAGATAAAGAAGGTCTCTACATCGAAAAATCCGATGGAACAAAACAACGTAAAGTTGGAGTAAGCAATGTAACAATCGACAACAGCGCTTACAAAGGAAAATCTGACGACAAAGGTAAATTTACATTCGAAGGCCTAACAGATGGTTTCTATCAAATTATGGAACCAAATGCCCCAGATGGCTACATGCAAGTAAATGGTCCAGTCAAGAAATTCAGAGTTCTAGAAGGTAAAATTTACATCTACGACAAAGTCGACGACGAATTCGTAGAAAAAGAAGTAACCGATGCTAACATTGGAACACTTGGTAAAATCATCAACGAAAAACCAGGCAAGGGCGAATTTAAAATCAAAAAAGTTGACGAAAATAACAGGCCACTTGCAAATGTAAAATACACCCTTCACAAAACCGACGAAAACGAAACACAAGTTGGAGAAGAAAGAATAACAGATGAAAATGGAGAAATTTCTTTCAAAGACTTGCCTTATGGCTACTATTGGTTAAAAGAAAGAAAAACAATAAACGGCTACATCCTAGATACCAAGAAAAAATTAATCACTCTTGGAGGAGGAGATTGGGGCGAAACTCCAGCAAGAAAAGATGATGTTTCAAAATATATAAGCTTCGATGGAGATCAAAAAGAATTAATTTCTACAGCTGATATACCAAGTAAGACAACTGTATATCCAAACAAGGCTGAAGGAATGATTGCAAATTTCAAATTTAAAATCGATCCTAACAAAGAAATTAAACCTGGAGATTACTTCACAATCCATTTCTCAGAAAATGTAGATTTAGATGGAATATTTAAAGATAATGATAACAAAGGAAAAAATCCAGATTCACAATTTGATATAATCGGACCTGCTGGAAAACTTGCTGAGGCAAAAATAAATTCTGATAGAAAATCAATCACCTATACCTTTACAAAATACGTAGGCGACTACAGACCAGACTTTATGTCAATGTTTATGCAAATCTTCCCAAACAGAAGAGTTGTAGACCATACACAAGACATAACAGTCGATGTAAACATAGGAAATAACACCGATAAAACAAATACAAATTATCATTATTCAGATTCTATAAATATAAACTATAGAGGATACAATGCTGAAGAGGAATACGACGGATACCAAAATCCAGATACAGCTATATCATCATATATGCTAAGACTTGATCCAGATCAAAAGACCTTTACAGCAATTCTTTATCTAAATCCTTGGAACAGTAATATTTGGAATAAGAGTCTATCATTTACAACAGATAAATATATCAAGATAAATGAGAACCTATCAGTAAAAACCTATGTTAAAACTGGTTCAGGAAGCCACAAAACTGTGAATAATGCTACACAGGGATGGCAAAATGGAGACTTGCCAGATTCTTACGATATAAACGAAGATGACTTAGAATTAGTAAGCGATTCGAAATATGACTATGATGTATACGCTAGGAGAGTTCACACTGAAGTTAATTACTATGACGGTTATGACTATAGAAAATATGATTATTCTGCTAGAAGATGGAGATATTATCAAATTACAAAAGACAATACATTAACCGATAGAATTGAATTTAATAGTGTAATTAATAAAAATGGATATCCAAACGATGCAACCTACGTTATAGAAATCAAAGGAGAATTGGAAGGAAAAGCTCAATCACTAAAGACAACATCAGAGGCGGTATATAATAAGAAAGACTATTATGGTTACACACGAACACACACAGATCATTTCGAAACCTTCTCAGAATTCTTTAATCCTGAAGCGATTGGAGATGCTAACAAAGAATTAAAACTTCTAAACTTCAAAAACAAAATAGAATTTGTAAAAATTGACGGTGGAGTTTTATCAAATGTAGTAGACCAATCAAGCGAAAATCCAGAATCTCTCAAAGATTTAGGCATAGGAAGAGTTTTAGGAGGAGCAACATTCAAACTCCAAAAACAAAATGGCTTATCATGGGACGAAGTAAATAATTCAACAAGAATATCAGACGATAACGGAGTATTTTCTTGGGAAGGATTATCCGAAGGTACGTACAGAGTTATAGAAACCGTCACACCTGATAATGAACATTACGACTTGCCAGCAAAAGAAGTTTCTTCTTTCAAAGTAGATGAAAAAGGAAATATTGTAGAAATAAAAAACAATAAACAAATCATAGAAAACTACAAGAAAGCAGAAATAAGAGTAAGAAAAACTGACGAAAATGGACAAAGTATCAAAGGAGCAGAGTTCCTACTAGAAAAAGATAATGATGATAAATACACACCTAATATAGGAACATTAGAAAAAGATGGAACAATCTTATTTAATAATCTTCCAGCAGGAAAATATACTCTAACAGAGAGAAAAGCTCCAAAAGGCTACACCAAATCTGACGCAGTTTGGAAACTTGAAGTAACAAGAGATGGTAAAGTCAAATGGCTAAACTCATTCGATGATAAAAATGACAAGATGAAAACTGTAGAAAATATAACCTACAAACAAAATGGCAACAAGCCAGAAAATCTTGACACAGAAATTATCGGAATAGACAAAGAAAACAAAACATTTAGACAAAAAATAACCATCAAAGCAAAACCAAGCGACATAAAGAAAACAAAACTAATCCTAGAATCCACAGACCCATCACTAAAACTAAGTCAAGCAAATACAAAAGTAAGATTAGTAGCAGGCGATGGAGCAAATCAGATAGGAAATAAAGATAACACTTCTTATAAAGTTGCAATCAACGGTGGAGCTAGTCCAAACTTGACCTTAACAATCACACCTCCATACAAGGAAGAAGATAAAAATAAACCAGTAGGATCAGAACAAGGACAAACCCCACAAGAAGAAAAAGAAAAATACTATCAATTTATTGTGGATATGCCATACAAAGACGAAGGTAGAGTAGGAGCAAAAGCAACCTACCAAATCGGCACAATCAATAAAACAAGTGGTAAAGTAGAATTTGGCGAAAATGATACAAAACAAATCCTAGATAAATATCTGGAAAAAGCAACGCAAATAACAGTGGGCAAAAACAATGTCGCTATGACACAGTACGATGGTAAATATCTAGACCGTGACGTCAATCTAATAACATTAGACATCGCCAATATCAAAAACCCAGACATCTACTTCAAAAAAGTAGACGCCGATAAACCAGACAAGGCACTTGCTGGAGCAGAATTTGAAATTCGTAGAAAAAATGACAATGGAAATTTCGTTCCACTAACAAAAGACGGAACAGAATTTTTGCCAAAAATCAACAAAGAAGAAGATAAATGGAAAGTTACATCCAATGCCCAAGGTCAATTTGAATTTGAAAAAATTCCAAATGGCGAATACCAAATTGTCGAAACAAAAGCACCAGAAGGTTACGCACTTGTTGAAAAAATAGTCTTCAAATTTGATGTAGAAAATGGTAAAATAATATATAAGGATAAGAAGGACAATAAGATTTCTAAAATTGATTTGAATATTCAAGATAAAAATAAAGAAAATTCGGATACAAATAGAGTTTTAGTAACAAACAAAAAGGCAGAATATCCTCACACAGGAGGCCCTGGAGTTTGGATAGGATACACAATCCTAGGACTAATAATAATGTTTGTCGCAGTATTGACCTATTCAAAAAGAAAAGATAAACTTATAGTATAAGATGTCTAAAAATTTTCGGTAATAAACCTAATAATAACTTGCAAGAAAAATAAAATTTTCTTGCAAGCTTGGGTTATTATAAATGTAGGAATGTTTCTAGTATAAATCTTGAAATACAGATTATACATAATTGATAAGGCGAAAGCCAAAACATATCAAGGCAAATTGACAAAAAAATAAAAAGGAGAAAATTATGAAACACAAAATTTTGTCATTTTTAACAGCATTCGCAATGGTGTTCGGAATAGTTGCAGCACCTTTTGTAAATGCTAGCGCTGACCAATATTACAAAGGCACTCAAAAGCCAACAACAAAAGAAGGCGCACCAGCTGATGAAGCAGAAGCTTCAACAACTTCAACAATTGACATCCACAAAATTGTTATGGATTCAGCTGATTTAGCAAATTGGGATCCAGAACAAAATAGAACAAATGGTGGAAAGATCACAGAAATTCAAAAATTCTTTGGAGAAAAATCTAAAGAAGTAGCTAATGTTTACTTTGAAGTTTACAAAGAAGTACCAGCAGGAACAGCAGGAACAGTAACTGGAGAAGAATTAAATAAAAAATATCCTTCAAAAGAAATTGATACAACAAAAGCTTATCAAAAAGTTGCTGAAAAAATGACAACTGCTAATGGTACAGGAAGTATTGATTTAACTCAATTCCTTGACAAAGACGGAGATAAAGTTAAAGATACTAAATTTGTAATCGTTGAAAATCTTGAAAAATCAACATACAAAGAAAACAACAAAACATTAAGTAAAGAAGGTAAAGCTATACCTTCAGCAATAGTTCTTCCAGCAACAATTATGGGTGGAAATGTTCTACATTTATATCCAAAGAACACTGATGCAGAAGCACCAGAAGTTGTAAAAGACTATAAAGACGAATTTAATACTGGAGATGCAGCAAAAACTGATGCTCTAAATAACAAAAGAGATCAAGAAACTATAAATAAAGATAAAAAAGATCATCAAATAGGCGATAAACTTGACTATAGAGTAGAAACTCTATTTAAAGAAAACACATCTTATCAAACAGCATACTGGCAAGATAGTATGACAGCTGGTTTAACATACAATCAAGACTTAAAAGTATTTATTGATGGAAAAGCAGCAGCTGCAGAAGATTATACAATTGAAAAGAATGATGCAACAGGATTCTACGTATCATTAACAGAAAAAGGTCTTGCAAAAGTTAATGGAAAAGATAAACACTTAGTAGCTCTTGAATATTCAGCAACACTTAACGAAAAAGCTATCGTTAATATTCCTGAATCAAACGACGTTGACTTCTTCTATGGTAACGATCAAAAAAGAGGAAATACTCCAAAAACAACAAAACCAAAAGATAAGAAAATAACTGTAAAAAAAGAATGGGATAATGGAACATTTGCAGATGGCGAATCAGCAACATTCCAACTTTATGATGCATCTACTGGAGAAGCAGTTGGAGATCCTGTAACAATTAATAAAGACAACCCAACACATACATGGGAAAATCTTAATGATGAAAAATCATACAAACCAGTAGAAATTAACAGACAAGAAGGCGAAGAAACTTCTTATGAAGTTACTGAACAAGGTACAATTAAAGTTGTAAACTACAAAGGTAACAATAAAGAAGTAAACCCAAAAGAACCAAAAGTTGTTCAACACGGTAAAAAATTCGTAAAACTTGATGAAAAAACTAATGAAAGATTAGCTGGAGCAGAATTCGTAGTAATGAACGCTGACAAAACTCAATATTTAGTTCAAAAATCAGCTGAACAAGCAGCTAATGATAGACAAGAATATACAAAAGAAAAAGCTATCTACGATCAATATATAGCTGACAAAGACCAAGCTAAAGCTGATGCACAATATCCAAAAGTAAAAGCAGCTTATGACAAACTAAACACAAAATATGAATGGTCTACTGATGCTAAAGATGCTAATTTAGTAAAATTAGTTTCTAACGAAAATGGACAATTTGCAATCGACGGTCTTAAAGATGGAAAATATTATCTAAAAGAAACAAAAGCTCCAGAAGGATACGCTGAAATAAAAGAAGAAAAAGAATTTATAATAAGCGCTGATTCTTGGGCATCTGAAGGTAATATTGAATTTACTAAGAACCAAGATGGTAAAGACAAGATAGCAGCTGAAGGAACATCAGCTATGAAAGTTGAAAATAGAAACTTAACAATCCCACAAACAGGTGGAATCGGTTCAATCATCTTTGTAGTAGCTGGTCTTATGATTATGGGACTTGCAGCTTACAAAATGAAAGCTAACAAAGAACAAGCATAATATTAACTAAATAGAGGAGTTACTATGAAAAAGTTCAATAAAAATTTAATATCTTCCATATTTCTTATGGTAATATTACAGCTAGTTGCTCCTCTTTTGGCTTATGCTGAAAGCGGAAATAGCCTAAGAATTAATACAAATTATACTGATGAAAATTCCAAACAAATCGTAGTTGATTATGTTGATTATTGGAAAGTACCTGATGGTAAAATCGAAAATATCGAAAAACCAGAAAAACAACTTGACCTTATAAATTCTTATAAGGACAAGTATGATGAGGAAATTTCAAAAGATTTGGGAGAAATGAAAACTTCTAACAAATCTAAAGAAAAAAATGGGATGTATTTTGCTTTAATTGAAGGCTTGGAAAAGGGAGTATATCTTTTAAGATACAGGTCAGATGATCCATCAAGACCATATATTCCTTTCCTAGCAATCATTGACGAAAATACTGAAAATCCTCTAACAATTTATCCAAAAAAAGCTCCTGATACCCTAACACTTACAAAAAGGGATGGGGATGACCCAGAGAAAAAAGTTCTTGCAGGAGTTGGATTTGTTGTGGTAAATAAAAAGGGAGAGATTCTTAAATTTAACAAAATTAAGGATGACAAGGGCAACGAACAATTGACCTACTCCCCAAATGGGAAGATAACAGAAATTTTCACAGACCAAAAAGGTCAAATTAAATTATTTGGCTTAGAAGAAGAGGTAAAGTTCAAAGAAACAAAACCTCTAAAAGGTTATGAAAAAAACGTCGGAAAAGAAAGTGAATTTAAAAGATCAGGAAGTATTGAGCTTTTAAATGAAAAAGACAAACCAGAAAATTATTTCTCATTCCAAAAAATCGACGGAACTAACAACGATCCACTTAAAGGGGCAATCTTTAAAGTTCAAGAAAAAACCAAAGATGGCTACAAAGACTTGGAAGAAAACGGAAAAGTCTACACCCTAACAAGTGGCGAAAACGGAGAATTTAAAACAAAAAATCTCCCTTACGGCGACTACAGACTAATTGAAACAAAAGCCCCACAAGGCTACGTTCCAGAATTAGACGCAGTAGATTTTACAATTGGAGAAACTTCATCAAACAAAACAATCAAAGTTAAAAACTACAAACCAACAACCCCAGGCCCAAAAGGAGGAAACAACAGACTAAGCAAAAGAGTAGACGCCATGGCAAAAACCGGCGACGCAACAATCTACTTAATCCTACTACTAGGCCTACTAATGATAGGAGTTGGTGTAAAATTTGTAAGGGCTAAAGAATAAAATATAATAAGAAAAAACAAACTACCTTGCTTGGCGGGGTAGTTTTTTGTTGGGAATAATTAAAAATGGTTAAAAATTATTTTTCTTCTACATATTTTATTAATAATTTGTATTTATTATATAGGAAATGAGGCAAAGGAGGATATCATGAATTCAAATAAAAAAAATTACTGTAAAAATTATATTATAGCTAATACGATTTTATGGATTTTCTTGTTGTGTATTAATTTCATTTTGTATATATTTTTTAATAATTTACAAAATACTGACAAGATATATGCTATATTATTAATTATTATATTAATAATTGTATTAGCTTTTAAAAAATATATGGATAAAAAAATTAAAAGTTCTAAAATTTTTAAGAAAAATAAATTAATTTATGAAGAAATTATGGATTATTCTAATACTGTTCTTTTACTTTTTATATTTTTATATATAAAAATTTTGATCAATATAATTTATAAATATGAAAGTTATGGGCTTATATATAAGATTTGTGTAATTTTATCATACATTAATTCAATGATTTTTATATTATTTTTCTTTAAGTTATTTGATTTTATAAGAAAGTATATTTTATGCATATCTTACAAAGAATTAATAATATATGGTTCATGGATTTATTTAGCTGGAATAATAAGTATTAATAATTGGCAAATAATATCCTTGTTATTCGCCTTTATTTCATTATGTATTAATTATGATAACTGTAGTTCAATTTATAAATACATATTTAAAGAAACATTAATTATAAATTCAATAAGAAAGCAAGAACTAAAGGATAAATTTGCATTTATGAGAATAATACTAGCTTTTCTTAATTTATTTATTTATATATTAATCATACTAACACAAAACTCTAAAATTACTCTTGATTTATATAGGTTTTTAGCTATAGATGATATAAATAAGTTTCCAAATTTTGTAAAAATATTTTTCCTCGGTGTTGATAGAATTTTTATAATCTTAATTATTTATTGTCTTTTTGTATTCCGTTATAAAGATAAATTTAAAAATATATTAAAAAAACTAATGAATTCTGATAGTTTTTTAGATTTTCCTTTTAAGTTACTGTTTCTTAATTAATATAGAATAAAATTTTAATCTATAGTATATTTAATATAAGCTAGATAATGGTCAAAGATAAATAAAAAATTAATATAATAATTAATTCGATACTTTATAATATCATATCCAAAACCAGTATTGGATTGTATTTGAAATAAATTTAATTAGGTCTTTTATTTAGTAAAACATAGTTTTTGAGTCAGGAGAATTTAATAATGAATTTTGATAAATTTTTAGATAAGGCAATTAAAAATGGCGAAGATGAACATATAGAATTTAAAGAAGCAAAAAATGATTTTCCTAAAGATGCATTGGAAACTATAAGTGCCTTTGCTAATACTGATGGTGGATATTTAATTTTAGGCGTTAAAGAAATTGCAGACGGCAAATTCGAAGCAGTTGGTGTTAAAAATATAGATAAAGTAAAAAGTAGAATGTATGACTTATTACTGCAACCAAAAGCTATAAATTATAATCCCATTGATTTTAATGATGTAAAAGAAATAAAATATAAAAATAAGGATATAGATTTATTGATAGTTCCTATACCTAAGATGAGTTATTCTGAAATGCCAATCTTTTTAAAAGATAATGATAGATATACTTATAGAAGAATTGGAAGAGATGATTATTTATGTGATAGAAAGACTATAGAGATGATGATAAGAGATTCTCTCGAAATATCTTTTGATAGCAAAATTATAAAAGGTTATTCTATAAATGATTTTGATATTGATACTATTAATGAATATAGGTATAAGTTTGAGAAAGGAAAACCTGAACATCCTTTTAATAAACTAAGTAATATCGAATTTCTCATTAAAATTAATGCTTTAAGACAATCAAGACAGAATAGTGATATTGAACCTACAGTAGCAGGTCTATTAGTTTTTGGAAAACATACTTCTATTAAAGAATATTTACCTCACTATAATGTTGAATATATTAGTAAAAAAGGCAATAACAAGAATTACGGTTTTATTGACAGATTGATATATGATGGAACATGGGGAGAGGATAATTTATATAATTTTTTTAATAAAACTGCAGACAAATTGTATCTTACTGTAAACGAATCTTCAGAGATATTGTCTGATTCTATAACTAGAAAATCATCTTCTAAATTTAAAATTGCAATTAGAGAGGCTTTAGTAAACTCTATAATACATTGTGATTATCAAGTTGATTTAGGGATAGTTATAACTAGATATTCTGATAATATAACATTTAAGAATGGTGGCTCTCTTAGAATAAGTAAACTTGATTTTTTCAAAGGGGAGCATTCTAAACCTAGAAATTATTATATACAGGAAATATTTAGATTGGTAAATTTATGTGAAAAGGCTGGATCTGGGGTGCCTAAAATAATGGAAGCTGTAGAATATAATAAATATAGATATCCATCTTTAATTACTGAAATTGATAAGTTTGAATTTACTCTTTGGGATACTTCCATTATTGATAGCTTTGATATAAAAAATGAAATAGAAAGGAATATACTTGAATTCATTTTAGCACACAAAACAGCTACAGTTAATGAAATTGTAAATAATTTAAATATTCATAGAAATACATCTTATAAATATTTAAATGGACTCAAAGATAAAGGGATATTATATCAATCCAAAATAGGAAATAAATATGTGTACATGATAAATATTAATAAGGATTTTGCTAAATATAGTGTTATTGATGTCATGTATTCTATGATCGATGTATTAAAAAATCATATGTAATGATATAACTTTTATTGGATTAATAAATTTATAGTAAAATTATATAATTAAATTAGCTTTATGTTTTTAAAAATGATTAATGTTAATACAAATGTGAAGACAGATGTGAAGACATATAATTATGATTGTTTGCTCAATAAATTAATAGAACATTAATATTTCAATGTTTTATCAAAAATAACTGTATCTAGATGTGAATTAAAATGAAATCTGTGTGAAGATAGATGTGAAGTAATAATGGAGTATATATTTACTTAAAAGTGCCAATAAATTTGTAAAATTCAACAATATCATAAATTGTATTTGATTCTAATTATTTTAAAAGAAGATTATTGTGAATATAGATGTGATGGTATTTATAAGTCAAGTTAGAAAAAACTTATGTATTTATTTATGAACTAAGATAGATAATTAGAGAAAATAATTGTTATTTTATTTTTTAGCGAAAATAAAATATTTAAATATAAATTTACCCTAGATTTATTAAGGATAAATTTATATTTATAAAATATCTACAAGCCAAACAAAAACCTACAAATTCCAAGTATCAATAAATGCACCGGATAGAACAAATAATTGAACCATTTATTTTGCTTTCCTTTTTCTCCGTTGTAAAAGTTAATGGTTGCAAAGCCCAAAATTGCATAAACTTCTTTTATTATTACAAGGTATGCCAATAAAGTTCCAACAAGTCTTTTGTCGAAAAAAAGATATAGGATAAAAATTATTATTATGGAATAATAATCGTAGTCAAATGATAGGAGAGTTGCGGAGATTGCGCTTATTGCAACTATTAGTATTGAAAGAAAAAGCCAAAGGTATTTGTTTTTGATTTTTTCTTTTAATTTATCAACCACCATCAAGGTCAATAGTCCAAGGGCGAGTGCCCACATTATATTTTGTGATCTGTTGTTTATAAAAACTTTTGATTGGAACATATCGTAAGGTATCTCTGAAATTACGGCGAAAATCAATAGATTTCTTAGATATTTGAATCTTGATTTTGTTTTGTAAAAGCCTTCTACAATCATAAAGGCAAAAATCGGAAAGGCAATCCTGCCCAGTATATCAAAAATCATTGATATTGTAACTAGTGGTTGTTGGTAATTTAGTTTTGGTGTAATGATTGCTTTGTTAAAATGGTCGATAAACATTGAAATAAAAGCAATATATTTCATCTGGGCACCATTTAATTGAAATTTTTTCTGTATTTGTTTAAATTTTTCCATTTTCTATTCCTTTCTATTTTTAAATTGTATATTTTTATAATTAAGTTTTTTATATTATACTATATTTTTTCTTGAAAATAAATATAATATTTTTTATTGCTTATGTTGAAGATTCAAATATATAAACTTGTGATTTGTAATGGAAAATATAAATATTAATTATCAAAGTCTTAAATTGAAATTTCAAAAAAGGGATTAATTTGCACTTAAAGCTAATAAAAAAGATTTTAAAAGAAAGAATAAATTGTAATATAAATTTAATTCAAGAGCTATCTTTATTCATTATATTCGATTGATATGGGTAATAGTTAGTTTTGTTTTTTAGAATATTAAGTAATTATAAAATCCCCATTAGATTTAATAAAAAAATGGAAAAAAATAAGCTGTTACAAAATACCTTATATTTTGTAACAGCTTTTATTTTTATATTAGATAAATAATCCTGCGCATACTACAGATACTACTGTAATAAGTTTTACTAGGATATTAAGTGATGGGCCGGATGTATCTTTGAATGGATCTCCTACTGTATCACCTACTACTGCAGCGTGGTGGGCTGGTGAGTTTTTGCCGCCTTCTGCTCCAGTTTCTATAAATTTCTTTGCATTATCCCAAGCTCCACCTGCGTTTGACATAAATATTGCCATTAATACGCCTGTTACTAGGGCTCCTGCTAATAGTCCTCCTAGGGTTTCTGGTCCAAATGCTTTTCCTATAAATAATGGTACTACGATTGCTAATGCTCCTGGTATTACCATTTCTTTTAGGGATGCTCTTGTTGAAATATCTACGCATGATGCGTAATCTGGATTTTCTGTTCCTTCTAGGATACCTGGTTTTTCTCTAAATTGTTTTCTTACTTCGTTAATCATTTCTGTTGCAGCTTTTCCAACTGAATTCATTGTCAAAGCTGAGAATAAAAATGGTAACATTCCTCCTACGAACATTCCTGCTACTACTTTTGAATCTAGTAGTGATAGGTTGTCAAGGTTTAATGTGTCGGTGTAGGTTACAAATAGTGAAAGTGCTGTTAAAGCTGCTGATCCTATTGCAAATCCTTTACCGATTGCTGCTGTTGTGTTTCCTACTGAATCAAGACTGTCTGTGATTTCACGAACTGATTCATCTAGTCCACTCATTTCTGCGATTCCACCGGCATTGTCTGAGATTGGACCGTAAGCGTCAACTGTTACTGTTGTTGCTGTGATTGATAACATTCCTACTGCTGCAAGGGCAATTCCGTACATTTGCATTGTGTGGAATGAAACTAAAATTCCTATAGCTATAAGAATGATTGGTCCTACTGTTGAAAGCATACCACTTGATAATCCTGCGATTATATTTGTAGCTGCTCCTGTTTGACTTTCTTCTGCTATTCTTTTTACTTGGCTATATTTTTCAGATGTAAATACTTCTGATAAAAATCCGATTGCAATTCCTACAAGTATTCCCACAATTATACAAATTGCTGCTTTCATATTTCCAAAAAATATTGGTGAAAGGATAAATGATGCTACAAGAACAATTGCTCCTGATAGATAAATTGTCATCATTAGGGCAGATTGTGGGGATTTTTGTTTCTTTCTTAGGAATAAGAATGCTGCAAGAACTGATGCAAGTATTCCTATTGATGAAAGTACAAGTGGAAATCTAATTCCAGCATCTCCAAAGATTGAAAAACCTAAAACCATTGATGAAAGGATTGCTCCTGCATAAGATTCAAAAAGGTCAGCTCCCATTCCTGCAACGTCTCCTACATTATCTCCTACGTTATCGGCGATAACTGCTGGGTTTCTTGGATCGTCTTCTGGAATTCCTTTTTCAACTTTTCCTACAAGGTCAGCTCCAACGTCTGCAGCTTTTGTGTAGATTCCTCCACCTACTCTTGCGAAAAGTGCAACTGAACTTGCTCCAAAAGAATATCCCATAAGGATTGTTGGGTCTCTAAAGATTAAATAAACAATTCCAACTCCCAAAAGTCCAAATCCTGTTACTGCAAATCCCATAACAGATCCACCAGCAAAGGCAACTTTGAGGGCAGATGGAAGTCCACTTTCCATAGCTTCGTTTGTACATCTAGCATTTGAGGCTGTAGAAATTCTCATACCTACATAACCTGCTGCCATTGATAATAAAGAGCCAAGGATATAACAAATCATGGTATTAATGTTAATAAAAATTGCTATAAGAATTGAAACAATAATTACAAAGATAACAACGTATTTATACTCACGAGATATAAATGCCATAGCTCCTTCTTTAATATTTCCTGATATAGTTCTCATTCTATCGTTTCCTTCGCTAACTGGAAGTATATTTGTTTTAATTTGAAGTCCCATAAAACAAATAGCGATAACTGCCACTATAACAGGTAGTAAATCAGATAACATAAATTCCTCCTATTATTAAATTTTACTCTTATTATTATATAACATAATATTGATATAAACAATCATTTTTGAAAGAATCTTGGAAAAAAGATGAAAAATTGTCTAAGAATTTTGTAAAAATTTTAAAAATCAAAAAAAATCAAGGAAAGTGTAAAGTATTATATAAAAATAATCCAGAGATCTATCGACAAGATAAACATTCGCCTGCTTCGGTTGTTTATCTCTATTTATCGTTCAGAGGAAGCGGAGAGATCTCATTAATTAAAAAAATCTAGGATAAAAGTGCGTATATTAAAGAAAATAATAAGAAAAGTCCTTGCGAAAGATAAATTTATATAAAAAAAGGATATTTCAAAATACTTGATACTTTGAAATATCCTTTTTAAATTAACCTTTTGCATGATTTAAATTTCCTTGGCATACTTGCCAGGCTGGAATTTCCATTTTTAATTCGAATTGTCCTATCAAAAATGATGAGATAATTGTTGTCAAAAATGAATATATTAGGTGGTTCATTGGGATGTATATTAAAGAAAGGGCAAGAACTACGTAATCTGTAAATAGGTAAGCTCTTGATATTGGCCATTTTGTTTTTTTGGAAATTGTCATTGCCAAGGCGTCATCGCCTCCTGCACATCCTCCGGCTGTAACTGCTATTCCGCAGCCACATCCTATAAATATTCCACCAAATATTGCTGCCATTAATGGCATATCGTAAAGACTTGGAATTATTGGTCCAATAAAATCAAATATCCAATAAAATACTGCAAACATTATTGTTGCCACAATGGATTTTTTTAAAAATATTCTTCCAAGCATTGAAAAGCCTAAAAGATAGCATAAGCCATCCAAAATTGGTGTGGTGTAGGCAAGATTCATATTTAAGGCTTTTTTCAAAAATAAGCCAAGTCCCAAAACTCCTCCTTCGGTTATTTGTGCTTGTTCATGGACATTTATAACTCCAAATGCCATAACTAAACAACCAAGGGAAATAATCAAAAATTCTTTTTTCGTAACTTCTAAACTTCTCAGAAATTTTCTGAGCATAAATTTTCACTCCTAATCTGGCGATTAGCAAAACAAAAAAGACTGCTGTCTTAGTAATAACTAATCGCGCAATCTTCGGCTGGTGTTGATGCTTTTTTGTTTAGATTATTTTTTCTTGTAAAAACTCTGAGCTTATAGAAGAATTTAAGGTCAAATAAATCCCACATCAGGCACTTATTTGGCAAGGTTCGACTTCCACGAATCAGATAAAAACTACCGACAAAAAATCGGCAACCACCGTTTTACAACAGTTCTTCGTATATTATAATACCTTGTTTTTGTAAATTGTAAAGTTTTAGGGTTTTTGCTTAGAATTTAAAATAAAATAATAAACAAAATGATATAATAAAGATGTTATCGTACCCAAACTGGTAACGGTTGGGAGGTGAAGTCATGAATGTTCTCGAATCTATAATAATATCTGTCGCAGCTAACATATTAGCTCATTATGTTATCAAATGGCTAGATAGATATTCAAAATACGATAATTAGCCTAAAAAAGACAGGAGCGGCAACTCCTGTCTTTTTTGTGTGCCATGGTATAATTCTCGAATCCATGCTCAATATTATTATATAAGTTTTTATTTTAATTTCAATTTAATAGTTTACGATTTTTCAAAATGATATAATAATTTTGTTGTCGTACCCAAACTGGTAACAGTTGGGAGGTGAGGTTATGGAAAAGCTCGGTACCATTTTAATATCTGTCGCAGGTAATGTAATAGCTCATTATATTATCAAGTGGCTAGACAGATATATAAAAAACGATAATTAGCACAAAAAAAGACAGGAGTGGCTGCTCCTGTCTTTTTGTTTGTAATGGATATAACTCGGTACCATGCTCAATATTATTATATAAGTTTTTATAATATTTTCAATTTAATAGTTTACGATTTTTCAAAATGATATAATAATTTTGTTGTCGTACCCAAACTGGTAACAGTTGGGAGGTGAGGTTATGGAAAAATTCGACTCTATGATTATATCTATCGTAGCTGGTATAATAGCAAATTATATCAGCAAGCGGCTAGATAGATATATTAAAAGACGATAATTAGCACATAAAAAGACAGGAGGCGTCACTCCTGTCTTTTTAATTGGTCATGGTATATTCGACTCCATGTTTAATATTATTTTACATCTTTTTATTTTATTTTCAATATGTTTTCATTATATATATTTAAAAATCTACGTTATATAATTTTATGCTTACATTAAAAATTAGATCTCTGGATTAATTTTAGAATATAATTTACTTTAACTTTGCCTAATACTCAAAAAAATTAAGCTATTTAAATACTAATCTATTATTCTATATTTAATTATTTTTAAAATAAAATATTTTACGCCCAATTTCCATCAACAAATACATCAAATTCTTCCCCGTCTTTGTAGGCTTTTATATTTAAATCTTTTGCTCCTACCATAAAATCTTCGTGGATTAGGGAATCATTTAGGCCGATTTTGTGAAGATCTTTGTCTTCAACTTCTGTTCCGCCTTTTATAGTTGTTGGATAGGCTTTTCCAAGGGCGAAGTGGCATGATGCGTTTTCGTCAAATAGGGTGTTAAAAAATAGGATATTTGATTTTGAAATTGGAGATTCATAAGGAACTAGGGCAATTTCTCCCAAATATTTTGCATTTTCGTCTGATTCTAGCATTTCTTTTAGAGTATCGTAGCCTTCTTCTGCCTTAAAATCTACAACTTTTCCCTTTTCAAATGTAAATTCGAAATTATTTATTATAACCCCATTATAAACAAGGGGTTTTACAGAAACTAGCCTTCCGTCGACTCCGTCAAATTGTGGGGAAGTGAAAACTTCTTCTGTTGGGATATTTGGCAAAAATAAATCGCCTTTTTCATTTTTTGATGAAGCTGACATCCAAATGTGGTTTTTTGGCAATTTTACTCTTAAATCTGTTCCGTTTTTTGACCTGTAATGAACTTCGTCAAATTGGTGAGAATTTAAAAATTCTGCCTTTTCATTCAATAAAGAAATATGGTCATTCCAATTTTTTTGGTTTTTTCCCAATTTTCATCAACACGGCTCACATCAAAAATAACTTCCCATAATTTGTCTACTGCCTTTTCTTCATCAAGGTCTGGGAAAATTTTCTTTGCCCATTTTTTGGTTGGATAGGCAATTACAAGCCATGAAACCATATCGTTCATGGTATATTTTACAAAATCTTTTAATTTTAGAGAATTTTCTCTAACAGCTTCTGCTATCTTTTTTTGGTCCAAATCTTTTAATAAGTCTGGATCATCGCCAATTATTGAAATCCTATTTGACCTATGTTTTTCAAGTTGGTAGATATTTTTTTCTATAATATAATCAGGAACTTCGTTTAAAGTTTCTTGGGTCTCGTAGGTATATTTTAATTTTGTAAGCTCTTCATCTTTCCAATTGATACTTACAAGTCTAGCACCTTTCTCGTAGGCATATTTTGCAATAAGTCTTGCAAGAGTAGGATCTTCCAAGGAAGAATTTATCAAAACGTCTTCATTTTTTTGTACATTTACACCAAATTCAACTGCAAGTTTGGCATAATTTTCTAATTTATTTTTGTTTACTGTCATATTTCCCTCCGTTTTTTTCATTATACTATATTGTGATGGTATAATAAAATTTAGAAATGGAGGATATTATGGTAAAAAGAAATGAAGTTGATATAAAAGAAACATGGAAATTGGAAGATTTATTTGAAAATGATGAGAAATTTTATGAAGAACTTGATAAAACAGTCAAAAAAAGTGAGAATTTCAAAAAAACATACAGTCAAATAGATTCTTCCGATAAATTATATAAGGGATTAAAAGATTTGTCAGAAATTTATGGGGCCATGCACAGGTTGGGATCTTTTGCAGGAATTTCTACAGAAGTTGATGCCAATGACCCATATCCACAAAAAAGATATGCAAATTTTGGGGCAAAGGCGAGCGAAATCTCTGCAAATTTAACTTTTTTTGATGGGCTTTTGACAAAAATTGATGAAAAAATCATAAATGAAGTGAGAGAAAATCACAAAGATTATGATTATTTTCTAAAAAGAGCCTTGGACAAAAAAGACCATATTTTGGGAGAGGCGGCTGAAGAAGTTATTTCAAAATTATCTCCAACTTTTGATGCACCTTACGGCGAATATGCTTCTTTACGTTATGGGGATATAAAAGTTGATGATATTAAAATTGATGGAAAGGAAATTCCTTTAAATCACAATACTTTTGAAGAGTATTATGAAAGTGATAAAGATACAAAAGTAAGAAGGGAAGCTTTCAAAAATTATCACAAGGCACTTGGTCGCTACGAATCAGGAAATGGGGCAATTTATAATACTCATATAAATAATGAAAAAATCCTTGCAAATTTAAGGGGATATGATTCAGTAATCGATATGCTTTTGGATTATCAAGATATTCCAAGAGAAATTTATGACAATCATATTAATACAATTATGGAAAAACTTCCAAAGCACATGAGAAAATATGCAAATGTTTTGAAAAAAGTTTACAAACTTGACGAGATGACCTATGCGGATTTGAAACTTTCAATTGATTCTGGTTTTTCAAAAGAAATTGAAATTGAAGAGGCAAGAGATTATATAATCGATGGGCTAAAAGTTTTGGGAGATGATTATGTAGAAATGCTCAAAAAAGCCTTCAGCGAAAGATGGATTGATTATGCACAAAACGAGGGAAAAAGAACCGGAGCATTTTGCGATACACCTTACGGATCTCATTCCTATATAATGACAACTTACAACAAGGATATGAGCCAAGTTATGACCCTTGCTCACGAATTGGGACACGCTGGACATTTTGAAAATACAAACAAAAATCAAGATGCAATAAACACAGATGTTTCCATGTATTTTGTAGAAAGTCCATCAACAGCAAACGAAATCACCATGGAAAGATATTTACTAAAAAATGCCAAGGATGATAGGGAAAAATTGTGGGTTTTGGATACAATGATTTCAAAAACTTACTACCATAATTTCGTAACCCATTTTCTAGAGGCAGTTTTCCAAAGAGAAGTTTATGAAAGAATAGATAAGGGAGAAAGCCTAACAGCAGAAGATTTCAAAGAAATTTTTAATAAAAAATTAAAAGAATTTTGGGGAGAAGATGTAAAACTTGTAGAAGGATCCGATTTGACATGGATGCGCCAACCACATTATTACATGGGACTTTATCCATACACCTATTCAGCAGGCCTTACAATAGGAACAAAAGTTTCCGACAAAATAATAAACGGAAATAAAGAAGAAATCAAAAATTGGAGAGAAGTTTTAAACCTAGGCTCAACCCTAAGCCCAATGGATCTTGCAAAAAAAGCTGGAGTAGATATGACAAATACAAAAGCCTTAGAAGAAACCATAGAATTTATCGGAGAAATAATTGACCAAATAGATGAGCTTTGCGAGAAGCTTGGGTTGTATAAATAAAATAATTTAAAAAATCAGAAAAAAAGACTGTTGTAAAATGATGATTATTCACAATTTTACAACAGTTTTTTTGTGAAAACTTGGGTAGATATAAAGTAAGAATTATAAAATATTTGGGAGGGAATATGGCTAAGAAAATTGTTACAATTGATGAAATAGAAGATGCTTTAAAAGATTTTTCGAAAAAGGATAAAATAAATGAAAAAAATCCTTATTTAAAAAATAATAAAAATTCTAAAAATCCTTTGGATGATAGTAGGCAATTTTTAAAAGAAAAAATAGAAGAATTTTTAATAGATTTAGAAAATGGAAATTCAAAATTTTCTTGGATTGACAAGTTAAAGGGAGAAAAAAATATAGATGAAGAAGATAAAGACAAAATTGCAAATATTCATTATGGCTTACCTTCACATATTCATGGAAATTATAGAGATGGCTTAATATATTTGTGCTTGTTCAATCCAAACGTTGTAGAAATTCAAGATAGCAATTTGATTTATAAAAGTGAAAAATCTAAAAAGAAAAGTACTAAAATATGTAGCATAAAAGATTACTATACAAAACCTCCTATGGTAGAAGGAAAAAATGATTTAGCAAATGAAGAATTTTGGACAATTATCAATGAATATAAAACTTGGTATAAAAATGAAAAAAAAGAAGAAAATATAAACAAGCTTGTAGATATAATAATAAGCGAAGAATCTACTTTGACAAAAGAATTAAAAAATATGGATAAAGATCATTATTATATAGATAAGTACTATAAAGTTTTGAAAAGTGAAGTAATTGATAAGTTAGAAAATAACGATAAAAAATATAAAATTACAGATAGAATTGTAAATATAGATCTATGTCCATTTAGAGCGAAGAATGCTGGCACTGTAACAAATGAGATTTTAAATACACAGTTTAGTGAATTTTCTGCTTATATAATTTGGTATAGAATTGGTAAGTATTTAAATGATTTAGAAAATTATAGAAAAAACATAGTAAGACAAATAGAAAAACCATTATTTATATTTAGGTCTTATAGCAAATGGCAATACAAACTAGTTGCTACATTGCATAAAATACATAATGAAGAGATAGATAATGAAATTATAGAAGGATATATTGAAAAAATTAATTTGGAATTTTTTTACCATTTCCCAAATCAAAGTGGTATGATAAGCCAAAATAATTTAAAGAAATTTGTTAGCAAAGATGAATTTGATGGCATAAAAGGGTTAATTAATAAACAAAACTGAAAAAATAAATATATTTTAAGTTTTTAAAACTTTAGCTATAAAAAAAAGAACATAAATTACTCATCCCGACCGAAGTGGAGGGATCTCTTTGGATTGGTACGCATAGAGAAATATTTCTCACTTGATGGGTTTTTATTTCTTCCTTATTGTAAATTTTAAATTCCTATTATTTTGGGTAAAAATATTCATATATGGAAAAAGAAAGGAATTTTATGAAATATTTATCTAAAAGATTTACTGGAAATTATGGGATAATTAAATTTATTTTTTTGTTATTATTGACTTTGTTTGGAGCTTTGCCTGCAAGTTATAGTATTTTGATTAGGGGCGTGGACAAGTCTTTGCTTTATATTATGACTGGGGCTTATATTCTTGCGGCTTTTTTATTTTTTCTTATTTTTTATAGGAAATTTGAATTGTCTGGGGGATTTTTTGCAAATTTAAAAGTGATTTTAATTTCTCTTGTGGCAATTTATACTTTGTCTTTTTTGATTGAATTAGCTTTTGGGGAAAATATTTCAAATCCTCAAAATCAAGAGGCGATTGAGTTTATGCTTAGGAGAAATTTTTCTCCGGCTCTTCTTGCTCATATAGTTTTTTTGGGACCTCTTGTTGAAGAATATACTTTTAGGGAGTATCTTCCTGGTGTTTTTAGAAATATTTTCAAAAGACGTGATCAGGATTTTAAGGATTTTTTCGCCCTTATTTTGGCGAATGTTTGTTTTTCTCTTGCCCATCTTCCAACTGATATTTATAGTTTTTTGGTATATTTTTCAATAGGCTTTGTCTTGGTTATGGTAAGATTTTTGACAAATAATTTGAAGTTATCGGCTTTTGTTCATATTTGTTGGAATTTATTGTCAAGTGTGATTTTATATTACGCTATTTAATTTTAAAATATTAAATAAAAATGGACTGTTGCAAGATTAAATGTTTTTTAATTCTGCAACAGTCCTTTTTTCGTAAATTTTTATTTATTATTTTCTTGTGGATTTTCTTGTTTTTTTTCTTCGATATTATTTTTTTTGAAACCAGAAGAAAAGTCGTAAGCACCACGTTTGATTATTATGTCATCAATTTTTGCTTTTGTAATTTTGTCTTTGTCTTGATTTTTCTTATCTTTTGTGGATTTATTTTTTACTTCTTTTTTATTTTCTTTATCTTTTGTATCTTCGGCTAAATCGGGTTTTTCAGAAATTTTTTCTTTTTTATTTTCGTTTTCTTCTTCTTTTATATTTTCATTTGTTTTTTCGTATTTAACTTCTTCTTTTAATTCTTCGCTTGTTTTTGTTTGGCTTTGTTCGTCATTTTCTAAAGAATTTTCAGTTGTATTTTTTGCGTCTGTATTTAAATCTGAAAGATTATCATATTCTTTATTTTTAATTGCTAGGGCAAAAACTACTATTGAAATAACAAATAAAATTATTGCCAAAATTACCAAAAATTTTGCGAATTTTGCTTTTTGTGGGCCAAAATCATTGGCTAAATTTTGTAAAGCTTGACTAATATTTGCAAAACTTCCTTCAATTGCCCCCAAGTCTGGATTTGAAAAATTAATTGCCATAATATTTGCTTTAACTACTTTAACAAATTCCATCAATGGCGAAATTGTAATAAAAGATATTAATAAAACCAATGTTCCAGCGGCTGAGAAAATATATTTTTTAATTTGTTCTTTAAAAATAAAAATTCCAGCAATCAACAAAACTAGATTTACAAAAAATAAAAATTTGATAAATCCTATGTATTGAATTATATTTTTGAATTTTCCAAGATATTCAAAAATAGCAAATTCCATTTGGCTTAAAAAATCTTCAATATTACCTGTGCCGTTTTCAATTGATTCGTAAATGTTTGAAAATGATTTCATCTTTGCCAAAATCATTCCCAAATAAAGAACCAATAATGAATTAGTAATAATTTGTCCAATATAGACAGCAAGTTTTCCCTGTTTTTTTGTCATAACTTCCTCCTTAATAATAAAAATATAACGGGAAAATATCCACATAATTTATACAAAATATTATATCATATTTCAATAAAATTTTCTGGATTTTTTGTCTTATAATTTATCGAAAGAATTTCTTACGGAAAACAATCAAATAATCATATAAAATAAATATTGGAATTTAAAAGAAAAATGAGGTAAAATAAACTTCGGAAAATTTAAAAGGATTTTGAAAAATTTTAAATTGTTTGAAATGAGCGATTTTAAAATAATTTTCAAAGCTTAAATAATTCTATAATAATTGTGAATATTTATATTGATATTTGCAAGAATTTTCTATATAATAGTAATGAGTGAAATTATTACAAATTAACGTGATAATATTTAAAAGTTAGGAGATCTTATGAAAATTGCATCGATGGAATACAAAAATGGGATTTCTAACTTGCTCAACTCTAAATTTGATGAGAATGAAGTTGTTGTAAAAAAATATGAGAATTTTGAAGACATTATTCTTGAAGATGATTTGTCGGAGTTTGATTTAATTTTAGTGGATATGACTCATACTAGGTGTATTGAGCTAATCCAGTACATAAAACAAACTACAAATATTCCGGTAATTTATCTTACAGATAGGTACAAAAAAAGTCCCTATGAGGCAAAAATTGACGACAAGGATTTTGTAATTCATTCTTATTCAAGGGATGAATTTATAAAATATACTTTGAAAAAGGTCGAAGAAATTAACAATTCCAAAATTATTTCTTTTGGTTTTTGTTCAATTGAAGTGGACAATGGGATTTTTAGGATAGGAAATGAAATTTTAGATCTTACAAAATCTGAAATTAGTCTTTGTACAATTCTAATAAAAAATATGAACAGACCAGTTTCAAAAGAAATTATTGTAAAAGAAATGTCAAAAATGGGAATTGAAACAACAGACAGATCAGTTAGAGAGCATGTTAGAAAAATCAGAAAAGAATTTAAAAAAGCAAAACTTGAACCAATTAAAACAGTAAGAGGACAAGGATACGAATGGATTTTAGAATCTTGTGAAATAGGAAATTAGCCCGATTTGTACAATGATTTTTATAATATAGAATATGAATAATTTTAAATAACCCAAATCTAACTAGCGGGAGAGGTATAAAAATTTTAAAATTAGAAAATTTAAATTTTGAAATTTTTATACTTTGTTAGATGGGTTATTTTTTTTGAAAAAATTTAGAGATTTTCAAATTCAAATAAAAAAATAAAATTGATATTGATTATCTTGTGCCACAAATTATTTTGTGATATTATATAAATATCTTCAGGGTGAGGTTTGATTCCTAACCGGCAGTTAAAGTCTGCGAGTTTTTTACTGAATGGGCGAAATTCCCATACCGACAGTTATAGTCTGGATGAGAGAAGATATTCTTTTTTATGAGAAATTATTTAGCCCTGAAAGGGCACGGATCGTATACAAACCCTCAAGCACGAATATCTGACTTCAAAAATTGTTGATTTCTAAATTTCAAAATTCTAAAATCGCAAACTCGCTAACGCTCAATCAGTGCGATTTTTAACGAATTTTAAAATTTGAAATCAAATCAATTTTTTCCGTATGATATTCTTAGCATGAGGATTTGTAAACTTTGTCAACAGTCTGAGCCCTGAAAGGGCATTTTTTTATGCCGAATTTTAGGAGGATTTTATGAGTCATGATCAAAAAAAATTAAGAAATTTAGTAAAAGTTGGAATACTTTCAGCTATGAGTTTTATACTTATGTTTATTCAATTTCCAATTCCAGTTGCACCACCTTTTATGAAAGTTGACCTTGCAGATGTGCCAGCTCTTATTGGTGGATTTTCGATGGGGCCTTTGTATGGAGTCTTAATTCAACTTATCAAAAATATTTTGAATTTGAGCAAGACAAGCACAGGCGGCGTTGGAGAAATTTCAAATTTTATAGTCGGAGGACTTTTTGTATTTGTATCAGCAAGTATATATAAAAGGAAAAAAACCAAAAAAAATGCAACTATAGCTATGATTTGTGGAATGTTAATTATGACACTTGCAGCAACCTTATCAAATGCTTTTGTAATTTTTCCACTTTACGGAAAAGCAATGGGAGTAGAAATGAGCGCCTTTGTAGCTATGGCACACAAAACAAATACTTTAGTAAATTCTTATTTTACTATGATGCTTTTCGCTATTGTTCCATTTAATTTGATAAAAGGTTCAATAGAAATTTTGGTAACAAAATTATTATACAAACACGTTTCAGGAATTTTGCACGATAGAAAATAATTATTTTAAATTTTAAAAACAGACTTTGTGGTCTGTTTTTTGTTTTTTCTGAAAGCTGAAATTTATTACTTTATAAATTTAATAAAAGAGATCTCTATTATTATTTTTGGAGATAGATAGAATTTTATTTTTACCTTAAAAATCATTGGAATTTTTTTATTTTAGACTATAATATATCTTACAAAAAGCTTCAAATTAAACTTTTGTAGTATAATAGATTAGAAGGAGTTTTTATGAGAATTAATTCTTTAAAGGAAATGGAAGATTTTGCTTTTGATTTTTCTAAAAAATTGAAAAAGGGCCAAGTTGTAAATTTAATTGGAGAAATGGGTAGTGGCAAAACTACTTTTACTTCTTTTGTTTGCAAATATTTTGGGATTTCTAATACTTCTTCTCCAACTTTTGCTCTTGTAAATATTTATAATGGAGAAAAGCAAGGGGAAGATTTTCCGATTTATCATCTAGACCTTTACAGGTTTGAAAGTCCTGATGAAATTTTAGATATAGATTTTGAAAATTATTTTTACCCAGAAGATGCTGTAACATTTTTGGAATGGGCTAACAAGGCAGAAGGATATCTTCCAGATGATATGATTGAAGTTAATATAGAAAAAATTGATGAAAACGCTAGGGAAATTAGCGTGAAATTTTTAGATTAGGAGATTTTAATGAGAGTTTTAGGAATTGATACATCAACTATGATTTCTACTGTAACTGTTGTAGAAGATGAAAAAATCATTGGGGATTTTAATGTAAATCAAGAAAAAACTCATTCGGAATCGCTTGTGCCAATGATTGAAACTTTATTAAATCTTTTGGGACTAAAGCTTTCTGATATTGATATTTTTGCAATTAGCCAAGGTCCTGGATCTTTTACGGGTTTAAGAATTGGAATGACAATTGCAAAGACTTTTGCCCAAGTTGGAAATAAAAAATTAATTCCAGTTTCAACTTTGAAGGCTCTTGCCTTAAATTCTTCTTCGAATTCTTTTAAGGCTTCTATGCTTGATGCAAGGGGAAAAAGAGTTTATGGGGCAATGTATGATGAAAATATGAATGAAATTGTTAAGGAAGATTTATATAATATAGATGATTTTTCGAAACTTTGTAATGAAAAAAATGTAGATTTTGATTTGGTTTCGGAAGTTGGTGAAAAATATAAGGACAAATTTGCTAGGGCAAGAATTTTGGATTTTTCTTATAATTCTTGTATTGGAAAAAATTTGTGTAAGCTTGCTCTTTTGAAAAAAGATGAGGACTATGATCTTTATAAGCTTGTGCCAAATTATTTGAGAAAATCGCAAGCGGAAAGGGATAGAGAAAAGAAAAATGATTAGGACAATGACTGTAGGAGATACGGATAAGGTTTATAAAATCGAATCTAGTGCTTTTTATAGACCCATGCCTAAAAAAGATCTTATAAATGATATTGAAAAAAATAAGCACAAAGAGTGTTTTGTATATGAAAAAAATGGAGAAACTCTAGGATTTTATATAATTTCAAAAATTTTGGATGAAATTGAAATTTATACAATAGCAGTTGATGAATTGTATCGCGGGCAAAATATCGGTTCATTTATGCTTGAACACATGATAAATTTTGCAAAGAGTTTAAAAGTTTCAAAAATTTGGCTAGAAGTTTCTACAAAAAATTTTCCAGCTATAAATCTTTACCAAAAATTTGGTTTTGAAAAAATTAGACTTAGGGAAAATTATTATGCCAGAGTTCACGAAGATGCTTATATAATGTTAAAGGAATTGGATTAGATGAAAGATTTTTATACAATGGGAATTGAAACTTCCTGTGACGATTCTTCAGTTGCTATTTTGAAAAACGACAGGGAAGTTTTGATTAATTTAATATCATCACAAATTGATATACATAAAATATTTGGAGGAGTTGTGCCAGAAATCGCATCAAGAAAACACCTTGAGGCAATCAATCCTTTGATTGAAAAGGCGCTTTTGGATACAAATTTATCTTATAGCGATATTGATTTAATTTCTGTTACCAAAGGTCCTGGACTTATTGGCTCACTTTTGGTAGGAATTTCTGCGGCAAAAGCTCTTTCTTTGTCAGCAAATATTCCAATGATTGGAACAAATCACATGCAAGGACATATTTGTGCAAATTATTTGTCAAATAAAGACCTAGAGCCACCATTTATTTCTTTGGTTGTAAGTGGAGGTCATACTTATCTTGTAAAAGTAAACGATTATACAGATTATGAAATAATTGGAACAACAAGAGATGATGCTGCTGGCGAATCTTACGATAAAATTGCAAGGTCAATCGGACTTGGCTATCCAGGTGGACCAAAAATTGATAAACTTTCCAAAGAAGGAAGAAAGGATGCCATAGATTTTCCAAGAATTATGCTAGAAAAAGATTCTTACGATTTTTCATTTTCAGGTTTAAAAACTTCAGTTTTAAATTATATGAACCACCAAAAGCAAAAAAATTTAGAAATAAACAAGGCAGACTTGGCAGCAAGTTTTCAAGAAGCCGTTGTAGATGTTTTGGTAGAAAAATCTATGCGATTGATAGATGAAACAGGATTAAATACATTTGCAGTATCAGGAGGAGTTGCTGCAAATTCTAGATTAAAAGAAAGACTAAAAGAAGAATGTGAAAAAAGGGGAGTCGAATTTTATTATCCAGATATAATTTTGTGCACAGATAATGCGGCAATGATTGCTATGGCAGGATATTTAAATTACAAAGCTGGAGCAAGGTCTGATAATTATTTGAAAGTGTATCCGAATTTAGGACTTTAATTTGATATAATAGACTTATGAGTAGAGAAATTACAAAATTAAAAAAATACAATACAAAAAATAAAATAGCATACTTTCTTTACTTTTTGTCTGCAATTTGCGTTTTCGCTTTTGGCATATATTATAAAGAAGGTTTTGAAATTGCTGGTGGAATATTTTTGCTTTTAAGAGGAATATATTTAATAAAAACCAACAACAAAAGCACAGGCTCAATTTTGAGAAATGAAAAAAAAGGACTTTACTTTAAACTTTTGATGATAATGGCTTTTTCATTAATAAATCCAATAGGCATTCTTCCCTTTTTATACGAAATAAAAAAAAGAGATTGGGTTATAAATGGAGGACTTGATGAAGAAAAAAAGTAAGATAAGCATTTTATTTTTGGCGATTATTATTTTATTTTCATCATGCGCTCAAAGGAGAATAAACTATCTAGAAAAAAGAAAAGATAGTTTGATTTCAGAAAAAAAGCCAAAAGAGAAGAAAATAATAGAAATAAATCCAGATAAAATTGATGAATTTAAATCAATAGAAGCCTATATGGCATGGTATAAAAAATTAGATGGGCCATGCAAATTAGTTTTTGAAGATAAGGTAGAAAAAAAAGAATTAAGCCAAGAAGAAATGGTAGAAGATTTCAATTATCTTTTTAATGAAATTAGAGATAATTATCCATTTTTTGGAGTTTTGAAAAGGCAATACGGAGTTGACTTTTTGGCAAATTATTCAAAATATTTAAGCGAAATAAAATTTTGCAAAAACGACCAAGAATTTACAAACACTATGCAAAAAATAATGGAAGATTTGCACAATGACCACGCAACAATTGCACAAAAAGATTACGTAGAAGAAACCTTAGAATACTATTCACATTTTTGGACAGATCCGTCAATGTATTACGAATTTTTAACACTGAACAAAGAAAGCGTAAGAGATAGATACGGAGTTGATGGAGTCCAATCAAATAAGGCTGATAGGAAAAAAATCAGGAGAAGAACCCTATACACAGAAAATTCCGGCGAAAATATGGAAGTAAAAATGCTAGCACCAAGTTTGGGACTAATAAAAATAAAAGAAATGCTAGCAGAATATGAACTTTCAGAAGATATGAAAAAATTAGACAAATTTTTAGAAGAAAATCAAGATTTAAAAACCATAATAATAGACATCAGAGAAAATTCCGGTGGAAATATAGAATATTGGCAAGAATATCTTTTGCCAAGACTCATAGACAAAAAAATTTCCGTAAACAACCACATGTTTTTTAAAGATGGAATGAGAACAAAGCTATTATTAGAAAGCGAAGAGCTTGGCTTTGAAGATATTTCAAATGTAAATATAGAAAAAATGGATCTTGAACACAAAGAAGATTTAAAAGATTTTTCATATTATAGCAAAGACAAAATAGAAATCACTCCAATGAAAAAAAATAAATTTAAAGGAGATTTGTATTTATTAGTTGACGAAGGAGTATATTCAGCAGCCGAAGGAATGGCAAATTTTTGTAAAAACGCAAAAATTGCAAAATTAGTAGGGAAAAAAACAGGGGGAGATGGAGTAACACTTGGCTTAATAAATGACGTATGCCCAAATTCCGGCTTAGTTTTCACCTACACAAACACCCTAGGCTACGCCCCAGACGGCATGATAAACGAAGAAGAAAAAACAAACCCAGACATAAACACAGAAAGCCTAAACGAATCAATAGATACAATAAAAAAATTGGAAAAAATTGAGGAATAAATAAAAATAGATAAAATAAAGTAAACCCCAAAGTCCAAAAATGGATAGAGGGGTTTTCGCGTTTAGATATAAAATGATAGATAGATTTTTATAAAGAAGAAATGATTAAAAATATATTTGTATTTATATATTAACGGCAATTAAATCTTTGGCTGTTTTGGTATTTTTAAAAGCCTAATTTAGATTATATCCATATTTATGAAAAATATCTTTTGTATCTTTCACGGATTCACTTATCTTATCAAAATCTTTCAAAGCTAGGGAAAGAAAAATTGTTTCTATAATTAAATTTTGAACAATAAATGATGCTTGAGTTGCAAGCCTTAGATTATTTTCTATTGCGGAAGTATAGATAACTATATCTGATGACTTATTTATTTTATTTACTCCAAATTGAGTAATAAGAATTACCTTTACTCCTTTTTCTTTAGCTAAATTTATAAAATCATGATTTTCTTTAGATTTTCCAAGGGTAGTAAAGCATATTAGTAAATCATCTTTTTTTAAGTTTGAGCAAGCTTCTAATCTTAAATGTATATCTGAATAAAATATTGAGTCTATATCTAATCTCATTAATTTTATTTGTAGGGATTCTGCCAATATCGATGAAACGCCCATACCAGTTAAAAAAATTTTTTTATTATTTTTATGAGTGTTGTAAATCAAATCTATTGCTTTTTCAAATGATTTTTTATCTAAGGTATTATGCCACGTGCTTCTAATAGATTTTATTGTGTATTCTGATAATGATCTATAAATTTCGTAAGCATCATCGCCTTTATTTAATTTTATATCTAAATTTTTTAACTCTTTACTATCGTTTATTGAATTATTTATAGACAATTTTAATTTTAAATCTGAGTATCCGTTTAGTCCAATTGATCTTGAAAATCTTATTATTGTTGGTTCACTAACTTTGATTTTTTTTGCAAGTGTAGATAGACTACAGTTGATTGTATTATTAGAATTTAAAATATATTCTGCTACTTTTAGTTCTGATTTAGTAAAGTAAGGTAGCATAGCTTCAATTTTATCCAAAATTAATTCATCAGACATAATATCACCTCTGCTTTTATCTTACTATATATAAATACAAGTAGCAAAACTACATAAAAAAAATAAATGTTGTAATTTTAATAAAATTATGTTACAATACTTTTAAAAGAATGGAACAACAATATAAATCATTTTTATATTAAGGAAAGGAAAAATTTATGGAGAAACTAAATGTAGCAGTAATTGGTGCGGGGATTTATGGTATTCATCATGTGGATGTATATCATCAAAATCCTTATGTTAATTTAATTGCTGTTTGCGATCAAAGTGAAAAAATAAGAGAAAACATTGAAAAAAATTATGGCTTAAAAACTTACAATAATGTAGAAGATATGTTAGAAAATGAAAAAATTGATGCTGCATCAATTGTAACGCCTGATCATCTTCATGTAGAGCCTGCTTTGGCTTGTATTGAAAAGGGCGTAGATTTACTTATTGAAAAGCCTTTGGCAACAAGCGTGGATGATTGTAAAAAAATATATGAGGCTGCTAAGAAAAATAAAGTTAGAGTTGCTGTAGATTTTCATAAGAGGTGGGATCCTGCTGCTATATTTATTTATAATAAATTAAAATCAAGCAAAGGTTATCCAATAAGAGCTTATATGAATATGGATGATATTATTGATGTGCCGACTGAATGGTTTAAATGGGGAGGCTCTTCTGATCCTGTAGATTTTTTGGGTGTTCATTGTGTAGATTTGATGAGATGGTATATGGATTGTGAAGCGGTTGATGTGTATGCTGTTGGTTCAAAAAAACTTTTACCTAGCATGGGAGTAGATACTTATGATAGTGTAACTTCAATTATAAAGTTTGAAAATGGATGTGTATGTACTTTAGAAAATTCGTGGATTCTGCCAAAAGGTTTTGCAAAAAATAATGATGGAAAAACATCAATAATAACGAGTGAAGAATTGATTAGAATTGATAATCAAAACAGGGGTGTTGAAATTTTTGATAAAAATAAATTGCATACACCTAATGTTTTTTTCTTTAATGATTTTCATGGAAAAGTTATAGGCTTTGGTGCAGATCCGATTAATTTTTTTGTAGATGCTTTAATTAATAATAAAGAATTCGTAGCTGATGTTTATGATGGTCTCCAAGCTGCTAAACTAACAGAAGCTATCCATAGAAGCTTAGAGTCTGGTAAAATTGAAAAAATATAAGGAGTATTTATGGCGAAAATAAAAATGACACGTATTGATTATAGACTCATACACGGTCAGGTTGTTGCTAAGTGGATAAAATATAATCCTGTAGACAGAATAATTCTTGCTGATGATGAACTTGTTGATGATGAGTTCATGGCAGATATATACAAAATGGCAGCAGCTGACAAAAAAGTTGATATTGTATCTATAAAAAATCTAAATAAATGTTTAGAATCTAGTGACGATAATGTAATGCTTATTTTTAAAAATGTAGATAGTTGCTATAAAGCTGTTGAAAATGGATTAATATTGGAAGAAATAAATGTTGGTGCTTCTGAAAGTACATCAGAAAGAAAGCAAATTATTCAAGGAGTTTCTTTATCTGAAAAAGAAATTGAAAAACTTGATATTTTAGGAAAAAAGGAAATAGATGTTTATTCTCAATCTATACCTGAAAATTCTAAAATAAGTTTAGAAAATATGAAGAAAAAAATATAAGGAGAATCGTATGGAAAATGCTTTAATAATGGCTATTGCTATGGGTCTAATTTATTGGATTTCAAGAAGTATGTTGGGTGGATATTTTGCTTTATTTTTTATAGGAAATGCGATATTTGTAGGGGTTGTCGCCGGTATAATAAGCGGAAATTTGACTCAAGGTTTGATTTTAGGAGGAGGTATTTCTGCTGTTTTTGCTGGAATTATTGCTCCTGGTGGAAATATGCCAACTGATCAAACTATGGCGGCAACCACTATGATTCCTTTAGCTTTATCAGCAAATTTAAATGTTGATCAGGCGATTGCTCTCGCAGTTCCTTTGGGATTACTTGGAGCACAATTAATGAGTTTAAGAAAAATTATTAATGTACGTTTTGCACACGGAGCAGATAAGGCGGTAGAAGATGTAGATACTAAAAAATTAGAAAAAAATGCGATTTTGTATCCAGCTTTATTGGCTTTTCCTTTATTGTTTTTGCCAGTTTTTTTAGTGGTTTTATTAGGGCAAAATGTAATGCTAGATTTGTTAGCTTTTATACCAGAATGGATGCTTCATGGATTAGAAGTTGCAGGAAATGTTATGCCTGCTGTAGGATTTGCTCTTATAATGAATTCTATTGGTAAGCCAAAATTAATTCCTTATACAATAATTGGCTTTATTTTGGTAAAAGCTCTAGGATTAAATAATTTAGTTGCTGGTGCAATTTTAATAAGTGTTGCTTTTATACTAGTCTACAACAAAAAGGAAGTAGATGAAAAATTGGAGGCTAAAAATGAGTGAAAATAAAGAAATAAGTATTAGTCAAAAAGATATAAATAGGGTTATGAGAAGGTGGTATTTTGCTACTGAATTATCTCTTAACTTTGAGAGAATGCAAGCTTTAGCTTTTACCTATGCTTTTTTGCCGATATTAAAAAAATTGTATACAGAAAAAAGTGAATTAAAAGAAGCACTTGTTCGTCATATGAAGTTATTTAATACAAATGCTACAGCTGGCGGATTGATTGTTGGACTGACAATCGCCATGGAGGAAGAAAAAGCTAGAACAGGAAAAATTTCAAGTGATGCAATAGTGGCTATTAAAACTGGTCTTATGGGACCGGTTGCTGCTTTCGGAGATTCCTTTAGTGCTGGAACATTTCAAACACTTTGCATATTAGCTGCAAGTACTATGGCTGTAAAAGGTTCCTTTTTTGCTCTTCCAATGTTATTTTTGGGAAATGCTATTTTGATGGCAGAGTTGGTTATTACAACAAATTTAACTTATAAAAAAGGTCGTGATGCTATAAAAGATGTTTTATCTTCAAAGCAAATGAGATATGTATTGTATGGAGCAAATATTCTTGGTATGGGAATGATGGGGGCTTTATCAGCTAATATGGTTAATTTACAAAGCAAATTAAATTTTGGATTTGGGAAGGCTGCTATAAACGTTCAAGAAAATTTAGATAAAATTTTTCCAGGAATATTAACAATCTTGGTTTTATTCTTATTTTACTATTTGATAGGCAAGAAAAATTTCAGCATAAGTAAACTAATTTTTTCAACAATAGCTGTAAGTCTTGTCTTGTCATTTTTTGGAATATTTTAGGATGTAAGAATATGAGAGGAATTATAATTGCAAGTCATGGGAAATTTGCAGAAGGAATGTATGATGCTATAAAAATGTTTTCTGGAGAGCTGGAAAATTTTTCATACATTTCACTACTACCAGATCAAGACTTAAAGAGTTTTATTGAAGAATTAAAAAATAAAATTGACAAAGTGGACTCTGGTGATGGTGTAGTTGTTTTTTGTGACTTACTATATGGAACTCCTAGCAACATAGTTTCAAGTTTACTAAAGGAAGAAATTTATAAAGGAAAATTAGAAATAATATCTGGAATAAATCTTGCTACTGTTTTGGAATATACAAACACAAGAAATGAAATATTTGATAGAAATAAACTTTTGGAGGTTGGGAAATCAAGCATTGCATCTGTGAATGATATAATTGAAAAATAAATTACCTTTTAAAATTATAAAAATTGAGAATGAAATTTTAATAAATAAAAATCCTAGTATAAATTTCTTTATTTCTAGGATTTTTATTATTCGAATTATAAAAATACGCCATAAAACATTTCGGAAAAAATCGTTTCCGCTTGCTTTTTCGATTTGCTGGGGTATAATTTTTTACAAGAAGTAATACTACTTTTGTAAATTTTATAAAGTTGAACTTTGTTTAATCCCGGACTTATTTATTTTATACCGTATAACGTTCTTCTTTATTTTCCCAGCCTAGGCTGGGTTTTTTATTTATATTAAGCCCAGCTTTATAAATTTTTTTCAAAGATTTTATTTTATATTTTTTAGCATTTTATACATCGGGTCAAACTCATCATAATAGATTTTTTCCTTATCAAAGGCAGACAAAACTTTTTTGGTTAAATATTTTTTGTCGACTATTAACTCGAAAGTATTTTCCCTAAACCATTTGTCAGTCATAGAAAAATATCCATCGTGTCCATTATCTTCTCCCCATGAATTTTCAATTTTCCAAAATTTCACGTCTTTATCTTTTTTGTCAAATCCTGTAAGATTCATAGCGTGGCAAGCTGAAGAATATCTAGAATCAATTCTTTGAGCTTTTGTCATTTTTTCAAAATTGGTAAAAGTTTGGTCAAAATTAAATAAATTTTCATCCATAACTCCGCTTTCTCTGTCTTTATCTATGTCAACATCGCAAGCAAACCACATTGTTTCGTTATTTTTTATAGATTTTTGAGCAGATTTACTCATTGTATCCATGTCAACATTAATTCCAACAAGATCTGGCAAATCTATTGCATTTTTTGCGTTCTTATCAACCAAAATCCTATTGTAAGGATGTCTTGGATCGTTTAATAATTTTATTTTTCCATCAAAAAAATCCCCAACGTACTTATCAAAAAAATTCTTTGGCGTCATATCTTTTTCGATTTTGTAATTGTTGTCCTTGTCATAGTATTTAAAATCAAAATTTTCAACAGGTTTTCCAATGGATTTTACAAAAATATTGTAGGCATAGGATAGACCTTTTTTTCTTAAAATTTCAATTTCTTTTTCGTCATCCGTCGCTCTAATATCCATAGCGATTTTTTTGAGGGCATTTTCCAAAGTATAAAACATAAAAGAAGATTCCTCTGTATGGAAAAGTTCGCCCATATTTGTCTTTGGAACAATTCCATATTTTTTTATCAAATAATAGAAAAATTCAAAATATCCCCCGTCTTCTGGAGTTGAATAAAAAACATCTTCAACTTTTCTATCTTTAATATCCAAGTCTTTTGTATCAATAACTCTTTGCAAAAACAAATTTGCTTTTTCCATATTGTCATAAAAATAAAGAAAAGACTCAGAAAGCTCAAATTTTTCCATATTAAGTTTTTTGGCAATATGCATTCTAATCATATTAAGACCTGCAAACATCCAACATCTGCCAGTTTTTCTTTGATTAGTAACATCTTTAGTTTCAACTTCGTTAGAAAAAATAAAATCATGTTTGTTGATAATATTTTTATTTAAAGAAGCCTCCATTATCCCCATATTTGAAATGGCATTTTCAATAACTTTATTTTTAGGATCTTTTTCATAATTTTTCTCTAATTCTTTAAATGTTTTTTCATCTAATATCATAGGTCACCTCTTTCTTTGGAAATATTATACTTTCAACAAAGCAAAAAACGATAATAACTTGTTTTTATAATAATAGTAAGAAGTTTTATTTGTTAATTTGAAAATTATAAAAGAACTTTTAAAAATCAATTTTAAAAGTTATGAAAATCGCAAAATTTAAATGTTTGAAGTGCTTTATTATTGACAAATGCTACAAGTTGTTATATCATTGTTTGAGAATAATTACAAATTTTAAATGTAAGGAGAATTTTCCGACGATATGTTTAAAAACTTAATATCTAAAATTTCGATTTTTTTATCAACTATTGTGTACATAATATTTTTTTATTTTTTAAATAAATATAGCATTTTGCCAGTGAAATATAGGTTTATAGTTTTGGGACTTATATTCTTACTTATTTTTGGATTTTCTTTGTTGATTTTCAAAAGAAAAAAGGCTGGCAAGCCAATTAAAGCCTTTTTTATAATTGTACTTTTGTTTGTAAGTGCAGTGGAAGGCTTATTTATTTCTTACGCAAGTACTTCAATACAAACTGTTCAAAAAATCAATCAAAAAAAAGAAGTAAATAAAACAAAAATGTCTTTTGTTGTTTTGAAAGAATCTCCAATTGAAACATTGGATGATTTGAATGAAAATCAAGTTGCCATAGCTAAGCAAGTGGACAAAGAAAATGTTAAACAAGCTTTAGAAAAATTCAAAAAAGAAAATGGCGATGATTTAAATGTTGAAGACTTGGGAGATTATTTAACTTTAGGTAACAGCTTAATTAATGGAAATGTTCAAGCTGTTTTATTAAATGAAGGCTTCAGGGAAATGTTAGATGATAATATTGAAGGATTTAGCCAAAAAACTAGAGTTTTAAAATCTTATTCTGTTAAGGGAGATCAAAAATTAAATCAAAACAATGAAGTTGAAAAAGATCAAAGTTTTAATGTATATATTTCAGGAATAGACACTTATGGAGATCTTGCAACTGTATCAAGATCTGACGTGAATTTAATAGTAAGTGTAAATCCTAAAAAAGGAAAAATTTTAATAACAACAATTCCAAGGGATACCTATGTAAATATAGCTGGAATGGGAGATTATGCAAATGATAAATTAACTCACGCAGGCTTATTTGGAGTAGACACATCTATAAAAACTTTGGAAAATTTCCTTGATATAAATATAGACTATTATGCAAAAGTAAATTTCACAACTCTTATACAACTTATAGATTTATTGGGTGGAGTAGATGTCGAAAATCCTGTTGCTTTTGAAACCAATGGTGGCAAATATTTCCCACAAGGTACAATTCACATGGATGGAGATATGGCTTTGGCATATTCAAGAGAAAGATACCACCTTGCAGAAGGCGATTTTGATAGAGGAAAAAATCAAGTGAGAGTAATGACAGGTATAATAAAAAAATTATTATCAACTGAAACACTTTTGAATTTCAATTCGATAGCAGAAGTTGCACTTGATTCAGTAAATACAAATATGCCTTATGATAAAATGATAGAATTAGTAAATGGTCAAATAGATGACGCAAAGGACTGGAAAATAAAAAGTCAAGCAGTAACAGGAACAAGCGAACCAGGTCTACCATCATACCTAATGCCAGGAAGTAATTTATACATGATGAGAGCGGATGAAGAATCTATTGACCAAGTTCATGATGGGATTTTGAAAAATAATAAAAATAAGTAGTAATAAATAGAGAGTTATTCTCTATTTATTAGATTGGGGAAATAAATGGGTCAAACAACCATATTAATAATGATTTTAACTTTAATATCTAAAATATTTGGTTTTGCAAGGGAAGCTGTCATGGCGGCTTTCATTGGCGCTGGAGATTTGAAATCAATTTATACAACTGCAACAACAATACCAACTGTAATATTTAGTATAGTTGCCTCTGGAATACTTTCTGTATATATTCCTACATTTAATAAAGCTAAAAATGAAGGAGGAGAAGAAGAGGCTAACAAATTTACTAATGATTTGGTAAATATTTTAATGTTTTATGGACTAATTTCTTTCCTTATAATAATTGTTTTAGCTAAGCCAGTATCAAAAATTTTATCTCCAGATTTGAGTGGCAAATGGCTAGATATGGCTGCGAATTTCACTATTATTATGATGTTTTCAACTTTTGCTTATCTCTATGGAGGAGTTATAAGGGGATATTTGAACATAAATAATAATTTTGTAGATCCAGTTTTAATAGCTATAATTATGAATGTTTTTATAATTGCAGCAACAGTATTGACAGGGATATTTGGTAATCCGTATATTCTAATTGTTGGTGCCTTGTTGGGAAATGTTTTACAATTTGCAAGATTCCCATTTGCTGCAAAAAAATTAGGATTCAAATATAAATTAGGCTTAAATTTCAAAAATAAATATGTAAAATATTTTATGGTTTTATTATTGCCTATAATATTATCAAATGCTGCAAGTCAAGTTTCTTTAATAGTAGATAATTCTATGGCTTCAGCAATTTTTGGGAAAGTAAGTATATCTAAATTGTTTTATGCTAAAACTATGCTTGGATTTATAACAGGTGTAGTTACTACAACTATTGCTACTATGTCTTTTCCTGAAATAGCTAGACTTGCTCAAAAGGGACAAATGTTAGAAATGAATAATAAAATAAAGTCAGCTATTATTTTTACTTTGATTTTAATATTGCCAGCTACATTTGGAATGATAAGCCTTTCAAATCCAATTATTAAATTGGTTTTTGAAAGAAATGCTTTTACAAGTGAGGATACAAAAATAGTTGCATCACTTTTAGTATCCTATGCTCCTTTTGTGATTTTTGCTGCGATTACAGAAATTGTTTCTAAAGGATTTTATTCTTTAGGAGATTCAAAAACCCCTGTAATAATAATTTTATTACAACAATTAATTAATATTTTTCTAAATGTGATCCTATCAAAATTAATAGGATTAAATGGATTAGCATTATCAACCACAATTTCTACTGCTATTGGAAGTATAATTATCATATATATTTTTGAAAGAAAATATGGGAATAATGATAGTAAATATAATATAGGTTCTATAATTAAATTAATAATAATCTCAATTATTATGAGTGTAATTGCAAGATTGGCTTATAATGTGTCTATAAAAGTATTGCCTTTAATTTTAAGCGTTGGCTTATCAGTTTTACTTGGTGGTTTAGTTTATTTTATAGGTATAATAATAATTAAAGTTCCTGAATTCGAAGAAATTATCAATTCTTTTAAAAATAGAAAATTGAAGAAATAGTTTATAAAAGAGGTTAAAATGAGTTTTGAAAAACTATTGAATAAAAAAACCGTAACGTTATTAATATTTGACATTGCTATAATAAATTTATCTTATCTTTTTGCATTAATTTTTAGATTTGATGCAAGTATAACAAATATTCCTTTAGAATATTTAAAAAATTTTGAAAATTATGCAATTGTTAATACACTAATCACAATTGCAATTTATTCATTTTTTAGGATGTACAAAGCTATTCTAGAATATATATCATATAATGAATTAATTAGAATTACTCAAGCTGTTATCTTATCAGGACTAATCCATTTTTTAGGAATCACTAAACTATTTGGAAGAATGCCTATATCATATTTTGTTTTTGGATTATTAATTCAATATACAATGACAGTGGCATTAAGATTTTCAAAAAAAATGTTTATACAAGGAAAATATAATCTATTAGACAAAAATCCAGAATTTAAAAAAGCAATAATAATAGGAGCAGGATCAGCTGGACAGACAATAAAAGAAGATATAAACAAATCAAACAGACAAGAAAATACAAGCATAAAAGTAGTTGCATTTATTGACGATAATCCAGAAAAAAAAGGTCAATATATAGACGGGACAATAATTTATGGTGGTAGAGATTCAATAAAAGAGCTTGTAAACAAAGAAGATATAGATCTAATACTAGTAGCCCTACCATCAGCCCAAGAAAATCAAAAAAGAGAAATCCTACAAATATGCAATGAAACAAATTGTGAGGTAAAAGTCCTACCAGGAATTTACCAATTAGTTTCAGGAAGCATATCAATGTCTGGAATGAAAGATGTCCAAATAGAAGATTTATTAGGACGTGATCCAGTAAAAATATTTTCAAATGAAACATTTGATTACCTAAATGATAAAGTAGTCTTGGTAACAGGCGGTGGAGGTTCAATTGGATCAGAGCTTTGTAGACAAATCGCTCAATACGGACCAAAACTTTTGATAATATTAGATATATACGAAAACAATGCCTACGAAATTGAACAAGAATTAAAAAGAAATAATAAAGATTTAAAATTCATCACCCTAATAGGATCAGTAAGAGACTATGCAAGAGTAAAAAAAGTATTCGAAACCTACAAACCAGAAATAATTTTTCACGCAGCAGCTCATAAACACGTACCATTAATGGAAACAAGTCCAGTAGAAGCAATAAAAAATAACGTAAGAGGAACCTACATAGTAGCTCTTCTTTCATTAATATATGATGCAAAAAGATTTGTCCTAATCTCAACCGATAAAGCAGTAAACCCAACATCAGTAATGGGAGCAACAAAAAGAGTTTGTGAGAAAATAATCCAAGGAATAAATGACATAAGACAAAACAAAGAATACGAAAAACTAGCAAAAGTAACAATCAACGATGGAGATAGAATAGTTACAATAAATCCAAAAGATTACCTACAAGGAAAAACACCAAAAACAGAATTCGTAGCAGTAAGATTTGGAAATGTCCTAGGTTCAAACGGATCAGTAATCCCATTATTCAAAGAACAAATAGCATCAGGTGGGCCAGTAACAGTAACCCATCCAGAAATAATCCGCTACTTTATGACCATAAAAGAAGCAGTAAAATTAGTATTACAAGCAGGCTCAATGGCACAAGGCGGAGAAATATTCGTACTAGATATGGGAGAGCCAGTAAAAATAGATTACTTGGCAAGACAATTAATAAAACTATCAGGCTATAAACCAGATATAGATATGCCAATAGTATACACAGGCCTAAGGCCAGGAGAAAAACTATACGAAGAAAGACTAATGGATGAAGAGCTCCTATCAGATACAAAAGTCGAAGGAATATCCGTAGGAAGACCATTAGAATTTTCAAGAGAAGAATTTTTCCAAAAACTAGACAAAGTAATAAACCAAGAAAATATAGATGAATTAGACATAGTTGTTACGATAAATAATTTAATAAGTACGTTTATAGGAAAGGGTAATAAATAATGACAAAAAAAATGAACATACCATTCTCTCCACCAGACATTAGCGAAGAAGAAATTAATGAAGTAATAGATGCTTTAAAATCTGGTTGGATAACAACAGGACCAAAAACAAAAAAATTAGAAAAAGATTTGCTAGAATTTACAGGAACAAATATAGGAGTTTGTTTAAATTCTCAAACAGCAGCGGCAGAAATGACCCTTAGAGTTTTAGGAATTGGAAAAGGCGATGAAGTAATAACAAGTGCCTACACATATACCGCAACAGCTTCAGTAGTAGAACATGTTGGAGCAAAATTAGTTTTAGTAGATACCCAAGAAGAAAATTTAGAAATGGACTACGAAAAATTAAAAGAGGCCATAAACGAAAAAACAAAAGTAATAATCCCTATAGATTTGGCCGGAGTGCCTTGCGATTATGATAAAATATTTGAAATTGTAGAAGAAAAGAAAAATTTATTTAAGGCAAACAACGAAATTCAAAAAGCCTACAACAGAATAATAGTAATGGCAGATGCAGCTCATGCTTTGGGAGCAGAGTATAAAGAAAAAAAGTAGGATCAGTAGCAGATTTTTCAAATTTTTCCTTCCATGCAGTAAAAAATTTCACAACAGCAGAAGGTGGATATGCAACATGGAAAGACAAAGAAGGAATAGACAACGAAAAACTCTACAAAAAATATCAATTATTATCCCTTCATGGTCAATCAAAAGATGCCCTAAGCAAAACAAAGCTTGGATCATGGGAATATGATATAGTAGGCCCTTGGTACAAATGCAATATGACAGATGTATTAGCAGGAATAGGACTTGCCCAAGTAAAAAGGTATCCAACACTTTTAAAAATAAGAAAAGAAATAATAGAAAAATACGACAAAGCCTTTAGACCGTTAGGAATAAAAAGTCTAAACCACTTTGACCAAAATCACAAATCATCAGGACATCTTTATATAACACAAGTTCCAGGAATAGATACAGAACAAAGAAATAAAATAATAGAAGAAATGGCAGAAAAAGGAATAGCATGTAACGTTCATTATAAACCACTTCCATTATTAACAGCCTACAAAAATCTAGGATTTGATATAAAAGACTATCCAAATGCTTATAACCATTTCGAAAATGAAATAACCCTACCTCTTCACACAAAACTTACTGATGAGGAAGTTGATTATATAATTGAAAATTATAGATTTATAACAAATAAATATATAAAAAGGTAAAATGATGTTGAAAAAATGGGATGATTTGCCTTTAGAAATGCGAAAAGATGAAATTCTATCATATTATAAAATTCTCAAAAAGAAACAAGTTAGTTTATTCTTGAAAAGAATATTTGATATAATTATGTCTTTAATATTGATAATAATACTATTTCCATTACTAATAATACTAGCTATTTTAATAAAAAGAGATTCTAAAGGAGAAATCATATATAAGTCTACTAGAATAACTCAGTATAATAAAGAATTTCAGATTTATAAATTTAGAACTATGGTAAAAGATGCAGATAAAATAGGTAGTCAAGTAACTGTAGGTAATGATAATAGGATAACCAAAATAGGAAAGACACTCAGGAAGTATCGACTTGATGAAATTCCTCAACTTTTTAATATTTTAAAAGGAGATATGAGTTTTGTAGGCACAAGACCTGAAAGTCCATATTATGTAAAGCATTATACAAATGAAATGTATGCAACCCTATTGCTAAAAGCAGGAGTAACATCAGAAACAAGCATAGAATATAAGGATGAAGCAAATTTGCTTAGAGATGAAACTGACACTGATAAAATATATATAGAAAAAATATTGCCAGAAAAAATGAAATATAATTTAAAAAGTGTTAGAGACTTTTCTCTTGCAAAAGATATAAAAACTATGATAAAAACAGTTATAGCTGTATCAAAATAGAAAAGGTAAAGCGAATGGAAAATTCAAAAGAAAATAAAAAATATAAAATATGGTTTTTTCATCATTATGCAACTCCACCAACTTCTACAGGACTTGCAAGGCCATATTATTTTTCTAAATATTTAATAAGAAAAGGACACGATCCTACAGTTTTTGCATCCTCATATCTTCACTATTCTAATGAACAGATTATTAATGATGGTAGTTTATACAAGAAAGACCAATCAAGCGGAGTGCCTTTTATTTATGTAAGAACTCACTCTGCCACAGGAAATGGCATAAATAGAGTTATAAATATGTTTGACTTCGCTAAGAATTTGTATAAGGTTGCTAAAAAAGAAGCTAGAGAAAAAGGTAAACCTGATGTAATAATTGCTTCCTCACCACATCCTTTAACAATGATTGTAGGAAACTATTTATCGAAAAAATTAAATGTACCGTGTATTTGTGAAGTCAGAGATTTATGGCCAGAAAGTTTAATAGAATATGGATATGTTAAAAGAAATTCTTTGTTAGAAAAAATTTTATACAAAGGAGAAAGATGGATATATAAAAAATCATCTGCTTTAATATTCACAATGCCAGGCGGTCCAAAATATATCGAAGATATGGGGTGGATTGATTATATTGGTTCTGAAAAAATTCATTATGTTAATAATGGAGTTGAGCTAGAAAAATTTGATGTAAGTGCAAAAAAAGATATTCTCAATGACAAAATACTAGAAGATAAGAATTTTATAAATATAGTATATACAGGCTCAATTAGAAAAGTTAATGATTTAGATTTCATTTTGGAAACTGCTAAAATTATAAAAAATAATAAAATTAGATTTATAATATATGGAGATGGAAATGAAAAGGAAAATCTAGAGAAAAAGTGCAAAAATGAGAATATAAATAATGTTAAATTTATGGGAAGAGTAGAAAAAAATACATACCTTATATTTTAACAAAATCTACATTTAATTTATTGCATTATAAATCGTCAGGTATAATGAAATATGGTGGAAGTCAAAATAAATTATTTGAGTATCTAGCATCTGGTAAGCCTACAATTCAAACTTTTCCAGGTAAATTTTTAATAATAGAAAAATATGATTGTGGTTATGTTCTCAATGAGCAAAAGCCAGATGAATTAGCAAAACTAATAGAAAAAATTTCTGATAATGAGGATATACGTATCAAAAAAGGTTTAAATGCAAGAAAAGCTTCAATAAATTATGATTATGTTAATTTAACAAATAAATTATTAGGTGTAATTGGAAATGTAACAAAAAAGGAGAATAAAAATGGACAAAAATAAAATTTTAGAAAAAATTAAAGACAAATCATTAAAAATAGGCGTAGTAGGGTTAGGATATGTTGGTTTGCCACTTGCTGTAGAAAAAGCAGGAGCTGGATTCGAAACAACAGGATTTGATGTTCAAGCTGAAAAGGTAGAAAAAGTAAATAATGGAATTAATTATATAGGCGATGTAATTCCTGAAAAAATGAAACAATTAGTTGATGAAGGTAAATTAAAGGCGACAACAGATTATTCATTTATAAAAGATATGGATTTTATAGCTATCTGCGTACCTACTCCTTTAAATGCACATCAAGCACCAGAGTTGGATTATGTTAAATCAAGTGCTACAGAAATCGGAAAACACATGAGCAAAGATACAATGATTGTATTAGAATCAACAACTTATCCAGGCACAACAGAAGAATTAATTAAACCAATTCTTGAAAAAGAATCAGGATTAAAATGTGAAGAAGATTTCTATCTAGGATTTTCACCTGAAAGAGTAGATCCAGGTAATGCAGTTTATAAAACTAAAAATACTCCAAAAGTAGTTGGTGCTATAGGACAAGATGCACTAGATTCAATAGCTGCAGTTTATAATGAAGTCCTAGAAGGAGATGTTTATAAAGTTACAAGTCCTGCGGTTGCAGAGATGGAAAAAATTCTTGAAAATACATTTAGAAATGTAAATATAGGACTTGTAAATGAGTTAGCAATTCTATGCCATGAAATGGATATAGATATATGGGAAGTTATCAAAGCAGCATCAACAAAACCATACGGCTTTATGCCATTTTACCCAGGTCCTGGTTTAGGTGGACATTGTATACCTTTAGATCCATATTATCTAACATGGAAAGCGAAAGAATATAAATTCCACACATCTATGATTGAAAGTTCTATGATTATAAATGATAAAATGCCACAATATGTAATTGATAGAAGTATGGAAATACTAAATAAAGATAGAAAATCTCTTAATGGAGCTAATGTTTTAGTTTTAGGAATTGCATATAAAGCAGATATTGATGACTATAGAGAAAGTCCATCATTAGAAGTAATCGACAAATTAAAAGCCTATGGAGCTAATGTAAAATTCTATGATCCATACATTAGAGAATATAAATACAAAGGAAAACTATATTCAGATGGACTTAAAGAATTAAGCGATGAGACAATCAGAGAATCAGATCTAATTGTAGTAACAACAAATCACTCAAAAGTAGATTACGAAAGAATTTGTAAGTTATCTAAACGCGTATTTGATACAAAAAATGCTTTAGTAAATGTAAAAAATAGAGATAAAATAGATGTCCTTTAGAAAAAAATAGGGAGATAATATGAAAATATTAACTGTTGTTGGAGCAAGACCTCAATTTATAAAAGCTGCAGTGGTATCACATGAGCTTAGAAAAAAATATACAGAAATTCTTGTCCATACTGGTCAACATTATGACTATAATATGTCAGAAAAATTTTTTGAAGAATTAGATATACCTAAGCCAAATTATAATTTAGGAATATCAGGTGGGAGTCATGCTGAAATGACAGGAAAAATGATGATTGAAATTGAAAAAGTATTGGAAAAAGAATCTCCTGATTATCTATTGGTTTATGGAGATACAAACTCTACTCTTGCAGCAGCATTATCAGCAGCAAAACTTCATATTCCAGTTTGTCATGTTGAAGCAGGTGCAAGAACTCATTCTATGACAAATCCAGAAGAAATAAATAGGATATGTACAGATCATGTATCAAGCCTTTTGCTTGCTAGTACAAAAAGTGGATACGATGAATTAAAAAAGAGGGACTATCCAATAATAGTTTCTTAGTAGGGGATCCAATGTATGATGCATTTGATAAATATAGTAAGATTTTAAATGTCAAAGATATTAAATTAAATACATTATTTGGAGAAGAAATAGATGTACCTAAGAAATTTTACTATTTGACTTGTCATAGAGAAGAAAATACAAAAGATGATCAAACTCTACTAGAAATATTTAAGGCAATGAATGATTTAGATTACCCAACTATCTATCCGGTTCATCCTAGAAATAAAAAAAGAGCATCAAGACTTAATAATTTATACAATTTTAAAAATATAATATTGTGTGAACCAGTAGGATATTTAGAAAGCACTTGTTTAGTAAAAAATGCAGAAAAAATTGTAACAGATTCAGGTGGTCTACAAAGAGAGGCTTTCTTTGCAAATAAAAAATGTGTAACACTTCTTGATTTTGAGTGTTGGCCAGAAACAATGGTTGAAAATAGGAATAATTTATCAAAGCCTATTAAAAGTGATATTTTAAATAATTTAAATAAAATTCAAAAAATAAATGATAATTATAGACCATTTGGAGATGGCAACTCAGCAATGAAAATAGTTGATTTATTATATAAATCATATTCAGAAAGGAAATAATAAATGAAATATGCACTAATTGGATGTGGACGTATAGCAGTAAATCATATCAAAGCAGTTGTAGAAAACAATATAGATATGGTTGCAGCTTGTGATATAAAACTTGAAAAAATTGATCAGCTAGTAGAAAAAACAAAATACAATAAAGATTTCAAAAAATATAGTGATTACAAAAAAATGATAGATGAAAATCTAGATTTAGATTTTGTAAGCATTGCAACAGAAAGCGGAATTCATGCAGAAATAGCTTTATATTGTATTGAAAATGGAATTAATGTAATAATTGAAAAACCAATGGCAATGTCAATGGAAGATGCAAATAAAATTATAAATTTAAGTAAAGAAAAAAATGTAAAAGTATCAGTTTGTCATCAAAATAGATTTAACATAGCTGTTCATAAAACAAGACAAGCAATGGATGAAGGAAGATTTGGGAGATTATCTCATGGCTCAATTCATGTTAGATGGAATAGAAATAAAAACTATTATGATCAAGCACCTTGGAGAGGAAAATGGGAATCTGATGGTGGTTGCTTAATGAACCAATGCATCCATGGAATAGATTTGTTAAGATGGATGCTTGGAGAAGAAGTTGAAGAAGTGTACGGAGTTACAAAACAACAATTTCATGACTACTTAGAATGTGAAGATATAGGAATGGCTGTACTCAAATTTAAAAATGGAGCCGTAGCTACAGTTGAAGGAACAGTCAATGTATATCCTCAAAATTTAGAAGAAACTTTATATTTATTTGGGGAAGATGGCACTGTAAAAATTGGTGGAAAATCTACAAATAATATTGATGTTTGGAATTTTAAAGATGAGGATGCTGATGATCAAAACAATATAGGCTTAAAAGAAGAAACAGAAAATGTGTATGGGAATGGACATACATCTTTATTTAAAGATATGATAGAAGCAATACAAGATGATAGAGATCCATATATAACAGCTGTAGATGGAAAAAATGCTTTGGAAATAGTATTGGCTATATATAAATCATCATTTACAGGAAAATCTGTGAAATTGCCATTAGAAAATTGTGCATCAACTGACTTTGAAGGAGAATTTTAGTGACTTATTATGTTCATGAAAGCTCTATAGTAGACGATGGTGTTGAAATAGGCGAAAATACTAAAATTTGGCATTTTTGTCATGTTTCTAAAGGTGCAAAAATTGGAAAAAATTGCTCCTTAGGTCAAAATGTTTTTATTGGAGAAAATGTAGTAATTGGGGATAATTGTAAAATACAAAATAATGTATCTATATATTCAGCAGTTACTTTAGAAGATGGTGTTTTTTGTGGACCATCTTGTGTTTTCACAAATGATTTAACACCAAGAGCAAGATATCCAAAGGGAAAAGATAATTATAAAAAAACTCTAGTGAAAGAGGGAGCAAGCATAGGTGCAAATGCAACTGTAGTTTGTGGAAATACGTTAGGTAAAAATTCCATGGTTGCAGCAGGTGCATTAGTAACTTGTGATATTGATGATTATGAACTTGTAATGGGAATTCCTGCAAGATTTTATGCAAAAGTTGATGAGTATGGAAATATTTTAAAAAAAGGGGACGAATAAATGGAGTTTAGAGATTTAAAAACTCAATATTTAAATCATAAAGAAAATATAGATAAAGCAATAGAAAAAGTATTATTATCTTCTCAATTTATAGGTGGTAATCCAGTAAAAGAATTAGAAAAAAATCTAGCTGATTATGTAGGCAGAAAATATTGTATAACATGTGCAAATGGTACAGATGCATTGGAACTAGTTTTGTTAGCATGGGGAATAAAAGAAGGCGATGCAGTTTTTGTGCCAGATTTTACATTTTTTTCTACAGCAGAAGTTGTATCGAGGGTAGGAGCAACACCTGTTTTTGTAGATGTTAATACAGATACTTTTAATATTGATACATCATCATTAGAACAAGCAATTGAAAAAGTAATTGAAGATGGAAAATTATCAGCTAAAGCTATAATTCCTGTTGATTTATTTGGTCTACCAGCAGATTATCCAAAAATTTTACCTATAGCTAAAAAATATAATTTAAAAGTGTTAGAAGATGGAGCTCAAGGATTTGGTGGTCATATAGAAATTGATGGAAAAATAAATAGAGCTTGCTCTTTTGGAGATGCTTCAACAACATCATTTTTCCCTGCTAAACCTCTAGGATGTTATGGAGATGGTGGAGCTATATTTGTGGATGATGAAGATTTGAAAAATTTACTAGAATCTCTAAAAGTGCATGGAAAAGGAGATCATAAATATAACAATGTAAGGGTAGGGATGAACTCAAGATTAGATACAGTTCAAGCGGCAATTTTAAATGAAAAATTTAAATTTTTTGTAAGTGATGAACTTGATTTAGTAAATGAAGTTTATGATTATTATTCAAAAAGTTTGAAAGAAGTAATTGATGAAAATAATATAAATATTAAATTGCCAAAAATACCAGAAAACTTTTACTCTAGCTTTGCTCAATATACAGTAATTGCTGAGAACGAAGAACAAAGAGATAAACTAAGGGAAGACTTATCCAAAAAAGAAATTCCTACAAATATTTATTATCCAAGAGGATTAAGTCAACAAAAAGCATTTGAAAATAATAAGCTTACACCAGTATCACTTAAAAATTCAGAAAATCTTTGTAAGAGTGTATTTTCACTACCTATGCATCCATATTTGAGCAAAGAAGATTTAGATATAATCATTAAGTCATTCAAATAAAATTATTTTATAAGGAGATAATATGAAAATCTTGGTTTTAGTGCAAGGTTATCCGGATAATAATGGAAATGTAGCATCTATGTTCGTGCATAATAGAAATTTAACGTATATAAAAAATGGATATGATGTTACTGTTTTGAATTTTGCAACTAAAAATAAATATAAAAAAGATGGAATTGAGGTTTTAAGCGAAACTGATTATTATTCATCAGATAAAAAATTTGATTTGTTAATTATTCATGCATCTAATGTTAGAAATCATTATAGATTTCTACGAAAAAATAGCGATAAATTTAAAAAGATAATATTTTTCTATCATGGTCATGAGGTTTTAAAATTAAACGAAGCTTATCCTGATCCTTTTCCTTATATCAAAAGAAATAAAATTAAAGAAAATCTTCAAAATGCATACGATAATTTTAAACTTAAAATTTGGAGGAATTACTTACCAAAAATCAAAGATAAATCAAGCTTCGTTTTTGTAAGTAATTGGATAAAAGATGAATTTTTTAAAAACACAAAACTTAATCGTGATGAATTTGAAGATTCTTGTTATGTGATAAATAACTGCGTTGGAGAAGTTTTTGAAAGAGAAACATTTGATGATAAATGTGAAAAGAAATATGATTTTATAACAATAAGGTCGAATTTAGATGGTTCTAAATATTGTGTAGACCTTGTTAATGAACTTGCTAAAAATACTCCAGATGCAAAATTTCTTTTGGTTGGTAAGGGAGAGTATTTTAACCACTATAAAAAATCTGAAAATATTGAGTGGATAAATAATACTCTTAGTCATAATGATATGATAAATTACTTACAAAATTCCAAATTTGCTTTAATGCCTACAAGGGAAGATACACAAGGTTTAATGACTTGTGAGATGGCGGCATTTGGTATGCCAGTAATAACTTCTGATATAAAAGTGTGTAGGGAAATATTTGATGGGTTTAACAATGCTTATTTAATTGATAATGATAATATTGATACATTGGATAAATTTAAAGATTACGATTATCATACAGTTAAAGATACAAGATATTATAAAGAAAAAACTATGAAAAAAGAGTTAGATTTGATAGAAAAAAATATTAAATAGTAAGTTTGATATAAAGAAGGTGAGAATTTGGAAAATAATAAAAGATGTATATTTCATATTCCTAATAAACTTGATGAAAAGTCATTGTCAGGTTCACAAGTTAGACCTAGGATGATGATACAAGCATTTAAAGATATTGGTTATGATGTTGATGTTGTAATGGGATATGGAAAAGAAAGAAAAAAATCCATAAATATAATTAAGAATAATATAAAAAGTGGAATTAAATATGATTTTTTATATTCAGAAAGCTCAACTATGCCAACATTATTGACAGAAAAAAATCACCTTCCTTTATATCCAAATCTAGATTTTGGTTTCTTTAAATTTTGCAAAAATCATGGAATAAAAATAGGTTTATTTTATAGAGATATGCATTGGAAATTTCCAGTTTATAATAAACAAGTTAATGGAATCAAGAAATTTTTTGCAAAAATATCTTATAGATATGATTTATTAAAATATAAAAGTCTTGTAGATAAGTTTTATCTTCCAAGCAATAAATTATCTAAATACATAAATAGTAAAAAATTAGAAAGTTTAACAGATATTTTGCTTCCAGGTTCTTCCTATAGTGAAAATTTTATTATTTCAAAACAAAATTTTTATAAGAATCGTCTTGATAATTATGATGAAAAATTAAGAGTATTTTATGTGGGTGGAATTTTTGGAAATTATAATTTTATAGATTTTGTTAAAATGGTTTCTAAATTTGACAATATTTTACTAACAATATGTTGTAGAAAATCAGAATGGGAAAAATACAGCTATCTTTATAGAGATTATTTAAATGATAACATAAAAGTAATTCATAAGTCTGGTTTTGAACTTGAGGATTATTATATGAAAACAGATTTATGTTTGGCATATTTTAAAGATAATGATTATATGAAATTAGCTGTGCCTATAAAGGTATTTGAATATATTGGGCATGTTTGCCCAATTATTTGTTCGGATAATATTGCTATAAGTGAAAGTATAAAAGAAAGTAACATAGGATGGGTTATTGATTATAATGATATAAATCTAAACAATTTATTAAAAGATTTATTACTAAATTATAAGGATATTTATAATAAGCATATAAATTGTATTGATTTTTTAAAAGAAAATACTTGGAGTAGTAGAGCAAGTAAAGTTGCGAAAGATTTAAGTAGGTAAATCTATGATTATATTTAGAATAATCTTGGTGATTATATTATTTTTATTTTTTATTTCATTATTTAAGATATCATCAGGATCTTTGTCTATAACAAAATTAAATATGAGTAGTTTATCATTTTATACGATACTAATGTATTGCTTTATTGGATCTTGCATGATATTTTTGGGGTTTAGAGATCATTATTTAGTAAAAAAAGCTTCTGAAGATGCAATTTCTAAGACATCAATTGCTCTATTTTATTCTTACTTAGCTTTACCATTAGGAATGATAATAATTAATAGATTGATGGGAATAAAAAAATACAATAAATTTTATAATGATTACCTAGAAAGAGATATTGTAGATATAAACACTCATCAAAAGAGTATATACAGTATTATTGTGGCCTTATCTTTTGTTGGATTTTTAGGCTTGATTTATACTTTTTATAAAATAGGTTATATACCTATTGTAAAAGTAATTACAGAAAAGGCTGATACAAGTGTATTGAGAATACAAATAGGTAGAGGTTTTAAAGGTAACCAATATATTAGAAATCTTTTGGTTTTAAATATGATTCCAAATTTATCTTATATATCCTATGTTTATTACCGAATATTACATACAAAAAGATGGAAATATCAATTTATATTTTTACTATTATTATCCATAATATGCAAGACCTTATCTTTTGAGAAATCCCCAGTTGTTATATATTTATTTCAATTTTATTTGCTTGAGATATTTCTTGGTAATATTAAATCAATAAAAAAACCTTTATTCTATATGTGCATTTTAGGTACGGGATTTTTATTTGTTTATTATGCAACTACTAATTACAGTGGTGGATTATTTACATTAAAATCAGGACCTATACCTAGACTTATTTTAACACAAATTGCTACTTGTTATTTACACTTTCAAGCTTTTCCTAATATTCATTCTTATCTAAATGGAGCTAGTTTTCCTACTGCAATATCATGGATTTTTAATACAGATCAATCTTGGATAAGATCAGGAAGGGTAGTTATGGAAATTTTTAATAATTCTGGAGTTAAAGAAGGAACAGCGGGTGTAATGAATTCAATTTATTTGGCAGAAGCCTATGCTAATTTTGGAATTATAGGAATTTTAATATCTCCTTGGTTAGTGGCTTTTATTATGAGTATTGTTAGCAACTTTATACTAAAACAAAGAAAGACACCTATGAATATAGTCTTATATTTAATAGTTACATATACTTTTAGCAATCTTTTGATAGGAGGATTTGTTGACTTTTTTTATAATATAGGATTAGTTTTTTCATTTATTCTTATAATAGGAATTGATTTGATTTATAGAAAGGGCAAAATATATGTTACTATTTGATAGTAATGGAGGTTTAAATGGGACTGTTTATAGGATTAAATATTAAAAAATTAAAAGAAACAAATAAGAAAAAAAATATAAATTGTATTAATCTAGATGAAAAATATTTTTGCCTAGCAAGTAATGGCAAGTTTTATAATGATAAATTTATAACAAGAATTGATGGAACAATTATCTTAGTTGATGGTGTAATTTTAAATAAAGAAAAAATCATTAATGAATATAATAAAAATGATTTTAAAGATTGTATAATATCAGAGTATAACAACGGAAAACTAGATGAATTTATAAATAAATTAAGAGGAAATTTTGTCATAGTATTATATGATTTAAAAAAAGATAAATTAGTAGCATATACTGATCACTGGTCTAACATTCCTTTGTTATATTACAAGAACAATGATGTTTTTTTGATTAGTACAAGGTTAAATGAATTAGTTGAAAATTTAAAACTTAATAATATTGATTATAAATTAAATATGGACGGAGCATATTCTTTAATATCTTATGCTTATATGTTAGAAGATAATACTTTGGTGGAAGATGTAAAGAGACTAGAAGCAGGTTCAAAGCTGGTTTATTCTAATAATATAGAAATAAGTTCATATCATGATTGGGTTTTTGAAGAGAAGAAAATTAATAAAGATGAAGCTATAAAAAAATTAGATTCTTTGTTTTTGAATGCTGTTGAAATGCAAGTTAATAAAAACGAAGAATATGGATATAGGAATATTGTACCATTAAGTGCAGGTTTGGATTGTAGAATAGTTGCTTATTCTTTAAGAAGATTGGGTGTAGAAAATGTATTGACATACACTTATTCTGATAGTAAATCAAATGATTATAAGTATTGTCCAAAAATGGCAAGTGATTTAAAATATGAGTGGTTATATAAAAATTTAGATAATGGATTGGATTTATTTAACCTTGATAGTTCTATAAAAATTGCAGATGGTTTAATTTATTATCCATGGGCATCACAATTTAATACTTTTTTAAATGCTATTAATACAAGTGAAATTGGAATAATACATACAGGTGTTATAGGTGATGTAATTCCAGGTAGCTTTAATAAATCTTTAGATTATAAAAATAAAAAATATGCTTTAGGCGATGGAGCTTATTCGACAAAATTACTTAACAGAATATCTTCTAATATAAAAGATACAAGTTATGAAGAAGGTATGTTTAGGAATAGAGCAATAAATGGTGCATGTTTAGGATATTCAACATCTATAAAAGAATATGGGGAAGGAATGTCTCCTTTCATGGATGTAGATTTTGCTGAATTTTGTTTTTCACTTCCTTTTGAATTTAGGTTTAAGCATAATATTTATTACTCTTGGGTAATAAGTAACTTTAAAGATGCAACCAAATATCCACACAATGGAGTAAAAATTTCATCTATGCGTGGAATAAAAATAAATGGGAAAGAATATAAGTTAGATACTATAAAAGGTTTGCTTATGAACAAAATTAAATCTAAGTATAGTAAAAGAAATGATATGAATCCATTTGACTATTGGTATGATAATAATCAAAAACTAAAAAGGTTTATGGATGATTATTTTGAATCAAATAAAGAGTGTTTGAAAAATTATGAGCAATTATATAAAGATATTGATTTTTTGTATAATTCGGGAAATACAATAGAAAAAACATTAGTTCTTAGTTTGATAGGTTCGTATAAATACCTATTTTAAATGTAAATCTTAATTTTTATAAAGTATTATAAAATATTATAGTATAGAAAGGAAAAATAAAATGAATGAAAAAGAAATAGATATTTTAGAATTATGTAAGGGGATTATAAAAAATATTCATATAATATTTTTGGCTTGTCTAATTTTTGGTGCATCTTTTTTTGGAATAACTAAATTTATGTCAACTCCAACTTATGAAACATCAACTATGATTATGATATCAAAAGCAACTGATAGCAATTTAAATGCAACTTATGCAAATCTTACAAAATCTAATGTTTTTGTATCTGATATTATAAAAAAATTAGATTTAGACATGACTTATGATGAATATTTGAGTAAGGTTGTTGTTGAACCAGATCCTAGCTCTAGAATGATAAATATAAAAGTTAAAGACACAATCCCAGAAAGAGCAGCTGATATTGCTAATCAAACTGCTATTGAATTAAAAAACACAATTGGAAAACTTAATAAAAATAAAATTTTAATTTCTGATAAGGCTAGAGTTCCTAAAAAACCTATTTCATCAAACGTTAAAAAAAATACAGCTATTGGTATTTTTCTTGGATTTTTTATTAGTGTAATTTATGTAATAGTAAAAGATATGACTGATACAAGAATCAAAAGTGCTGATGAAATAAAAGAATATTATGAGATTCCTTTGATAGGAATAGTTCCAGATAAGGCAAAAGGAGAATAAGATGATAGAAAATAATGGATATTTAAATAATTCATCTTTATATGATGAGTCTATATATTCTATAAAAACTGCTATAAAATATAACAAGAATTATAGTAAATGCAAGGTTATTGGCATGACCTCTTCAAAGCCTAATGAGGAAAATATTGAAATTTTATATGATCTTGCTAAAACTTTTGCCAAAGATTGTCTAAAAGTTGCTATTTTAGATTTTGATTTGAGAATGCCAAAATTAGGAAATATTATAAAAGCTGATAAAAATTTTGGGCTTACAGATTATTTTAATGGTGAAATTGCTGTTGAAAATTTACTGTTAAAAGATAAAACAGAAGAAAATTTATTTATTTTATTGGCAGGTCAAAGACCAACAAATCCAACTCAAATACTAGATTCAAAAAAAATAAAAGAATTGATAGAAAATTTATCAAAAGAATTTGATTATATATTTATAAATGTACCTCCGGTTGATTTATTGGCAGATGGCTCAATAATTTCAACTTATTGTGATGGTATTATTGTGGCAGTAAAATACAATGATACAAAAAAAGAAGACCTTGACAAGGCAATTAAAAATTTACAAGAAGTTGATGCAAATATAATAGGCTTATTGATGACCCATGCGCAGGTAGATAAAAATCTATATAAGAGCTATCTTAATAAATAGTTTTTATTTATAGAAAAACAGCTATTAGAAACTTTGGAGGAAAAGATGAAAATCAAAAAAATTATATGTCTTCTTGTTCTTCTGATTAGTTTGAGTTCATGTAAAGAAGAAAAAGAAAATTATCAAAGTAAAAATGTAGATGTAGATACAATATTTGATAGTAATTTTTCTTATGATTATTCAGATGATGAAGATGAGGACCTTGAAAAATTAACGAAATTGATTAAAAAAAGTGCAAATGAGATATCAAGTACTGAAGATATAAAAGAAAAAGAAGATAGCAATTTAGGAATGGGAAAAGAATTTGTAATATCATCAAAAACTGATTTTAGAAAAGAACCCTTTGAAGATGAAGATAATATTATAGAAAAAATTCCAAAGAATTCAAAGGTAAATTTAATCAAAAATGTAAAAGTTGATGGCAAAAAATGGTCTAAAATTTCTTTTGATGGAAATATTGGTTATGTTAGAAGAAATGTTTTGAAAAATGAGAAGTAAATAGTGTTTTAAATTAAGATTTATAAATACTCTCTTTGTAGATTGAATCTACAAGGGGGTATTTTTTTGATTAATTTATTAATTTTTAAAGTGTTTTGAATTTATGATATAATTTTAAATTTTAATGCTCAATATTTTGTATTAAAATTTTAAAATGATTAATGTAATATTTTTAAATTGTGAAATAATATATCAAAAGTGTCTATGCAATGTTGAATGAAACAACTTGGCGTTTGTATTTGACTAATAATTTTCTTGTTTTATTGATGAGAAATATTGTAATTACTTGTTATATTTTTTTATAATTATTTTACAAAATAAATCGGTATTGAAATTCGAAAAAACATTTTCTTTTTTAAAAAATTATGATATAATTTAAAAAAACATATTTCTGGATAGAAAATAATTTAATATAAATTTAGCATTACTACTACATATAAAATTTTTTATTGATTAATGTTAGTATTTTACACGTTTTGTTTATTAATTTTGATAAGTATATTTTTATTTGATTATTTTTCTTGTCCTTAATTTATATTATTATTTATTATAAACCCAAACAGTTTAATATTGGTTAAATACTCAAGAAATCGATATCAAGAGTTTGGATTTTTTTAATTTTATTTTTGTTGCTGTGAAATTATATGGATCCTATAATTTTAATATTTTTGCGACAAATTACACATAAGCTATTTTTTTATATTAAACAATAGTTTTAGCTGTTGTTTATGGAAGGAAGTGGGAGTTTAAAAAGATATTTGGTAGTAAAAAAATATATATTTAGTTTATATATTTGTGCTTAGAGTTTATAGGGCTTTTAAAAGAAAAATGTATTTTTAGGAGATTTTATGAAATATGTTAAAGAATTTTGTTATTTGATTTTTTTCTTGCTACTAGGCTTTGTAGCTAAGAAATTAACTGGGCTACCAATACCTGAACCAGTTTTTGGTATGATTTTTTTGTTTGTTGCTTTGCTATTTAAGATTGTAAAGGTTGAGGATGTTGGAGAAACATCAGATTTTCTAACTTCTATTCTAGCTTTTACTTTTACTCCTCTTGGTGTTGGTCTTATGGTGCAATTTGATGTAATTAAAGATAATGCAATACAAATACTTGTGGTTATGACTATATCTTGCTTAATAACTATGGCAGTAACTGCTAAAATTGTAGAAATAGTACAAAAAGTGAGGAAGTAATATGAGCGAATTTTTGAATACTTATATAGCTGATAATGATTTTTTTGGAATTGTTTTGAGCATAGTTATGTTTAGAATAGGAATGATGGTTAGTAAAAAAACTAAAATAGCGTTTTTTAATCCGTTATTGCTTGCTATAATATTTTGTATAGCTTTTTTGAAAATTACTGGTATTAGTTATGATAATTTTAATAAGGGTGGAAAGTACATATCATTTATGATAGCACCAATTACTGTTGCTTTAGTTGTAAGTTTGTATAGAAATATAGATAGATTAAAGGCAAATCTTGTTCCTATTTTAATAGGGGTAATAGTAGGGTCTATTGTTGCTATTTTGTCTGCTTATTTCCTATCAAAGATTTTTAAATTTGATAAGAATTTGACTTTGTCAATGATGCCTCAATCAGTAACTACTCCTATTGCAAAATCGTTGACTGAGGAATATATCGGTAAATTTGGGGCAGATGAAGTGACCATTAAGACTTATGCAGCAATTACTGCAATAACAGTTATACTTAGAGGAACTGTTGGAGCTATATTTGCACCTACAGTTATGAAAATCATGAGAGTAAAAGATTCTGTAGCTATTGGTATTGGTATCGGTACGGCAAGCCACGCAATGGGAACATCAAAAGCTATAGAAATGGGAGAAGTTGAAGGAGCTATGAGTGGATTATCTATTGCTATAGCTGGTATTTGTACAGTTATTTTGATGCCACTTTTTGTAATGCTTTTTATAATTTAGATTTTTTTGAATTTTGAAATTAAATGAATAAAAAAATTTTTATGTACACAGGAAAAGGCGGTGTTGGCAAGTCTACTATATCAAGCGCTACTGCTATTATTTCTGCAAAAAAAAATATAAATACAATTTTAATCAGTATAGACCAAGCTCATAGTTTATCAGATGTTTATGGAATAAAAATAGGCGGAGAGATTACTAAAGTCTGTGAGAATTTGTCTGTTGTTGAAATTGATAGCTCAAAAATTTTAGAGGAAAGATTTCCTGATATAAAGGCTGGTCTTGCAGATAGGTTTAGAAAAATAGATTTTTCAAAAGTATCTTATAATTCAAGTGTTGATATGCCATTTATTGCTAATATATTGTCATTGCTAAAAATATTGGATATATATGAAAAGTTTGATTTTGAAAATATAATAGTGGACTGTCCAGCATCAGCATCTACATTTGCTTATCTAAAAATACCAGAAATGCTTTCGTGGTATTTGGAGAAATTTTTTGGAATAGGTAAGGGAATAATTAGAACTTTAAGGCCTGTATCTAAATACAAATATAAAATCAACTTGCCAGATAATCAATCTTTGGATGAAATTGAAATTATTTATAAAAGGCTTATAAAATTAGAGGGGATTTTAAAAGATAGTAGGATTTCAACGGTTAGATTAGTTGGATTGGCTGAGAAGATGGTTTTAGAAGAAAGTAAAAGAGATTTATCTTACCTAAATCTTTTTGATTATAATGTAGATGGATTTTTTGTCAATAGACTTTTTGATGACGATAAGAGTGATTTTGTAAGAAAGAGAATAGAAATACAGTCAAAGCATTTAAAAGAGATTGAAGATTGTTTTTATAATATGCCAGTCTATAAAATAAAATTGATGAAAAAAGATTTAATAAATCTAGAGGATATAGAAAAATTTGCAGAGGAATTATCTTTTAAAGATTCAATTTTAGATATAAAACCTATTTGTGAAAGTTATAGTTATGAAAAAATCGATGATGGATATATATTGAGGATAAATATTTCAAAAATTCATGATTATGATGTCTATAAAAAAGGGACAGATATAAATATTAGAGTGGATGATATGAAAAGAATTATTAGCTTGCCCAATATTTTGTTTGATTCTTATATTCACAAATGTGTCCGCAATAACGATGAGCTTTATATATATTTAAAAGTAAAACAGGATAAGATATGAGAATTATTATAAATACTGGCAAGGGTGGAGTTGGAAAAACTACAATTTCAGCGCTAACAGCTATAAATATTTCCAAAAGATATAAAACTTTAGTTATAAGTAGTGATCTTGCTCATAGTTTAAGTGATTTGTTTGAAGAAAAATTAAATGATAGTCCCAAGCAGATAGCAAATAATCTTTACGGACTTGAGATTAATCCCATCAAAGAAAGTAAAAAAGCGTGGGGAAATATAAGCTCTTATATGAGAGAGCTTGTAAAAGAAAGTGTAACAACAGAAATACAGCTAGATGAGTTGTCACTTCTTCCTGGATTTGATGATGTATTTTCTCTACTTAAAATTTTAGAAATTTATAAAGAAGGAAAGTTTGATATTTTGATTGTTGATTGTGGGCCCAGTGGTGAAACAATATCCCTGCTATCGACTGGAGAAAAGTTTAATAATTTGTCGGATTCATTAGTACCATTAGTTAAGAAGTTTAATAGTATTTTTGGAAGCTTTATTGAAAAAAGAACAGACGTTAAAAAGCCAAAAGATATAGTATTTGATGAGTTTATAAGTTTATCAAAAAAATTATACGAACTTGAACGTATATTACAAAATCCAAATATAACAACAATCAGATTTATAAGCAAAGCAAATAAAGTTATAGCAAATGAAACTTTTAGATCTTATAGCCTTATAAATATGTATGGATTTTTATCGGATTGCGTATTTATTAATATGATATATCCAGAAGAAATTCAACAATCTTCTTATGGAAATCTATTAGATGAAGATAAAACAAATATTATAAAAATAGAAGAATTTTTCAAAGAAAAAAAAGTTTTTAAGATTCACTTACAAGATTATGAAGTTATCGGGTTAAAAGCCTTAAATAAGTTGCATGATAAGATATTTAAAAATCTTAAACTAGAAGATATTTTCGTTAATGATAAAGCGTTTTATATCATAGAAGAAAAAGCTAGTAAGATTATTGTAATAGATTTGAAATATGCTAAAGAAGAGGAGGTAGAAGTTAGAAAAATAGGAAATGATTTAGAAGTTTCTTACTTAAATTATAAAAGAAGATTTAAGTTGGCAGATAATATATCTTCAAGGAAAATAAGCTCATTTTCTTTGCAAGATAACAAGCTTAGAGTTGTAATGGACTATGACTAGAATATGTAAAAAATAAAAATGAGAGGTCGTAAATGATAGAAAATAAAATAGAATTATTTGACACTTTTGCAAAAAATTTAGAAAGTGTTAATGGTACTTGTTATAAAATAAGTAAGAATGATTTAGCAGAGACACTTGTAAATATTTACAAGGACAATGGAATAGAATCAACTTGTATGTTGGAAACAGAGCTTGCAAAAGAAGCAGGAGTAGTTGAAGCTTTTAGAAAAAATGATATTACAGTTTATACTAATCATATTAGACTAAACAGCGAAACAGCTAAAGGCGGAATAACAGAAGTTGCTTATGGCGTGGCTGAGCTTGGTTCTGTTGTACAAGCAAGTGATGAAGTAGATGCTAGGCTTATGGCTATTATGCCAGATTATTATATAGGAATAGTTAAAGGCTCAACAATTGTGGAAAGTTATGATGATATGTTTGACAAACTATCCGAATTAAAACCTTTCCCAAAATATGTAGGTTTTATAACAGGCCCTTCAAGGACAGCGGATATAGAGTGCGTAAGTACAGTTGGTGTTCATGGTCCTTTGCAAATGAGTATAGTGATAGTTACAGATCTATAGGTTTAAGATTATAAGAGGAGATTAATATGGTTGATAATATTAGTTTAAAAGAAGAGATAAAAGATGCGTTAGACAATGCAACTTTAGGTAGAACCCTCGGAAATTTTTGTAAGACTTATCCAAAAAGAAGACTAAATTCTTATCAAGGAATTGATTTTAAAGAAACTCAACAAGCTATAAAAAGAGTAAAAACATTTGCTGCCGAGCATGTTGATGAAATGATAAGTGAATTCAAAAAGAATTGCGAGGCAAGAGGAGGACACGTTGTTGTAGTAAAAAGCAAAGAAGAAGCTTCAAAATGGGTTGAAAACTTTTTAAAAGAAAAAGACATAAAAACAGCCGTAAAATCTAAATCAATGTGTTCTGAAGAAATTCATTTTAATAAGATACTAAAAGATAATGGTGTAGATTGCCAAGAAACTGATTTGGGAGAATTTATTATTTCACTTGAAGGAAATAGCCCAGTACATATGGTTATGCCAGCCTTGCATTTAAATAAGGAACAAGTTGCAGACTATTTTTCAGAATACACTAAAACTAAACACGAACCTATAATATCTGAAGAAGTAAAAACTTCAAGAAGAGTTATGAGAGATAAGTTTAAAAATGCAGATTTAGGAGTTTCAGGAGCAAATGTTGCCGTTGCTGAAACTGGAACAGTATTTACAATGACAAATGAAGGTAATGGTAGAATGGTAGGAACTCTTCCAAAAAATCATTTGTATATATTTGGAATAGAAAAATTTGTAAATTCAATTTCTGATGCTAGATGGATTTTTAAAGCTCTCCCTCGTAATGGTACTGCTCAAAGAATTACAGCTTACTTATCATTGTATACAGGTGCTTGTGAAGTAACTACTGACAAAGAAAGTGATACAAAAGAAGAAAAAGGATTCTATTGTTTGATTATAGATGATCCAGGCAGAAGAGAAATATTGGCTCAAGAGGGTTATAGAGAAATATTTAACTGTATTAGATGTGGAGCTTGTCTTGATGTATGTCCAGCCTTTGCTTTAGTAGGAGGACACGTATACGGTTCCAATGTTTATACTGGAGGAATAGGAACGCTTTTAACTCACTTCTTAATTGATAAAGATAGAGCAAATGAAATAGAAAGTGTATGTCTACAATGTGGCAGATGTAATGAAGTTTGTGGTGGTGGACTTCCAATAGCTGAAATGATAATGAAAGTTAGAGAAGAACACGTTAAGGAAAATCCAGATCCAATAAAGAAATTTGCATTAGATGCAGTAACAGATAGGAAACTTTTCCATTCATTATTAAGAATTGCATCTATTGCTCAAGAGCCATTTACTAAGGGCGACACAATGATTAGACATCTTCCAGATTTCGTATCAGGAATGACTGGAGGAAAAGTTTTACCATCAATAGCAAAAGTTCCGCTTAGAGATATTTTTGATGAAATTGAACAAAATGTAGAAAATCAAAAAGGAACAGTGGCTTTATTTGCTGGTTGTTTACTTGATTTTGTATATGTTGATACAGCTAAATCTTTGATTAAAAACATGAACTCAATAGGATACAAAGTAGAGTTTCCTCTAGGTCAAGCTTGTTGTGGTTGTCCTGCAAGTAATATGGGTGATGTCGAAAATGCTAGAAAAGAAGCAGAAATAAATATAAAAGCCATGGATGCAGAGAAATACGATTATATTCTTCTTGCTTGTCCATCATGTACTCATCAACTTCAATCTTACAAAGATTTCTTTGAACAAGGAAGTGAAATGTATGAAAGAGCAAAAGTTTTGGGAGAAAAATGCGTAGATTTTTGTAAATTATTCCATGAAAAAGATGACAAAGTAAATGCAGGAGATGGAAAAGAAGTAAAAGTTACTTACCATGATTCATGCCATTTAAAGAGAACTTTGGGAGTTTATGAAGAACCTAGAGATTTACTTAAAAATACAGAAGGCGTAGAATTTGTTGAGATGGAAGATAGCGATAACTGCTGTGGATTTGCAGGCTCTTATAATGTTTTATATCCAGATATTTCATCAAAAATATTAAAAAACAAAATAGAAAATATCAAAAATTCTGGAGCAGATGTGGTTGCTGTGGATTGTCCAGGTTGTATGATGCAAATTAGAGGAGGACTTGAAGCAGAAGGTCTTGATATTAAGGTAAAACACACTTCAGAAATAATATCTGAAAAGAGAGGATTAATCTAAAAATGAATTTTGCAATAAGTGAATGTTTAGCAAAAGAATCAAAGCAAACTATTATAGATTATTTAATTGATAAAACACTTGTAGAAATGAGAGAAATCTTAGGAGATTACAAGCAAAGCCAAAAGCTCTATAATATTATTGAGAATACTTTGATTTCTAGCGGAAAGATGATTAGAACAAAGCTTTTGATTTATATAAGCCTGATGGGAGAAAACCAAATTTCAGATAAAATAATTAGTCAATGCGCTGCAGTAGAAATAACTCATCTTGCATCACTTATTCATGATGATATAATAGACGATTCGCTAATTAGAAGATCACATAGGTCAATCCAATCAAAATATGGCAAAGATGTAGCCGTATTTGCAGGCGACTATATGATATCTAAAGTATTTAGTTACTTGGCAAAAAAAGGACTTGTCGAAGAAATTTCTATAATATCTGACACTATTAGAGATATGTGCAATGGCGAAGTTGGTCAAAATTTAATAAAATACAGACTAGATATTAGTGAAAAAGAATATTTTGAAAATATTTGCGGAAAAACTGCTTCATTTTTTAAAACAGTTTGTTATTTTGGAGCGAAAAATGCTGGATTCAATCAAATTGATATTAATAAAATGGTTGAATTTGGAAAAAACTTAGGCTTGATGTTTCAATTGAGAGATGACATTTTAGATTTATTCTCAAGTAAAGATGAAACAGGAAAAGGAGAGTTTGTTGATGTAAAAGAAGGAGTATACACATATCCTTTATTATCCAGCATGAATGATGACAAGTATGGAGATGAAATATATAAGCTGCTTAATAAAAACAAAGAAGTAAGTCTTAATTATGACGAATTACTTACATTAAGGCAATTACTCATAGAATCAAAAGCTTGTATTTTAAGCTCAAAAAAAATCAAGGAGTTTGCCGATAAAAATAGGTTGATACTAGCAAGTCTTCCAATTAGAGAATCTGATTACTTATATAAGATTTTAGATAAGATAGAGAAGAACTAATGAAAACTTATCAAAAGATGACATTAAAAAACATAATTAATTTTGCAAATCCAAAATCATTTGTAGCATCTATTATTCCTTCGATTTTTGGGATTTTGATGCTGATAAAATCAGGATATTCCATAAGTTTATTAAGGTCTTTGGGGTTGGTTTTATCGTGTGTTTTCCTACAATCATCCGTAAATACTATAAATGATTATAGTGATTTCATAAATGGAGTAGATAGTAAGGAAGATAACTTAAAAGAATCTGATAATATTATGTTCTATAATTGTATTAGACCAGAAAGCGTTAGAAATTTAGGGCTATTTTTTCTAGCAATTGGAATTGTGTTTGGACTTTTAACTTTAGAAAGTATAAATTATAAAAGTATCATCATAGGGATAATTGGAGTAATAACGGTTTTAAATTATTCAATGGGACCTTTCCCTATTTCATATCTTCCAGTAGGAGAAGTATTTAGTGGAATAGTAATGGGAGGATTAATACCTATCGGTGTATTTAGCGTGATTTCAGAAAAAATTGATTTTACAATTATGGGATATGCAATGCCTTTTATAATAGGGATTTCATTAATTATGATGAGTAACAATTCAAGTGACATAGAGAAAGATAAAAAAGCAAATAGAAATACACTTGCTGTTGTTATGGGTAGGAAAAATATTAGAATTTTATATAAAATATTAATTATAGTGTGGTTTATATCACAATCCTATCTAGTCCTTTATTTTGGAGGGTATAAAGCTTTAATCATAGATTTAATCATATTCTTTCTAAAAAGAAAATTTATATTTAGAATTTTTACAGCAAGCCTACTTCCCCAAGATAGAGTTAGGCAAATGATGGATATAGGACTTACAAATATTTTATTAAATTTCAGTTATTTAGTAATAATAGTCATAAGTTTAATAGGAGAATAATATGGAGAAAAGCAAAAAAGTTTATGAAATATTTCAAAAAATTTCGCCATATTATGACAAGGCTAATGATAGGATAAGCCTAGGATTACAAAAAAGTTGGAAAGAAACATTAGTAAAGGATATTTTGAAAAATATCAAAAATGATGAAAAAGTATTGGATGTTTGCTGCGGAACAGGAGATATAGCAATAGAAATAGCTAAAAAGAGTGATGCAAAAGTTGTTGGTGTAGATTTTTCAGAAAATATGCTTAGGATATCAAAAGAAAAATCAAAAAAAATAAATAACATAACTTTATTAAAGGCAGATGCAAAAAATATTCCATACGAAAATTCAAAATTTGATTATGTAACGATATCTTTTGGTTTAAGAAATACAGATGATTATGAAAAAGTAATAAACGAAATGGTTAGAGTAGGAAAAAAAGGAATATATATATTAGATTCCTTTCCAGTAGAAAATAAAATTATAAAACCATTTTATAAATTATTTTTTAAATATCTAATGCCAGTCCTTGGTGGAGGTATTAGAAGATATAAAGATTATATGTGGCTATATGAATCAACGAAGAATTTTATCAGTCCAAATGAAATAATAAAAATCTGTGAAAGATTTGGAGTTGAGAATATTGAAGTAAAAAAAATGCTCTTTGGAGCTTGCGTAATGATCAAAGGGCAAAAATTATAATTCAACACATGGGGGAAACAATGAGTGAAGATAAATTTGATGTTATAATTGTAGGAGGCGGTGTTGCAGGATTATCTGCAGCTATAGTTTTAGCAGAAAATGATTTAGAAGTTATGTTGGTTGAAAGAGGAGACTATTGTGGAGCAAAAAATGTGACAGGAGGCAGGTTATATGGTCATAGTTTAGAAAAAATAATACCAAATTTTGCCGAAGAAGCTCCTATAGAAAGAAAAGTAGTAAAAGAAAAAATATCAATGATGAGTGAAAAATCATCTTTTGATATAGGATTTTCATCAAAAGCTCTTGGCAAAGATAAAGATTCATCCTATGTAGTATTACATAGTAAGTTTGACCAATACCTAGCAGATAAAGCAGAAGAAGCAGGAGTTTCAATAATAAGTGGAGTTTTAGTAGAAAAATTACTTGTAGAAGATGGAAAAGTAGTAGGTATTGATGCTACAGGAGAAGAAGTATTTGCTGATGTAGTAATAATAGCTGATGGAGTAAACTCATTACTTTCTCAACAATTAGGAATAAAAAAAGAACTAGAACCTCATCAAGTAGCAGTTGGAGCTAAAGAAGTTATTGAATTATCAGAAGAAATAATCAATGAAAGATTTAATCTAGAAAGCGATGAAGGTATGAGCTGGCTTTCATGTGGCGATCCAACTATGGGAGGATTTGGTGGAGGCTTTATTTATACAAATAAAGATTCCATATCTATCGGAGTAGTTGCAACATTATCAGATATAGGTTATGCAAATACAAAAATAAACGATTTGTTAGAAAGATTCAAAGAACACGATAATGTAGCGCCATTTATAAAAGGTGGAAAAACAATAGAATATTCAGCACATCTTGTTCCAGAAGAAGGCATTCATATGATTCCAGAATTATATGGAGATGGTTTCCTTGTAGTAGGAGATGCAGCAGGTTTTTGCGTAAACCTAGGCTATACAGTAAGAGGAATGGATTTTGCAATTGAAAGTGGTAGACTTGCAGCACTATCAATAATAGCTAGCAAAGAAAAAGAAGATTTCAGTAAAGAAAGCTTATCAATTTATAAAAAACTTTTAGAAGACAGCTTCATAATGAAAGATTTAAATACTTTCAAGGCATTCCCAACAATATTAAGCAGAAGAGAAATTTTTAAAGACTTCCCAGAAATTATTAACGATGTAGCAGAAAGAGCTTTCAAAGTAAATGGCGAAGATTCCAAAGGATTTATAATGGGAACAGTAAACGACCTTGCAAGTAGAATGAGCGCAACACAATTATCAAACTTTATTTCCGCAGTAATGGAGGCACTATAAATGAAAAGAATGAGCATAGAAGATAAATTAGGTCTTGATATATACCATACAGATGAGCATAATTCACACATCGATGTAGATACAGACTACAAAGATGAAGAAGAAATAAATAAACTTTTAATGGCATGTCCAGCAGGTTGCTACACCTATGTAGATGGAGTTTTTGGTTTCAGTCACCTTGGATGCCTAGAATGTGGAACCTGTAGAATCCTATCACATGGAAAAATTGTAAAAGATTGGAAACATCCACAAGGAGAAGTAGGAGTAACTTTTAGACAAGGCTAAAGATAAGAAAATAAGAAAAAATTAGAAAATAATTAATCCACTAATCATAAAATTCGATATAAGACTAAAAATAAAAAACAGCATTGTAAAAAAATCTGATATGTACCCTCTTTACTGGACAAACCAGTAAGGAGGGTATTTTTTATTAAATTTATAAAAGAATACATAAAAAAGAAAAATTCCAAAAGATAAAAGATACTAGACAAGATAATTAAAAAATCATTTTGATGAAAAATTGCTTAGGCTAGAAAAATATTTTGCAAAATAAAAAGTAAATAGTTTTTTAAATAAAAATTAAATTGATTAAACCAAATTGTATTAATTAGTAGATAATAATTCGAAAAAATTAATTACATTAAATAATAAATTCTGATAAATTTTAATAATGTTATTTATATAACGAAAATTATATGTTAGATAAAAATAATGTTGACATTTAGGGACGATCTCATATAATGATAGTGATAAAAGATTAACAAAGAAAATTTATAAGGAGAAAATTATGACTATTACAACATTTCAAGTTCCTAGAACTATTGTTCACGGTGTGGACAGTCTTGAATATTTAAAAAATTTAGAGGGCAAGAAAGCTGTTCTTGTTACTGGTGGACATTCTATGAAAAAATTTGGATTTTTGGATCAAGCTAAAAAATATTTGGAAGAAGCTGGTATGGAAGTTATGATTCTTGATGGTGTTGAACCTGATCCTTCTGTAAAAACTTGTCTTGAAGGCGGCAAAAAAATGGAAGAATTTGGCCCTGATTGGATTATTCCAATTGGTGGAGGTTCTGCAATGGATGCTGCAAAAGCTATGTGGATTTTCTATGAACATCCTGGATATAGTTTTGAAAAATTAGCAGCTTTTGATAACCCACCACTTAGAACAAAGGCAAAAATGGCTTGTATTCCATCAACATCAGGAACTGCTTCAGAAATTACAGCATTTTCTGTAATTACTGATACAGAAAAAGAAATCAAATATCCATTGGTTCATCCTGATTTTGTTCCAGATGTAGCAATTTGTGATCCAGTTATTGCAAGCAAAATGCCACCATTAATCACAGCTCAAACAGGAATGGACGTTATGACTCACGCAGTTGAAGCTTTCGTTTCAACAGCAGCAGATGATTATACATCTCCACTTGCAATCAGAGCAATTGAGCTTGTTTTTGGAAATCTTAAAAAAGCTTATGACAATGGCGAAGATATAGATGCAAGAGAAAAAATGCACGACGCATCAACACTTGCAGGAATGGCATTTTCAAATGCATCACTTGGAATAGTTCACTCAATGGCTCACAAAATCGGAGGAATTTTCCACTTAACACACGGAGAAGCAAATGCAATTATGCTTCCATACATCATTGATTACAATAGAAAATCAACAGATAGATATGATGAATTAGAAAAAATCCTAGGAATTGATGATATTGCAGAAGAAATCAGAAAATTAAATGCTTCTGTAGGACTTACTGCAAATATAAAAGATGGCAAAAACACTGTAATTGAAGAAGATAAATTCTTAGAAGTTTTGGATAAAATGAGTGAAAATGCATTCAAAGATGCTTGTACACTTACAAATCCAAGAGAAACATCTCCAGAAGATATTAAGAAAATCTATGAGGCTGCATATTACGGCAAAAAAATAGATTTTTAAGTTAAATAAATCCTTAAAAAATAATTACTAAAAAATATAAATCGATTAGCAAAAAACAGGAGCGAGAGTTCCTGTTTTTATTTTTTTTTATTTTGAGCTGGGAATTTTTTTCTAAAGGATTTGGTAAATAATTGGATAAAATTAATAGAAGAGATTTCTTTTGTTTTTATTTTACTTTATCAATGAAATTAAAATTTTTATTTATTAAAATTATATTTTTTTAATTTTACAAAAATTTATTATTATGGTACTATAAATGTAACAAAAAATGTACTAAAAATGTAACCGAGGATTTTGATATGGAAGTTGAGATTGAAAATAGGATTAGAGAATTTAGGAAAGAGAAAAATCTTTCTCAGCACAAATTGGCAAAGCTTGTTGGGCTTAAAAGAAGGTCGATTATGGCTTATGAAAATAATACTATTAGTCCAAGTCTTGAAACTGCCTACAAAATTTGCAAGGTTTTGGATAAGGACATCAAAGAGGTTTTTATTTTTAAATAAGGAGAGAAAATGGGATTTTTATTTAATGATGTGAATGAATTTAGGGAAAAAATATATGAAAAATTCAAAAATACTGATTCGTATTTATTTGCTATTAAACATAATTCAACTGGCAAGGGATTTTTGAAATTATTTGTTAGTAATTTGTATAACACAGTAGATTCTTCAAGGACTTTTCTTTTGCATTTTAATGAAAAGGGGATTTATGAAAAGGAAATTTCAAATTCTACAAAAGGCGATTTTATTCTTATGCCTTGGGATGAAATTGAAGTTTTTGAAATCGTTGAAGAATCTAGAAAAGCTTTTATAAATTTTTCTCATTTGGATAAAAATATTTCTTATGAGATTGATTTTGATGGGAAAATGGCTGTTGATAATAGGAAAAATTTTGAAAATTTAATGGAAAAATCTTGGCATAGATTATAAATTTTTGATATTTTTTTGAAAAATTTGAAAAAATCAAGCAATATTGTATAATTAATTTTAAGTAAATAGGACTTATAGGATTTACAGTAGGAAAAATTTGGGATAATTTTTTTGAAATTACAAAATTCTTTGTCCAAAGTTGGCTTTCTACTTAGTGGAAGCGTGGAGTATAAAAAGAAGTGGTACCGCATCAAGATGCCTTCTTATACTCTTTTTTTGTACTTAAAAATAAAGGAGAAAAAAATGAAATTTCAATACGAAAAAGAATATGATAATGTATTTGATGAATTAAAGGATCGTGGATATTTTGAGGCTGCAACTGATGAAGAAGAGTTAGCTGAAAAATTAAAGAATGAAAAATTAACTTTTTATTGTGGCTTTGATGCAACTGCTGATTCTTTGACAGTAGGTCATCTTATCCAAATTATGGTTATGATGAGAATGCAAAATTATGGCCACAGACCAATCGCTCTTCTTGGTGGAGGAACTACAATGATTGGGGATCCTTCTGGAAGAAGTGATATGAGAATGGTTATGACAAAGGAAAAAATCAATCATAATGCTAATTGTTTTTATAAACAATTTCAAAGATTTTTGGAATTTGAAAATGAGGGAGAAGATTCTGGCGACAAGGCTATAATTGAAAATAATGCAAATTGGCTTTTAAATCTTCCTTTTATAGATTTTCTAAGAGATGTTGGATCAAATTTCCTTGTAAATGAAATGCTCAAAAAAGACGCCTACAAAAATAGGATGGACAAAGGTCTTACATTTTTTGAATTTTCATATATGCTTTTGCAATCTTACGATTTTCTAGAACTATTTAGAAGACACAATTGTACTTTGGAAATTGGTGGCTCAGACCAATGGTCAAATATAATCGGTGGTTATGATTTGATTAGAAAAAAAGAAGACGCAAAAGTTTATGGAATGACTTTCAAATTACTTACAACTGCTGATGGAGTAAAAATGGGAAAAAGTCAAAAGGGTGCTGTTTGGCTTGATGAAGAAAAAACTTCAGCCTACGAACTTTTCCAATATATGAGAAATGTTGACGACAGGGACGTAGAAAAATTCCTCTTGATGTTAACTTTCCTTCCAACTGCTGAATGTAGAAAATTGGGAAATGGCAAGGATGCAAAAGAAATAAACCACGCAAAAGAAGTTTTGGCTTATGAAATTACAAAATTAATTCACGGCGAAGAAAAAGCAAAAGAAGCCCTAGAAGCATCAAAAGCTTTGTTCTCTGGAGCTGGAGATGAATCAGCAATGCCAACAACTGAAATAGAAAAAGAAGAACTCCCAATGGGAATATTAACCCTACTTACAAAGTTAGGCTTAACAAAATCAAATTCTCAAGCAAGAGATTCAGTAAAGGGCGGTGGAGTAAGTATAAATGATGAAAAAATAACCGACCCAAGATTTGAAATAAACGAAGACTTGTTTGAAGATGGGAAAATAATTGTAAAAAAAGGCAAAAAAACCTTCCACAAAGTTACAGTAAAATAAGAATAGAGCTTAGATAATATTTTATTTTAAAATAAAATTAAGCTACGTACCATCTCGACTAGATAATTGTGCCTTGATTTGGCACAATTATCCCTAAAATTTCATGCGAAAGCATGAAGAAGTTTGCGAAGCAAACGTGTTTTAGTGTGAGTGAAACGAACGCACGGAGAGATCTCATGAGATTTCTCGACTCACTACGTTCGCTCGAAATGGATATTTTTTGGTTTGTCAACAGTCTTTATTTTATTTTAAAAAAAATTAAGCTAGTAGCATTTTTTGAAAAAAATTTATATCAGAAAATTTGGGGTATAATAATTTGGAAAATAAAAATTTAAGGAGAACATTATGAAAATTTCAGCTAGAAATACAATTAAAGGAAAAGTAGTAGAAGTTGTTGAAGGTGCAGTTAATGGAATTGTTAAAATCGACATAGGAAACGGAACAATTATCACATCATCTATTACAAACAACGCTATCAAAGAACTTGGTCTTGAAGAAGGCAAAGAAGCTTATGCAGTAATTAAAGCAAGCAATGTTATGGTAGCTGTTGACTAATAAATAATAAATAAGGACAAATTTGCTTTTCTAATAAAAAAACCAAGTTTGACCTATTACCAGAGTGAGCATTAAAGCTTACTCTGGTTTTTTTGTGATTTTTTTTATTTCATAATTTTCTAATTGAATCCAATAATTTTTATCTTCTAATTTAAAGTTTATATTTTCTTATAAATATTTTTTACAATTTTAATTTTAAATTCTGTTTTATATTTTGCCAATTTTTTCTTATATATTTTAAATTGGAAAAAATAGACAAAAACGCTATAATATAGGTATATATAAAAAGAAATTTAGTTTTATTAATTTTAAAAAGGAGAATTTATGGATAAAAAAGCTTATTATATAACAACGCCAATATATTATCCAAATAGCAACTTACATATTGGTAATGTTTATACTTCAGTTATTGCTGATGTTTTGAAAAGATATAAGGCACTCAGGGGATTTGATGCTTATCTTACAACTGGAACTGACGAACACGGTCAAAAAATAATGAATGCAGCTCTTTCTCATGGATCTAAACCTCAAGAATTTGTTGATAGAATTGCAGGCGAAACAAAAGTTTTACTTAAAAAACTTGATATTGATTATGATTCATTTATTAGGTCAACTGATCCAAAACACGAAGAAAATGTAAAAAATATTTTCCAATATTTGTATGATAAGGGAGATATTTACAAGGGCCATTATGACGGATATTATTGCGAATCTTGCGAATCTTATTTTACTGAAAGCCAACTTGATGATGGAAATTGTCCTGATTGTGGCAGAGGAGTTAATCATCGTAAAGAAGAATCATATTTCTTTAGACTTTCAAATTATACTGATAAATTAAAGGAACTTTTCAAAGACCATCCAGAATTTCTTGAGCCAAAATTTAGGCAAAATGAAATGTTAAATAATTTTATTGACAAAGGTCTTGAAGATCTTTCTGTATCTAGAAATACTTTTGATTGGGGAGTTGATGTTCCTTTTGACAATGAACACGTTGTTTATGTTTGGATTGACGCCTTATCTTGTTATTTGACAGCTATTGGTTATGGTCACGATATGGAAAAATTTAATAAATATTGGCCAGCTGGTGTTCATTTAATTGGAAAAGATATTGTAAGATTTCATACAATAATTTGGCCAGCACTTTTGATGGCTTTAGATATTCCACTTCCTAAAAAAGTTTTTGCTCATGGTTGGATTTTGTTTGACAATGACAAGATGAGTAAATCCAAGGGAAATATTATGTATCCAGAACCACTTGTAGAGTTGTATGGAACTGATTCTTTGAAATATTTCCTACTTCGTGAATTTAATTTTGGAGCTGATGGAAACTTCCTTTCAAAGAAATTTATGGATAGGTACAATTCTGATCTTGTAAATGATTTGGGAAACTTACTTTCAAGAACTGTTTCAATGATTTCAAAATACAATGATGGAATTATAAAAAAAGGCTTGGAAAAAGATGAAATTGATGGCGAATTGATTGCCTTGGCTGAAAAAACTTATGAAGATTTTACAAAATTAATGGACGAATTCAAGTTTAATGAGGCTTTGGAATGTTTGTGGAATCTTGTAAGAAGATCAAATAAGTATGTTGACCAAACTGAGCCATGGATTTTGGGACGTGAAGAAAAATATGACAGATTAAATACTGTTTTATACAATCTTGCCGAATCTTTAAGAATTATTGCCCAAATGCTTGAGCCTGTAATGAGAAATACAACAGAAGAAATTTTAAAACAATTGGGAGTAGAAAACCAAGGTTTTGAATCTGCTTATAAATTTGGTTTGATTAAAGAAGGAACTAAAGTTAGTAAAGGCGAAAATTTATTTAACAGACTTGATACAGAAAAAGAACTTGAAAAACTTCACGATTTAAATAACAAGCTTGTAGAAGAAAGGCTTGGAGTTAAAAAGGAAGAAAAAGAAGAGGAAAGCCAATCAAAATCACAAATTAAAATTGATGATTTTGACAAGCTTGACCTTGTTGTTGGAAAAATTTTGGAAGTGAACGACCATCCAGATGCTGACAGACTTCTTGTTTTTAAAGTTGATATTGGAAGTGAAACAAGAACAATTGTTTCAAGCATAAAAGAATTCTACAAAAAAGAAGAATTAGTTGGTAAAAATATTGCTGTAATCAAAAACCTAAAACCTGTAAAAATGAGAGGAATTTTGTCAGAAGGAATGCTTCTTGCTGCAGGAGATGAAGCAGTTTTACTTACAACAATCAAAGACTGCAAACCAGGTACGGTGATTTCTTAATGAAATTAATAGATTCACACGCCCATTTAACGAGTGATGATTTTAATGAGGACAGATCTTTTCTAATAAAGGATCTGTCTAATTTTGCCGTAAATTATGTCATAATGCCAGCTTGCGATTTAGAAGATTCTATAAATGTTTTAAATCTTTCAAAAAAATATGATAATTTGTATGCCCAAGTTGGTTTTCATCCTCAAAACATAGATTCTTTCAAAGATGGAGATATAGAAAAATTAGAAGATTTGGCAAAAAATCCAAAAGTTGTGGCTATTGGAGAAATTGGACTTGATTATTATTGGCAAGATGACAACAAGGATGAGCAAAAAGAAATTTTTATCAAGCAGTTAGATCTTGCAAGAAAAATAAATCTTCCGGTCGTAATTCATTCCAGAGATTCAATTGACGATTGTTTGGAAATTTTAAAAGATTATTCAGATTTAAAAGTTCAAATTCACTGTTTTTCTTATTCATATATCCATCTTATGGAATGTATGAAAAGGGGATATTATATTTCAATCGGGGGAGTTGTAACTTACAAAAACGCTGACAATGAAAAAAATGCAGCCATAAATGTAGATTTGGATAAGCTCATGCTTGAAACAGACTGTCCATATCTTTCTCCAGAACCTTACAGGGGGATGAGAAATGATCCAAGAAAAATCGTGGAAGTTGCAAGAGAAATTTCAAATCTTCGTGGGATGAAATTATCAAAACTTGCAAAAAGAACAAGCAAAAATGCTATGGAATTTTTTAATATAAAGTAGGTAATATGATAAAAGAAACAATAGTAGTTGAAGGAAAAGACGATATAAGTAATATAAAATCAGCGGTCGACTGTGAGCTTATAGCGACAAACGGCCTTGCTTTTGGCAAAGATTTGATTGAAAAATTAAAAGAAATTGACAAAAGGTGTGGAATAATAATTTTTACCGATCCAGATTTTGCAGGAAAAAAAATCAGGGCAAAAATTTCCAAAGAAATTCCAAACGCTAAGCACGCCTACCTTGATAGAAAAAAAGCAATCAAAAAGGGAGATTTGGGAGTAGAAAACGCCTCAAAAGAAGATATAATTGAGGCTTTAAAAAATGCTCATGCAACAAAAAGTGAAAAAAGAGAAGAATTTACCATGAAAGACCTTTTGGACAATAATCTCACTCTTACAAACGACAGCAGAAATAGAAGGGAAAAACTTGGCGATATTTTATCCATAGGATATTTTAATTCCAAGCAACTTTTATCAAAACTAAATTCCTTTGGCATAAGTCGAGAAGAATTTGAAAGTGCGGTTGAAAAATTATGAAAAAATTATATTCACCAAAAACAATAAAAACAATCCAAGACCTTTATGGATTTAAATTTAGCAAATCTTTGGGTCAAAATTTTTTGGTAGACAAAAATTTTGTTGATAAAATTATAGATTTATCAGAAGTTTCTGGCGAAAATATTTTGGAAATTGGACCAGGAATTGGAACAATCAGCCAAGAGATTGCAAAAACTTGCAAAAAACTTGTGGTAATAGAAATAGATAAGACTTTGATCCCAATTTTAAACGATAATCTTGGCGAATTTTCAAATGTCGAAATAATAAATGCAGATATTTTAAAAACTGACCTTGAAAAAATTGCCAAAGAAAAATTTGATGGAGAAGATTTTAAAGTTGTTTCAAACTTGCCATATTATATAACAACTCCAATAATTGAAAAATTATTTGAAGAAAATCTTTCATGCAAGGACATGACTATTATGGTTCAAAAAGAAGTGGCAGATAGGATGAAAGCAGATGAAAAAAGCAAGGACTATTCATCGCTTTCAGTTTTTATAAAATATTATGCAGAAATTACTGGGCAATTTAAAGTCCCAAAATCAGTTTTTATGCCCCAACCAAAAATAGATTCCCAAGTATTAAAATTAAAATTGAGATTGTATGATAAAAATGTTGATACAAACACCCTATTTAACATAGTAAGAGCAGGTTTCAATAAAAGAAGAAAAACTATCCTAAATTCCCTATCAAGCGTGATAGAAAAAGAAAATTTAAAAGAAATATTGGGAAAATTAGACTTAAAAGAAAATCTCAGAGCAGAAAATCTTTCCCTTGACGATTTTATAAAAATAGCCAATGAATTTGAAAAAATAAAAGGGTAGATTGAAAGAGATTATCATTTGAGTATAATAATGATGTTAGAAAAATAGATTTATAAAAAAAGATTGGAGAAAATATGAAAAAAGTAACAATTTACACATCAAACACCTGCCCACATTGTAAGGCAGCAAAAAATTATTTAAAAGAAAATAATATAGATTTTGAAGAAAAAAACGTAGACGAAGATAGAAGCGCAATCGACTATCTAGTAGAAAATGGCCACAGAGGAGTTCCGGTAATAAATATAGACGGAGAAGACATTGTAGGCTTTAACAAAGAAGTAGTAGATGAAAAATTAGGATTATAAAACAAAAACCCATCTTAGACCTTTTGAGATTTCTCTTTGGTCGGATGGGTTTTACTTTGTTTGGGCTAATTATTAGATGGATTTAATTAAGTAAGGCTAGACAATTAAATTAGAGTATTAGCTTACTTGATTTACCAATATTAATAACTTTATCTAAATACTATCAGCAATTTATTCCACAAAAAAAGTGAGCTTATAGCTCACTTTTTGTCTTCTTCTAAGGCATCTATTGTTTTTTTGTGGAGAAGTTTTCTGTAATCATCTTCTAGATTATTTTTTATGATTTTATTGTAGCAAAAATCCATAAAAACTAGAACTGGAAATTGTGGGGAGATTATATTTCCGCCTCTCAAATCTTCTATTGTTGGGATAATTACTTTTTCGTCCACAAATGAAAAATTATCTTTTGAATTTGATGTTACAAGAATTGTTTTTGCGCCATTTTCTTTGGCTTGTTTTAGGGCGAAAAGAACGGATTCTTTGTTGGCTGAAAGGCTTATGCCAATAAGCAGAGAATTTTCTTTTTGAAAAACTGCCCTCATTCTCATTTCATCTTGATAATCTATTGCCATTACTAAAATTCCAAGCCTTGTAAGCCTTGATTGCATTTCTCTTGCTACAAGTCCCGAACTTCCTATTCCCACAAACAATACTGATTTTGATTTTATAATCAAATCTGCTATTCTATCAATTTGTTCGTTGTCGATAAGGGATGGAAACATATTTAAAATTCTTCCGTAAGTGTTTAAAACTTCTTCTACATTAAATGAAGATTTGGAAATTCCTTTTAAAAATCCTTCTTCATACCTGTAAATAAATTCTCTATATCCCTTAAAACCACATTTTTGTGAAAATCTTGTTATGGATGATTCGGAAACGTGGAGTTTGTTTTTGATATTTTTTATTGAAAAATCTTCCTTGTGTTTATTTTTTATAAAATAATCGGCAATTAGTTTTTCAACTTCTGTAAATTTATCATAACTATCAACTATAGCAACAATGGCGGAATTTTTTATCATGGCTACCTCTTTTATTGAAATCTTCTAATCAACTACTCCAAGTATATCATTAATTTCGTTTTTATATAAGACTGCCTTTGCTCCATAGATTACTTGAACTCCTCCTGGAACGTCAAGAACTCCTGTTGCCCCTGTTTGTTTTAAAATATTTTTATCAACAATTTTTGGATCTTTTAAATTTACTCTTAGTCTTGTTATACAAGCGTCAACATCAATTATATTTTCACTTCCACCAAGTGCATCTAAAATAACAAGAGCTTCTTCGTAAAGATTTGAATTTGAATCTTTTTTATTATCTTTTTCTTCCAAAACTTCATCATCGCCTCTTCCTGGTGTCATTATATTAAATTTCTTTATTAAGAAAGAGAATGAGAAGTAGTAAAGAGCTGCCCAGATTAATCCAAATGGAATTTCTAATAACCAGTGAGTCTTTTCATTTCCTTGAAGTACACCAAATAAAATAAAGTCAATTACTCCACCAGAAAATGTATTTCCAATATTTATATTTAATAAATCAGCAATTAAGAATGATAAACCATCCAAGAATGAATGGAAAACATATAAAAGTGGTTGAACGAAAAGGAACATATATTCAAGAGGCTCTGTAATTCCTGTAATAAATGAAGTTAAAGCAACTCCCAAAAATAATCCCTTTAATTTTTTCTTGTTTTCTTCTTTTGCATTTTTGTACATGGCAAGGGCTGCTGCAGGCAAACCAAACATCATTGTTGAAAATCTTCCTGCAAAAAATCTTGTACCTTCAGTAAATAATCCAACGTGATTTGGATCAGCTAATTGAGCAAAAAATATTTTTTGAGCACCAACAATTTGCTCTCCAGCAACCATTTCCACACCACCAAGTTCTGTATACCAAAACATTGGATAAATCATGTGATGAAGACCGACTGCTCCAGATAATCTCATTAGCATTCCATATAAAAATGTTCCAAAAACGCCAAGTTTTGCAATTGATTTTCCAGCAGAAATTAATAAGTGTTGGAAAGGTGGCCAAACTATAAAGAAAAATACTCCGACAATAATTGCAACAAAAGATGTAACTATAGGAACAAATCTTGAACCACCAAAAAATCCTAGAACTTGTGGCAATTGAATATTGTAATAATTATTATGAAGATAAACTGCAATAAGACCAATAACCAAAGCACCAACAACACCAGTATCAATTGGATCTCCGTCAGGATTAAAAATTGAAAGAAGAGTTGATATAGTTGCATTCATTACCAAAAATCCAACGGCACCAGCAAGAGCTGCAACTCCTTTTTCCCTGTTTGCAAGACCAACCATAATACCAATACATAAAAGCATGGCAAGATTTGCAAAAATTATATTTCCAGCACCAGCCATAACCTTAAAAATAGTTTGTAAAACACTATTTGCTAAAAAAGGATAGGCATCAATTGTAGCTTGTGATGAAAAAGCACCACCAATTCCTAAAAGTAAACCTGCGGCAGGCAACAATGCTATCGGTAGCATAAAAGCCTTGCCGACTTTTTGTAAATACTTAAACATATTTCCTCCTAAATTATTTTTTTAAAACATCAGCAAATTTTTGGGTTATTAATTGAGGTCTAGTAATTGCAGAACCAACCACAGCAGAAAATACTCCACAAGCAAAAACTTTTTTTAAATCTTCTGGCGTATTAATTTTGCCTTCAGCTATAACAGGCTTGTTTGAAAATTCTACAATTTTTTTAATAGACTCAAAATCAGGACCATCAAAATTATTACTATAAGAAGTATAGCCAAAAAGAGTTGTTGAAATAATATCAAAGCCAAGATCTAAAGCGTTTTTACATTCATCAATCGTAGAACAATCAGCCATGGCATAAATATTATTGTCATGAATTAATTTAAGTAAATCAATCAATTTTTCATCATTTGGCCTTTTCCTATTAGTTGCATCAAGAGCAATTATTTCGCACTTAGAATCAATTAATTCTTCAATTTCTTTTTTAGTTGGAGTGATATAAACTTCGCTGTCAGGATAATTTTTTTAATAATTCCAATAATTGGTAAGTCAACTTGTTTTTGAATTTCTTTAATATCCTCAACAGATTGAGCACGAATACCACTTGCTCCGCCAATTTTTGCAGCAAGAGCCATTTTTCCCATAATAAAACTAGAATGAAGAGGCTCATCATCTAAGGCTTGGCACGATACAATTAATTTCCCCCTTAATTTTTCTAAATCCATATAACCTCCTTATCTATTTACTTTACTTAATTATATAAAAACAAGAAATTGTTTTCAATTAAAGCAACTAAACAGGTTAGTCTTTCAAAAAGCGACAAATTTAAGACAAAAATAAAAGAATTTGGAAGTACTTTCAAGGCGATTGAAAAAAATTAAAAATTAGCAAAAAATTTTAAAATTTTTAAATTAATTTTTTTAAGTTATATATTCGTGCTAGATGACTTGCCTACTCATTTAAATTTATAAAGAAATTTTTAAATTTTAAAAATTCAAAATTTATCTAACAAAAAAACGTTTTTTATAAATGATTTTTAAAATTTTACAAAATAAATTCGAAATAAATTATTTTAAAGATTGAAATTATGCGATTAATTTTATTTGGCAATCTTTTTTCAAAAAAATATAGAAAAACATTCTTATTTCCTTTTTCTTGTGATATAATTTAAGCAAAAGGAGGCATTTTATGTTTGATTTTAAAAGTGCAAAAAAAAGAGTAGACGAAGCTATTAACCCAACCCACATGTTTTATTCTGAAATTTTTTCAGATTTATCAAAAAACAATGTGTACATTAAACCAGAAAATTTACAAAAAACTGGTTCTTTTAAATTGAGGGGAGCTTATAACAAGATTTCAAAAATGGATGAAGAATCAAAATCCGTTGGAATCGTAACCGCATCAGCTGGAAACCACGCCCAAGGTGTAGCATTTTCTGCAAATCATCAAGGCATAAAGGCAATTGTTTGTATGCCAGAAACAACTCCAATGATTAAAGTTGATGGAACTTTAAAATATGGAGCTGAAGTTGATCTTCACGGACAAACTTTTGACGAAACAAATACATACGCTCAACAACTTGCCAAAGAAAAAGGATATACTTTTATTCCTCCATACGATGATGAAGATGTAATTGAAGGACAAGGAACAATTGCTCTTGAAATTTTAGAAAGTTTACAAGAAGCTGACTACATATTAGTACCAATCGGTGGCGGTGGACTTGTTTCTGGTATTGCAAAATGTGCAAAAGAAATGAAACCAGAAATCAAAATAGTTGGTGTAGAACCAGCAAATGCTGCATCAATGCAAGCTGCTATGGAAAAAGGTGGCCCAATTACATTAGATTCTGCTGATACAATCGCAGATGGAACTGCTGTTGCAAGAGTTGGAGATATTACTTACGAAATTTGCAAGGAAAATGTTGATGAATATATTTCTGTAACAGAAGAAGAAATCATGGTAGCCTTGACTACTTTGATGGAAAAACATAAACTAGTAGCAGAGCCTTCAGGAGCATTAAGTCTTGCTGCAAGTAAAAAACTTGGTTGCAAAAATAAAAATGTTGTTTGCGTAATCAGTGGTGGAAATATTGATATGTCATTTATTTCTCAATTAATTCACAAGGGACTTTATGAAGATGGAAGAATTGCAAGATTTACAGTTGAACTTCAAAATGCACCTGGAAAGCTTAGAGATCTTCTTGATGTTATAGCTTACACAAAAGCAAATATTGTTGAGGTACTTCACGATAGCCTTGCAGCAACTAGCAGATATAAAAATATCCAAGTTGAAATAACCCTTGAAACAAATGGAAAAGACCATATCAGGAAGATTAAAGAATTACTTACTGAGAAAGGATACAATATTCATTAAATGAAATTAGAAAAGATACTAAAAGAAATTTCCTACATTTCAAAAAATATTCAAAATGATAGAGAAATTGTAGGAGTTTCTTCAAATTCAAAAGAAATTAAAAAAGATTTTATATTTGTAGCGATAAGAGGATTTGAATTCGATGGACATAATTATATAGAAAATGCCCTAGAGAATGGAGCATCAACTATAGTCTATACAAATGATGACGTTGAATTTAAAAATGGAATAAATTATATAAAAGTTGAAGATGCAAGATTAGCTCTTGCAAAAATTTCAAATTTCTTATCAGATTTTCCATCAAAATCATTTAGAATGATTGGAGTTACAGGAACAAATGGGAAAACTACAACTGCAAATATAATCTCATTTCTTTTGAACAAACTGGGAGAGCCTTGTGCAAATATTGGTACAGATGGAGCTTTTTTTAACGGCAAAACTTTACCAACTGAGCATACGACACCAGAAATTACAGATATAAACTATATTTTAAATGAAGTCAAAAAAGATGGAATTAAAAATGTAGTTATGGAAACATCATCTCATGGTTTGTGCCTAAAAAGAAATTATGGAATAGCTTATGAGTATGGAGTTTTCACAAATTTATCTCCAGAACACATGGACTACCATAAAACTATGGATAACTATTTCAAGGCAAAAATGATTTTATTAAATCATTCCAAAAAACAAGTCGTAAATTTAGATGACGATTATGGTAAAAAAGCCAAAGAAATTTTCAAAGATGCCCTTACAATTTCTATAAACGAAGATTCAGCCTATAAGGCAGAAAATATAAAAAGAGTAGATTTGGGACTTGAATTTTTTGTAAATGGTGTTAAATTTCACTTAAAAAGATTTGGAATGTATGACATTTACAACGCCCTTTGTGGTATAACAATTGCAAATGACCTTGGTTTTGATTTGGAAGAAATTTCTAAAGCCTTGGAAGGATTTAAGGGAGTAAAATCAAGATTTGAATTTATAGAAAATGACCTTGGAATAAATATAGTAGTAGATTTTGCCCACACAACAACATCTTTTGAAAGTCTTTATAAAGATTTGCCAAAAGATAGAAAAAAATTTGCAGTGTACGGAATAAGTGGAGATAGGACTCCTGATATTAGAAGAGGTCTTGGTAGAATATCTGCAAAATATGATATATTTTCTGTAATAACAACCGATGATCCTAAATTTGATACCTTTGAAAATATTTCAAATCAAATTAAAGAAGGAGTCGAAGAAAATAATGGGGAATGCATTATTATAAGAAATCGAAAAGAAGCTATAAAGTATGCTATAAGTCATGCAAAAAAAGGGGATTTTGTTTTTATGCTTGGCAAGGGCGAAGAAGATTTCTTAAAATTAAAAGCAAATATTAAAACCTACTACAACGAAAAAGAAACCATAAGGGAAGTTCTAGAAGAATTATGAGAATTTTTGTAATAGGAGCAGGGGTAAGTTCGCTTGCCTTCTGCTCTTTTTTAGATAATAAAAATATAACAGTATTAGATTCAAACAAAGACAGTGGAAGAAAACTCCTTGCCACAGGAAACGGTAGGTGTAATTTTACAAATTTAAAGCTTTCCTATGAAAATTTTTATTCACAAGAAAAAGATTTTGTAAATTATTCTTTGGATAATTTTTCCAACAATGACTTATTAGAATATTTTGAATATTTGGGAATAGAATGGACAAATTTGCCATCAGGAAGATGCTATCCAAAAACAATGAGCTCACAGACTGTAAAAGATGCTCTCATGATGAGGGCAAATGAAAATGCAAAATTTATTTTTGACCAAAAAGTTTTGGACATTGATTTTAACAAAAAATTAATCATAACAGAAAAAAATAAATACAAGTACGACCTTCTTGTGATTGCATCTGGTGGAAAAACTTTAAAAAATTCGGGTTCTGATGGTTCTATTTTTAAAATTTTAGAAAAACATACAAAAATCGAAGATATGACTTTTGGAATAACAAATTTTAAGGCGAAAAATCCCTTGTCCAAAAAAGCTAAGGGTGTTAAGGTAAATGCTAAAGCAAGTTTGAAAGTAGATGGAAAATTTATAAAATCATCAACTGATGATGTGATTTTTCAAACTTATGGCCTTACAGGAACTGCGATTTTGGATCTTTCAAATTTAATTTCTCTTGCCTTAAAAGATGGTAAAAAAGTTAGTCTTGACATTGACTTTTATCCAGAGTATAAAAAAGATGGACTTTTAAAGAAATTAGAAGAAAAGTCAAAGAGATTTCCTAATAGAAATATCGAAGAATTATTAATTGGGAATTTAGATAAAAAACTCATAATTGATATATTAAAAAGGATTAAAATAAATCCTGGTAAAAAAAATATTTCAAGAAATGATTTAGAAAAAATTTCAAATATTTTGAAAAATCTTCCTTTTGATATTATGGATATAAATGACAAGAACAATGCCCAAGTGACTTTGGGAGGAGTATCTTGTAAGGAAATCGACAAAAAAACCATGAAATCTTTAAAAATTAAAGATTGTTATTTTATAGGAGAGGTTATGGATGTTGCTGGAGATTGCGGTGGATATAATATTCAATGGGCATTCTCATCAGCAAAAACTGCCTCAGAGGATATAAGGAGATTAAATGTTTAAGATAAATAGAAAGCTAAAAGAATTAAAACACAATGGAGAAAGAATTTCTTTGGCGATAATTGGTTGTGGAAAAATGGGAGCAAGTCTTATAAATCAATTGGGAGATATTGATGCAATAGAAGTTTCTCTTGTAATAGAACACACACCACAAAAAGCAAAAATTGCCCTAATTGATTCAGGAATTTCTGAAGATAAAATTATAAACACAGATTCTTATGACGAAGCCTATGAGGCTTTGAACAAGGGTTTTGTTGTAGTAAGTTCAAATTATAGACTTGCTTACAAACTTTTACAAATTACAGCCGTAGTTGATGCAACAGGAAATCCACCATTTGGAGCAGAGCTTGCAGCAAAATCAATTCAATATCATAAGCATTTTATTACACTTAATGTAGAATGTGATGCAGTTGTTGGACCAATTCTTTACGATATGGCAAAAAAAGCTGGAGTTGTTTATACAGGAATTGCAGGAGATGAACCAGGCTCAATAATAGATTTGTGCGATTTTGCTTATGGAATTGGCCTTGAGATTTTGGTTGCAGCAAAAGGAAAAAATAATCCATTAGATAACTATGCAAATGCAGAGATTTTAAAAGACCAAGCAAAAGAAAAAGGACTTTCTCCAAGAATGCTAACAAGTTTTGTCGATGGAACAAATACAATGATAGAATTAAATTCAGTTTGTAACTGCCTTGGATTTTTGCCAGATACATTTGGCTGTCATGGAATTGCTACAAGCCCAGAAACTGCCGTAGAAGATTTTAAATTAAAAGAAGACGGTGGAGTTTTATCATCTTACAAAACAGTAGAATTTTCTCCAGGCATGGCGCCAGGAGTATTTCTAATTGTAACAAGCGACAAAAAAGAAGTAAGAGATTTGATGAAATTTTTAGGCTTTGGAGATGGCCCAAACTATTTATTATTTAGACCATACCACCTAACAAGTCTTGAAACGCCAATTACAATCTACAATGCAGTTTTAGAAAATGAGCCAACAATAGCTCCACTTCATGGACAAGTTGCCGATACAGTTTCAGTTGCAAAAAGAGATATAAAAAAGGGAGAATATCTAGAGGGAATAGGATCAGATAAGGTATTTGGAAAATTAACCGACCACACAAGATCAATAAAAGAAGATCTACTTCCAATTGCCCTAATCACAGAAAAAACAAAAGCAATAGTAGATATTCCAAAAGATACAGTAATAAATTTATCAATGATAGAACTTGACGAAGAAGCAACAATAACAAAATTAAGAAGAAGACAAAATTCAATGAAATTATAGAAAAGATTACAAATGAATCTTAGAGCGTAGACAAACCCTCAAGCACGAATATCTGACTCCAAAAATTGTTGATTTCTAAATTTTAAAATTCTAAAATCGCAAACTCGCTAACGCTCAAACAATGCGATTTTTGACGAATTTTAAAATTTGAAATCAAATCAATTTTTTCCATATGATATTCTTAGCGTGAGGTTTTGTATACTTTGTCAACAGTCTAGACTGCAAACGCAGTCTTATTTTTTTGCTCTTTTTAATCTGCAATTATTTTTTTATAGGAAAAATTTTAAAAATAATTTAAAAATTAAAAATAAAAATTTGATTTGTGAAAATTTAATTTTATTATGATAGTATTATGAATTAGTTTAAAGTTATGGTTTTCATCAAAATTTAAAATAGAAAAATAAAATGATAAATGATTGACAAGTATTGAAAGATAAATTAAAATTAAATTGTAAATAAAACATAGAATAAAAAAATAAAAAATAAGGAGGACTCTATGAAAGGGTTTGCGATGTTGGGAATTGGTAAGACAGGTTGGATTGAAAAACCAGAACCAGAAATGGGACCATTAGATGCGCTTGTTAAACCAATAGCTTTAGCTCCATGTAGCTCAGATATTCACACAGTTTGGGAAGGAGCTATCGGAGATAGACACGATATGATTTTAGGTCATGAGGCTGCAGGAGAAATTGTAAAAGTTGGAGAATTAGTTAAAGATTTTAAACCAGGGGACAGGGTTTTGGTTCCAGCTATTACTCCAGATTGGTCATCTCTTGAAAGTCAAGCAGGATTTCCAATGCATTCAGGCGGAATGCTTGCTGGATGGAAATTTTCAAACTTTAAAGACGGTGTATTTGGTGAAGTTTTCCATGTAAATGATGCTGATGCTAACCTTGCTTTAATTCCTGAAGGAGTAGATCCAGTTTTAGCTCCAATGTTATCAGACATGGTTACAACAGGATTCCACGGAGTTGAACAAGCTGACGTTCAATTTGGAGATGAAGTTTTAGTAGTAGGAATTGGGCCAGTTGGTTTAATGTCAGTTGCAGGAGCTAACCTAAGAGGAGCAAGTAGAATTTATGCAGTAGGAACTCGTCCAAATTGCGTTGAAGCTGCTAAATTTTATGGAGCAACAGATATAATTTCTTACAAAGACGGATCAATTTCTGAACAAGTTTTAAAACTTACAAATGGTAAGGGCGTTGATAGAGTTATAATTGCTGGTGGAACAGTTGATACTTTTGAAGAAGCAATCAAAGCTATGAAACCAGGTGCAAAAATTGGTAATGTAAACTACCTTGACGGAGGAGAATATATCAAAATTCCTAGAGTTGAATGGGGAGTTGGAATGGGCCACAAGGCAATTAATGGAGGCCTAACACCAGGTGGAAGACTCAGAATGGAAAAACTTGCTAAACTTGTTTCTTGTGGAAAATTAGATCTTTCAAAACTTGTTACCCATAAATTCAACGGATTTGAAAATGTTGAAAAAGCATTATACTTAATGAAAGATAAACCAAAAGATTTAATTAAACCAGTTGTAATTGTAGCAGAAGATTTAATGGAAGATTAGATGAAAATAATAATAGTATCAGGATTTTTGGGAAGTGGAAAAACAACCTTTATAGAAAAATTGTCAAAAAAATTGGATGATGCAGTAATTTTAGAAAATGATTATGCCAAGGCAAATGTAGATAAAGACTTATTAAAAAATACAGGAAAAGAAATTTTATCCTTGGAAGAAGGATGTATTTGTTGTTCAAAACAAAAAGATTTTGCAACAACGGTTATGAGTATAGAAAATACAATAAATCCAGAATATTTGATAATAGAGCCAACAGGTTTGGGCTATCTTTCTAAAATAATTGAAAATATTAGTCCAATTGAATATGAAAAAATTAAAATTTTAAAACCAATAGCCATAGTTGACTATTACAGTATAGATAAGATTATGGGAGAATATAAAGAACTTTTCCTAGATCAAATCCAAAATTCATCCTATATACTATTATCAAAAACTGAAAATATAAGTACAGAAAAAATCGAAAAAGAAGTAAAAAAACTTGAAGACTTAACAAAAGCAAAAGTTTTTACCAGCCACTACAATGATTTTGACAAAAAAGAATGGGACTCTCTTATTGGGGAATATGATAAGGAATCTCTAATAAGAGGGGACTATAAACATTTACACCTTGATAATTTGGTATATGAAAATGTAGTTTTCAAAGATTTCAATGAACTTGGGACAAATTTCAATGCAGTTTGCCAAAATAGGTTTGGAAAATTAATTAGGGCAAAAGGTCTTGTAAATGTAGAAAATAAAAAAGTTAAAGTTGATGTTGTCGATAATAAATTTTCAGTAGAAAAATACGAAGGAGAATCTTTTACAAATTCTTTGATATTTATTGGAGAAAAATTAGAAGAAAAATCTTTTGATATACTTTTTAAAAAATAATTAAAAGAAGCCCAGCGGCTTCTTTTTTTGTGAAAATTTTCAAAAACTAAAAAATCTATTATAATAATTTTAAGGAGTTATTATGGATATATTTATTGTTGAAGATGATAAAAAAATTTGTGAGGAGCTTTGTTTTCAGCTTGAGCTTTTGGGATATAAGTGTTTTGTTCCAAATGATTTTTCTAATATTTTGGATGAATTTCAAAAAAGAGATTATAAGCTTGTTTTGATGGATTTGAAACTTCCTTTTGAAAATGGATTTTATTGGTGTGAGAAAATTAGGGAAATTTCAAATCTTCCTATAATTTTTCTAACCAGTGCGGCTGATGATATAAATTTAATTAATGCTATAAATTATGGGGCAGATGATTTTATTTCAAAGCCTTTTTCTATGCAAGTTTTAAATATGAAAATCAAGGCCCTTCTTAGAAGGTCTTATGATTTTTCTGGGAAAAATTTAAACCTTTCTTATAAAAATATTTCTTTGATTAAGGATAAGATGATTTTAAAAATTAATGACAAGGAAATAAATCTTTCTAAAAATGAATTTTTGATTTTGGAAATCCTTATGGAAAAACCTGAAAAAATTATTTCGAGAGAAGCTATTATGGATAAACTTTGGGCGACTGATTCTTTTATTGATGATAATACTTTGACTGTAAATATCAACAGGCTTAGGAAAAAATTGAAAAATCTTTCTTTAGATGATTTTATTCAAACAAAAAAGGGAGTGGGATATTTTATAAAATGAAAAATTTTAAATTATTTTTTAGCATTAATAGGGCTTATATTTTCTCCTTTTTTATTTTTCTTATCTCATCTTTAATATTTTCTTTTGCCTTTCCTATAGATTTTAGGATTTTTTCCTATTGCTTATTAATTTTATTTTTTATTTTTTTATTTATAGGAATTTTTAGATTTTTTAAAGTAAAAAAGTGTTTGGAAAAAAATTCTTTTTCTTTTTTTGAGAAAAATCTTTATGAAAGGCATTTGAAAGAAATTTTTGAAAGTAAGGAAAAAGAAATAGAAAATCTTAGAATTTCTAGTAAACTAAGGCAAAATGATTTGGAAAATCTTTTGACAATTTGGACCCATCAAATAAAAACACCCCTTTCAAGTATTTCTTTGATTAGCGAAAGGGAAGAAAATTATGATATAAAAAGAGAACTAATAAGGATTGACGATTATATTGCATCGATTTTGTCCTTTATAAAATTAGGTCAGGATAGTCTGGATTATTCTTTTAAATCTTTTTCTATTGAAAAGCTTATTAAAGATATTGTAAAAAGATATAGGAGTTTTTTTATCCATAAAAATTTAAAATTAATTCTTGATATAGAAGATGAAAATATAGTTTCAGATCCAAAATGGCTGGGATTTGTCCTTGAGCAGGTTTTGTTTAATGCTATAAAATACACAGACAAGGGATATATAAAAATATCCTACCATGATTTTATTTTAAAAATTGAAGATTCTGGAATTGGTATTAAAAAAGAGGATTTGAAAAATATTAATAAATTTGGATTTAGTGGAGATAGTGATAAAAGAGATGCAAATTCAACTGGCATAGGACTTTTTTTGGTAAATGATATTTTAAAAAAGCTTGGATATGCTTATAAGATTGATTCGAAGGAGAAAGAGGGGACTGTTTTTTCGCTTAATCTTAAAAAGGCTGATATTATTGAAAATTAATTGGGGTTTTTGTATATATTATAAGTAAACAAATCCTCAAGCACGAATATCTGACTACAAAAATTGTTGATTTCTAAATTTTAAAATTCTAAAATCGCAAACTCGCGTTCGCTCGAACAGTGCGATTTTTGACGAATTTTTAAATTTGAAATCAAATCAATTTTTTACGTATGATATTCTTAGCATGAGGATTTGAATACTTTATCAACAGTATAAATCGGCATTTGCCGATTTTTTTAATCTTACAATATGTAAGTTTAGGGGAAAAATTGTAAGTTTAGATTAGGGATTTTTTCTTTTATTTTTTGTAATATAGACTCAGGAGGAATATATGAATATATTAGAAGTTAAAAATTTAAGAAAAGTTTATAATAGTGAAGATAAAAATACAGAGGTTGTTGCCTTAAAAGATATTAATTTTGATGTTGAAGAGGGCGAATTTGTTGCCATAATGGGCGAGAGTGGGTCTGGAAAGTCTACTCTTTTAAATTTGATTGCAACTTTGGATAAAGAAACTTCTGGAGATGTGATTTTGTCTGGTGAAAATACAAAAAATAAAAGTGATAAGGAAAGGGCAAAGTTTAGGAGGGAAAAATTGGGCTTTGTCTACCAATATTTTTCGCTTTTATCTTCTTTAAACAACAGGGACAATATATTTTTGCCTTTGGTTTTGGCAAATGAAAAATACAAAATTATGGAAGAAAAATTAGCTCCTATTGCAAGTGCCTTAAAAATTGAAAATCTTTTGGATAAATTTCCTTATCAAATTTCCGGAGGACAAAAACAAAGAGTTGCCGTTGCAAGATCTCTTATTACAAATCCAAAAATTTTACTGGCAGATGAGCCAACAGGAGCCTTGGATTCGAATTCATCAATGGAGCTTTTAAATATTTTTGAAAAAATAAACAAAAATGGGCAAACAATTCTTATGGTAACTCATTCAACCATGGCTGCTGCAAGGGCCTCTAGGGTTTTATTTATAAAAGATGGGAAAATTTTCTATGACCTTTATAAGGGAGATAGGACCAATGACCAAATGTATGAAAAATTGGTCAAATCTCAAATGATGATTTTATCTGGAGGTGAGGGATTTGAACAAGCTTAATTTTAAAATGGCGACAAGGGGAATAAAAAATAATAAATTTTTGTATTTTCCTTACATTTTGGCATCAAGTTTTATGCTTTTCATTTTTAATCTTTTAATAGATTTAAAAAGTGAAAAATTTATTCTAGACTCCAGGGGAAGCGAAATCATAAAAACTCTTTTGGAAATGGGTTCATGGATTGTGGCTATTTTTTCTCTGATTTTTCTTGTCTACATGGCAAAAACCATTGTCAAAAATCGCTACAAGGAATTGGGACTTTTGTATGGACTTGGAATGGACAAAAAATCTTTGAGAAAAATTTTGATTATAGAAAATTTAATTCTTGGAATTTTAGTCTTGATAATTGGAACATTTTTTACAATTCTTTTGGGACCTCTTTTTATAAATTTGGTGGCAAGAATTTTAAAAATTCAAACTCAAATTAAACTTTCTATAAATTTTTCTAAGTTAGCTTTGGGACTTATGATTTTTGCCACAATCTTTATTTTAATAACTTTGATAAGTTTAAATTCAATTAGAAAAACAAATCCAATTGAGCTTTCAAAACTTTCCCAAAAAGGAGAAAAAGAGCCAAGGGCAAATATTATTTCTATGATTTTAGCCATAATTTTGATTGGATATGGCTATTATACAGCCCTTTCAATTGATGGGGGAATATTTCAAGCTCTTCCAAGATTTTTACCAGCAAGTATAGCCGTAATAATTGGAACATATTTTTTCTTCAGGTCTCTTGTGATTTGGATTTTAAAAGCAATTAGAAAAAATAAAAAAATTTATTATAAGGGCACAAATATGACCTTTATAGGTGAGCTTATCAAAAGAAGCAAGGAATCTGCCATGGCTCTTTCATCAATTACAATTATCTCTTCACTTTTTCTTTTGAGTTTTGTTGTAATGAGTGCCATGTTTGTTGGGAAAAATGATTTATTAGATAGGATTGCTCCAAGTGATTTTTTGATCCAATACCAAGAAAATGATAAGGAAAGTGAAAAATATACAAAAAATTTCCTTGAAAAAAATATAGACAAAGAAAAAATAAAAAATCTTGGAGAATTTAAAAGAAAAGGTCTTGTAGTTAGTGAAAAATCACCTGGAAAATTTTCTATACTGGAAGATGATGATTTAAGAAAAACAATAATGGATGATAAAACAAAAATTATATCCATAACAGATATAAAATCCTTTAATATGGCAAATAAGACAAATATTTCTCTTAAAAAGGATGAGGCTATAGTTTTTGATTCCAAAGCAAAAAAATACGGAAAAATTTCTTTAGAAAATCAAAATTTGAAAGTAAAAGAAAATGCAAAAAACATTTCCTATGTCTTAATGGATCCTACGACAAGTCTTTTTCACAATATTCTTGTAGTTGTAGATGATTTGGATGAATTTTCAAAAAAAATATCTGATGGCAAAAATAATAAGATTTTCCCTAGTGTATCAGGAACGTATTTTGACCTAAAAGAAAAAAATCAAAAAAATATTGATGAGATGGCAAATACATTAAATAAAAATATATCTGATACAGATGAAATTTTAGTTAAAAATTCCATAGAAAACAGGATGGAATTTGATAAAATTCACACGGGAGCCTATATTGTTGTTCTTATTTTAGCCCTAGTATTTTTAATCTCAACCATAATTGTAATTTATTACAAACAAGCCGCAGAAGGTCTTGAAGATGGAAGAAATATAAAAATATTACAAAAAGTGGGAATGAGCAAAAAAGAAATAAAAAAATCAGTCAAAAAACAAAACTATTTTACATTTTTTGGTCCACTAATAATTTCAATAATCCATATTTTAATCGCGTCAAAACTTGCCTTTGGCATGATTCAAATGTTTGCCATGCTTGAGCTTAGAAGATTTATAGAAATAGAAGCGATTTGTATAATAATTTTCTCATTAATTTATATAATGATATTTAGAATAACCTTACCAATATATTTTGAGATGGGAAAATTAAATAAGGAGTAAAAATGAAAAAAATATTTAAAATTCTTCTATATATAATAATTTCAATTTCAATATTAGGATTTTTGTTTATATTTTTGTGGACAAAAATTCCGGAATTTAAAGCCAAAAAAGAAATTTCAGATTTGGGAAAATATGCTCAAAAAATAGAAGATATAAAGATTGATGACCAAGTAGAAATCATTGGTCTTGGAGAAGCTACACATGGTAACAAAGAATTTCAAGAATTAAAATTAGACATATTAAAAAAATTAGTAAAAGATGCAAATGTTAGAGCCTTTGCCTTGGAATGTGATTTTTCAGAAGGGATGGAAATAGATTCTTATGTAAAATCAGGAAAATTTCAAAAAAATCCATCAAAAATTTTCTCCTTTACAATCTATCATACAAATCAGATGAATGATTTAATAAATTGGATAAAAAAATACAACCAAAATCACGACCAAAAAATTTCCTTTTACGGTTTTGATATGCAAAATCCAGAAAATTCCGTAAAACTTTTAAAAGATTTTGTAAAAAAAGAAAATATAGATTTTGATATAAAAAGTCTGGATGTCTTAGAAAAAGATAATATTTCAATCAAAGATCCAAAGATGAAAGTCTTGGAAGAAAATTTAAAAAATTAAATGAAAAACTTGAAAAAAATACCAAAGAAAAAAGACTTATAGAAAATATTCTATCAAGTTTTCCATATTATAAAATGGTTGATGATTATGTAAAATCAAGTGAATATAGAGATGAAAAAATGGCAGAAAATATTTCTTGGATAAAAGATTACGAAAAAAATTCAAGAATAATGATAGCAGGCCACAATGGCCATATTGGAAAAAAGGAACCAATGTATAAAAATATGGGAGAAAATTTACTGGAAAAATATAAAAAATCATATTTTCCAATAGGAACAGATTTTTATAAAACAAAGGTAAATATAAAAACTATGCAAAAAAATCAAAGGACAATACAAAAATTTATATCAGCAGATCCTTTTGCCTACCAGGCAAAAAATTATAAAAATTCCTATTATTTAGATTTTTCAAAAGTAAAAGATGGAGATTGTAAAAATCTCTTAGATTCAAAAATAAAAATGGGCTCATTAGGCGAAGGCTACACTTGGGTAATGAAATTTATCCCATACTCATATAGAATAGAAAATTCTCCAAAAGAAATTTTTGATTCGATGATTTTTGTATATGAAGCAAATCCTATTAAAAATATAGAAAATTAAAAAAGCTCTTGGGTTAGCCAAGAGCTTTATTTTTACATCCTAAAAATTTCTTTTCCAAGTTTTGTATTTTTTGGATCTTCTTTTTCGAATACTATTTTTTTAACGTCATTTTGGAATTTTATGTCTTTGTAGAGGATGCCTCCTACAAAATCTTCGCCTTTTTTGAATAATTTGTAGACTTTTTCTCCGTCTTCTTTTTTGATTTCTTCTATTGCTTCGCCTGAATTTAAGCCTGCTGAAAATAGTTTTATATCTCCAAGAAGTAGGGATGAAAATGGTTTTGGTGTTTGGTAGGTTTTGTTATCTCCTGTCATATTGCTTCCTGCAATTTCTCCCATTTCCATTGATGCTGTCCAAAGACCGATTGTAGCTTGTCCTAATTGCATACAGTCTCCTGCTGCATATACATTATCATCACTTGTTTTTAAATTTTCATTTACAAGGATTCCACGTTCAATTTCAAGTCCAGATTTTTCTGCAAGTTCTAGATTATTTCTCACACCAGTTTGAACCAAAATTGTATTTGCTTCGATTTCTTCTCCATCTTCAAGTTTTATTCCACAAACTTTACCATCTTTTTCTAAAATTTCTGCAGTATTTTTTCCTGTAGAAGTTTTGATTCCTGCGTCATTTAATTCTTTTTCTAACTTTTTGGAAAGTTCATTATCAAGTTGTTTTCCTAAAATATAGTCAAAAGTTTCAATAACAAGGACTTCGCAACCTGTATTTTTTACAGAAAAAGCAGCTTCAAGTCCCAAAAGTCCCCCACCAATTACTACAACTTTCTTGTTTTCCTTGATGTGGTTTTTGAAAGAATTTAAATCTTCAACACTTCTAATTGCAAAAACTCCATCAGCGTCAATATTTTTTATTGGTGGCACAAATGGATGAGATCCTGTTGCTATAAGGGCTTTTTTATATTCAATTTCTTCCCCATTTTTTAAAATTGCCTTTTTATTTTCAAGGTCAAGTTTTTCTACTTCACATTCAAGCTTTTCTTCTATATTATTTTTTTCGTACCATTCAGGTTTTTTTACCAAAATTTCATCATCTGTAAAATCTTTTGCAATAAGCTCAGATAATTTTGTTCTCCAATAAGTGTGTTTTGCTGATTTTGAAATTATAATAATAGAAGAATTTTCTTCTTTTTTTCGAATAGTTTCAGCAGCCTTTTGACCTGCTATTCCATTTCCAACAATTAAATAATCGTACATTTATTTTCTCCTTTTGTTTATTTATTAACTAAAATTTTTTCTCTTCCTATTAGTTTACCCATTTTCAATTAATTTATCTATAAATTGGGTAAATTAATAGAGTAAAAGGAAATAAAAATTGAAAATTAAAATAAAGAAAGAATTTCAAAATGGATGATTATGTAAAACTTGCTTATGATGCAATTAAATATTATTTGGAAAATAAAACGTATCTTAGGAATTTTGATAAAAAATTTGAAAATAAATTAAATGGGATAAGAGTTGAAGTGAAAATTGATGGAAGACTAAAAGGAATTTCTGGCTCAATTTTTCCAACTAGAAAAAATTTAGGACTTGATATAGTTTATGAGGCAGTAAATGCAGGATTTTTTGATCTAAAATTTAATCCAATTAGAAAAGAAAATTTAAAACATTTAGAGATAAAAGTTTTTGAATATTTTGATGTAGAAAAACTTAGATTTATTGAAGATTTCAAAGATTATGATGGAATAATGCTTTCTTTTATGGAAGAAAACTATTATGTCTATAGAAAAGACTTTGATTCTGATATAAAAATGCTAGAAAAAGCCCTAGAAATTTCTAATGTTGATAGCTGGGATAATTTTTCTATTGATAAATTTAAGCTTAAAATTCATAAATAAGGGAGATATTATGTGGCTTTTACTTGCGATTTTTTCATCAATTTTTGCAGCTCTTACTTCAATTTTGGCAAAAGTTGGAATTGAAGGGGTAAATTCAAATCTTGCAACTGCAATCAGGACTTTTGTAGTTTTAATAATGAGCTGGGGCATGGTTTTTATTACTTCTTCATTTTCTGGAATTTATAATATTAGCAAAAAATCCTGGATATTTTTAATTTTATCAGGTCTTGCAACTGGACTTAGTTGGCTTTGTTATTATGGAGCCTTAAAATATGGAAATGCTTCAAAGGTTGTTCCGATTGATAAAATGAGTGTGGTTTTAACTTTGATTCTTGCATTTTTATTTTTGGGCGAAGAATTTACGGCAAAATCTATTATTGGATGTATTTTAATTACAGCAGGAACTCTTTTTATGGTTTTATAAATATATATTTTTTTAAATAAAAAGCAATTTGACTTTTTCCTTTAAAAATAGTAAATTAGTCAGTAGATATAGGCAATTAAAAGAAGAGTAGTTTTAAAAAATAATTTACAGAGAGGCCTTTAGGTGAAAGTGGCTATGAATTTTTTATTATGAAGATCATCTTTTAGCTTAATAAATGAAAAAATTAGTTTATTACGTAAGATAGGCGTTAACTTCATACTCAATTTTTGGGTGGACCGTCCCTTCTGGGGGCGTTTTTTTATTATAATTTATTTTAAAAGAAAATTTATAAGAAAGAAAGGGAATTATGGCAAGTTTTAAATCACTAGATACAAAAAATACTAAACAAAGAGAACTTGATCTTTCCAAATATTGGCAAGAAATTGACCTGTTGGATAAGACTTTTACAACAAGAGAAGATGCAGACGAATATATAATTTTTGATGGCCCTCCAACTGCAAATGGAAAACCAGGAATCCATCACGTTATAGCAAGAACCTTGAAGGATATGACTTCAAGATATAAAAATATGATGGGCTTTAAGGTTTTGAAAAAAGCTGGATGGGATACACACGGACTTCCTGTTGAAATCGAAGTTGAAAAAGAATTAGGCTTTACAGAAAAAGATCAAATAGAAAAATACGGCGTTGAAAAATTCAACCAAAAATGTAAGGATTCTGTTTTTAAATATTCTGATATGTGGAGAGATATGTCAGACAGGATGGCTTTTCTTTACGATATGGACAATCCTTACATAACTTTGGACAATGATTATATAGAAACTGAATGGTGGCTATTAAATGAGGCTTTCAAAAAAGGATTAATTTATGAAGGCGCAAAAGTTATGCCATATTGTCCGAGATGTGGTACAGGTCTTGCAAGTCACGAAGTTGCTCAAGGCTATCAAATGGATAAGGCCATAACTTTAATTTGTAAATTTAAGAAAAAAGATGCTGACAATGAATATTTCCTAGCTTGGACAACAACTCCATGGACTCTTCCATCAAACGTAGCTTTAACTGTTCATCCAGAACTTAGCTATGTAAAAGTAAATGATAAAACTGATGGCTGCTATTATTATTTGGCAAAATCTTTGCTTGAAAAAGTTATGGCAGATCATGAATACGAAGTTGTTGAAGAGATGAAAGGAAAAGATCTTGAGTATGTTGAATATGAACAACTACTTCCTTATGTAAAACCAGATGGCAAGGCATTTTTCTTAACTTGTGCTGATTATGTTTCAGCAGAAGACGGAACAGGAATTGTTCACACAGCTCCAGCTTTTGGAGAAGATGACTACCAACTTGGAAGAAAATATAATTTGCCATTCGTTCAACCAGTTGACCTTGAAGGATGTTTTACAGAAACTCCTTGGAAGGGCAAATTTATTTTTGATACAAACGAAGAAATTTTCATTCATCTAAGAGATGAGGGAAAAGTTTATAAAAAACAAACAATCGAACACAATTATCCTCACTGTTGGAGATGTAAAACTCCGCTTGTTTATTACGCAAAACCATCTTGGTATATAGAAATGAGCAAACTTTCCGAAAAAATGGTTGAAAATAATAACGAAGTTAATTGGTATCCACAAACAATCGGGGATAAAAGATTTGGAAATTGGCTTGAAAATGTAAAAGATTGGGCAATTTCAAGATCAAGATATTGGGGAACTCCACTAAATCTTTGGAGATGTGACGATTGTGGTCATGTTGAATCAATTGGTTCAAGAAAAGAATTAGCAGAAAAAGCAAGAGAAGATATAAGTGAAGATATAGAACTTCACAGACCTTATGTTGATGATGTAACTTTAACTTGTCCAGAATGTGGAAAAGTAATGCACAGGGTTCCAGATGTAATTGACGTTTGGTTTGACTCAGGAGCAATGCCATTTTCACAAGTTCATTATCCATTTGAAAAAGGGGAAGATTTAGAAAATTATTTCCCAGCAGATTTCATTTGCGAAGGAATTGACCAAACAAGAGGATGGTTTTATTCACTCATGGCTATTTCAACAATTATTACAGGAAAAGCACCATACAAAAATGTATTAGTAAATGACTTGGTTGTTGATAAAAATGGACAAAAAATGTCAAAATCAAAAGGAAATACCCTAAATCCTTTCGAATTATTTGATAAATATGGGGCAGATGCTGTAAGATTTTATTCATTATATGTATCACCTTGCTGGGTTCCAACAAAATTTGATGAAAAAGGTCTAATTGAAGTTAAAAATAATTTCTTTAGAACAATCGAAAATGTTTATAATTTCTTTGTTCTTTATGCAAATACAGATAATATTGGACTTGATGAGATCAAAAATTTTGAAAATGTAGAGCTTGAAGAAATCGACAAGTGGTTATATTCAAGATTAAATTCACTATTAAAAGCTTATTACGAACAAATGGAATCTTTTGACTACAACAAGGTTGTTCATTTGGTAAATGATTTTGTTGTAGAAGACTTATCAAATTGGTATATAAGAAGAAATAGAAAGAGATTTTGGAGAGAAGATTTAACAGAATCCAAAAAAGCAGTTTACAAAACATGCTACGATGTTTTAGTAAGTCTTTCTAAAATGACAGCTCCAATAGCTCCATTTATTTCAGAAGAAATCTACAGAAATTTAACAGGCGGACTTTCAGTTCACGTTGAAAAACTTGATGAAGTTAATGAAGATTTAATTGATGAAAAATTAGAAGAGAAAATGGATCTTGTAAGAAAAATGGTTACACTTGGTCGTGCATCAAGGGAAAAAGAATCAATCAAGGTTCGCCAACCTCTAGAAAAAATAATAGTAGATGGATCATTTAAAGACACAATCGGTGATTTGACAGGTTTAATCAAAGAAGAATTAAATATAAAAGAAGTTGAATTTGCAGACGATCTTTCAGACTTTATGGATTATTATTTAAAACCAAATTTCAGAAAAGTTGGACAAATTTTTGCTAAAAACGTAGGAGCCTTTGGTAAATTCTTGGCTAGTGTTGATGCAAAAGAATTTGTAGAAAAAGTTGAAAATTCTCCACAAGAAATCGAAATAAATGGAGAAAAATACACTGTCGAAAAAGATTATCTTGATATAAGAATCCAAGCAAAAGAAGGATTTGATGTTGAGATGGATGGAAATGTCTTTGTAGTTTTAGATACAGAAATCACAGAAGATCTTAAAAAAGAAGGATATGCAAGAGAATTTGTATCAAAAATCCAAAATCTTAGAAAAGATAATGGATACGAAGTTACAGATAGAATTGATATTTTCTACAGCGCAGATGATGAATTGAAAAATGCTTTAAAAGAATTTGAAGAAGAAATCAAAAAAGAAACTTTAGCAGATACAATGGAAGTAAAAGACCTTGATACAGAAGAATTCGAATTAAATGATAAAAGTGTAAAAATTGAACTAGAAAGAAAATAAATATAAGAGGAAGTGGGGAAACTTGCTTCCTTTTTTTGTGGATTGGAGTATATATGAAAATTGTACTTATGAATATGGTAAAAATTTATGATGAAAAAAATAATAAGGTTCTAGTTTTAGATAAAAAGAAAAAATATGGCTGGGAGGGCCTCACTTTTCCAGGTGGAAAAGTTGAAAAAAACGAATCTTTTGAAAATTCAGTAATAAGAGAGGCAAAAGAGGAAACAAATTTAGAAATAAAAAATCCAAAATTCGTAGGAATAATTACTTGGGCATTTACAAATGATAAGGGCGAATTTCAAAAAGACGTTGGACTTTTGTATCAAACAAATGATTTTTCTGGAAAATTAATTGAAAATAATAGGGAAGGAAAATTGTTTTGGAAAGATTATGAGGAATTTAAAAAGATGGAAAAGATGAGCGATTCTATGCCAGAAATTTTAAAAATTTATGACGGTAAATACAGGGAAATTTATTGGGATGTGGATAAGGATAGAAAGGATTATTATTAATAAATTTAAAACTTAAAAAATATAAAGACTAATGGTAGCAGAATAGGTATGTTCTGCTATTTTTTAGTTATTTATCTAATTGATTTCACAAAAAACATTAAAAAATCAATTTATAAATATATAAGTATTTAAAATATATAAAAAATATAGAAAAAAAATCAAAAAGTTTTACGCTAAGGTTAAGATTAAAGATAATGTAAGAAAAGAAAAATATAAAAATATGACAAAAGAAAGCTAGAATTTCAATTGGAAACGTTGTTCTTATAAAAAAAGTTGACTTTTACGTTAGGTATATTGTTAATATCTAAACAAGGAAAACATTTATATGTTTTTAAATTAAGAAGAAGGAGATAGAGTGGTGGAAAAAACAAAAAATTATTCAGATGCTGTTAGTAAAGCTGAATCCACTAAGAAAAAACTTGATAAAAAGTATTTTAGCAAGGGTTTAAATATTGGTATTCAATCTGGTATATATTATGGACTTTACACAGCATTAGTAACTACAGCCACAGTGTATGGAATATGGAAGTTTTGGTATTCAGGTGAAGCTGGACTTTCAGATATTACATTGGCTTTTATTCTTGGAACACTTGCAACAGGAATAAACGATTTAACATCAGCAATCTGGGCTTTAGCAAATTCAATTATCAAGGGGAAATTTGGAGATTTTATAAAGACTTTAAAAACAAAGCCAGGAATGATAATGGTATTTGCAGCTATAGTCGGAGGGCCGATAGCAGGAGTTACATATATTCTTGCTGTTCAAATGGGAGGACCAGTTGTTATACCTATAGCGGGTCTTAATGTAGCTATTGGAGCAATTCTTGGAAGAATAATCTTAAAGCAAGAATTATCAGCAAGAACAATTTTAGGAATTGTTATTTGCTTAGCTTCGTCTCTTTTAATAGGCGCGACAAGTCTTACTGGAGAGGTTAAAGATGGAATGGTTTTAGGAATAATCCTTGCAATCGTGGCAGCATTTGGATGGGGACTTGAAGGAGTTATAGCTGGATTTGGAACTTCAATGATTGATTCGGAAATAGGAATAGCTATTAGGCAAACCACATCATCATTAGCAAATCTATTAATAGTTTTACCAGTTTTTGGAATAATTGAAGGGAGCGGAATACATCTTATTTCTGGTCTTTTCATAAATGCTATTACTGATCCAACAATTTTAATTTTATTTGCTAGTGGATTTTTTACATTTATATCATTTGCCTTTTGGTATAAAGGAAATTCAATGTGCGGAGCAGCTTTAGGTATGGCATGCAATGGAACATATACTTTCTGGGGTCCATTTTTCTGTTGGATTATACTTGGAATAATTTTGAAAAATCCAGGTTATGAAATAGTGCCAATAGCATGGTTAGGATCACTTCTTATGGCATTAGGAATATTTATAATGAGTGTAAATCCACTTGATTATTTTAAAAGAGGTAACAAATAATGAGAAGACCATTAAACTATGAAATATTAAAATATTTTACTAATGTGGATAAGGCGTCTGCAAAAGATGTTTATCAAGCGTTAAAAGATGAATTCAAAAATCACAAGGCTTTTACAATGGAAAATATAATAGAAAGTCTTATGACGGCTAAAGAAAATGGATTAATAGATGAGGATTCATATATGCTAATAGATGATGAATTAGTTGTTTATTATAAAGCAAGTGAAGAACAAAAAAATACTATAAATTCTTATATTAAGTAGGTGAAAATATGCAATACGAATCACAAGCAATAGGTCTTATAGAAACTTTGGGTATGTTGCCAGCTATAAAGGCATTAGATGCTATGCTAAAAGCAGCAGATGTAAAGTTTGTATCCTATGAAAACGTAGGATCAACTCTAGTTACTGTAATAGTAAGAGGAGATGTTTCATCATGTATGAGTGCAGTAAAAGCCGGAGTAGCTGAAGGTGAAAAAATTGGAAAAATAACAGCTCATAATGTTATGAAACGACCAGTAACAAATGTAAGTAAAGTAATTTCAGTTCATAAAGTAGAAGATTAGGAGAAAAGATGCAAGCATTAGGAGGCATAGAAACTTTCGGTTTAGTATATGTGCTAGAAGCCGCAGATGCAATGGAAAAAGCAGGTAGTGTAGAAATTATTGGTTACGAAAACGTAGCCAGTGGATATATTTCAATACTTGTAAAAGGAGATGTGTCAGCAGTTGAATCAGCAGTACAAGCAGGAGTTAAGGCAGTAGAAGCTATGGGAGCAGAAGTTTACTCGTCATTAGTAATACCAAGCCCACATCCAGATTTAGAGAAAGTAACCGAAATTTATAATTTAGATAATTTGATTTAAGGGGTGGACTATGAAAGTAATAGATACAGATCTTCTTTCGATTCAACAAGCAAGAATTTTATTAGAACAGGCAGAAAATTCTAGGGAAATTCTTCTTGACATTGACAAAGAAACAAGAAATGAACTATTAAAAAAATAAAACAATATTACAAAACTAACATAGACCAACTTGCAAAAATGTCTTTTGAAGAAACATCATATGGAAAATATGAGGATGAGATAAAACTTGGAAATTATTATTTAGATAATTTGGAAAATGAATTGAAAGCATATCCTCAAATATATGATATAGTAAAAAATCAAAACTCAAGACAAGTAGCTCTTTCAAAAGGTGTTAGTCTTGTATTTATAGCCCCATACCTATCAACACTTACTAGTTTTCAAGCCATATATTTTGCAATAAGAGCTTTAAATCCTCTTATTGTAGTAAGTGATTTACGATGTGAAAAGACTGTAACAAAAATGGTTGAAGATATTAAGAAAATCTTAAAAGAAAATTTTTATCCAAGAGGTTTTTTAGATATTTTAACCTATAACTCTGACTTAGGAGAAAAAACCTTATATGAAAGTGAAAAAGTTTCATTCATATTGGAAAATCTTCTAAGCGAAAACAAAAGAAAAATCCAAAACGATAAGGCTCAAATTTTTAAAGCGGAAATAGGAAATAACATAGTATTTATCGACAAAGATTGTGATATAGATAAGGCAAGTTGTGAAGTTATAAATTCAAAAACATTTAATAACGGACTTTTGCCAGGAGTAGAGCAATCAATAGTAGTAGAAGAAAATGCTTATGAAAAGGTTGTAGAAAAATTTAAAGAATATGGAGCATTTTTTCTAAGCAAAGACGAACATATAAAACTTGAAAAAATATTATATGATCAAGACCATAATTGCAGAAAGGAACTTATAGGAAGAAGTGCAAGGCAAATCGCCGAAATTGCAGGAATAAAAGTTAATTCAGATACAAAAATTCTAGTGGTTACAAAACCATATGTATCAGAAAAAAGTCCTTATTCAAAAGAAAAATATAATCCTATAGTTTCTTTATATATAGAAAATGATTGGTTGAATGCTTGTGAAAAATGCGTTGAATTAATTTTAAACGACAAAAAAGGTCAAAGCCTTTCAATATATTCTGACGATGCATATGTAATTGAACAATTTATAGAAAAAAAACCTGTAGCAAGAGTTTTGGTGAACTCACCAACTGGTTTAGGTTCAGTAGGAATAGGAACAAACCTTCCCATAAGTTTTAGCCTATCAACAAAAAAAATAGAAGGATGCAATCAAACATCACTAACACCAAACCATTTTATGAAATTTAGAGAAATAGGTATATGTGATAAAAAAGATATAAGCTCCTTTCTAAGCGAAAAAACTGTCAAAAAAGATAAAGATTTATTTGATAAAATATTAAATTCATTAGAAAAAGATTATTAGGAGGAGAAATGGACTTAAGAGAATTTTCTAAGAAATTGGCAATGGCAACAGAGCATATGTCAGATTCAGAAAAAGAAAGTGTACGCAAATTATTTGAAAAAGTGCAAGATCAATTAAATAAAGAAGATAATAAAAATTGTGATTTAAGTGTGGGAATACAAAGTGAAGGAACACAAATTCCTAATGGACCTACTCAAAGACTTATTGATTTAAAGGCAAACTTTTTAAAACAAGTTCCAACTATAACCTTGCATAGGGCAAAAATAGTAACAGAACTAACAAAAGCAAATCCAGGAATGCCAAAGAATGTTCTAAGAGCAAAAGCTTTTAGAAAAAATTGTGAAACAGCACCACTTGTAATTCAAGATAATGAATTAATAGTAGGTTCACCTTGTGGGGCACCAAGAAGCGGAGCATTTTCTCCAGATATTTCTTGGAGATGGTTAAGAGATGAATTAGATACAATTGAAAACAGACCACAAGATCCATTCCACATTTCAGAAGAAGACAAACAATATTGTAAAGACGTATTGTTCCCATTCTGGGAAGGAAGAAGTCTTGATGAAGTATGTGAAGACCAATATAGAGATGCTGGAGTATGGGAATTATCAGGAGAATCTTTCGTATCAGACTGTTCTTACCACCAAGTAAATGGAGGAGGAGATTCCAATCCAGGATATGATGTAATCCTAATGAAAAAAGGAATGAAAGATATCCAACAAGAAGCAAAAGAGCACTTAGAAAAACTTGATTATTCAAATCCAGAAGATATAGATAAAATTTACTTCTACAAATCAGTAATAGAAACAACTGAAGGGGTAATGATATATGCTAAAAGATTAAGTGAATATGCAAAACAATTAGCTCAAAAAGAAACAAATCCAAAAAGAAAAATTGAATTGGAAAAAATAGCAGAAGTAAATGCTCACGTTCCAGCAAATAAACCTAGAACATTTTGGGAAGCGATACAAGCAGTTTGGACAATAGAATCCTTGCTTGTAGTTGAAGAAAACCAAACAGGAATGTCAATAGGAAGAGTTGACCAATATATGTATCCATTCTACAAAAAAGATATTGAAAGTGGAAGAATGAATGATTACCAAGCTTTTGAACTTGCAGGATGTATGCTAATAAAAATGAGCGAGATGATGTGGCTAACAAGTGAAGGTTCATCTAAATTCTTTGCAGGATATCAACCATTCGTTAATATGACAATCGGTGGAATCACAAGAGAAGGTGTCGATGCAACAAATGATTTAACATATCTTTTGATGGATGCGGTAAGACATGTGAAAATATACCAACCATCACTTGCAACAAGAATCCACACAAAATCTCCAGAAAAATATTTAAGAAAAATTGTAGATGTAGTAAGAGCTGGAATGGGCTTCCCTGCTTGCCACTTTGATGATACTCACATAAAAATGATGCTTGCAAAAGGAGTAAGCGTAGAAGATGCTAGAGATTATTGTATGATGGGATGCGTTGAACCACAAAAATCTGGAAGATTATATCAATGGACATCAACTTCATACACACAATGGCCAATAGCAATAGAATTAACATTAAACCACGGTGTTCCACTTTGGTATGGAAAACAAGTTACACCTGATTTAGGAAGTCTCTCAAACTTTGATACTTGGGAAAAATTTGAAAAGGCTGTAAAAGAACAAATTTCATATATAACAAAATTAACAGCAGCAGCAACTACAATATCTCAAATAGTTCACAGAGATATGGCACCTAAGCCTTTAATGTCAATAATGTATGAAGGCTGTATGGAACATGGAAAAGATGTTTCAGCAGGTGGAGCAATGTATAATTTTGGTCCAGGAGTTGTATGGTCAGGACTTGCAACTTATGCAGATAGTATGGCAGCGATCAAAAAATTAGTTTATGACGATAAAAAATATAGCCTAGAACAATTAAATGAAGCATTAAAAGCAGAATTTAAAGGCTATGAACAAATTAAAAGAGATTGCTTAGACGCTCCAAAATATGGTAACGATGATGACTATGCAGATAAGATTTGTAACGATATTATAAACTTTACAGAAAGAGAACACGCAAAATATAGAACACTTTATTCAAGACTTTGCCATGGAACACTTTCAATATCTAATAATACACCATTTGGACAAATGACAGGAGCATCAGCTAACGGTCGTGATGCATGGACACCATTATCAGATGGTATATCACCAACTCAAGGTGCTGACTTTAATGGGCCAACAGCAATTATAAAATCAGTATCAAAAATGGCAAATGATTCAATGAATATGGGTATGGTACACAATTTCAAAATTCAAAAAGGAATTTTAGATTCTATAGAAGGAGAAAATGCTCTTGTAACCTTATTACGTACAGCATGTATGTATGGAAATGGAGAGATGCAATTTAACTACTTAGATAATGAAACTATGCTAGATGCTCAAGAACATCCAGAAAAACATAGAGATTTAGTAGTTCGTGTAGCTGGATATTCAGCCTTCTTCGTTGAATTATGTAAGGATGTTCAAGACGAAATTATAAGTCGTACAATGCTAGAACATTTCTAGAATAGAAAGGAATATAAATGGATGTAGATTCAAATAAAGAAGGAATTGAAAGGACTGCTAGAATTTTCAATACTCAAAAGTACAACGTCCATGATGGTCCAGGAGTAAGAACTTTAATATTTTTCAAGGGTTGCCCACTTAGATGCAAGTGGTGCTCCAATCCTGAAGGATTAAAAAGAGAATATCAAGTGATGATTAAAAAAAATGCTTGTATAAATTGTGGTCAATGTGTTAGTGTTTGTCCAAAAAAAATTCATTATATGGAGAATGGAACACACAAAGTTCATAGAGATATAACTTGTATAGGTTGTAGAAGATGTGAGAAAAATTGCCTTCAAAAAGCTATAGAAATTGTAGGCGAAGACAAAACAATAACTGAATTAATGGATATTGTAAAAGAAGATAAAGATTTTTATATGATGAGTGGTGGTGGACTAACAGTAGGCGGAGGAGAATGTAGTGCTCAAGCTGAAAGTTTGAAATCCCTACTTGAAGCAAGTCATATGAGTGGAATTAATACAGCCATAGAAACTTGTGGATATACTTCAAGAAAATCTTTGGATTTAATAAAAGACCATGTAGATTTATTTTTATTTGATATTAAGCAAATGGATCCTGTAAAACATAAATATTGGACTGGAGTAAATAATGAAAGAATCTTATCCAATCTAAGATATTTACTCGAATGTGGAAAAAAAGTTAGGGTAAGGATGCCAATTTTAAAAGGAGTAAATGATAGCCACGAAGAAATAAAAGCAGTTGTAGATTTTTTAGAAGATTTTAAATGTTTTAAAAATTTCGATGGCATAGATTTACTTCCTTATCATAGGTATGGGGTTGGCAAATATGAACAGCTTGATATGGATTATCCAATGGATTCTGAAATGGAAGGTGAATTTGCCTTGTCCAATGAACAGTTAGATGAAATTCAAAAATGGATTGATGAAAAGAAAATCGAAGTGAATTTAGTAAGGCATTAGGTGATAATATGGAAAATTTACAAAGAATAGTTCAAGAATCAGTACCAGGCAAACAAATAACACTTCTTCATCTTATTTCTTCTCCCGATCCATCAGTAAATGAAAAAATTGGTTTGGATAAGGGAAATGCCATAGGAATTATGACCTTAACTCCAACGGAAAGTTCCATAATAGCAGCTGATGTGGCAGCAAAAGCTGCGAATGTAGAAGTTTGCTTTATTGATAGATTTAATGGATGCGTTCTTTTACAAGGAGATAATGAAAGCGTAAAACAGTCCCTACAAGCAGTTAAAGATACTTTTGAAAGTATGCTAAAATTTACTTCTTGTCCCGTAACAATGTCATGAGAAGAAAGTGGTTAATAGCTGGAAATGATGGAGTGGGAAAGACAAGTCTTGCAAGCTTAATTGAAGAGAAAAATCTTAAATCAAAAAAAAGTTTAGATCTTCAATTTAGAGAAAAAACTATTGAAGTATCAGAAGGATATATAGAAAATCCCTACTTAAATAGTGCTTTGATTATGGTTGGACAAAATCAAGCCTTAGTAAATATTTTTATGATAGATTTACAAAAAGATTGTCATGTTCCACCAAACTTTGCAAAATCATTTACCAGACCAACAATTACAATAATCAATAAGATTGATCTTTATGATGATGTAAAGTTGGAAAAATTAAGGCAAATAGCAAATGCTATTGGAAGTGATTATATATTTGAGATATCACTAAAGACAGGTAAGGGACTAGAAAAATTAAGAAAATATATAAAAGAAACTGAGGAAAAAAGATGCTTTTTATAACGGAAGATAATTTAAGATACAAATACAAAAAAAGCCCTTTTGACTCATACATCATTGAAAAAGGTAGTAAGCTAACTCCACAAGCTAGACAATTTCTTTTGGATTTTAGGATAGATATAGTTGATAAAACAAAGGCTAAAAACACAAAAAAGAAACAAAATAAGCTTGGGGATAATCCGATTTGTAAAAATTTGGATGAGAAAAAATTAGATGAAGAAGTGAGTTTGATAATTAAAAAAATTGCTTTTGAGCTTAAAGATTTTGACCATAAATTTGCTTCTTATCTAAATGACTTAGCGATAAAAATTTTTAAAAATGAAATTATAGACCTAGAGAAAATGAATTGTAAAGAAAGTGAAGCTATAGATATTTATATGAATATGAATCTTGATAATCCATATCTTAAAAGCTTTATAAGTATAGAAGAAGGTATTGATAAACTTAATAAGATTAAAGAAAAAAATAATGAAGATCTTATAGATAAAATAGCTATTAGACTTTATATCTGGTTTATAAATATTTGCAAAGGAGGATAAGCTTATCAATTTAGAAAATGTTAATAAAGTCATAAAAGACTTTGAAGAATCAATAAAAAAGCCTATAAAAACAAAAATAAAAAACTTTACACAGGTATAGATTTAGGAACTGCTTTTATAGTTTTGTGTGTATTTGATGAAGATAAAAAACCAGTTGCAGGAGCATACGAATTTGCTCAAGTTGTTAAAGATGGAATGGTTGTGGATTATATAGGAGCTTGCGATATTGTAAGAAAGTTAAAAAATCAACTAGAAGAAAAACTAGGAGAAGAACTTCTTATAGCAGGATGCGCTATACCACCAGGAACAGAAAATATAGACGGCGGAGCAGTAAAAAATGTAGCAGAGTCAAGTGGTTTTATAGTTGAAAAAGTCCTAGATGAACCATCAGCTGCAAATAAATTATTAAATCTTGATAATGGAGCTGTAGTAGACATCGGTGGCGGTACAACTGGAATATCAATAGTAAAAGACGAAAAAGTAGTAAAAGTTTTAGATGAAGCCACAGGTGGAACACATTTTTCATTAGTATTATCAGGGGCATATAAAATTGACTTTGATAAAGCAGAAGAATTAAAAAGAGATTTTTCAAAACACCAAGAAATATTTCCTGTTGTAAGACCTGTTATAGATAAAATAATTTCTATAATCGAAAATGCAAGCAAAGATCAAAAAATAGATAAAATTGTTTTGGTAGGTGGTACAGCACTTTTAAGTGGAATGGAAGATTATGTTGGTCAAAAGACAAAAATAAAAACATTAAAACCATCAAATCCTATGTTTGTAACGCCAATAGGGATAGCTTTGTCATTAATAGAGGATTAAAAATGGATATTAAACTTATAAAAGCACCAAGCCCAGCCACACTTGATATTATAAAAAATAGATCCAAATTCAAATTGGAAAAAAATCCTGGAGCTTTAGGGCTTGTCCAAGGAAAATTAATAGAAATGACTATGGCAAGTGATATAGCCTATAAAACTAGTGGGGTAGAAGTAGTAGATGTTAGAGGATCATGTCCACAAAATATGATTATGCTTGCAATAATAGGAGAGATGGAAGAAGTTAAAGTTGCCCTAAGAAATATTGAAGAAAAAATTAAGGAAAAAGATATATGGTAATCGCAAAACTTATAGGTAATGTATGGGCTACAAGAAAATATGATTCACTAAATGGTCTTAAATTTATGTTAGTAGAAATTTTAGATGGAAGTGAAAAAATAAAAAAATAGTAGCAGTAGATACAATAGGAGCTGGTAGAGGAGATAGGGTTATTATAACCCAAGGTTCATCTGCAAGAGCAATTCTTGAGGAAAATCAAAATCAAAAAATTCCTGTAGATGCTGTTATAGTTGGAATAATAGATGAGGATTGTGATTTCTAGGAGGTTTTGATGAAAAGACTCATAAGTCAAGAAGAAGTCTTAAAGAAAAAAAATGAAAAAGAAATCTATATCGATGACAACACTATAATCACAGCTGCTGCCAAAGACTTGGCAAAAGATTTTGGCATAGAATTTAAAAAATGTGATTGTAAAGATAAAAAAAATGATATAGAAGAAAAAAAAGAATGTAAAAAATCATCAGCTGTTTTATCAGAAGATCAAATTTACAAGATTCTAAAAAAAGGAATAGAACAAGGCCTATTATCTGAAAATGATATTGAAAGGATAATAGGATAGGATGAATGAATTTAGTCAGTTGCTAGAAAGCTTAGTAGACAATTATAAAAATAATAAGCAAAAAGTTAATATAGATCTTTATAAGATTCCTGTAGGAATATCAGGAAGACACATTCACTTATCTCAAGAAGATTTAGATACACTTTTTGGGAAAGGATATAAGCTTACACCAATAAAAAGCCTATCACAACCAGGACAATTTGCATGCAAGGAATGTGTGACAATAGCAGCAAAAAAAGGTTGCATAGAAAAAGTTAGAATAATAGGTCCAGTAAGAAAACAAAGTCAAGTAGAAATACTAAGATCAGATGCCTTTAAACTTGGTATAAAACCAGTACTAAGATTGTCAGGAGATATTAAAGATACTCCAGGAATCACAGTAATAGGACCAGAAGGAACAGTTGTTTTAAAAGAAGGCACAATAGTTGCTCAAAGACACATTCATTTTAACAATCTTCAAGCGAAAGAAAGAGGATTAAAAAATGGAGATATAGTTTCAATAAAAACTAAAGGCGAAAGATCAGCATTACTTGAAAATGTAAGTGTTAGAGTAGGAGATAACGGATATCTTGATTGTCATATAGATCAAGAAGAAGCCAATGCTCTAGGATTAGGTCCTAAAGACTTTATAGAAATTATTATATAAGGGGTTTAGATGACAGAAAAAAAGAAAGAAGTAGCAAAAAAAACAGAAGCTACAAAAAATGAAGAAGTGAAGACAGAAGTAAACAAAAAAAACACAAATAAGATCGTAAAAAAAGTAGAAAAAAAGGAGATAAAAAAAATGGCACAATTAGACGCATTAGGAATGATCGAAACAAAAGGATTAGTAGGAAGTATTGAAGCAGCAGATGCAATGGTAAAAGCAGCTAACGTTACACTTGTAGGAAAAGAACACGTTGGAGGAGGACTTGTAACAGTTTTAGTTAGAGGAGATGTAGGAGCAGTAAAAGCAGCAACAGATGCAGGAGCAGCTGCAGCACAAAGAGTTGGAGAATTAGTATCAGTACACGTAATCCCAAGACCACACACAGAAGTTGAAACAATCTTACCACACAAAGAATAATTAACAAATAAATTAGAAAGAAGGTAAGCATGGCAGAATTAGATTTTGATCTATCTTCAATTCAAGCAGCAAGAGATCTTGCTAGAAAAGGAGCCGAAGCAGAAAAAAAATTAAAAAATTATACATTCGATCAAATTGATAGAATTATAAAAGCTATTGCTGAAGCTGGAGAAATTCACGCAAAAGAATTAGCAGAAATTGCAGTAGAAGAAACAGGCTTTGGAAAGGTAGAAGATAAAATATATAAAAATCACATGGCAAGTGGACTTTTATATGAAGAAATTAAAAATCAACAAACTATAGGAATAGTAGATGCTGACCAAGAAGGTCAAGTTATTACTATAGCAGATCCTGTTGGTTTGGTAATGGGAATTGTTCCATCAACAAATCCAACATCAACAGTTTTATACAATTCAATGATAGCTATAAAATCTAGAAACCCTATAATCTTTAGTCCACATCCAAAAGCTAGTAAATGTACATCAAGGGCAATAGAAATTGTAAATGATGCAGCCGTAAAAGCAGGAGCACCGGAAAATATAGTTCAAGGATTAACAAAACTTTCAATGGATGCAACAAATGAATTAATGCATGCTGATGAAGTTAAATTAATCATAGCAACAGGTGGTCCAGCAATGGTAAAAGCAGCATATTCTGCTGGAAAACCAGCTATAGGAGTTGGAGCAGGAAACTCTCCAGCTTATATAGAAAAAACTGCTGATATTAAAAAGGCTGTTAGAAACATAATGGCATCAAAAACTTTTGATAATGGAACAATTTGTGCATCAGAGCAATCATTAATAGTTGAAAGATCAAATAGACAAGAAGTTGTATCAGAATTTAAAAAAGCTGGTGCATATTTCATGACTGATGAAGAATGTAAAAAAGTTTGTGCCTTATTATTTAGAAATGGAACAGCTATGAATCCTAATTTTGTAGGTAGAAGTGCAAAAGTTATAGCAGATGCAGCAGGAATTAGCATACCAAGCGGAACTAAAGTACTTGTAGGAGAACAATATGGAGTTGGAAAAGAATATCCATTATCCTACGAAAAATTAACATCAGTACTTGGTTTTTATACAGTAAATGATTGGAAGGAAGCTTGCGATCTTTCATTTAAACTTTTGGAAAATGGAATAGGACATACAATGAGCCTACATACAGAAGATAAAGAAATAGCAAGAAAATTTGCTATAAAACCAGCAAGTAGGATCCTTGTAAACACTGGTGGAACAATGGGAGGAACAGGACTTACAACAGGCCTTCCAATAGCTCTAACCTTAGGATGTGGAACAATGGGAGGATCAAGTGTATCAGAAAATGTTGGTCCAAAACACCTTGTAAACTTCAAAAAATTAGTTTATGGAATAAAAGATGCTGATAAACTTGTTGAAGAAGATGAAATATTTAAAAAATATCACGGAAATAATTCTTCATTAAATAACAATTCATTACCAAATTATGGAAACCAAGCAAAATATTTTGAATATTCAACAGGTTGTAATAATTGTAAAACAGAAGAAGAAAAGAAATCTTCAAACTTTAATGAAACAGGTGAGATAAATCTAGAAGAATTAAAAGAAATGGTAGACTCACTAGTAAATGCCTTTAAAGGTGAATAAATAAGTTAATAAAAAAATAAAAAATATAAAGGAGAGAAAAAATGAACGAAGCTTTAGGAATGATTGAAACAAAAGGATTAGTAGGAAGTATTGAAGCAGCAGATGCAATGGTAAAAGCAGCTAACGTTACACTTGTAGGAAAAGAACATGTTGGAGGAGGACTTGTAACAGTTTTAGTTAGAGGAGATGTAGGAGCAGTAAAAGCAGCAACAGATGCAGGAGCAGCTGCAGCACAAAGAGTTGGAGAATTAGTATCAGTACACGTAATTCCAAGACCACATACAGAAGTTGAAACAATTTTACCAAAAAATAAATAAGAATCATGAAATATGATTTATCAAACTTTTATAAAGATTTAAAGCTAAAGTTTAATAAATCAAATGGTAAGGAAGTTATTCTATTTTTGATGGAAGAATTTTCTAAAACTATAAGTTTAAAAGATGAAAGAGCCATTATCGCTGTTGGTAATGAGCTCGCATCTTTTCTTAGAGTAAAGGGTCAAACAGACTTGGCTTATAAGATTTATAAAGTTATAAAGAAATTAGTGTTAGATAATTACGGATTTATTTCAAAAGATTATGCTAGTCTTCTTATAAATATATCGAATTGCCATATAGTTTCTAAAAATTATGATTTAGCAATTGATACTTTGAATGAAACGGAAACTATTCTTAGCCAACTTAGTGATACAAAACATTTAATGGCAAGCGTATATAATAATAGATCTCAAGCTTTTAGGGCAAAAAATATGTTGGATTTAGCACAAGAAGATATTGAAAAAGCTCTAAAAATAATAAAAAATGAAGAAAAAATAGCTGTATCTAAGATAAATCTTGCAGAAATATTAATACTTAAAAAAAGTATGCTAAAGCATTGGTAAATGTAAATGAGGCTATACTTTATTATGAAAAAAATAAATTAAGACTTCCACATTTGGCAAATGCTTATGCGACAGCTGCTAATATTTATTATAATAATAAAGAATATTATACGTCTGTATACTATTATGAAAAAGCTATAAAAGTATTTGATGAAACTGTTGGTGAAGGGCCAGTAAAGGAAATTCTAATTAAAAACCTTAATCAAGCTAAAAAGCAAAAGGAAATATCATGAATGGTATGGAATTATCAAAAAAATATTTTTATGATATAGCCTATCCAATTTTTAAAAATAATTGTCCAGAAATTTTAGATCTTTGTTCAATTGGTCTGGTTGGAGAAGGCTCTGAATGTTTTGGTCTTGATGATGAAATCTCAAAAGATCACGATTTTGGTCTGGGATTTTGTATTTGGTTAAAAGAAGATGATGTAAAAATTTATAAAAATAGGATTAATTCTGTTTTGGAAAAGTTACCAGATGAATTTCTAGGATATAAGAAAGTTGAGTCGAAACTGGTAGATAAAAGAGTTGGTTTATTCTCTTTAGAAGATTTTTATGAAAAATATACATCAGCTAGAAAGTTTCCAATAAGTGATATAGATTTTTTAAAAATACCAGAATCTTTCCTAGCTACTGTTACTAATGGAGAAATTTTTTTAGATAATTGTAAATTATTTTCAGACTATAGAAAATATTTATTAGACTTTTATCCAGAAGATGTACTCAGAAAAAAACTTGCAGCATATCTTTTCCAAATGGCTCAAGCGGGACAATATAATTTAAAAAGATCTCTTGATAGAAATGATATTTCAGCAGTTTTTTTTGCAAAAGCTGAATTTATGGAAGCTTTATTGGGAGTACTTTTTTTATTTGCAAAAGTATATATGCCTTATTATAAGTTAAGATACAAAAGATTAGCACAAATTAATTATTATCCTCGTGATTTGTTTGAGGATATGAATAAATTTATGGAATCAAATCACAAAAAAGATCTTGTTTACTTGAGTGAAAAGTTAAGTATATATGTAAAGGATATATTAAAATATAGATCTATTACTAAATCAAATGATGATTTTTTATTGGCTCATGCTATTGAAGTACAAAATTCAATTATAAATCCACAAATTAAGGCTATTAATTTGGTGAAAGGAAATTGATATGAGATATTTATTTAAAAATATTGACAAGAACTTGATGAAAGATATACTTAGAGATTATAATTTATTATGTGTTTTCGATGAGCTTTCTTGGATTTTAGATTTTGAATGGAAAAACTTTGATGAAATAAGGGGACTTAATGGTAGGGCAGTTTGCCAAGATTCACCTAAAGAATTTTTCATTATGAGGCTTTCTCAATATTTGGCGTATAATCAAAAAATTATAGATTATTTATATAAAGACTTAAAAGAAATTGAAAAAAATGGCGTAAATCCTATTTTTGATAAGTATGCTAGAATGATGGAATTTACAGATAAAGAAAAATTTGAAGATATTAAACAAAACTTAGAAGAATTGTCACCTGTTAAAGTTCATTTATTAGAAAATATAAAAAAAATCTTAAACGATAAGTCAAAAAACATTCCCAAAGAACTAAAAAGAGTAAGACCAACAAAATCTCAACATAAAAGAATTTCATCTAATGACTATTATGTAGCAGAAATTACTTGTTTGTCTTTGAAAACATTATGGGCTATAGAAGAGATGATTGAAAGCCCTTTTTATAATTTAGAAGAAAACATTTATAAAAATACTAAATACTTATTTGAAAAAGTAAATAATTAAGGAGTAAAAATGATCAATAAAGAAAAATTATATTCCATTGGTCAGGCTTCAAATAAAGCGGATGTATCCACAAGAGCTTTAAGACATTATGAAACTGTAGGACTTATAAAACCAGATGTAGTTAAAGAAAATGGATATAGATATTATACAGAGGATACTATTCTCTTGATTTCTATAATAAAATATTTGCAATTTATGGATTTTTCATTGTATGAAATTAGAGACTTTATATTTAATTCAGACTATGATGATGTGAGCAAATCATTCAATGAACTTATTAAAAGAACAAGTAATGAAATAAAAAAATTAGATGAGCGATTAACTATTATAAAAGATTGGAATGAGTTAATATCAGAAGCATCTTCAGCATTTATTATTGGCAATAATACCCCAAGTATTAAATATATAAAACAAAGTGAACTAATATCTTATCCTATAGATTTTAGTTTTTGTTATGAAGATACTGTATTAGATTTAGATTTTGCAAATTTTGTAAAAAGCGAAAATAACAAGATTACAGGTTCTGTAATGTTTTATTTTGATTCTTATATACAAAGATTAAAGTGTGAAAAGGAAAATAGAAACATTAGATGTTTATACATACAAAAAGCAGTTAAACCTATTGAAGATGAAAGAATCATTTTTACATTGAAAGATGGATTCTATGGTTCTATTTATCATTTTGGAAAATATGAAAATTTAAGTAAATCCTATGAAAAACTTAGAGAGTGGGCTAAAAAGTATAGATATAAATTATCAGAAGATGTTATAGAGAGATTTGTGGTAGATTCTTGGACTTTTAGAGATGAAAAAAAATATGTAACAGAGATACTAATACCGATAGAAATGAAAGTTGAGGAAAATATATGACGTTTTCAGTAAAGCCTACTATAAATGTTGGAGATGATAGCATAAAAATTTTAAATTCTTTAAATCCTAATAAAATTTTTTTTGTAACAGATCCATTTGTAGTAGAAAGTAAAATGATAGATCAGGTGACAAAATTTTTAGATAAAAATATTTCCTATGATATTTTTAGCAATATTCAACCAGATCCTAGCCAAGAATTAGTTGAAGAAGGGAAAAAAGCTTTAAAAAATTCAAATCCTGATTTAATCTGTGCCATTGGTGGAGGCTCAGCTATAGATGCTACTAAAGCAATTATATATGATATATATAAGGAAGAAAAAGTAAAAAAAATTTTTGCAGCTATACCGACTACAGCAGGAACAGGAAGTGAGTCTACAAATTTTGCAGTTGTAACAGTAGGCAATGATAAAAAAGTATTAATAGATGATATAATGCTCCCAGATTATGCTTTATTAATTCCCAAATTTACAAAAACTGTACCAAATTTTATTACAGCTGATACAGGTATGGACGTATTAACTCACGCAATAGAAGCCTATAGTAGTAAAAGTGCATCAATATATACCGATACTTTTGCAGAAACTTGCATAAAGACAGTTTTTGAAATATTGCCAAAAGTATATGATGAAGGAGATAGGTTAAAACTTAGAGAAAAAATGCTAGAAGTTTCAAATATGGCAGGAATCGCTTTTAACAATGCAGGACTTGGAATAAATCATTCTCTAGCCCATACAATTGGTGGAACTTTCCATATTTCTCACGGAAGATTAAATGCAATACTTTTACCTTATGTAATAGAATATAATTGTAAAAATAGTGAAGAGGCTAGAAAAAAATTAGACGATTTAGCTCAAAAATTAAATCATAGGGACTACACTTGTTTAATCAAAGTAATAAAAGAAATGAATAAAAAATTTAATATTCCAGAAAAATTAAGTGGACTTGGAAAAATTGATGAAAAAGCTTACCAAGATTCTATAGAAAAGATGGCACTTACAGCTTTAAATGATAGGTGTACACCAACAAATCCAGCTTTGGTAACAAAATTTGACTTGGCAAATATCCTAAGAGATGCTTTTTAAGGTTTTAAAATCAATGTGTAATAAAAAGTGTGATGGTTATAATTATTTATTAGCCGTCACACTTTTTATTTATATTTAAACAAATCACTATTTTATAAGCAAGTTCATAATATTATGTAAAATTTACTAATAAAATATTGTAGACTTGACTTGCAAATTTTTTCTTCTTTTATGTTATACTGTTAAAAGAAACTAATGGGGGGTGATCTTGTGTGTGAAAATTTAGATAAATATTCTGTGGTTTTAAAGGGCGTTTCTAAGTCTTTTGATGATGAAATGATTTTAAAATCGGTCGATTTGGAGCTTGAAAAAGGGAAATTTTATACTCTTTTGGGGCCTTCGGGTTGTGGGAAAACTACAATTTTAAATCTTATTGCTGGATTTTTGGAAGCAAATTCTGGAGAGATTTATATTAATGGAGAAAATGTTTTGGATGTTCCTGCAAGTAAGAGAAAGGTTAATACAGTTTTTCAAAATTATTCTCTTTTTCCTCATATGAATGTTTTTGATAATGTTGCCTTTGGTCTTGAAATTAAAAAAACTGACAAAAAAATTATTAAAAAAGAGGTTGAAAAGGCTCTTGATATGGTAAATTTATCAGGGTTTGAGAAAAGAGAAATTTCTCAAATGTCAGGAGGACAAAGACAAAGAGTTGCCATAGCTCGTGCTCTTGTAAATAAACCTGATGTGCTTTTGCTTGATGAGCCCTTGTCTGCCCTTGATATGAAACTTAGAAAATCTATGCAAGTTTTACTTCGTGATTTGCAATGGGAGCTTGGAATTACTTTTGTTTTTGTAACTCACGATCAAGAAGAGGCTCTTGCTATGAGTGATTGGATTTTTGTAATGGATAAGGGAGAAATTGTCCAACAAGGAAGTCCAAAAGATATTTACGATGAGCCAATCAATCGTTATGTTGCTCAATTTATTGGAGAAAGTAATATTTTAAAGGCAAGGATGGTTGATGATTATAAAGTAGAATTTGCAAATAAAACTTTTGCTTGCTCTGATGCTGGAATTAATAAAAATGAAAGGGTTGAAGTTGTAATTAGACCTGAAGATATTAATGTTGTTCCTATTGAAAATGCTGATATCGTTGTAAATATTGACAATATTTTGTATAGAGGAGTTTTTAATGAATTAATTTGTTTTGATTCTTCTGATTTTAGGTGGAAAATTCATACGACAAGAACTTTTGAAGAAGGCGATGATATTGGAATAAAAATTGATGCTGACAACATCCACGTTATGCGTTATAACGAAAGCGAGGATGATTTTGATAAAAGAATTGAAAAATATGCGATTGGAGAAGATGATGGCTAAAAAATACCAAAAATTATCTGCGATTTATTATTTGTGGATTTTAATTTTTATTATTGCTCCGATTCTTCTTTTGATTTATCAATCATTTTTTGATATTTATGGAAATTTTACTTTAAATAATTATATTTCCTATTTTTCAAATAAAAATTATATGATTATGACTTTCAATTCTTTGTTGACTGCATTTTTGATTACAGCTTTTACACTTTTGTGGGCTTATCCATTTTCATATTTTTTATCAAAGGCCAAGCACAAGGATTTTATTTTGCTTTTGGTAATTCTTCCAACTTGGATAAATTTGGTTTTAAAAGCCTATGCTTTTATTGGACTTTTCAATAAAAATGGAAGTATTATGGGATTTTTGGGACTTGCAAGTGAGGGATTTTTGTTTACAAATCCTGCCTTTATTTTGGTTGCTTCCTACGTCGAACTTCCCTTTATGATAATTCCAATTTTTAGGGCAATAGATTCTATTCCAAATGAATATATTATTGCGAGTGAAGATTTGGGAGCAAATAAATTTCAAACTTTTAGGAAAATAATCCTCCCACTTTCTATGGATGGAGTAATGGCAGCAAGCCAGGCGGTTTTTATTCCTTCTCTTTCACTTTTTCTTATAACAAGAATTATTGGAGGAAATAAAATTATAACTTTGGGAACAGCTGTTGAAGAGCATTATTTGGTAACTCAAAATTGGGGGATGGGATCAACTATTGGGCTTGTCTTGATTTTTATGATGTTTGCAGTTATTTCTATTTTAAATAAAAAGGCGGTCAAAGATGGAAAATAAAAAAATAAAATTGGAAATTTGTATTTATTTTTTGTATTTATAATAATGTATTTGCCCTTAGCTTTTCTGATTTTTTATTCATTTAATAGCGGGGGAAATATGAATGTTTTTGAAAGCTTTACCCTAGATTATTACAAAAAAGTTTTTAATGACGAAAGGCTTATAAATATTGTAATAAATACTTTAATAATTGGCTTATTATCGTCTTTGATTGCAACAATTATTGGAACGCTTGGTGCAATTTCGATTTATTATATGAGAGATAAAAAATTAAAAAAGAAAGTTTTAAGTCTAAATTCAGTCCTTATGGTTTTGCCAGATGTTATGATGGGCGCTTCATTTTTGATTTTATTTTCTTTTTTATTAAAAATTCCTATGGGATTTTTTTCAGTTTTGCTTGCTCACATTGCCTTTTCAATTCCAATTGTGGTTTTGATGGTTCTTCCAAGGCTTTACGCCCTAAATTCTGATATGATGAAGGCTGCTGAAGATTTGGGAGCAAATGATATTACAATTTTAAATAAAATTATTCTTCCAAATATTGCAAGCGGAATATTTGCTGGATTTTTTATGGCACTTACTTATTCTTTGGATGATTTTGCAGTTACATTTTTTGTGACAGGCTCAGGATTTTCAACTCTTTCTGTAGAAATTTATTCAAGGGTTAGAACAGGAATTTCTTTGGAAATAAATGCGCTTTCTTCATTGATTTTTATTTTGTCATTAATTCTTGCAATCGGATATTATGTCATACAAAGTAGAGAAGAAAAAAGGAGGACAAGATGAATAAGGTTTATAAATTTTTCTTAGGAATTTTAACTCTTTGCCTTCTTTTGTTTGTTGGACAAAAAAAATTAAATGAAAAAGCAAAAGATCAGGATTCAAAAAATATTTATTTTTATAATTGGGGAGATTATATTGACCCTGAAATTATAAAAGATTTTGAAAAAGAAACAGGCTATCACGTGATTTATGAAACTTTCGATTCAAACGAGGCGATGATGGCAAAAGTTGAGCAGGGAAAAACTTCCTACGATTTGGCTTTTCCGTCAGAGTATACGGTTGAGATGATGAAAGATAAAAAACTTTTGAAAAAATTAGACCACAAAAAAATAAAAGGTCTTGAAAATATTGACCAAAGATTTTTAAATCTTTCTTATGATCCAAACAACCAATATTCGATTCCATATTTTTGGGGATCTTTTGGTATAATTTATAACAATAAAAAATACAAAAAAGAAGATTTTTCTTCTTGGAAAAATTTGTGGGATAAAAAATTTGAAGGAGAAATTTTATCTTTTGATGGAGCAAGAGAAACACTTTGCATTGGTCTTTTGGCAAATGGAAAAAGTCTAAATGAAAAAGATGAAAAAATTTTGAGAGAAACTAAGGATGACTTGGTTGGTTTTATGAAAAATGTAAAGGCAATTCTTGCTGACGAAATTAGAATGTATATGGCTCAAGGAGAAGCTGATGTTGGAATTACATTTTCTGGAGAAGCCTCAATGGCAAAAGAAATAAATCCAAATCTTTCTTATGCTATTCCAAAAGAAGGTTCAAATATTTGGTTTGATACCATGGTTATTCCAAAAACTTCAAAAAATACAAAGGGAGCTTATGCTCTAATAAATTATTTGCTAAAACCAAAAGTTGCAGCAAAAAACGCAGATTATGTTTGGTATCCAACTCCAAACAAAAAGGCGATGAAATATATTGACAAAGAAGCAAGAAATGATAAGACCTTGTATCCAGATGATGAAGATATAGAAAAATTAGAAGTTTTCAAAAATTTGGGCAAAGAAACAACAATTTTATACAATGATTTGTTTTTGGATTTAAAAATTTCGCCACAAGCAGATTAGATATTTCCTTGAAAATTTACTAGTCAGTAATTTTTCAAGGATTTTTTTATAAATTAATTTATTGTATAATGGATTTAAGAAGTAAATTTAAATCATGAAGAAAGGTTTTCAGACAAAAATAGGAGAAAATTATGCAAGCAAAAAATATTGACGAATTTGTAAGAGAAAACGCCCCTTGTTATATTTATCAAAAAGAAATAATTGATAAATCTTGCCAAAAATTACAGGAAAAATTTAAAAATATAGAATTTTTATATTCAATCAAGGCAAATCCCTTTATGCCAGTTATAAAAACAATCAAAGAAAATGGAATTGGATCAGATGCAGCATCAAGCAATGAAGTTTTGCTTTCAATAAAGGCTGGTATGGAAAAAAATCAAATTTATTATTCTGCCCCAGGTAAAACTATGGAAGATTTACAAAAAGCTTGGGATAAGTGTATTTTTATTGCAGATTCTTTCCACGAACTTGATTTGTTAGATGAATTGGCAAAAAATCACGGAGAAATTTTAGAAATTGGCATAAGAGTAAATCCGAATTATTCTATGACAGATAAAAAAGCCCATTCAAGTAAATTTGGAATTGATGAAGATAAAATTTTTTCTTTCGATTGGGCTTACAAAAATTTAAAACTTGTAGGTCTTCACGTTCACGTTCAAAGCCAAATTCTTGACACAAATCTTCTTTCAAATTATTACAAAAATACTTATGATTTGGCAGTGAAATTTTCAAAACTATCACATGCTGACATTAAATTTATAAATTTTGGCTCAGGCATAGGAGTTGCCTACGACAAAAAAAACGAAGATGATGTGAATTTGGATATTTTGGCAAAAACTATGAAAGATTTATATGAAAAAAATAAAAATGAACTTGGGGCAAAATTTTTGATAGAAAGCGGAAGATTTTTGGTTATGGATTCGGGAGTTTATTACACGCCAATAATCGACAAAAAATATTCAAATGGGAAAACCTACCTTGTTGTAAAAAATGCCATGAATGGTTTTGTCAAAGGACCTATGAAAGAAATGCTAAAACAAGCTTTGGGATATGAGTGCGAAAAAGCCTTTGAGCCACTTTATACAGGAAAAAATCAATGCGAATTTGAAATTATTGGAGAAAATTCCCAAAAAGAAATTGTAGATATTGGGGGACACTTGTGTACAAGTTTAGATTTGTTAGCAAGTGATATAGAATTAAAAAAAGCAAATATTGGCGATATATTGAAAGTTTCAAACGCTGGAGCTTATTGCTTTAGCCTTTCGATTTTACACTTTGCAAGCCATGATTTGCCAAAAGAATTTTTGTTATAAAAATGTAAAAATAAAAAGGACTTTTAAAAAGTGCTCAGAGCGTAAACAAACCCTCAAGCACGAATATCTGACTCCAAAAATTGTTGATTTCTAAATTTTAAAATTCTAAAATCGCAAACTCGCTAACGCTCAAACAATGCGATTTTTGACGAATTTTAAAATTTGAAATCAAATCAATTTTTTTCGTATGATATTCTTAGCATGAGGGTTTGTATACTTTGTCTACAGTCTGAGTACCTTTAAAAAAGTCCTTTATTTTATTTGGTCTTCTATATTTTCAAATTCCAAATCCTTGGAAAGTTTATTTATAGTATGTATGGTTGATTTCCAATTTTCAACTAAAAATTTTCTTGCCTTATCCAAATTTTTTTCTTTTAAGGCGTTAATTATATTCATGTGCTCCTTATAAGTTGTGAAATTTTCATCGCCTGTTTCAAAAAAATAAATTTCCATTCTTTCAACTCTTCTTTTTAGCTTATCAATAATTGGTTTTATTTCAGCATTTCCAGAAAGTTCGATGAAAGCATCGTGAAATTCGTTGTCTTTTTTTATAGTTTTTAATTGGTCTTTTTTTCTATGAAAATAACTTATATCTTCATTAATATCTTGAATTTTTTCAATAAATTTCTCGTCAATTTTGTCGAAAGCTTCAATCAAAGCAAGCTCCTCCAAGCTATAGATAATTGGATAAATATCTTTTGCCTCGCAAGGATTTATAGGAGCAACTATTGTCCAACGATTTGCCTTGGTCATTACTAAGCCCTCGCTTTCAAGTTGCAACAAAGCTTCTCTTACTGGAGTTCTAGAAATTCCCAAATCATCTGAAAGCTCTTGGACTCTAAGTCTTTCGCATGGTTTTAATTCTCCATTAATTATTCTTTGTGCAAGCAAATTATAGGCCTCGTCTTTTACAAAAGTCCTGCTTATTTTTTTTATTTTAACTTTATTTTTACTATTCTCGCTCATAAATTCCTCTTTTATCAAATTATTCTATACAAAAATATTATAACAGAAATATAAATATCTACAAACGTTTCATTGAAAAGGATTTAGTGATATGTTATACTCTACTTATAAATATGAGGAGGAGATATGAAACTTGTTGCAGGATTTGATACGACAAACGATGCTCTTTTGATGGAAAATTTTTGTAAAAACAAAAAAATAAATGGAGAATTAATTCCGGTTCCAGAAGAATTTGGAGCAGGTTGCGGTTTGGCTTTTAGATTTGAAGATGAAAATTTTGAAAAAATAAAAAAAATCCTCAATGATGAAAATATATCGTATAAGATTTTAAAAATTTTAGACATATAATTGTTTTTAATTTGAACTTATAAATAAAACCATAAAAGTGTTTTATCACAAGGAGGTAAAATGAAATTAGTAAAAGATTTACCGGAAGTTTTTGAAGAATTTGCTGAGCAAAGAAAAAATTCTTTTTTGCAAGTTAAAAAAATAAAAGATAGTGGAAAGCCTGTTGTTGGGATGTATTGTACATATTTTCCAAGAGAAATCGCCCAAGCCATGGGAGCAAGAACAGTTTCACTTTGTTCTACATCAGATGAAACTATAAGCGAGGCTGAAAAAGATTTGCCAATTAATCTTTGTCCTTTGATAAAATCATCTTATGGATTTGCAATCACAGACAAGTGTCCATTTTTTCATTTTTCAGATTTGGTAATAGGGGAAACTACTTGTGATGGAAAACAAAAAATGTATGAGCTTATGGGAGAATTTAAACCAGTTCATGTTATGAATCTTCCTCACAATCAAGGAGAAGATGCCCTTAATCTTTGGGAAAAAGAAGTTATTAGAGTAAAAGAAAAAATTGAAGATACTTTTGGAGTAGAAATTTCTGATGAAAATTTAGAAAATCAAATTAAGCTTGAAAATAAAATTAGAAAAGCTTTCAAAAAACTTGCGGGTACAATGGCAAATGATCCAACTCCTATGTCAGGCTATGATTATTTTAAAGTTTTGTATGGTTCAACTTTTAAATTTGATAGGGAAAATCTTGCTGATGAGCTTAATAATTTGGCAGAAAAAATCATGAAAGAATATGATAAAACTCGCCCAAAAAAACCAAGAATTTTAATTACAGGTTGTCCAATCGGTGAGGCAACTGAAAAAGTCATACAAGCTGTTGAAGATAATGGGGCAGTTGTTGTAAGTTACGAAAACTGTACAGGCGAAAAAAATTATGATAGACTTGTAGAAGAAAATACAGACGATCCAATAAAGGCAATTGCAAAAAGATACATAGATATTGGTTGTTCAGTGATGAGCCCGAATAAAAACAGATTTGATTTATTGGATAGGTTAATCGACAAATATAAAGTCGATGCAGTTTTGGATGTAGAGCTTCAAGCTTGCCACACTTATGCAATAGAAACTACATCAATTAGAAAATTTGTAACAGAAGAAAAAAATATCCCATACATATCTTTGGAAACAGATTTTTCAAAAACAGATATTGGACAAATAAATACAAGAATTGCAGCTTTTATAGAAATGCTTTAAGCTAATAGTGAACTTGGTGTAAGAGGGCAAATCTTTTAATTTTCACTTTAGTTATTTAATGAGATTTAGAAGATTTACTTTCTTTCCAAGTTCAATTTTTTTTAAAAATTTTAAGAACATTGTTTATTTGGCTTTAAGCTAGGATATTATAAAAATATAGAAAGTAGTTGATTATATGCTTGATAAGTATGAAAGAAAAATAGATTATTTGAGAATTTCTCTTACAGACCGTTGTAATTATAGGTGCAAATATTGTATGCCGGATGGTCTTTCTTGCAAAAAAAGTCATGAAGATATGTTGACTCTAGAAGAGATTAATGAAATAAGCAAAATTTTTGTAAAAAAAGGAATCAAAAAAATTAGACTTACCGGTGGCGAGCCTTTAGTTAGAAAAAATGTAGAAAGTTTGGTAAAAATGCTTGCTGAAATTGATGGACTAAAAGATTTGGCAATGACAACAAACGGATATTTTTTAAAAGAAAAGGCAGAAATTTTGTGGGAAAATGGACTAAAAAGATTAAATATTTCTCTTGATAGCCTTGATGAGAAAAAATATAAAATTATGAGCCAAGGTGGCGATTTAAAAAAAGTCCTTGATGCAATTTCTTATGCCAAAAATTTTGCTTATAAAATAAAAATTAATTTCGTCTTGATAAAGGGATTTAATGATGGAGAAATTTATGATTTTATAAAATTTGCCAAAGAAAATGACATAGAGCTTAGATTTATTGAGCTAATGCCAATAGGCGGTACGGCAGATTTTTCAAAAGATAAATTTATTTCAAGCGATGAAATTATAAAAAAATTAAATTTAATTCCAATAAAAAATCCCGATACTCATTCGCCAACAAGCCTTTACAAAGTACCAGATTTTGATTATACACTTGGGATTATTGAGCCATTAAGTCATAAATTTTGCTCTACTTGCAACAGATTAAGACTTACAGCTGACGGGAAAATTAGGCCTTGTCTTCATTCGGATTTAGAAATTGATTTAAAAAAAGCAATAAGAGCAAATGAAAATATAGAAAAATTAATTGATGAGGCTCTTATGAAAAAACCTAAAAGACATCATTTGGAAAAAGAAGTAATAAAAGAATCTATGTATAGGATAGGAGGATAAATGTTTACACATTTAGACAAAAATGGCAGGGGGCAAATGGTTGATGTTTCTCAAAAAGAAATTAGCCAAAGAGAAGCCATAGCCAAGGGTTCAATTGAATTAAAAAATGAAACGATAGATGCAATAAAAAATGAAAAAATAAAAAAAGGAGATGTCCTTGCCATTGCTCAAGTTGCAGCAATTCAAGCTGTAAAAAATACATCTTCGATAATTCCTATGGCTCATCCACTTTTATTAAATGGAATAAATGTAGATTTTAATTTTGAGGGAAATTTATTATTTTGCCAAGTAAAAGTTAAGTGCCAAGGAAAAACCGGCGTTGAAATGGAAGCTTTGACGGGAGTTTCAGCTGGTCTTTTGACAGTTTATGATATGTGCAAGGCTCTTGATAAGTCTATGACCATAAAAGATATATATTTAGTAAAAAAATCAGGAGGAAAATCTGGTCTTTATGAAAGAAAAAATTTATAATTACGCCTTTGTGGTAATTTCTGATACCAGATCAAGCGGAGAAAATAAAGACGGATGTATTGACGCTTGTGCAAAAACAATGCCAGAAAATTATAAGATGGTTTATAAGTCTATAATTAACGATGATTTGGAAAATATTGAAAATGAATTAAACAAATTAGTTGGTGAAAATATCCAATTAATTTTAACATCTGGTGGAACAGGACTTTCAAAAAGAGATAACACACCAGAGGCAAGTTTAAAAGTAATAGAAAAACAAACGCCAGGCATAAGCGAGGCTATAAGATTGATTTCAAAAGAAAAAACTCATATGTGGGCCTTATCAAGAGCAGTTTCTGGAATAAAAAATAATTCTTTAATTATAAATTTACCAGGATCTCCCAAGGCTGTCATAGAAAGTATAGAAGGAATTTTGCCTTTTTTAAGTCATGGCTTAGATATATTAGAAGGGGATAATAGTGGACACAATTAACGCAACAGTTTTATCAATAAATATTTCAAAGACAAAGGGAGTGAGAAAGGAACAGATAGGTCAGGGTTTATTTAAAAAAGATTTTGGGCTAGAAAATGACGCCCACGCAGGAAAGTGGCACAGGCAAGTAAGTCTTTTGGCAGTAGAGTCAATTAGAAAAATGGAAAATGAAAATCGCAAATTTGCTTTTGGGGATTTTGCAGAAAATATTACAACCCAAGGAATTGTTTTGCATGAGCTTCCAATAGGAAAAAAATTAAAAATTGGCGATTGCATTTTGGAAGTTAGTCAAATTGGAAAAGAATGTCACAAGGGCTGCGCCATAAAGCAAAGTGTAGGAAAATGTATTATGCCTTATGAGGGAATATTTGCAAAAGTAATTAAAGAAGGCGTGATAAAAACAGGTGATGAAATTAAAATTTTAGGAGAAGAAAATGAATATTAAAAAAATCGCAATGACAGCTCTAGCAGGAGCATTATTAATCGGAACAGCAGCTTGTGGTAACAACAAAAAAAATGACAACAATTCAAATGAAGCTATGTCAAATTCAAATGCAAGCGTAGAAAAATCAAATGAAAATGCGGGCAATATGGAGAAAAAAGACCTTGTAGTATTCGCAGCAGCTTCAATGACAGAAGCCTTAGAAGAATTAAAAACAGAATTTGAAAAAGAAAATCCAAATCTTAGTTTGACCTTCAACTTTGATTCATCAGGAACATTAAAAACTCAAATTGATGAGGGAGCAGACTGTGATGTATTTGTTTCAGCAGCTCAAAAACAAATGGATGAACTTGACAAAGAAGAAAAAATTGACAAAGAAACAAGATTTGATTTACTTGAAAATGAAGTAACTCTTGCAGTAGCAGAGGGAAATGAAAAAGGAATAAAAGATTTTAAAGATCTTGAAAAAGATGAAGTAGAAAAAATCGCTCTAGGAAATGCTGACGTTCCAGTTGGACAATATTCAGAAGAAATTCTTAAAAATTTAGGAATTTGGGATAAGATTCAAGATAAAGTTACACTTGGTTCAAACGTAAAAGAAGTTACATCATGGGTAAGTGAAAAAGCTGCTGATTGTGGAATAGTTTATAAAACTGACGCAAAAACAGCAGGACTTGAAACAGTAGCAGTAGCTGATGATTCAATGCTAGAAAATAAAGTAATTTATCCAGCAGCTTTACTTAAAAATTCAAAAAATCCAGAAGAAGGCAAAAAATATTTAGAATTTTTAAAAGGCGAAAAAGCATCAGAAATTTTAGATAAATATGGATTTAAGCCATTAAATAAAGGCATTAAATAAATAGATATGGACTTATATCCTTTATATAATTCAATAAGGATTGCAAGTATATCATCGGTAATAATATTTTTTCTTGGTATATTTGCTGCCTACTATATTAAAAAATTACCTGCAAAAGTAAAGGGGGCAATAGATGTGGTATTAACCTTACCCTTGGTATTGCCTCCTACTGTTGTAGGATTTTTTCTAATAAAAATTCTAGGACCAAATTCAGGACTTGGAAAAATCGCAGTAGAATATTTTAAATTTCCTCTTATAATGAATTGGTATTCAGCAATTTTTGCAACAGTCATAGTAACATTTCCTTTGATGTATAGGACAACTAGAGGAGCTTTTGAAGCTTATAACCAAAATTTATCATACGCAGCTCAAACTTTGGGCAAGTCAAATACATGGATTTTTTGGAAAGTTTTGATGCCAAATTGCAAAAAAGGCGTTATGGCAGGTTTAGTTTTATCATTTGCTAGAGCCCTTGGAGAATATGGAGCAACATCCATGGTAAGCGGATACACTCCAGGAAAAACTGCAACCATTTCAACAACTGTTTATCAATTTTGGAGAATCGGTCAAGACGCTGTTGCTTATAAGTGGGTTATGATAAATGTTTTGATTTCATTTGTTGTTCTTGTTGCCATAAATTTCTTAGAAGATACAAATCCAAAGGAAAAAAATTATGCTTGATGTTGAAATAAAAAAAGAATTTACAAATTTTAAACTTGATGCAAAATTTACAAATGAAGAAGGAATTTTGGGAATTTTGGGAGCATCAGGATCTGGCAAAAGCTTAACCCTAAAAGCAATAGCAGGAATTATAAAACCAGATTATGGAAGAATAGTTTTAAATGATAGAATCCTTTTTGATAAAGATAAAAAAATAAATATACCAACCAAAGATAGAAAAGTTGGCTATCTATTTCAAGATTACGCACTTTTTCCAAACATGACAGTTTATGAAAATATAAAAACTGGGCTTAGGGGAAAAAATAGAAATTCTGAAAAAATAATAAATAAAAAATTAGAAGAACTTCATATTGGACACATAAAAAATTCTATGCCAGAAATGATTTCTGGTGGAGAAAAACAAAGAGCGGCTCTTGCAAGAATTTTGGTAAACGAACCAGAAATTCTTTTGTTAGACGAGCCATATTCAGCAATTGATGGATATTTGAGATGGTCAATTGAGCTTGAAGTTAGAAAAATTATAGAAGAATATAAAATACCAACTCTTTTTGTCTCCCACGATAGGGATGAAATATACAGAATGTGTGATGACATTGTGATAATGACAAAAGGAAAATCAGAAGCAAAAAAACCAACCAAGGAGCTTTTTCACAATCCAGAAACCATGGCAGCAGCAGAGCTATCAGGTTGCAAAAATTTCTCAAAAGTTGAAAAAATTGGAGAAAATATTTATAAAGCCGAGGCTTGGAACCTTGATTTAGATTTAGAAAAAAATCACGAAGAAAAATTTATAGGCATAAGAGGCCATGATATAGAAATTTCCAAAAATAAAAAGAAAAAAATTCTTTCCAAATGGAAATAATAAAAGAAATCGACCAAACTTTCAACACTTGCCTACTAATAAGAAAAAAAGAATGCGAAGGACAAATTACCGTTTTTATAGAAAAAGAAAAATGGAATGATTTAAAAAATGAAAAAAATCTATATTTTAATTTAGATGAAGATAAAATAATGTTTTTAAAATAAAAGCTAGGATTACCCTAGCTTTTTTCATTTGCTATATTTTTCACAGCCTCTATTGTTTTTTCTATTTCTTCTTTTGTGTTATAAAATGACAGGCTCATTCTTACTATGCCTTGTTTTTTTGTTCCCATTTTTTCGTGAAAAAGTGGGGCACAGTGGCTGCCTGCTCTTACGCAAATTTCGTAATCATCCCATAGTTTCATTGCTATATAATTTGCTGGAATATCTTTTATGTTAAATGCAATTATTGGAACGTGTTTTAAATTTATGTTTGAATAAAATTTAATTCCATCAATATCTTTTAGGCCATTATACAAGATTTTTGTAAGCTCATTTATATCCTTTTGAGGATTTTCTCTCAAAAATTCTATGGCACTTTTTAGTCCTGCAAAGGAATGAACATTTGCAGTCCCTGGCTCAAATAAATCTGGCAAGACGTGTGGTTGGGTTTTTGAAAATGAATCAAAACCTGACCCACCAGCAAAAACTTGTTTGAAATCAAAATCTCCATTTACAATAAATCCACCCGTTCCTTGGGGAGCGTGAAGTCCCTTGTGGCCTGTAAATAAAAATATTGATTCGGGATATTTTTTTATATCAAAAGGCACATATCCTGCAACTTGGGCTCCATCTATTATTAATTTCAAATCATATTTTTTGCAAATTTCATTTGCCTTATCAAGGTCTGTCAAAACTCCTGATACGTTTGATGCTCCTGTAATTACTAGAGCTTTTGTATTTTTTTTGACTAAACTTTCAATTTTTTCAAGATCAAGGCTAAAATCATCTTTTATATCGATAAAAGAAAGCTCTGTTCCGTTTTTTGCCAAATCATAAAGGGGTCTTAGGACGGAGTTGTGTTCTGCAAGGCTCGTTATGACGTGGTCGCCTCTTGTAAAAAGTGATTTTATCACAAAATTTAGGGCGAAAGTTATGTTTGGACACAAAACCACATTTAAGGGATTTTCCATACCGAAATAAGCCCCAACTTCTTTTCTGGTTTGCATCAATAAATTTAGGGCATCAAGGCTAACTTTATAAGCTCCTCTTGAGGGATTGCCAAAAGATTTTGAATTTATAGCATTATAAACTGCCCTTGCAACTGATTCGTCCTTGTCGATTGTAGTTGCAGCATTATCAAGATAAATCATAAGCTTTAACCTCTGGCTTTCTTTTGTTTTCTTTGTAAATAAGCAGGTATTTTTCTTCAAAATCGAGCTTGTTTTTTGAAAAAATTTCTTTTACTTTCTCATCAAAATTTTTTTCATACCTAAGACAAAGTCCGCAACCTGCATCAATTTCTGGCAAAAGAGGGACTAGCCTTGCCCTAATATTTTCGTTTTCGACTTTGCTTAGGGCAAGATAGGCTAAATTTGATGATTTGAAAGTATAAATTACATATTCCATTATGGTCTAATGGTGTGATGAGTTCTCATTAGAGAAGAGATTTCGTACATATTTGAAATTCTTCCAACTTTTAATTCTTCCTTTACTCCATAGTGGTCAAGGCAAAGACCGCAAGAGATAATTTCTACTCCATTATCAGCAAGTTTTTTCAAATCTTCTATGGTATTTTCTCTTTGAGTTGTCAAAAATACTCCCTTGTTGTAGCAAATTACAAATTTTGGAAGAACGTCTGCTTCAGTTATTGAAACTAAGAAACTTTCCAATAAAGATTTTGAAAAATCTTCATCTCCATCTCCGATTTTATCAGAATCAAAAACCACAACATAAGAAGAAGATAGGCTTTCTCCCTTATCATCTTTCTCTGTTTTTTCTTCATTTTTATTAAAAGTTAATTTGAAAACTCCATCTTCTTTTTCTTCGATTTCAATATCAAAGTTAGTTTCTTTTGCAAGTTTTTTCAAATTTTCTACAGCTATGTCCTCATTTACAAGCACATAAAAATTTTCTTCTCCATTTTTAATTTCTCTTTTTGCCATAATTACAGGCATTGGACATTCGATTCCTCTAGCATCAATTTCTTTCATTTTCATACTCCTTTATTTTTATTCGATAAATATTGATTTATCATATTTTTTACTTATTTGACCAACAATTTTTGCATTTATATTATTTTTTCTTAATTCTTCCAAGGCGTCTTTTGCATCATCCTTATTAATACTTACCAAAAGTCCTCCAGATGTTTGAGGATCGTATAAAACTTCCTCAAGAGCAAAGTTATCAACAAGAAATTCCACCATATTTTCCATATGCATCCTATTTCTTTGCCCTCCCTTGGTAAAAACAAATTCGCTTGCAGCTTTTTTTGCTCCATCAAGGATTGGAATATTTTTAGAATCAATTATGGCAGAATATTTATCGCCAAGCATTTCTGACAAGTGCCCCATAAAAGAAAAACCAGTAACATCAGTAGCTGAGCTTATCCTATATTTTTCCAAAATCTCCTTGGCATATTTGTTTAAAAATATCATAGAAGAAATGGCCTTATCCATTTCTTTTTGTCCAAGAATATCAATCCCGTAGGCATTTGTAACTAAAGTTACCCCCAAAGGCTTGGTTAAAATCAAAATATCTTTTTCCTTTGGCGTATTATTTTTCCAAACTTTATCAATATCGACTTTTCCCGTTACAGAAAGTCCGTATTTTATTTTTGGATCATGAATTGAATGACCGCCTACAAGAGATGCACCAGCTTCTATAACCTTGCTTGCACCTCCTTGGAGAATTTTTTTCAAAATATTTATATCTTCATCTTCAGGAAACAAAACAATATTTAGCCCACAAATTGGTTCAGCTCCCATAGCATAAATATCTGATAGGGCATTTGCCGCAGCGATTTGTCCAAAAATATATGGGTCAGAAACCATCGGCGGGAAAAAATCTAGGGTAGATACAATTCCATTATTTTTATCAACTCTTATAAGAGCACAATCATCCATGGTATCGTATCCAATCAAAACATCATCTCTTTTAAAATTTTTAATAGAAGATAAAGTTTCGCCTAGACTTTCTTGGGGGATTTTCGCATTACAACCCCCGCAAACTTCTAGTTCTATATTAGACATATCTTCCTTCTTTCTATAAATTATTGAATTTTAAATACTCTATTTAAATTATACTATACGAAAAATTTAATGAAAGAAAAAATTTGAATAGAAATTTTTCGAAAAAATTTCACAGGAAAATAAAAATTTAAAATAGAAAAATATTAAAAGATAAAAAATTAAAAAAATTTTTGAAAACATTTTTAAAAAGTATTGCATTTTGATGTGTGATATGTTACTATAATACCAGAAGAAGTTCTAGAAAGGAGAAAAGATTGAAAGAGAGTTTTAATATAGTTTTAAATGAAAGAAATTTGGAAGATTTAGCTGATTTAAGTTTTATTAATGAAGAAGAATCTTCAAAAGCTCAAAAATTTCATGCGAGCTTTCCCCAATATTCTGTAACACCATTAAAAAGATTAAACAATCTTGCAGATTTATTTGGTGTGGAGGATATATTTGTCAAAGACGAGTCATTAAGATTTGGTCTCAATGCTTTTAAAGTTTTGGGAGGATCTTATGCTATGGCAAAATACATAGCCCAAAAACTTGATATGGATTTAGATGATCTACCTTATGAGAAATTGATTTCTCCTGAAATCAAAGAAAAATTAGGCAAGGTAACTTTTATTACAGCAACTGATGGAAATCATGGTAGAGGAGTTGCTTGGACAAGCCAACAATTAGAACAAGATTGCGTGGTATTGATGCCTGACGGATCAGCTCTTGAAAGAAGAGATAATATCAGAAAAACTGGCGCTAAATGTGACATTATGGATGGACTTAACTACGATGCTTGCGTAAGACTTGCCAACAAATATGCTGAAGAAAAAGGATATATTATGGTTCAAGATACAGCTTGGGAAGGATATGAAGAAATTCCTACATGGATTATTCAAGGATATTCAACTCTTGCAAAAGAAGCATCTGATCAATTAAAAGAAGCAGGCAAAAAACCAACTCACATATTCTTACAAGCAGGAGTAGGCTCTTTTGCAACTGGAGTAACAGGATTTTTCTCAGACGAATATAAGGGAAGTGAGAAACCTTTTATAGGACTAATCGAGCCAGAAAAAGCAAATTGTAACTACCTAACAGCAAAAATAAATGACGGCAAAATCCACAACGTTGAAGGCGAAATGAATACAATCATGGCAGGGCTTGCTTGTGGAGAACCAGTTACTGTCGGATACCCAATTTTAAAATCTTACGTTGACGCATTTTTATCAGTTCCAGATAGTTCGGCTGCAAGAGGAATGAGAATTTTGGGAAATCCAATTGGAGAAGATGAGAGAGTTATATCTGGAGAATCTGGAGCAGCAACTGTTGGAGCTGTTAGTGAAATTTTACAAAGAGAAGATTTAAAAGATATAAAAGAAAAATTAAAATTAGATGAAAATTCAGTGATTTTATTTATCTCAACAGAAGGAGATACAGACTTCGAACACTACAGAAAAGTAGTTTGGGATGGATATTATACAAACGATGAAAAATTTGAATATAAAAAAATAATTAGATAGGAGAAAAAATTAATGACACAAGATATTAACAAATTATTAGAAAAATTAGAAGGCTTAGATTTTGAAAACTTATACCACGATGACTTTTTCCACACATGGGATAAATCACAAGATGAGCTTGAAGCAATTTTTACAGTTGCTGATACATTAAGAGCAATGAGAGAAAAAAACATTTCTCCAAAAATCTTTGATTCAGGACTTGCTATTTCATTATTTAGAGATAATTCAACAAGAACAAGATTTTCTTACGCATCAGCTGCAAATATGCTAGGACTTGAAGTTCAAGACTTAGACGAAGGAAAATCACAACAAGCTCACGGTGAAACTGTAAAAGAAACAGCTAACATGATTTCATTTATGGCTGATACAGTTGGAATAAGAGATGATATGTATATAGGCAAAGGCTACAAATATATGAAAGACTTTGCTGAATATGTACAAGAAGGATATGATCACGGCGTTCTTGAACAAAGACCACACCTTGTAAACCTTCAATGCGATATTGACCATCCAACTCAAGCTATGGCAGATTTACTTCACGTTATTCACGAATTTGGTGGAATTGAAAATCTTAAAGGCAAAAAAGTTGCTATGACTTGGGCTTATTCTCCATCTTATGGTAAACCACTTTCAGTTCCTCAAGGAATTTCAGGTTTATTTACAAGATTTGGAATGGATGTAGTTTTAGCTCATCCAGAAGGATACGAAATAATGCCAGAAGTTGAAGAAATTGCAGAAGAAAATGCTAAAAAATACGGCGGAAGCTTTACAAAAACAAATTCAATGGAAGAAGCTTTCAAAGATGCTGATATAGTTTATCCAAAATCTTGGGCTCCATTTGCAGCTATGGAAGAAAGAACAGACCTTTATGCAAAAGGAGATCAAAAAGGAATTGATGAACTTGAACAAAGACTTCTTGAACAAAACAAAGAACACATGGACTGGGCTTGTACAGAAGAAATGATGAAACTTACAAAAGATGGTAAAGCTTTATACATGCACTGTCTTCCAGCAGATATAACAGGACTTTCATGTGAAGATGGAGAAGTTGATGAATCTGTATTTGATAGATATAGAGATCCACTTTACAAAGAAGCAAGCTTTAAACCATATATAATTGCTGCAATGATATTCTTACAAAAAGTTAAAGATCCTAAAGCTACAATTGAAAAATTAATTGAAGCTAACAAAGAAAGATTAGTTGACAAAGAAGACGAAAATAAATAAGAATTTTAAAATTTAAAAGGAGATTTAAATGACAGAAATTAATTATGATTTAGTAAAAGAAACTGCTCAAAATTATTCAGAAGATATGAATGCTTTCTTGAGAGATTTAATCTTAAAACATGGAGAATCTTGCGAAGAAGGCGATAAATCAAAAAGAATAAAAGAAGAAATGGAAAAACTAGGCTTTAATAAGGCTTGGATTGATGGTCAAGGAAATGTACTTGGCGAAATGGGTACAGGCGAAAAACAAATCGCATTTGATGGTCACATTGATACAGTAGGAATTGGAAATATTGATAACTGGGAATTTGATCCATACGAAGGATTTGAAGATGAAAATTTAATTGGTGGTCGTGGTGGCTCAGACCAATTAGGTGGAATCGTATCAGCAGTTTACGGAGCAAAAATCATGAAAGATTTAGGATTCTTAAATGATAAATATAGAGTTTTAGTTACAGGAACAGTTCAAGAAGAAGACTGTGATGGAAACTGCTGGTTATATATGATTGAAGAAGAAGGAATCAAACCAGAATTTGTAGTTTCAACAGAACCAACAGACGGTGGAATCTACAGAGGACAAAGAGGAAGAATGGAAATTCGTGTAGAAGTTAAAGGTGTTTCTTGCCACGGTTCAGCTCCAGAAAGAGGAGATAACGCAATTTATAAAATGGCAAAAATCCTTAACGAAATTGAACAATTAAACGAAAATCCAGCAGACGATTCAGTAGAAATAAAAGGTCTTGTAAAAATGCTTGACGAAAAATATAATCCTGAATACAAAGAAGCAAACTTCTTAGGACGTGGAACAGTTACAACAAGCCAAATTTTCTATACTTCTCCATCAAGATGTGCAGTTGCAGATTCTTGTGCAATTTCACTTGATAGAAGAATGACAGCTGGAGAAACATGGGAGTCTTGCATAAAAGAAATTGAAGATTTACCATCAGCTAAAAAATTCGGCGCAAAAGTTACAATGTATGATTACGAAAGACCATCATGGACTGGCGTAAGCAAAAAACAAGAATGCTATTTCCCAACATGGGTAATTCCAGAAGATCACGAAGTAACAAAAGCATTAGAAAGAGCATACAAAGGTCTTTATGGAGATAAAAGAATTGCACCAAATGTAGAAAAAGAAATTGAAAAGAGAAAAGATTTACCATTAACAGATAAATGGACATTCTCAACAAACGGTGTTGCTATAATGGGAAGACACAATATTCCAGTAATAGGATTTGGACCAGGAGCAGAAGATCAAGCTCACGCACCAAACGAAGTTACATTCAAACAAGATTTAGTAACTTGTGCAGCAACATACGCAGTTCTTCCACTTGAATATATAAAATAAATTAAAAATATCAAGAAAGGCTTAAGCCTTTCTTGATATAAATTTTATAGATTTTTATAAATTTGACTTTTAAATAGCAAAATAAATAATCAGTTTTTATAAAAATAAAATAAGTCATTTGCACTTTCTTGGCGGAAGACTTTCTTATAAAAATTGCTTATTTTAAATATACTAGAAAAATTAAAAAGAGAGGGAAGTTCTCCTACCCTCATCTTTATAAATTTTTCAAAAAAAATTATAGAAAAAGAAAACGCTATTTTTGTCGATTTGAAAAATAAAAACCCATAAAAAAGGAGTAAAAAATGAGTGAATTTATGAGACCTATACCTTTTAAAGACCTAATGAATTGGGCTTTGGAAGAATATAAGAATGAAGGTTCTATTTTTGGAATTAAAAAAGAAAAATTCTACAAAAATGAATCGGGAAAAATGTTAAAAACTGTTTTTGGAGATGAGATTTCATCAGCAGTAGGCCCTGCAGCAGGTCCTCAATCTCAACTTGCCCAAAATATTCTAGCATCCTATCTTGCAGGAGCAAGATTTATTGAATTAAAAACAGTTCAAAAACTTGATGGAGTAGATATACAAAAAGCTGTTGCAAAACCATGTATAAATTCGGAAGATGAATGTTATAACTGTGAATGGTCAACAGAGCTTACAGTAAAAGAAGCTTACAATGAATATGTAAAAGCATATTTTGCAATTATTGCTTTGGCGAAAGAATTAAATATTTCTGATAAAAAAGATTTTGCTTACAATATGTCAGTAGGTTATGATCTTGAAGGAATAAAATCTGAAAAAATTGATACATATATTGAAAATTTAAGAAATGCTAAAGACACAGAAGTATTTAAAGAATGTAAATTATATCTTGAAGAAAATATCGATAAATTTTCAAAATTTGATAAAAAAGATTTAGAAAAAATCAGCACAAATATTTGTGATTCTATAACTCTTTCAACCCTTCACGGTTGTCCTGCAGAAGAAATTGAAAAAATTGCATCATATCTAATAGATGAAAAGAAAATATCTACATTTATAAAATGTAATCCAACAATGTTAGGTTACGAATATGCAAGAAAAACCCTTGATGATATGGGCTTTGATTATATTTCTTTTACAGATTTCCATTTCAAAGATGACCTTCAATACGAAGATGCAGTCGTTATGATTGAAAGATTATTAGAACTTGCAAAGAAAAATGATCTTGCCTTTGGTGTAAAGCTTACAAATACTTTCCCAGTTGATGTAAAAAGAAATGAACTTCCAGCAGAAGAAATGTATATGTCAGGAAGAGCTCTTCTTCCATTAACTATTTCTATGGCAGCTATGCTTTCAGAAAAATTTGATGGCAAACTTCCAATGTCATATTCTGGTGGAGCTGATGCTAGAAATATTAAAGAAATTTTTGAAGCTTTAGGTCAACCAATTACAGTTGCTACAACAATTCTTAAACCAGGTGGATATTTAAGATTTAACCAATTGGCAAAAGAAACTGAGGATTTATTAAGTGATAAACTTCACGATGTTGATGTAGAAAAAACTGTAAAACTTAGAGATAAAATCATAAACGAATGGGTTAATAATAAACTGTACAGAGAAAAAGTTGGATCAAGAAAAACAAATTCAACTCTTCCACTTACAGATTGCTATAAGGCTCCTTGTAAAGATGGTGGCTGTCCAATCCAACAACAAATTCCTGAATATTTGCAATTAGTTGCTGAATGTGAATACGATAAGGCGATTGAAGTTATTGCGATGGACAATACTGCACCAACAATTCTTGGAAAACTTTGTGCACATTATTGCCAAGATCATTGTACAAGAGTTGACTATGAAAAGAGCCTTCAAATAAGAGATATGAAACTTATAGCAGCTGATAAGGCTCAAGATAAGTTTGTAGAAAATATTAAAGAATCAGAAATAAAATCAGACAAAAAAGTTCTTGTTATAGGAGCAGGTCCTGGTGGAATTGCTGTAGCATCTTATCTAAGAAGAAATGGAATGGACGTTACAGTAAGAGAAAAATTGTCAAAACCTTACGGAATTGTAAGCCATGTTATTCCTAAATTTAGAATTTCTGATGAACAAATCGAAAGAGATTACCAAATTGCTGTAAAACAAGGCGTAAAATTTGTTTTTGATTCTGAAGTAACAGAATCTTACGAAGAATTGAAAAAAGATTATGATTATATAATTGCAGCAACAGGTGCTTGGGAGAAGGGAAGATCTCCAGTAAAAGAAGGAAGCGAAAATATCCTTGATGCTCTTGATTTCTTGTGGGATGTAAGAATGAATGGCAAGGCAAATGTTGGTAAAAAAGTTGCAGTTGTAGGTGCAGGAGATGTAGCTATGGATTGTACAAGAACTGCTGCAAGACTTGAAGGAGTTGAAAGCGTAGCCTTAGTTTATAGAAGAACAGAAGCTTACATGCCTGCAACTCAAGAAGAAGTAAATGATGTAAAAGAAGAAGGACACAAAATTTATGAATTAGTAGCTCCTTATTCTTATGACGGAAAAGTTTTAAAATGCGAAAAAATGGAACTTGGAGAATTTGATGAATCTGGAAGAAGATCAATCAATTCAACAGGAGAAAAACTTGATCTTGAATTTGATACAGTAATTGGTGCAACAGGTGCAAGAGTAGATACAAGCGCATTCAAAGAAAATAATGTTAATTTAGATGATTGGGGCAATGTAAAAACTACAGAAAATTACGAAACAAATATCGACAATGTTTATGTAATTGGAGATTGTAGAGCTGGAGCAAGCACTATTGTAAAAGCAATGGGAGAAGCAAAAGCAGTTTGTCTTGATATTTTAGCAAAAGAAAATCTAGAAAATGATTTTGAAAAATTTGAAGTTAAAGAACAAAACAAAATAATTTTTGAAAAAAGAGGAAGACTTCAAGAAAAAATCCAAGGCAAAAATGAAGGATACAGATGTTTAAAATGTAATCAAATTTGTGAAATGTGTACAGAAGTTTGTCCAAACAGAGCAAACGTAGCTATAAAAGTTGATGGATTTAATAATCTTCATCAAATAATCCACTTAGATGGAATGTGTAATGAATGTGGAAACTGTGGATTCTATTGCCCACATGCAGGACGTCCTTACAAAGATAAACTTACAGTATTTTGGACAAAAGAAGACTTTGATGATTCAACAAATACAGGTTTCTTAAAAGATGGTAATAAATATCTAGTTAGACTTGAAAATGGCAAAGTAATTGAAACAGAAAACTTAGATGATTTGTCAGAAAATATGCAAAAATTAATAAAAGCTATCGAAGAAAACTATGCTTTCTATATAAAGCCAAGTGAAATTTTAAATTCATAAGGAGATAAGATGATATTATCAAATTGCCTAATAATTACAAACGATGAAAATAATAATTTTTATGAAAACGGCGCAGTTTATATCAAGGACAAATTAATAGAAGATGTTGGAGAAAATCAGGATATTTTAAAAAAATATCCTGATGAAGAAGTAATTGATTTAAAAGGAAAACTTCTTATGCCAGGAATGATTTGTGCTCACTCACATATTTATTCAGCTTATGCAAGAGGAATGGCAGTTTCAAAACCAACAGATAATTTCTTTAATGTCTTAGAAAATTTGTGGTGGGCTCTTGATAGGGAACTTACAACAGAAGATGTAAGATTAAATGCCCTAACAACTTATATGGAATCAATAGCAAATGGAGTTACAACAGTAATTGACCACCATTCAGGACCAAATTCTGTAGAAAATTCTCTATTTACTCTTGGAGAAGCTGCAAAAGAAGTAGGAATTAGAACAAATCTTTGCTATGAATTATCAGATCGTGATGGAGCTGAAATTAGAGATAAAGAAATAAAAGAAAACGTAGATTGGATTAAATATTCTCAAAAAGAAAATGATGATATGCTAAGAGGATTATTTGGACTCCACGCATCATTTACTCTTTCAGATGAGTCATTAGAAAAAGCTCTTGATGCAATGGATGGAGTTTATAACGGCTTCCATGTTCACGTAGCAGAAGGAATCGAAGACCAATGGGATTGTCAAAGAAAATATGGCAAAAGAATTGTAGAAAGACTAAATGATTTTGGCATAATAAATGAAAATTCACTTGCTATTCACTGTGTTCATATAAACGGAAGAGAAATGGAGATATTAAAGAAAAATAATACTCCAGTAATTTTCAATCCAGAATCAAATATGAACAATGCAGTAGGAGTTCCTCCAGTAAATAGATTTTTTGAAAAAGGATTAAAAGTAGGAATAGGAACAGATGCCTATACAAACGATATGTTTGAATCAATGAAAGTTTCAAATATTATCCAAGCTCACAATACCCAAGATCCAACAAAAGGATTTGGAGAAACTTTGGAAATGCAATTTAAAAATAACCCTGACATAGTTTCACATTTCCTAAACAATGAAGTAGGAAGAATCAAAAAGGGAGCTTATGCAGATTTAATTACAATAAATTACGATCCATATACACCAATCAACAAAGACAATTGGGGTGGACATAGTTTATTTGGTTTAACAGGAAGGCTTGTAAACGATACAATTATAAATGGAAAATTTGTAATGAAAGATAAAATAATTACAACAGTCGACCAAGCAAAAATCCATGCAGATTCAAGACAAAGAGCTGCAAAAATTTGGAAAAATCTTTAAAATTTATTAAGCTAGTTTATTTTTTAAACTAGCTTAATAAATAAAATTCTTATTTAAATATTTTATGAACTTATTTTTAAAATATAAGAAAAATTTTTTTATCAATTTATTTGTTTAAATTATAAGTAAATGTATCATATTATTGGAGTTTAAAAAATTCTAATATAGGATATAGAAAAAAATTATATCAAAAAAAAGGAGATGAGATGGAAAAAAAGAAAAAAACACAAACACGTCCTTGTTTGACATGGATGCAAATCCGAGTTTTAAAAGGAGTTTGCCAATAGCCCTTCAACATTTATTGGCAATGATAGTAGGTAATACACTTCCGGCAATCGTTCTTACAGGGCAGTTAGCAAATACAGAATTTGCAGTGTCAGCTCAAGATGCAGTTTATTTAATTCAAGCTGGAATGTTTGTAGCAGCAATCGCAACATTTTTGCAATTATATCCAGTTTTCAAAGTTGGAGCAAAACTTCCAGTAATTATGGGAGTAAGTTTTGCCTATATTCCAGTTTTGACATCAATAGGAATAAAATATGGAATAGGAGCAGTTTATGGTGCCCAGTTAGTTGGTGGTGTAGTTGCCTTTGTGGTAGGAATGAATATAAAAAGAATTTATAAATTTTTCCCACCAATGGTTTCAGGAACAGTAGTTTTAACAATAGGACTTTCACTTTATTCAGTTGCCTTAAATTATATGGCAGGAGGAAATGGAAATCCTAACCAAGGAGATTTGGTTTATTGGGGTGTAGCATTTTTAACTTTAGCAGTAACTCTTTGCTGTAATATGTTTGGAAAAGGAATTATAAAACTTGCAGCTATTTTAATAGGAATTGGCGTTGGCTATGTTGCATCAATATTTTTTGGAATAGTTAATTTTGATGGAGTAAAAGAAGCCGCTTGGGTAACTCTACCAAGAATTATGCCATTTAAATTAGAATTTCCAATTGATGCAGTAATTACAATGTCAGTAATGTTTGTTGTAAATTCAATTCAAGCTGTAGGAGATTTATCATCAACAACAGCTGGAGGACTTAATAGAGTTCCAACAGCAGATGAGCTTGAAGGAGGAATTAAAGCAAACGGTTTAGCTTCAGTGATTGGTTCATTGATTGGTGGAATGCCAACAGCAACTTACAGCCAAAACGTAGGAATAGTTTCATTAACAAAAGTTGTTGCAAGAAAAGTTTTTGCAATCACAGCAAGCCTTATTCTTGTTGCAGGATTTATTCCGAAATTTGGAGCTTTAATGCTTTCAGTTCCACAAGCGGTTATAGGTGGTGCAACAATTACAGTTTTTGCACAAATAACAATGAGTGGAATGAAATTAATAATGTCAGACGAAATGAGCTCAAGAAATGTAACAATAGTAGGACTAGGAATAGCCCTTGGTATGGGAATTGTTCAACTAGGCGATCAGGCTTTAGCACAATTTCCAGAATGGTTTAGAATGGTATTTACATCCTCACCTGTAGTTTTAGCAACTTTAGTAGTTTTCTTACTAAATATAATAATGCCAAAGAAAACTATAGAAGAAGAAGAAGCTGAAAGAAAGGCGATGGATGATAAATAAAATAATTTTGTTTTAAAAATAAAATTATTATAAGGGGAGTTTTAAAATAGCTCCCTTCCTTACGGAAAAAATAAAAATAAATAGAGAAGGAAAAATTTATGGAAAAAGATAAAAAATTTACAGGTCTTTTTAATTTTGAAGGAGACGTAACAACAAAAGAAGCGTTACCTTTAGCTTTTCAACACGTTGTAGCCATGATTGCAAGTTGTATTACACCACCAATAATGCTTGCAGGAGCAAGTGGTCTTTCACCAAAAGATACAATGATTTTAATTCAAATAGCTTTAATAGGATCAGCACTTACAACTTTATTGATGATTTATCCAATTAAAATTATAGGATCAAGACTTCCTATGATATTTGGGGTTTCATTTGCTTATGTACCTACAATGATTGGTCTTGCCAATCAATTTGGAGCCCGAGGCCCCGCAGAAGTCGTTGCAATAGTTTTGGGAGCCCAAATTGTTGGAGGAATTTGTTCAATACTTTTTGGACTAGGATTAAAATACATAATGCCACTTGTCCCACCACTTGTTTCAGGAACAGTAGTTTTAGTAATAGGACTTTCACTTTATCCTGTAGCAATGAATTATATGGGTGGAGCAGGAAGCGTAGAAGTTGCAGGCTGGGGAGCTTGGCAAAATTGGTTAGTCGGAGGAATAACTTTAATATTAGGACTTGGATTTACACATTTTGGAAAAGGAATGTTTAAACTTGCAAATGTATTATTTGCTATGATTATTGGATTCATAATATCAATGTTTTTTGGAATGGTAGATTTTTCTCCAGTAAAAGAAGCTGGTTGGATTTCAGTAGTAGAACCATTTCACTTTGGAATTTCTTTTGAGCCATCAGCAATAATTTCAATTACAATTATTTTTATAGTAACGGCAATAGAAGGAATCGGTGATATGACCTCTACAACAGTAGGTGGTATGGATAGGATTCCTACACCAAAAGAATTAAGAGGTGGAATTGTTGGATATGGTGCTGCAAACTTAGTTGGAGCGATTTTTGGATGTCTTCCAACGGCAACATTTTCACAAAATGCTGGAGTTGTTTCAATAAATAAGGTAGTAAATAAAAAAGTATTTACCCTGGCATCTTTGATAATTTTAGTATCAGGACTTGTTCCAAAATTATCATCAATTCTTACAACAATTCCTTATCCAGTTTTGGGAGGAGCAACACTTTCAATTTTTGCTGCTATAACAATGAACGGAATTAGAATGATCACAAGCCAACCTCTAAGTGCAAGAAATACTTCAATAGTTGGAGTTTCTGTAGCTTTAGGTGTAGGATTTACTACAGTTGCAGCAAGCGCACAAAATGCTGGAGTTGTATTTATGCCAGAAGAATTAGCAGTAGCAATCGGATCATCACCAGTTGTACTTGCAGCAATTTCTGCAGTATTAATGAATTTAATTATTCCAGAAAAAGAAGAAGACAAGGCGAAAGAAGATTCACTTGCAAATCTTGAAATTAAAGAATTAGAAGAAGAGTAAAAATAAAAGCTTAAAATCTTCAAAAAAATAGATTTTTTATGGAATTATTTAAAAAGAATTATTTTAAATAAATTTCAAATAAAATTCACTATTTTTTAGGAAAATAAAGATTTTAAGCTTTATTTTTTTTGCCAAATGAATAATAAATTAAAATTTTTAAAAAAATGAAAAAAATATGGGGAAATTTGGAAAAAATTTTTAAAAAAAATCCCTCAAAACCTTGAAAACGATTAGTAATTTGTGGTAATATATTATATACAATATGCAATTAAAAGGGAAATTGTAGAGAGATTTAATATAAGGAAAATGCTTTAAAACATTTTAGGAGGTTAAAATGTACGTAGGAAAAAGTGTTAAAAGAGTTGACGCATACGATAAGGTAACAGGACGTGCAAAATATACAGAAGATTTAATAATAAATGGTGCTTATGTAGCGAAAATTTTACACTCAACAATTGGTCATGGAAAGGTTATCTCAGTTGATACAAAAAAAGCGGAAGAAGTTGAGGGAGTAGTTAAAATTATTACTTGTTTTGATGTTCCAAAACATTCATTCCCAACAGCAGGTCACCCTTGGTCAACTGATAAAAATCACCAAGACGTTGCTGATAGAAGATTATTAAATGAACACGTTAGATATTATGGTGACGATGTAGCTGTAGTTATTGCAGAAGATGAAGTTTCAGCAAGTCAGGCTTTAAAATTAATTGAAGTTGAATACGAAGAATATGATGTGGTTTTAGATCCTATTGAATCAATGAATAATGGATTAAGACCAATTCATGATGAATTTCCTGATAATATTTTGGGACATACCAAAAATTACAGGGGAAATTATGACGAAGCGATAAAAGAAGAAGGACTTATTAAAGTTGAAGGTTGGTACGAAACTCCAATCGTTCAACATTCCCACATAGAAAATGGAATTGCTTGTGCTTATGAAGAACAAGGAAAAATTGTAGTAATTGCTTCAACTCAAATTCCTCACATTGTAAGACGTGTTTGCGGTCAAGCTTTGGGAATTGGCTGGGGAAAAATTAGACTTGTAAAACCATATATAGGCGGAGGTTTTGGTAACAAGCAAGATGCTTTGTACGAGCCATTAGCAGCCTATCTTACAACTCAAGTTGGAGGTCATCCTGTAAAACTTGATACATCAAGAGAAGAAACTTTTGTTTCAACAAGAACCAGACACTCACAAAAACTTCATATAATTTCTTATGTAAGAGCTGATGGAACTTTTGCTGCTAGAAAATTAGAGTTATTTTCTAACAATGGTGCTTATGCATCTCACGGTCACTCTATAGCTGCCAAGGGAACAAATTGCTTCCACCAATTATATCCTTGTGATAACACACAAGCTGATGGATACACAGTTTATACAAACCTACCAACAGCAGGAGCTATGAGAGGATATGGAATTCCACAAACTATGTTTGCTTTTGAATCTCACCTTGATGATGTTGCTAAAGCTTTAGATATGGATCCATTAGAATTAAGAATGCAAAATATTATGCAAAAAGGCTTTATCGATGGATTTTCAAGAAATGAAAACTACTACGATTCTTTCAGAGAAGCAATTTCTGTTGGAAGAAAAGCAATTGATTATGATAAAAAGATAGAAGAATATAAAAATCAAACTGGAAATATAAGAAGAGGAATTGGTCTTGCTGCATTTTGGTATAACACAGCAGTTTATCCAATTTCACTAGAATCATCTTCTTGTAGGATGGTTTTAAACCAAGATGGTTCAGTTCAATTGCAACTTGGAGAAACTGAAATCGGCCAAGGTGGAGATACAGCATTTTCACAAATGGCAGCGGATGCTGTTGGTGTAAAAATGGAAGATGTTCATATAGTTTCAACTCAAGATACAGATGTAACTCCATTTGGTTTGGGAGCTTATGCTTCAAGACAAACTTTTGTTTCAAGTTTTTCTATCACAAATACTGCTAGAGTATTTAAAGAAAAAATATTAGATAGGGCAAGTAAAATTTTGGAATATACTCCACACAATCTTGATCTTGTTGATAGTATGATAATAAATAAAATAACTAACAAGCCATTATTGTCTTTAGGAGAACTTGCTACAGAAGCCTTGTATAATACTCGTGATAGTGAACATATTTCTGCTGAAGAAACTTATACAATAAGAAATAATGCTTTCTCATTTGGTTGTTCATTTGCAGAAGTTGAAGTTGATATTTCACTTGGAAAAGTTAAACTTCTAAGACTTATAAATGTTCACGATTGTGGTAGACTTATAAATCCTAGACTTGCTGAAGCTCAAGCTCACGGTGGAATGAGTATGGCAGTAGGATATGCTTTATCAGAAGAATTAAAATATAATGATAAGGGAAAAATTTTAAATGATAACCTTCTTGATTATAAATTATCTACAACCATGGATCACCCACACTTTGAAGCATATTTTATAGAAAACCCATCACCAGTTTCACCATATAATACAAAATCACTTGGTGAACCACCAACTTGTTCTCCAGCTCCAGCAATAAGAAATGCAATTTTAAATGCAACTGGAGTAGGAGTAAATAAATGTCCAATGACACCACACGTTTTGTTCCCACTTTTCAAAGAAGCTGGACTAATAGAAAATGATTATGAAAAAGACATGGAATATGATGCTTAAAGGAGAAAAAATATGTATGATGTAAAAAGAATTTATGAAGCCTATACAATTGACGAGGCTATAAAATTAAAAAAAGAACATCCTGAAGCAAGATATATAGCTGGTGGTTCTGATGTTTTGGTCAAAATCAGAGAAGGAAAAATGGCAGGACTTGAGCTTATTTCACTTTATCTTATAGATGAGCTTAGGGGAGTTAAGATGGAAGAAGATGGAACAATTAGAGTAGGATCTTTAACCAGCTTTACCCATATTACAAATGATCCAATAATTCAAAAACACTTAAAAACTTTGGGAGAAGCAGTTGATACTGCAGGTGGACCTCAACTTAGAAATATTGCTACAATCGGTGGAAATATTTGTAACGCTGCTCCATCAGCAGATTCTTGTACAACAGTTATGGCATATGATGCTATAATTGAATTAAAAGGCGAAAATGGTTTTAGAGATGTTCCTGTAAAAGATTTTTATATAAAATATGCAACAGTTGATATAAGAGAAACTGAAATTGTTACAGCAATAAAGTTTAAGAAAGAATCCTATGAAAATCATTACGGACATTATTTTAAATATGCAATGAGAAATGCTATGGATATAGCAACTTCAGCTGCATCAGCAAATGTAAAATTTGATGAAGATGGAAATGTAGAAGAAGTAAGGGTTGCATACGGAGTTGCAGCAGCTATTCCGGTTAGAGCCAATGAAGCTGAAAAATCTTTAGTAGGAAGAAAATTAACAGATAATAATATAAATGTTTTTGCAAAAAAAGCCCTTGATGAACTATCACCAAGAGATTCTTGGAGAGCATCAAAAGCCCTAAGAACACAAATACTTTATGAAATAACAACAAGATGTTTAAAAGAAATTAGAAAAGAACACGAGGAGGGATTAAATGCATAGCAGAGAATATGGACCATATGGCCCAAAGCCAGAAGAAAAACTACATTACGAACCTCAATATAAGGTTATAAAATGTAGGATAAATGGAATAAGGGTTACAAAAATGGTTGATGTGAGAGCGTCACTTACAGATTTTTTAAGAAATGAATTTGCCCTAACAAGTGTAAAAAAAGGATGCGAAGTTGGAGAATGTGGAGCTTGTGCAGTTATAATTGATGGTGAAACTTTCAATTCATGTATCTATCTTGCAATTTGGGCAGAAGGAAAAGATATTTGGACAACTGAAGGACTAACTGCATCAGACGGATCACTATCAATTATCCAACAAGCTTTTGTAGATGAGGCAGCAGTTCAATGTGGTTTTTGTACACCAGGTTTTATAGTTTCAGCAACAGAAATAATTGCAAGAGGAAAATATTATACAATTGATGAGCTTAGAAAAGAATTAGCAAATCATATGTGTAGGTGTACAGGCTATGAAAATATCTTGCTTGCAGTTCAAAAAGCAAATAATATTGAAAATGGTTTTGAACAACTAGAAGAACATGTAGTAAATCAAATCAAAGAAGAAGATAAAAAAGATTATATGTAAAAAGCAGGTGAAGGCGTGTCTATATTGATTAAAAATGGAACTGTGGTTCTAGATGAAAAAATAGAAAATTTAGATATTTATATAGAAGATGAAAAAATCCAAAAAATTGGCAAAAATTTAAACCTAAGTGCTGAAAAAATTATTGATGCCAAAGATAAAATAGTTACGGCAGGTGGAGTAGACGTTCACACCCACATGTCTTTGGATTTGGGAAAATTTGTTGCTTGTGATGATTTTCATACAGGAACAATAGCAGCAAGTTATGGAGCTACAACTACCATTTGTGATCACATAGGAGCCTTAGAAAAAGGAGCAAGCCTTCACAAATTAATAGACCATTACCACGATATTGCAGACGGAAAAGCTGTTATAGATTATTCTTTTCACGGAGCAATGTATGAGGTCAATGATGATTTGATTGAAGAAATAGAAGATTTAATGGATGAGGGAATCCCATCCATTAAAATCTATTCAACTTATGCAGGAAAACTTGAAGATGATGAAATCCTAAGAGTTTTGAAAAAAGCAAAAGAAGTTGGGACAATAGTTTGTGTTCATTGTGAAAACGATGGGCTCATAAAAGAATTGAGAAAAGAGGCGATAGAAGCTGGTAATCTTTCTCCAAAATACCATGCCCTTACAAGACCAAATGAAAGCGAAGCAGAAACAATAAATAGACTTGCCTATCTTTCAAAAGTAGCAAATGATCCAAAATTATATATAGTTCACACATCAACCAAACAAGGACTTGATGAAATAAAAGCAGCAAGAGCCAGAGGACTTAAAAATATTTATTGCGAAACATGCACCCAATATTTAACTTATGATGAAAGTAAATATATGGACAATCCAAACGAAGAAGCGGTTAAATATATTTGTGCACCTCCCCTTAGAAAAAAATCAGACATAGAAGCCTTGTGGGAGGGAATAAAAAATGAAGATGTGGATGTAATAGCAACTGACCATTGTCCATTTATATATGAGAGCGAAAAAAAACCTTACGCTGATGATTTTACAAAAGCGCCAGGAGGAATTCCTGGAGTTGAAGAAAGAATGGAAGTGGTTTTGACTGAAGGCTTAAAAAGAAATATTCCATTAAGTAAATTAACAAATCTTTTGTGCAAAAATCCAGCAGAAATCTTTGGATTTTCAAATAAAAAAGGAAGTATAAAAGAAAAAAAGACGCAGACATAGGGATATTTTCCAAAATTTCCTACACAATAAAAGAAGAAAACAGACATTCAAAATGTGATTATACAAGCTATGAAGGATACAAAACAGATGTAAAAGTTGATACAGTAATAGCAAAAGGAAAAATTATTTTGGATAAAAATGGATATTATGGAAAAAAAGGCATGGGCAAATTTATAAAAAGAAAATTAGATAAGGAAATATGATGACAAATAAAGATACGATTTTAATAGGAAAAAAATACAAGGACAGGATCCCTTTATTATAAAAGTTAATGGGAAAACTTATGAAACATACGAAGATAAATCTTTATTAAGATTTCTTAGAGATGACTTAAAATTATTTTCTGTTAAAGATGGTTGTAGCCAAGGAGCTTGTGGAACTTGTACAGTTATAGTTGGAGATATTCACAAAAAATCTTGTATAGTTAGGCTATCAAAACTTAATGGAGAAGAAATTATAACAAACGAAGGTCTATCTCAAAAAGAAAAAGATGCCTTTACATACGCCTTTACTAAGGCAGGAGCTGTCCAATGCGGTTTTTGTATTCCTGGAATGGTTATGAGTGGAGCAAGTTTAATTAGACAAAATCCAAATCCTACAGAAAAAGAAATTAGAGAAGCTATCAAGGGAAATATTTGTAGGTGCACAGGCTACAAAAAAATCGTTGATGGAATAACTTTAGCTGGAAAAATTTTAAGAGGCGAAGAAGAAATAAAAGACGAAGAAAGTGATGCTTTTGTTGGAGCAAGAGCCGACAGAATTGATGCAAAAGAAAAAATTCTTGGAACAGGAACTTATGCAGATGATATAGAACTTCCAAATATGACTTATGGTTCTTGTGTAAGAAGTAAATTTCCAAGAGCAAGGCTTTTAAGTTTAGATACAAGCGAAGCCGAAAAACTTGATGGAGTTGTTGGAGTTCTTACTGCAAAAGATTTGCCAGTACAAAAAGTTGGACACATCCAAAGAGATTGGCCGGTATTTATTGATGTTGGACAAACAACAGCTTCCCTTGCAGATGCATTTTGTTTTGTAGTTGCAGAAGATGAAAAAACTTTGGAAAAAGCAAAAAAACTTGTAAAAGTTGAGCTTGAAGAATTAGAACCTGTTAGTTCAATCAAAGATGCTATGGCAGAAGATGCCCCACAAGTTCACGAAGGCGTTGACAATCTTTGCCAACAAAGACATGTTTCTCGTGGAGATGCAAAAAAAGCTTTGGAAAATTCAAAATATACAGCAACCTTTACTTACAAAACTCCACTTGGTGAACACGCTTTTCTTGAACCAGAATGTTGTGTGGCAGAACCATACAAGGATGGAGTAAGAGTTTATTCATCCGACCAATCAGTTTATGATACAAGAAGAGAATTGTCAATTATGTTTGATTGGGAAGATACTCCAGAAAGAATTGTCGTAGTAAATCCATTTGTCGGCGGAGGATTTGGTGGAAAAGAAGACATGAGTGTTCAGCCACCAGCAGCTCTTGCAGCTTATCTTTTCAAAAGACCAGTTAAACATAAATTTACAAGAGATGAATCATTAAGATGGCATCCAAAACGCCACCCAATGGAAGGAACATTTACAATCGGCTGTGATGAAAATGGAATTTTCCAAGGAATGGAATGTGAAATTTATTTTGATACAGGAGCTTATGCTTCACTTTGTGGACCAGTTTTGGAAAGAGCTTGTACTCACTCAGTAGGTCCTTACAATTATCAAAATACAGATATAAAAGGCTACGGATATTATACAAACAATCCTACAGCAGGAGCTTTTAGAGGATTTGGAGTTTGCCAATCAAATTTTGCAATGGAATCAAACATAAATATTTTAGCAGAAAAAGTTGGAATTTCTCCATGGGAAATTAGGTATAGAAATGCAATAAAACCAGGCGAAGTTCTTCCAAACGGACAAATTGCTGATAGATCTACTGCAATGGTTGAATGTCTTGAGGCTGTAAAAGATATTTATGAAAAAAATAAAGATCACGCAGGAATTGCAGTTGCTATGAAAAATGCCGGAGTTGGTGTTGGACTAAAAGATATTGGTAGGGTAAAAATTGTTGTTGAAAAAGATTTTGTAAGAGTATTTTCTGGAGCAACTTGTATAGGTCAAGGTGTTGGTACAATTATTTTACAAATGGTTGGAAAGGCAACAGGACTTCCATATCACAAAATAAAAGTTATGCCACCAAGCACTTTAACAAGTCCAGATTCTGGAACAACATCAGGTTCAAGACATACCCTTATAACTGGTGAGGCTGCAAAAAAATGTGCTGAACAACTTGCAAAAGATTTAGAAAACCATAGCCTTGAAGAGCTTGATAAAAAAGAATATTTTTACGAATATGATGATCCAACAGATCCGCTTGGCTCTGATAAACCAAATCCAAAATCACATATCGCTTACGGCTTTGCAGCCCATGTTGCAATTTTAGATGATGATGGAAAAGTTACAGATGTTTATGCTGCTCACGATTCTGGAAAAGTTGTAAATCCTACAACAATTGAAGGCCAAATCGAAGGTGGAGTTATAATGAGTCTTGGTTATGCTTTAACAGAAGATTTGAAAGTTCAAAATTCTGTTTTAAAAGCAAAATATGGAACAATGGGCTTGTGGAAAGCACCAGATGCTCCAAATATTCATACAATTTTAATTGAAAAAGATGAATTATTAGACCTTGCTTACGGAGCAAAAGGAATTGGAGAAATTGCAACAATTCCAACAGCACCAGCAGTTCAAGGAGCATATTATGCAAAAGACCACGATTTAAGATTAGAGCTTCCATTAAGAGATACAGCTTATAGTAAAAATAAAAAGAAAATTATAAAAAAATAGGAGAATAAAGGATTGTGAATTTCACACTTTAATTAAGTAGATAAATCGACATGCACGAATATCGGACTACAAAAATTGATGATTTCTAAATTTAAAACTTCTAAAATCGCAAACTCTGGCGACGCCCTCAAACAGTGCGATTTTGGACGAAGTTTTAAATTTGAAATCAAAACAATTTTTTCCGCATGATATTCTTAGCATTTCGATTTTCTGCTTTTTTAAAAATTGTCTTTCACAGTCCTTTAATTTATTTTATTATGGAAAAAAATTTAGATGAGATTTTAAAAATCAAAAAAAATGATGTGATTTCTATCACAGGATCTGGTGGCAAGACTTCTCTTATGTTTTATCTTGCAAATATTTTAAAGAAAAAAGGTTCAGTTTTAATTACTAGTTCTACAAAAATAAAAGTTCCAGAAAAAGACCAAGTCGACGAACTTTTTTTATCTTTTGATGATTATATAAAAAAAGATTTTAAAAATAAGATTGTAGGAATTGGCCAAAAGCTTGATGGAGTTAATAAATTAAAGTCTATTGGAGAAAATAATTTAAAAACTATAAAAAAAGACTTTGATTATATTATAATAGAAGCAGATGGATGTAGAAATCTTCCCCTAAAATTTTGGAAAGAATATGAACCAGTTATTTATGATTTTACAGATAAACTTGTTGGAATTTTTTCTATAAAAGTTTATGGAAAAGAAATTTCTCCTGATTTCATTTATAATTTTGATGAATTTAGGGAGAATATAAAAAGTGATATTGTAGATGAAGAAGTTTTTGAAAAACTTATAAAATCTGGAATTTTCGGAGATTTTTGCGGAGAAAAATTTATTTTCTTTAACCAAGCTGATAGTATTTTTGAGAAAAATCAGGCAAAAGGGGTAATAAGTTATTTAAGAGAGAAAATAAATTTGAAATATTTTTATGGATCAATTTTAAAGGAGAAATATTATGAAAATTAGTGCAATTGTTATGGCGTCTGGACTTTCTAGAAGAATGGGAGAAAACAAACTTTTACTTGATTTTAAGGGCGACAAACTTTATGAATGGGTTCTTGATTTGGTAGAAGAAATTGATTTTGATGATGTTATCCTTGTTTCATCTTATGATGAAATTCTTGAATCTGGCAAAAAAAGAGGATTTAAGGCGATTTTCAACGACAACAACGAAGTTGGCAAATCTGCATCAATTAAGCTTGGAGTTTTAAATTGTGATAAGGATTCTGCTATGATGTTTTTTGTAGCTGACCAACCATTATTAAAAGTTGAAACTGTTAATAAATTAATTGAAAAATATAAGGAAAATCAATTGATTACCTATCCAAGAACTGAAAAAAGAAGGGGAGCTCCTGTAATATTTTCACCAGAATACAGGGAAGGTCTTTTGTCTTTAGATTTTGACCAAGGCGGAATGATTTTGGTTAAGGATGATAATAAAAATGAAGTTAAAATTGACGATATTAAAGAATTGTGGGATATTGATACCTACAAAAATTTGGAGGAATTAGAAGATGCCTCTAAATAATATTGTAGTTTTTAGGGGCGGTGGCGATGTTGCAACTGGTTCTATCCAAAAATTATTTAGAACTGGTTTTAAGGTTTTGGTTTTGGAGATGGAAAAACCTCTTTGTATAAGAAGATATGTTTCAACTGCCCAAGCAATTTTTGATGGAGAAGTGCAAATTGAAGATTTTACTGCAAGAAAAGTTGAAAGTCTTGAACAAATTAAAAAAGCCTGGGATGAAAATGTAGTTCCAGTTTTTGTTGACCCAAAGGCTGAAATTTTAGAAGAATTAAAACCTATGGCTGTGGTTGATGGAACTCTTGCCAAAAAAAATATTGGAACAAATAAAAATATGGCTGATATTACAATCGCTCTTGGACCTGGTTATGAGGCAGGAGTTGATGTTGATTATGTAATTGAAACAAACAGGGGCCATGACCTTGGTAGGTTAATTTTTGAAGGTTTTGCAGAAAAAAATACAGGAATTCCTGGAAATATTAAAGGCTTTACAAGTGAAAGAATTTTAAGAGCAGTAGACGATGGACAAATCCAAGTTATAGAAGATATTGGTTCTGTTGTAAAAAAAGACCAAGTTGTCGCTCTTGTAAATGGAAAAGAAATAAAATCACAACTTGATGGAATGGTTAGGGGCATGATTGGAAATGGCTCTTTTGTTACAAAGGGTTTAAAAATTGGAGATGTTGATCCAAGAGTTATTCCAAAAAATGCAAAAACTATTTCTGATAAGGCAAGGCTTATTGGTGGAGGATGCCTTGATGCTATTCTTATAGGAAAAAGGAGAATTGAAAATGGATATACAAATTCTTAAAAAAATTGTAGAAAAACTTGATGGGGGAGAAAATGTTGCCTTGGTAATTCTTACAGAAACCAAGGGTTCAGCTCCCGGCAAGGACAATTCTTCTATGGCAGTTTTTGAAAATGGAGAAATTTCTGGAACAATCGGCGGAGGTCCTATAGAGTTTGATCTTATTAAACAAGCAAAAAAAGCTCTAGAAGATGACGAAGAAAAATCTTTTGATTATACTTTAAATGAAAAACAAGAAGTGAAAATGTCTTGTGGGGGAAGAAATAAGGGGTATATCAAAATTTTTAGGGCAAATCCCAGTTTGATTATTTTTGGGGCAGGTCATGTTGGACAAAAGCTTGCAAGAGTTGCTGTAAATACAAATTTTGACGTGACCGTAGTTGACCAAAGAGAAGATTTCGAAGACAAAAAAGATTTGGAAAATATAAGAGAATTTGTAATTTCAAATCCAAAAGATTTTGCTTCAACCTATAAATTTAACAAAAATACCTACATTTTAATCTGCACACCAGATTATGATGAGGAAGTTTTGGAAAATGTAATCGACAAAGATTATAAATTCCTAGGTATGATTGGTTCAAAAAGAAAAGTAAAAAGAGTTTTTGATAATTTGAAAGAAAAAGGAGTAAGTGAAGATTTACTTAAAAAAGTTCACGCTCCAGTAGGTTATGATATTGACGATGGAAGTGTTGAGGAAATTGCAATTTCAATTCTATCCTTGATGATTTCAATTAAAAATAATAAAGTAATAGAAAATTAAAAAAAATACAAACCATTAAATATTTAATGGTTTGTAATTTTTTGGAAAAATTTATAAACAGGAGAATTTATGCTAAAAAAAATAAAAGTAGAAGATGCAGTTGGGCATGTGCTTTTTCATGATTTAACTGGAATAAAAGCAAGTGGCTTTAAGGGTGTGCTTTTTAAAAGAGGCCATGTAATCCAAAAAGAAGATATAGAAAAATTAAAAGATATTGGAAAAGAGAATATATTTGTGGGAGAGCTTGACAAAGGTTTTGTCCACGAAGAAGATGCAATAAGAGAAGTTGCAGATGATTTGATTGGAGAAAATATTTCCTATTCAAATCCATCAGAAGGAAAAATTGGCTTTAAAAGCAAGACCTATGGACTTTTTGTGATAAACAGAAAGGGACTTTTTGATCTAAATATGGAAGGAGATTACACCTTTGCAACTATTCCTTCATATTCAATTGTAAATGAGGGAGATAATTTGGTTGGAGGAAGGATTGTTCCTCTTTTTACCGAAGAAGACCAGGTTCAAAATATTAAAAAAATTGCAAAAAAATATGAGCCAATCTTTGAAGTGAAAAAATTTCAAAAATTAAAAGTTGGAGTAATTATTACGGGAAATGAAGTTTTTACAGGAAGAATAAAAGATATGTTTGAGCCTGTAGTTAGGGAAAAATTATCCCACTTTAACCATGAGCTTCTTGGAATTGAAAAATGTCCAGATGACAAAGAATATATAGAAAAAGTTTGTAAAAAATATCTAGAAGAAGACGCTGACCTTGTTATATTTTCTGGTGGAATGAGCGTGGATCCTGACGATATAACTCCATCAACCATAAAAGATTTATCTGATAAATTTATTATCCAAGGAATGCCAGTTCAACCAGGAAATATGCTCACTCTTGGTATGAAGGGGAAAACTTATTTACTTGGGGTTCCAGGAGCAAGTATGCATTCAAAATTTACAAGTTTTGACATATTCTTGCCAAGAATTTTTGCAAAAATCGACCTTAAAAAAGAAGATTTTATTGAACTTGGAGAGGGAGGACTATTAAACAAATAATGCTTGAAATTTCGAAAGAAGATTTAGAAGAAATAATAAAAATTAGACACGATATTCACATGCACCCAGAAGTTTCTGAAAATGAATTTAGGACAACAAAAATTATAAGGGACTTTCTGGAAAAAATTGATGGAATAGAAATTATAGATTTTCCAATAGAAACTGGTTTGATTGCAAGGCTTAATACTGGAAAAAATGGAGAAGTTATTGGTCTTAGGGCAGATATTGACGCTCTTTTACAAAAGGAAGAAACAGAAATTTCCTACAAATCAAAAAATGATAAGATCATGCACGCTTGTGGCCACGATTATCACACATCGGTTGTCCTTGCTATAGCTAAACTTTTATCAAAAAATAAGGAAAAATTAAATGGCGATGTGGTTTTTATTTTCCAAAAATCAGAAGAAATAACGACAGGAGCCAAGGAATATTTGGACAAGGGACTTTTTGAAAAAGTAAAAATTGACAAGATTTTGGGCCTTCACAATTGGCCAGAAATTGATTATGGCAAGGCGATAATAAAAAAAGGCCCTCTTATGAGCACAAAGGTCAATTTTAAAATTGAAATTATTGGAAAAGGCCAACACGGATCTATGCCACATTTAAACATTGACCCGATTGTCTGTGCTTCAAATATAGTAATGGCCCTTCAAACAATTATTTCAAGAAACACAAATCCATTTGACTCTGCAGTTTTATCCGTAAATTCTATAAATGGAGGCTCAGAAAACAATCTAGTTGTAGATAGGACTCATCTGTCTGCAACAATCAGATCACTTTCAGAAAAATCTTTGGAAAAATCAGTAAAAAGAATGGAAGAAATAGTAAAAAATATAGCCTGTGCCTATGAGTGTAAGTACGAAATAAAATACACAGAAAAAATTCCCCTAGTCTATAACCCAGAAGAAATGTATGAAAAAGTTTTAAAATCAGCAGAAAAAATTTTGGGAGAAGAAAATATAATAAAAGAAGGACAAACCATGGCAAGTGAAGATTTTGCCTTTTATATGGAAAAAGTCCCAGGATTTTTCTATTGGTTTGGAAGTGGAGAAGAAAATCACAAAAAAGAAGCCCTCCACAGCAAAAATTTCTACTGCTCAGATAAGGCAATAAAGCCCGCAGTAGAAGTTATGGCAAATGCAGTTTTGGATTTACAAAATTAGGAGGGATCATGTTAAAAAATAGAAAATACTACAATCTAGTAAAAAAACAATTAGAAAAAGATAAAATTTTAGAAAATTTTGAAAAAATAAATGGGGGAAATTACAAATGTAATGGAAATAGATGTAATAAATCTTCCAAAAAATTTAAAGTTTGACCAAAAAGAAGACCACGAAAATGGAATCTATGCCTTTGGGGCAAGTTTTTTAAATAGGGAATATGAAGTAGGAATCCTTCTTGATATAGAAGAAATAAAACCCCTATCCCCATTTTGGCTAGAAAAAGAAAAGAAAAATATAAACAAAAAAGATTTGAAATTTTTCCTAGAAAGTCTAGCAGAAAACTTAGAAGAAGGCAAAACAAATTTTCCAATTTTTGTTTTCTACAATAATAAAAACAAATTATCCATAAGCCCTCAGGCTATAAATCCTTTGGATATATTAAAAAAATAAGAGCAAAAGTTCTTCAGAGCGTAGACAAACCCTCAAGCACGAATATCGGACTTCAAAAATTGTTGATTTCTAAATTCCAAAATTCAAAAAACGCAAACTCGCTAACGCTCAAACAGTGCGTTTTTTGACGAATTTTAAAATTTGAAATCAAATCAATTTTTTCCGTATGATATTCTTAGCATGAGGATTTGTATACTTTGTCAACAGTATGAAGAGTAACAGCTCTTATTTTTTTGCCCTTTTATCCAAAAAGTATCTGATTTCCTTGTAAAGTAAAGATAAAATATAAGCTCCGGTTAGCATATATAAGTTAAATGAAATAGATTTAAATCCTTTAAAATCATTCACATCCATATCCAAAGAAACCAAAACCATAGATAAAATTAATATTAAAATAATTGTAAATACTACGGTTATTAAAAATTGATTTTTATATTTTTTGGACTTATACAAGTCAAAATGATCTGAAAAAAGCAAGGTAACAAAAATAAAAAGTAAATCTCCAATCAAAAGTACAGCTCCACTCATATTTGTTGCCAAAAATACTCCGCCCATTGCTAAAAATAAAATTAGTAAAATAAAAACCCTAAAAAGATTAGGTTTAAAATTCTTAATTAATTTTTTAATCATAAAATCCTCCTATATAAATAATATCATAATAAAAAGAAATTTATATATATTTTTTATATGGGGTAAAATCATTATATAGATTGGAGGATGACATGGCGATTTTTGATAGGAAAAATGAGAAAGCGTTTGAACAAATTGTTGATTATTATGAATTAGAAGAAATTAAGAAAGAGGATTTGGACCTTATTTTTAATAATTCTACTATGTTTGCTAGTGGTGGAATAAATGCTTTATTTGCACAAAATTGGCTTATGATTAAACAACTTGATAGGCTTAATAAGAATATTGAAAAATTAATTGATAAAGAAAACGCTTAATTTATATAAATTTTTCAAAAATTTGAAAAATGGGTATTTATATATAATTAGGAGGATATGATGAGATTTGTAGATATAATTGAAAAAAAGAAAAATAAAGAAGAATTAACAGATGATGAAATTAAATTTTGGATTGATGGTGTAACGGATGAATCAATTCCTGATTATCAAACTTCTGCTCTTCTTATGGCTATTGTTTTAAATGGAATGACAGATCATGAAACTGCAAAACTTGCAGAGTGTATGATGAATAGTGGCGATGTAATTGATTTGTCAGATATAAAAGGAATAAAGGCTGACAAACATTCTACTGGTGGGGTTGGAGATAAAACTTCTCTTGCTCTTGGCCCAATAATTTCTGCTTGTGGCTTAAAACTTGCGAAAATGAGCGGACGTGGTTTGGGTCATACTGGTGGAACACTTGATAAATTGGAATCAATTGAAGGCTTCAATGTATTTTTAAAAGAAGAAGATTTTAAAAAACAAGTCAATGAAATTGGCTTTGCAATTATTGGTCAAACTGGAGAGTTGGTTCCTGCTGATAAAAAACTCTATGCCCTAAGAGATGTTACAGCAACTGTCGATTCAATTCCGCTTATTGCATCATCTATAATGAGTAAAAAACTTGCATCTGGATCTGACACAATTTTACTTGATGTAAAATATGGAGAAGGTGCTTTTATGCATACAATTGAAGATGCCAAAAAATTAGCAAATGCAATGATAAATATAGGGAAAAAACTTGGCAAAGACACCAAGGCAATGATTACTGATATGAATCAACCTTTGGGAAATACAATCGGCAATGCTCTTGAAGTAAAAGAGGCAATTGAAACTGTTAAAGGAAATGGGCCAAAAGATTTTACAGAATTGGTTTTGACTGCAGGAGAGATTATGCTTGTTCAAGGAAAAATTGCAAAAAATAAAAATGAAGCAAGAGCTATGCTTGAAGATGCAATAAATTCTGGAAAAGCCTTTGAAAAGTTAAAGAAAATGGTTGAATACCAAGGCGGAAATGTAAAACAAATAGAAGATCCAGACCTTTTGCCTCAAGCAAAATTTAAAACTGAAATGAAATCCCAAAAAGAAGGTTACATTGATAACATTCATTCCATGAATCTTGGAATTTTATCAATGAAACTTGGAGGAGGACGTGAAAAGAAAGAAGATAATATAAATTATGCAGTAGGACTTGAAATGAAAGTAAAAAAAGGCGATAAAATCAAAAAAGACGATATTCTCGCAACAGTTTATCACGACGAAAAACTAACAGATGAATGGATAAAAAGTTTTTACAATACATTTTCCTACTCAAATGAAAAAACAAATCCAATTCCAGTTGTAGAAGAAATTTTGGAATAGTTTTGAAGTTAAAATAATAAAATTTTTTAAAAAAACAATCCTAGCAAAAAAGCTAGGATTTTTAAATTTTACTTTTCTTTAATGAATTTAAAAATATAAATTGCGACAAGGCTTGTCATTATAAATAAAACAACCGCTCCAATAAATACAATATAATTAGAATTTTGAAAACTTGATGATGGTCTTTGTTTTCCTATTATTCCAATCAAGGAAAATAAAAATCCAATAATTAAGCCTGAATTTTTGTTTTCTTTAAAAACAAACAAAACCACAGCACTTGCAAGAATTAACAAAATTAGGCTTATAATTATTGCAAAAGTTGAATATGAATCTTTTCTATTTTCGAAAAGAACCATCATTATATTTGTAAAAACCGAAAAAATAATCCATCCTGCATGAATTCCTGTAGGAAGAGTGATAAGATATTTGTATTTTTTAGAAAAATCCTTATTTTGATCAATAGTTTTTACAAGATTAATCAAAATCAAAGCATAAGCCATTGCTCCTATAAGGGCTGGCATAAGATAATTATTGTTTACCATTACTACATAAATTCCATTTGCCATATTCCAAAAAATAAATAGTGGCATCAATTTTTCGTAATAAATTTCCTCATTTGTCATTGAAAGCTTTTTAATAAAAGGCAAAAGCAAAAATAAAAGAGAAAAAATATAAATGAAAATCCAAATATAAAAAGTAAAAAAGTCGGGTACAAGTGGATTTTCATACATTTCTAAAATATCTTTATATTTGTGTAAAAAAAATACTCCAACATAAGCCATATAAGAAAAAATCAATGTCAAAATGAACATTATTAATCCGATTAGGTAATTTTTATTTTTTAATTTCTTTTTCATAAGTCCTCCTAAAAATCTCAATAGATATTTACCCATTTTTAAAATAATTTGAATTTTTAATTTTTATTTTTAGAAAATCACAAAATTTTGAAAAAATCTTATAAAAAATAACTTTATTTCGCTAATAAGCTATTGACAAAGAAATGTTGTATGTAGTATAATACAGAAAACGTTATCTTAATTGTCGACAAATGATAAGTTTTGACTAAAAGCGATATAATCTCATAATTGGTTGAGAGTTTCTACGACTTACCGTAAATAAGTGGCTATGGCTTTTAAAGATTAATAGTTAATCTTAAAATAACTATAACTATTAAATTAGAAAAAAATTATGAAGGAGGATCCTTATGGACTCAAAAACAAATGGTTTTCTAAATAGGTTTTTTCATCTTAATGAAAATAATACTAATGTAAAAACTGAAATTATCGCTGGAATCACTACTTTTATCACTATCGCATATGTGTTGATAATTAACCCTCAAGTTTTGTCTTCGCCTTTTGAAATTATGGGTGATAGCCAAATGGCTCAAAAAATTTCAAACGGTGTATTTATCGGAACTTGTCTTGGTGCCTTTATTGGTACAATTTTAGTTGCTTTTTATGCAAAACTTCCTTTTGCTCAAGCTCCCGGCATGGGCCTAAGTGCATTTTTTGCTTATACTACTATGCTTGGTATGGGATATTCTTATGCCCAAGCTCTTGTAATTGTTTTTATCTCAGGAATATTATTTATTGTAATCACAGCTCTTGGAATTAGGGAGGCAATTATTCGTGCAATTCCCGATTCTATAAAACTTGCTATGACACCTGGAATTGGTTTGTTTATTACCATAATTGGTTTGAAAAACGCAGGTCTTGTTGTAGGAAATGAGGCTACCTTGGTTTCTCTTGTAGATTTTGCAAAATGGAGAGGCCCTGATGCAAATGTAGAACTTGTTATGGGTGCAGTCCTTTCACTTATTGGACTTTGTTTAATAGCAATTTTATCTTACAAAAAAGTTAAGGGAGCAATTTTGATTTCTATTTTAGCTTCAACTCTTTTAGGTATTCCAATGGGACTTACTCATATTTCAAATTTAAGCTTAAATTTGGGAGCACAAGTTAATGACTTTTTTGAAGTTTCATTTTTTAATTTAGATTTCGCAGGACTTTTTGCGGGAGAAAATATGTGGACATCAATTTTTACTGTAACTATGCTTGTTCTAAGCTTTTCACTTGTAAATATGTTTGACTCACTTGGAACTTTGCTTGCAGCAGCAAAACAATCTGGTCTTGTTGATGAAAAAGGAGAAGTTATTAATTTGAAAAAGGCTCTAATGAGTGATGCAATTTCTACTGCAGCAGGAGCTTTGGTTGGAACAAGTACAGTAACTACAGTTGTAGAATCATCAGCAGGTATTGCAGAAGGTGGAAGAACAGGACTTACAAGTCTTACAACAGCACTTTTATTTTTACTATCAATAATATTTGTGCCAATTATTTCAATAATCCCAGCACAAGCTACAGCACCAGCTTTAATTTTTGTAGGCGTTTTGATGCTTAGTGGCGTAAAAGACATAGATTTTAACGACATAACAAATGCACTCCCAGCATTTTGTACAATAGTTTTCATGCCATTTACATATTCAATAGCAAATGGTATAGCACTTGGCTTAATCACATATTGTATAGCAAAATTCTTTACAGGACAAAAAGATCAAATAAAACCACTAACACTAATAATTGCCCTTACCTTTGTATTTAGGTATGCCTTTATAACCTTAGGGTAGGTGGACAAATGACAAAAACTTATGCCCTAAAGGGAAATATAATTTATAGCAAAAATCAAAACGAAATAAATTGTTTTGAAAATTCTTATTTAATTTGCCAAGATGGAAAATCAATGGGAGTTTTCGAAAAATTAGATGAAAAATATAAAGACATAGAAGTAATAGATTTTGGAGAAAAAATAATTTGCCCAGGTCTTGTTGACCTTCATATCCACGCCCCTCAATATAATTTTAGGGGCATGGGCATGGATTTGGAATTGTTGGATTGGTTAAACACTTACACATTTCCAAGCGAGGCAAAATTTAAAGACGAAGATTATGCCAAAAGATCTTACCAAAGATTTGTAGATTATTTAAAATATGGACCAAATACAAGACATGTAATTTTTGCAAGTCTTCATGTAAAATCTACACAAATTTTGATGGATTTGATGGAAAAGTCAAAAATGGTTTCATTTGTTGGAAAAGTTAATATGGATAGAAATGGTGGAGTAGACCTTGAAGAAAAAGATGCAGATGAATCAGAAAAGGCAACACTTGATTGGCTAGAATCCATTAAAGGAAAATATAAAAACACCTATCCAATTTTAACACCAAGATTTATCCCATCATGTACTGATGAATTGCTTGAAAAATTAAGAAAAATAAAAGATGAGTACAATCTTCCTATCCAATCCCACTTATCAGAAAATTTGGGAGAGATAGAATGGGTAAAAGAATTAGTTCCAAAGGCTAAATTTTATGGAGATGCTTACAATATTTTTGATTTATTTGGCAAAAACAACAAAACGGTAATGGCTCATTGTGTATATTCAAATGATGATGAACAAGATTTGATAAAAGAAAACGAAGTTTTCATTGCACATTGTCCAGATTCAAATACAAATTTAACATCAGGAATTGCTCCTGCAGGAAAATATCTAAGAGAAGGACAAAAAATTGGACTTGGTTCGGATGTTGCAGGAGGAACTCACGCATCAATTTTTAAAGCCATGGCAGATGCCATAAAAGTTTCAAAATTAAGATATAGATTAGTTGACGAAAAAATAAAACCATTAAGCCTCGAAGAAGCATTTTATATGGCAACTTTGGGCGGAGGAGAATTTTTTGGAAAAGTCGGTTCATTTGAAAAAGGCTACGAATTCGATACTATAGTAATAGATGATGAAAAATTATTAGAAGAAGATAAATTCAACTTAAAACAAAGACTTGAAAGAATAGTATATTTGTCAAAAGATGAAGATATAGTTTCAAAATTTGTAAGAGGAAATAAAATATTTTAAAAAGCTTCGCCTGTTTTAAAGCAGGCGGAGTTTTTTTGTTGATAAAAACTCTTTATAAATTTTAAAATCGGAAGGATTTTTATGGATTAATTTTAATCTTTCTTACAAAGTTATAAAACTTACTTGCCTACTTTTTTAATATTTATTAAAATAAAATAAAAATTATTATTTTCTGTTATAATAATACTAGGAGTAAATTATGAAAGAAAAGAATTTAAAAAGAGATGGATTTCAAAGTAAGTGGGGCTTTATTTTAGCTTGTATAGGTTCGGCTGTTGGGATGGGAAATATTTGGAGATTTCCAATTCTTGTTTCTCAATATGATGGGATGACTTTTTTAATTCCATATTTTATATTTGTAATTTTAATTGCATCAACAGGAGTTATAAGCGAGATGGCTTTGGGAAGATTTACAGAATCTGGAACTGTTAGAGCTTTTGGTAAATGCACCGAATTAAGATACAATAACAAAAAAATTGGAGAAAGACTTGGAATAATTCCAGTTGTAGGTTCGCTTGCCCTTGCTATCGGCTATACTTGCGTAATGGCTTGGATTTTTAAATATACTTTTATGGCTTTTTCTGGAGATTTGAAAGCTATGGGAAATAATATGGACCTAATTGGCGAAACTTTTTCAAAAACAGCAAGCGGGGCAAATCTTTGGATAGTAATAGCCATAATTGTAAGTTTTTTTATTATGATTTTGGGCGTTTCAAAAGGAATAGAAAAATCAAATAAAATAATGATGCCAACACTTTTTATTTTATTTGTATTTCTTGCAATTTATATTTCAACAATGAATGGCTCATCAAAAGGCTACGAATATATTTTTACCATCAACAAAGATTTAATAAAAAATCCAAAAGTTTGGATATATGCCTTTGGCCAAGCATTTTTTTCACTATCAGTAGCAGGATCTGGAACAATAATTTACGGCTCATATTTATCAAAAAAAGAAGATCTCATTGCATCCGCAAAAAATGTAGCTATTTTTGATACAATAGCATCCCTTATGGCATCTTTTGTAATAATTCCAGCCATGGCAACAACAAATACACCTCTAGATACAGGCGGGCCAGGACTTATGTTTATATACTTAGTAAATGTTTTAAATTCTATGCCAGCTGGAAGATATTTGGGAATAATTTTTTACCTTTGCGTTTTGTTTGCAGGAATTAGCTCAATTATAAATCTATACGAATCATCAGTAGCCTATTTGCAAGAAAAATTTAATTTTTCTAGAAAAAAATCAACCCTTATAATTCATATTTTTGGTTGCATAATGGCAATATTGATTCAAAAAATTGTAGGAGAGTGGATGGATGTAATTTCAATTTATGTTTGTCCATTGGGAGCAGGACTTGCAGGAATAATGTTTTTGTGGGTAGGAGGAAAAGAATTTGCCCTAAAAGCAGTAAACCAAGGAGCAAAAAAACCAGTCGGAAATTTTTATTTTCTACTTTCAAAATATATATACGTAGGAGCATCACTAATAGCCTTGATAGCAGGAGCAATTCTTGGAGGAATAGGCTGAGAAATTATATAAAAGTAAACGAGATAATTATTTTATCTAGTTAGAGCGCAGACAAAGTCAGTTTAATAATTCAAAAATAAAATTATGCTAAAACTCATCTCGACTAGATGATTGTGCCTTGATTTGGGAAGATTTGTCAAGGACATAAACAAAATTTCTTTGACAAATTTATATCTTCTCTGTTTCTCTCTTGATTAGCCTTAGTATTTTATCTTTGTATGTTTCCCCTGTACCTTGCTTGAAATGTAGGTTTACAGTATATTTTATCTTTCCAAGATCCATTGTTAACTGTTTATTAGGTGGTGCTTGTATTCCTCTTTTTTCTTCTTCCATAAGTCCTCCTTTCCGTTTTTTAGGCAAAGAAAAAACAGTAAACCTTTTTTGATTTACTGTTTCTTGAATCCTCATTACATTATCTTCTGTAAAATATAAATTTATATCTCATCTTCTACGGTGAATATTTCTTCAATTGAAGCATTAAACTGTTTTGCTATATTCCAAGCAAGTACCAAAGACGGATTATATCTACCTTTTTCTAAATTCCCTATTGTTTCTCTTCTTACACCTACTTTTTGAGCCAACTCTTCCTGTTTCATATTATTTTTAGCCCTATATTCCTTTATCTTATTTTTAATCATTTGATATCCCTTTAGATTCCCTCCATTCCAAAACAACTATTGTCAAGGTAAAAAATAAAATCCCTACGCAAAAGCTTATCCCAAATGATATAGGAACAAAATTTTCGTGTCTTATTAAGAATTTGGTTAAAAACAATAATGGAGCTAAAGAAAAAAGTTGAGCAAAAAAAGCGACTGTAGCTGATTTCTTGATATTATTTCGGAAAGATTCATCTGGTATAATCCAAAAGTATCTAAAATAATAAAGAAAACCTAAAAAACCAAACCATCCTCGATTATTTGTAATAAACCCCATCAACGCAATAATGGAAATACAGGATAAAAACCCGACTGGATTTAATTTTCTTTTCATAATAGATCTCCTAATGTGGTATATTTCTATCTTTATGATATAAATATACCACATTCAGTTTTTGGTGTCAATAAATTAATATTAAAATTATATGTCCAACTCATTTCTCTTAACCTGTGTTAGTCCTCTGTTTTCTGTTAGTAGATTCTCTATACAGCTTCTAACACTTTCAGCCTGCTCCACTTCTTTTCGTATATCTGTGATTTGAGAATATAAAGTATCTTTTTCTTTCCTCAAAGTGCCTATTTCTGATTTCCATTTGGATATATTTAGGGTCTTGCTTTCTCCTAAATGCTCTTTGAGATATTTCTTTGCACTTTCAAATAAAATAATCTCTGCGGTATGTTCATTGTAGAAAGTATCTTGTTTATTTTTCTTTAGCTTGGTATAGGCTTTATAGGTGTCTTTATGTTTCAAATATTTATCGGATTGGTCGATAAGCTCTACTTTGTCATTGATTTTCTTTTCGGTATCTTTTATTGCTCTTGTGGTCTTATAATTCTTATCTCTTAATACTGATATGCTTTCTTTTAATTCTGATATTGATGTAATGTTTTTCTCTTTAAGAAATTGATAGCTTTCAATATATTTTTCTAAATCTATGTTACCGTTATCTGCATTTTCTTTTATGATAATGGAGAGTATATCTGTTAAATCATTTTGTTTTGGTGAGGTGGTGGATTGTAAAGATATATCCTCTTGGTTCTCTGTTGGATTATCTTTGTTCTTGTTTGTTGTTAAACTCCTTATCCATCTCATTAAGGCTTTTATTCGTCTTGCGATTTCTTTTAATATCTTATTCTGATGTTTGATTTCTCGGTTGATATTTCCTCTATCTGTGGCTATGCCTTTCCTCTCCATTTGGGTTGCTGATACTCCTAAATGAATGGTCGGTATTTGTTCTATACCTTGCCTTTGATAAGAACGATGGTCTACTTTTTCCTGTATGCTATTTTCTTTCAAATATTTGTTTGTGATGTCTGCCCATGATTTTCTCCATTCTTCTGCTTTGTCTTGTTCATTCCAATCTACTGTATCTATTTTTTTTGTTTTGTAATTGCCGTTTTTGAGTTTTATCTTTTCTCCATTTTCATCAAGGATATATTCCTTTTTTGATTTTGCTCCCCATGTTTTATCTTCATTTAACGATCGCATAGTAAGCAGGATATGAGCGTGTGGGTTTCCGTCATTTTTATCGTGTAATGCAATATCGGCACACATACCGACTTTCACAAAATTTTCTTTTACATATTCTCGTACAAGTTCAATCTGTTTTTCTCTGTCTAATTCTTTAGGTAAGGCAATTTCAATTTCTCTTGCAAGCTGTGAGTTTTTACTTTTTTCTATTTTCTCGACACTGTTCCATAAGACAGAACGATTTACAAATTCCTGCGGTGCATTTTGTGGTAGTAAAATTTCTGTATGGGCTATTCCGCCTTTTCTTGTAAAGTCATGGACTATTCCGTCATATTTGTTTTTTATCTTTTCGCCACTTCGATAGGCGGAAGCTGCCACTGCACTTTTGCCTTTGCCTCTTGAGATAATCTTTATACAAAGATGATATATCGCCATAGTTAAAAACCTCCTTTCCGTTTTTCTGATACTTTGATGTGGCGACGGATAAGACTTCCAAAAAGAAATCGGATAGCTTTTATCGGTTTTCTTTTTGGAAGTACACAAGGGGTAGGAAATTTATTTCCGTAGGGGAGTGTAGCTCCCCTGTATCAGCGTTAGCTGATATG
>NZ_HE978532.1:319663-367409 GCF_000311745.1 Anaerococcus obesiensis ph10 | reverse complement strand
CTCTCTGCTAAGAGCCTTTGGAGAACGCACACACCCTTTAGGGTGTATAAGTGCGCCCTTGTAAACAAGGGATTATTCCTCTATGTCCGTTTCTTCCTCTTGGTTTTCTGTGTTTTGATTTTGATTTTCTTTTCGCTTTTCTATGATTTTTAAGATTTTTTGATTGATTATTTCTTTGATATTTTGGAATGTGATTAGCTGATAAAATTCATCTTTGGTGAAATCCTTGCTTTCAATAAAGATACTTTCAAACACTCCTCCTTTTTCATAAAGCCGTATATCTCTTTTCTTTCGTTCTTCCTGTTTCTGCTGACTGATGAGCTTTTTTCTTTTGTTTTGTAACTGCTTAATTCCTTCTTCCGCCATTAAAATTTTTTCATCTATATTTTTCATTTTCTGCTTACCTCTCTTTCTGTTTTGGGGCAAAGAAAAAACAGTAAACCATTTGATTTACTGTTTCCTTGAATTTTAACTATATTTTTTGCTAATCTACTATTTTTTATTTATGAATTGTCCAATAATCTTTATATGAATATCCATCATGCGTTCCTACTAAAAAATTATCCGATTTTGTAAAACCAATTCCAGATGCAGCTGACATTCTTTCAATGGCATAATTAGGAACTTTAGTGATAACTTCTTCGCAATCAAATAGTTCATAGGTTGGCGAAACTATAAGCTCTAAAATTTCTTTAATAACTTCTTCTTTTTCATATTCGCTTTTCAAATCCAGTCTAAGTACGCCCATTCCATTAAACTTATCTTCTGATGTTCTATTAAACAGTTCAATAGTTCCAATCGCTTTTAATGAAATCTTATCAATGATAACCCAACGAACGAACCATTTTGTCTGATATGATTTTAGCCAAAAATCAATAGCCTGTTTCATCTTATCTTTTGTTGGATAGTAAAAATTATCACCATCACAATTATCACTATTAAAAAATGGCAATGAATTTTTGTCACTATAAACTTCAAGTAAATCATCTACATCAGCTTTATCTACAAATCGAAGTGAAAATTTTTCACTTTCAAATTTAGGAACATTCTCATATATATTTGACATAGTTTCGTCCTCCTAACTAATATATCTCACTGAATTTGTTATATATTATAACATTTTTAAGCCAGTTCTTCTATCTCCTCTTTCTGTGGTACTTGACAGTTACCTATAAAGTTAAAATACACATCAACTTGTTGTTTTCTGTCTTTGCCTTTTCTTCCCCCTGTGGCTTCATGGACTACAACTTTTTCTATATACTCATTTATCATTTGTACTGTCAGTTCCTCAATATCTATATATTTCTCTATCATTTTTAGGAATTTATCGGTATCAATTTTTCTCTGATGATAGCTTTCTATTTCATTTTCAAAATACTGTATTTGCTTTTCTAAGTCTTGTTGCTCCGTATCATCGGTATAGTGATAGATATTTACAAAGCCGTTTCTTTTCGCATAGCTTTCAAGCAGCTGCTTTTGATTGGTGATGGAATTGCTTTCTCCTTGCATTTCATCATCTCGACTTAAACGCTCGTAAAGGGCTGTTTGTCCTGTTCTTTTCGTATTTGACATGAGAATTACCTCCTTTCCAAGTTTTTATTATTTTCTCTGTCCTTATAAGGCTAATCCTTTTGGCACAATCATCCATAAAACTAGTGTGATAACACGAAAAAGTTTGTAAAACAAACGTGTTTTAGTGTGAGTGAAACGAACGCATGGAGAGCTCCCATGAGATTTCTCCGCTCGTTGCACACGATAAATTGGGATAAACAACCGAAATCAACGGTTGTTTATCTGGTCGAAATGAGTAATTTTTTAGTTTGTCAACAATCTGACGAGATAATTATTTTATCTCGTTTTTTTATTGCGAAAAATTAGTTTGTAAAATCATATTAAATTTTTATTTTTTTTCTAAAAAATATTTTAAACCAGAGTAAATTTTTAATCAGCTTTTAGCAAATGATTTTAAAAATATTATTTTTTCTGAAATTAATTTCGTAAAATTCAAAAATCATATATTGGAAAACGGGAAAACGAATTTTGTGGATTTATTTTGTGAAAGTTATTTCAAAATAAATTAAAATATTGAAATTATATTTACGATGTAATATACTGTAACCATCAAGGAGGTAGATATGGTTGATATAGAGGAAATAAGTTCTATTAAAGGGAAATTAATAGTGTCATGTCAAGCCTTGCCAGATGAGCCTTTACATTCATCATTTATAATGGGAAAGATGGCAAAAGCTGCTAAGCAAGGTGGAGCAAAGGGTATCAGAGCTAATACGTGCGAAGATATTAAAGAAATAAAAAATGAAGTTGATTTGCCAGTTATTGGTATTGTAAAAAAAGATTATGAAAATTCTAAAGTTTATATTACACCAACTATGAAAGAAGTTGATGATTTGATTTCATCTAAGGCAGAAATAATTGCTATGGATGCTACAAAAGATTTAAGACCTGGTGGAATTGGGATTGATGAATTTTTTAAGGAAGTTAAGGAAAAATATCCTAATCAATTATTTATGGCTGATTGTTCTACTGTTGATGAGGCTATAAATGCTGACAAACTTGGGTTTGATTTTATTGGAACAACTTTGGTTGGATATACTGCCCAATCTAAAAATGATAAAATCGAAGAAAATGATTTCAAAATTCTTAGAGATATTTTAAAAAATGTAAATAACAAAGTTATTGCTGAGGGAAATATTAATACACCTGAAAAAGCTAAGAGAGTTCTTGAGCTTGGTGCTTACAGCGTAGTTGTTGGTTCAATTATTACAAGACCACAAGTTATAACTAAAAATTTTGCTGAAAAAATTAATGAATTAGAAAAATAAAAAATAAAAATATAAAGGAAGGGAAAAATTATGAGAAATTTAGACAAATATAAGGGAGTTATTCCAGCATTTTATGCTTGCTATGATGAAAATGGAGAAATTAGTCCAGAAAAAGTAAGAGAGCTTACAAAATATCACATTAAAAAAGGTGTGAAGGGTGTTTATGTAAATGGTTCTTCTGGAGAATGTATTTACCAAAGTGTTGAGGATAAAAAAATTGTTCTTGAAAATGTAATGAAAGAGGCTAAAGGTAAGCTTACTGTTATAGCTCACGTGGCTTGCAACAATACAAAAGATTCTATGGAGCTTGCAGCTCACGCAGAAAGTTTGGGTGTTGATGCTATTGCAGCTATTCCTCCAATTTATTTTAGACTTCCAGAATATTCTATTGCGTCATACTGGAATGATATTTCTTCTGCTGCACCAAATACTGATTTTGTAATCTACAATATTCCACAACTTGCTGGAGTTGCTTTGACAGGTTCATTATTTGCTGAAATGAGAAAAAATCCTAATGTAATTGGTGTTAAAAATTCTTCAATGCCAGTTCAAGATATTCAAATGTTCAAACAAGCTGCTGGAGATGATTACATAATTTTCAACGGTCCAGATGAACAATTTATTTCTGGAAGACTTATTGGGGCTGAAGGAGCAATCGGTGGAACATATGGTGTAATGCCAGAATTAATTTTGAAAATGGATGAGTGTCTAAAAAATAAAGATTTAGAAAAGGCAAGAGAAATTCAATATGCTGTAGATTCTATAATTTATAAAATGTGCTCAGCTCGTGGAAATATGTATGCAGTAATTAAAGAAATATTAAGAATTAATGAAGATCTAGATATAGGCGGAGTTAGAAAACCTCTTGAAAACTTGGTTGATTCTGATATGGAAGTTGTAAATGAAGCAGCTAAAATGATAAATGATGCAAAAAATAAATATTTAGGCTAAGGAGAAATAAAATGCAGGGATTTACAAAAATTGATTTAGCAATATTAATTGTATATTTGGCAGCAGTATTGTTTGCAGGTCTTCATTTTTCTAAAAAAGAAATGAAGGGCAAAGAATATTTTAAAGGCGATGGAACAGTGCCTTGGTGGGTAACATCAGTTTCTATTTTCGCAACACTTTTAAGTCCGATTTCCTTTCTTTCTCTTGCAGGAAATTCATACGCAGGAACTTGGATTATGTGGTTTGCACAACTTGGAATGCTTGTAGCAATTCCTTTTACTATAAAATTTTTCTTGCCAATTTATAGTAAACTTGATATAGACACAGCTTATCACTATCTTGAATTAAGATTTGATAGTAAAGGTTTAAGAATTCTTGGTGCTATTATGTTTATAATTTACCAAGTTGGTCGTATGTCAATTATAATGTATCTTCCATGTATGGTTTTATCAAAACTTATGGGAATAAATGTAAATATTTTGATTATAATCATGGGAGTTATAGCAATAATTTACTCATATACTGGTGGACTAAAATCAGTTTTGTGGACAGACTTTATCCAAGGATCAGTTTTACTTCTTGGAGTAACTTTTGGACTATTTTACCTAATGGCAAATATTAACGGCGGATTTGGGGCAGTTGCAAACGAACTTTTCACAAATCACAAATTTTTAGCAGTAAACGAACCAATATTTGATGCAAATATATTTAAGGATTCAATATTTTTACTAATATTTGGAGCAGGTTTAAACACAATTGGCTCTTATGTTTCAAGTCAAGATATTGTACAAAGATTTACAACAACAACTGATACAAAAAAATTAAACAAAATGATGATAACAAATGGTTGTCTATCAATTTTTATTGCGACAGTATTCTATCTTATAGGAACAGGACTTTTCGTATTTTATAAAGTTCAAGCAAATCCATTGCCACCAGCAGCTCAACAAGATCAAATTTTTGCATCTTGGATTGCTTTTGAGCTACCAGTAGGATTTACAGGAATTTTACTTGCAGCAATTTATGCGGCAAGCCAATCAACACTTTCAACAGGATTAAATTCAGTTGCATCAAGCTGGGCTTTGGATATTCAAGCAAGCTTAAATAAAGATTTGAGTTTTGAAAAACAAACAAAAATCGGTCAAAGAGTTTCATTAATAGTAGGAATTTTTGCAATAATCGTTTCAATGATTTTGGCAAATGGAGATATAAAATCAGCTTACGAATGGTTTAATGGATTTATGGGACTTGTTTTGGGAATACTTGTAGGAACATTTATCCTTGGAGCATTTACAAAAACTGCAAATAAATTTGGAGCAACACTAGCCTTTATTGCAGCAAGTGGAGTTATGATTTATGTAAAATATTTCGTAGATCCAGCAAAAATTTCTTTCTGGTCATATTCAATTATATCAATAGTAGTATCTTTGGTAGTAGGACTTGTTGCATCAGCAATTTACAATAAAGTAAAGGGAAAAGAAATTACACTACCAAAAAATACAACAATTTATAATTAAGATTTGGAGTTTGAAATGATATTTGGAAATATAAAAAATTTAGATGAATTTTCATATTTAAGTGAAAAAATTAAGGAATGTTTTGATTTTTATAAAAATAACGATATGAAAAAAATGGAAAAAGGGACTCATCCTATAAAAGGCGAAGAACTTTTTGTAAATATCGTAGAATATGAAACAACTAATTCTGAAAATAGATTTTGGGAAGCTCACAAAGATTATCTCGATCTTCATCTTATGCTTGATGGAAGTGAACAAATTGATTTGAATTTTATCGATAATATGGACTTGGGTTCTTATAAAAAAGAAGATGATTATCAAGCAATGGAAGGCGAAAAAAATTCATCAGTAATTTTAACTGAGGGAGATTTTCTAATTTGTTATCCTAATGATGGTCATATGACAGCCATAAAAGTTAAAAATCCGCAAAAAATTAAAAAAGCAATTTTTAAAATCAAAATATAGGATATAATAGAGGCAGTGTGATGAGCATTTGCCTCTTATTTTTTAAAAGGAGATATTATGAAAAAATATATAAGCATAGATATTGGCGGAACAGCTATAAAATATGGACTAATTGATGATAAGGCAAATATTTTAGAAAATTATGAAATCGAAACAAATGCCCAAAAAGGCGGAGACCATATCCTAAATGAAGTTATAAAAATCGTAGAAAATTTTGTAAAGAAAAATCAAAATGACCAAATAATGGGAGTTTGTATTTCAACAGCAGGCGTAGTTGATACAAAAAACGGCTCAATTTATCACGCATCAGACTTAATTCCTAATTATATAGGAATAAATTTTAAAAAGGCAATCAAAGAAAAATTTGATCTTTCTTGTCAGGTTGAAAATGATGTGAATTGTGCAGGATATGCAGAATACAAGTCTGGAGCATCAAAGGACAGCTCAGTTTGTCTTACTCTTACAATTGGAACAGGAATTGGAGGATGTGGAATAATTGATGGAAAAATAATCCACGGGGCAAATGGTTCGGCTTTTGAAGTTGGATATATTAATATTAGAAATGATAAATTTGAAAATCTAGGTTCGGCAAAAACTTTGGTTGAAAAAGTTGCTAAAGAAAAAAATGAAGATATATCATCTTGGGATGGAAAAAAAGTTTTTGAAAATGCAAAAAAAGGCGATGAAATTTGCATAAAAGCAATTGATGAAATGTGTGATGTTTTGGGACTTGGAATTGCAAATTTATCTTATATGTTAAATCCTGATACAGTCGTACTAGGCGGTGGAATTATGGCACAAGAAAAATATTTGAAAAAAAGAATTGAAGAAAAAATTTCCCTATATTTGGAAAAAAGGTTTTTCGACAATATGACCTTAAAATTTGCCAAACACCAAAACCAAGCAGGAATCTTGGGAGCTTATTATAATTTTAGAGATTTGGAAGAAGAAAAATAGGAGAATATTTTGGACTATTATAATAAATCCGTTGTAGAAATAATAGAATCAAATTACGAAAATTTTACAGAAGTTGAAAAAAATATAGCAGATTTTTTCATTCACAATAACAAAAGAGAAGATTTTTCTAGCAAAACCATAGCAGAAAAATTATTTGTATCTCAAGCCTCCCTTTCAAGATTTGCACAAAAATGTGGATTTAGGGGATACAGAGAATTTGTTTACCAATATGGAGAAGATTTTGTAGAAAAAAATGAAGATATAAATGGAAATGTAAGCCAAGTTTTAAATACTTACCAAGAATTATTGAACAAAACCTACAGCCTAATCGATGAAAATCAAATTAAAAAAGTAATAAAATATATAAGCAAGGCTCACAGAGTTGTAGCTTGCGGAAAAGGCTCATCAGGACTTGCAGCAAACGAAATGGAACTTAGATTTATGAGAATTGGAGTAAATATAGATTCCATAACAGATTCTGATCAAATGAAAATGAGAGGAGCTTTTCACGATGAAGATTCTCTAATTTTTGGACTTAGCATTAGTGGAAATACAAGCGAAGTTTTGCTTTTTTTGTCACAAGCACACAACAAAAATGCAAAAACAGTTCTTATAACTTCACAAGTTAGAGATTTGTATAAAGATTATTGCGATGAAGTAATCCTTGTTCCATCATTACAACATTTAAACTATGGAAATGCAATAAGTCCACAATTTCCAATTTCTATTATGGTTGATATTTTATATTCATATTTTGTAAAAGAAGATAAAAATATAAAAGAAAAACTTCACGGGGACACATTAAAAGCCTTAGGGACTGAATAATTTGTAAAATATTTAACGTATAAATTTCTTGACATTTTTCATTTTAAAAATATCCTAAATATAGGAGATTAAAATGATAAGAGAAAAAATTATAGAAAATGTAGGTATTATTTACCTCGACAGACCAGAAATAATCAATTCCTTGAATATGGAAATGGTAAAAGATATAGAAAAGATTTTGAAAAAATGGGAAGATAACAAGAAAATAAAGGTAATTTTATTTGATTCAATTTGCCAAAAAGGATTTTGTGCAGGCGGAGATTTAAAAGCAATTTATTACGATTACCTTTTAAATGATAAGTGCCAAAACAAAGACGAATTTTATGAAGAAGAATTTGTTTTGGATAGGTACGTAAAAGATTACAAAAAACCAATTATAAGCCACTATTTTGGCATAGTTATGGGTGGAGGAATAGGACTTACCGTAAATTCAGATTTTATAATTGCAGACGAAAACGTAAATTGGGCGATGCCAGAAACAAGATTAGGTTTTGTGCCAGACGTTGGGGTTTGCAAACATATTTCAAAACTCCCTCAAGCCCTTGGACAATATCTAGGTCTTTGTGGCGAAAGTTTATCATCATCAGATTTAATAAAATATGATTTGGCAGATATTTATATAAAATCAAAAAATTACGATAAAGTTTTAAATATTTTATTTTCCCTATCAAAAAAATATGATGGAGAAAAATTAATAGAAGAATTAAAAAAACAAACACAAAAATATAAGGCCCAAGATAGTAATTCAAAAATTTCAAGAAATAAAGAAAAAATAGAAAAATACTTTTCCCATTCAAGCATAGAAGAAATTTTAAAAAGTTTAGAAGAAAATAAAGATGATGATTTTGCCAAAAAAACATTGGAAAATTTAAAAGAAAGAAATCTTTTTATGCTTTTTTTACAATTTGAAAAATATTTTATTTGCAAAAACCTAACTAAAGACCAAGTTTTTGACCTTGACCTAAAAATTTTAAAATACGCAAGAAAAACTGGAACAATGAAAGAAGGAATAAGGTCATTAATAATAGACAAAGAAAGTGCAAATTGGAAAGAAAAATCACTAGATCAAGTTTCAGTAGAAAAAATAAAAGACTTATTGGGAATAGAAAAATTATATAAAGAAAGATAAACTTAGGATAAAACCTAGGTTTATTTTTTGGACTTTTCTAAGTTGATTTAAAAAAATATAAGTTATATACTAATAAAAATACCAAAAAGGAGAAAATATGGACGTATTATTAGTAATTGATTTGCAAAATGATTTTGTAGATGGAGCGCTAGGAAACAAAGACAATGATAAGATTGTAAAACCTATAGAAAATTTAGTAGAAAATTTTGATGGAGAAGTAATTTTTACAAGAGATACACACGATGAAAATTATTTAGAAAGCCTAGAAGGAAGTCATTTGCCAGTAAAACATTGCATAAAAAATTCAAAAGGTTGGCAAATAAAAATTGATACAAAAAATCACAAAATAATTGACAAACCATCATTTGGATCTTATGAGCTTGTAGAATATTTAAAGAAATTAAATGAAAAAGAAAAAATTGAAAATATCTATATGGTAGGAATTTGCACAGATATTTGTGTACTTTCAAATGCCATACTCATAAAAAACGCCCTATTAAATACAGAAGTAACAGTAATAGAAGATTTGTGCAAGGCAACAAACGAAAAAAATCACAAAATAGCCATTGAAGCAATGAAATCTTGTCAGGTAAATATTTTAAATTCAAAGGAAAAATAATTTTAATAAGCGTATAGTAATTATAATAAATTTAAAATATTAGGATCTCAATTATATGTGGTAAATATGAAAATAAAAAATATTAATACTGCTGAGTGTTATTGCTTACAAGGAGAAAACAATTTTTTGATAGAAAAAGTGCAAGAATTAAACCTATAGATATTTTGAAACATTTAGTAGCATTTGCTAATTTTGAGGGAGAAAATTAGTTATTGGTATTTTGATGATAGGGTACTATACAGAAAAGTAGGGAAAATGGGGAGAAAAAAAGAAGAATATTTAAGTAAAAAAAGAGCTGTAGAGCTTTGGGATAAAGGTATTATAAATGAATTTGAAGTAGGGACTTTTAAAGGTTTGCAGCAAATACACAAATATATTTTCCAAGACGTGTTTAGCTTTGCTGGAAAAATAAGAAGCGTTAATTTGGCAAAAGGCAATTTTAGATTTGCTCCTTTGTTATTTTTGGAAGACAATCTAAAAACAATAGAGAAAATGCCAGAAAATGAATTTGACGAAATTGTTGAGAAATATGTGGAAATGAATGTTGCGCATCCGTTTAGAGATGGAAATGGCAGAGTGACAAGGATTTGGTTAGATTTAATACTTAAAAAAAATCTTAAAAAGTGTGTAGATTGGCAAAAAATAGATAAAATGCCTTATTTACAGGCTATGGAAAGATCCCCTGTAAATTCTTTAGAATTAAAGCGTTTAATTAAAAATGCTCTGACAGAAGATACAGAAAATAGAGATGTTTATATGAAAGGGATTGGACGTTCTTATGAATATGAAGAGCAAAACGATATTGACATTTATGATATAAAATAATTAAAAAGAGAAATCTACAATTAAATAAGTGGTAAGAAAAGTTAAGAAAAAGTTTTGAAATTAAAAAAATTATTGTATTTTTTACTTTTTTATTGTTATATAATGTTGAGATTTCAATAAATGGTAAGAAGCGGTAAGAAATTTGATTCGATTCATTGATTTTAAAATTTCTTATTATAAGATAATTAGTTATATAATAATTCTATATACCTACTTTTTATTAATATAATTATAATATAATCTTACTTGGGAAATTATATAAGTTTTGAGATTGCAAGATTTGTAGTCAAAAAAGTCCCTATTCTCAATCAAATATATTTTAAAATCTTGAAAAAATAGGCTTTTGTGATATAATCTAATTAAGAGAAAAACTCTTACAAATCCTTGATTTATTCAAGGTATTATGGTGAACAAACATGGCAACCGCCAAAAAAAGACAGTAGGTGCGAACTACTGTCTTTTTCTTTCACTTGTTTTTGGAATAATATTTTTTTACAAAAAATAAAATCAAACCAACCAACAAGGGGAAAATAAAATTTTCCAATATTATGGCGAACAAACTTATCACCGCCTTTCACCTATTAAGTAATAGGCAAAAATATTATATCATAATAAATAAATGAAAATCATCAACCTTGAAAAACAAGTCCTTTGTGATATAATTTAGATAAGAGAAGAAAACTCTTGTCAAAAAACCCTTGATTAATTTCAAGGAATACGGATGTGAGAAATGTGGAATCACCACAAAAAAAAGACAGTAGGTCGCAACTACTGTCTTTTTATTTACTTGTTTTTGGAATAATATTTTTTTACAAAAAATAAAATCAAACCAACCAACAAGGGAAAAATAAAATTTTCCATTACGGATGTGATCAATCAAATCACCTCTTTTCGCCTATTAATTAATAGGCAAAATATTATATCATAATGAGATTTTATTTTTGAAATTATAAATTAAAAAGTTAAATATTTATTCAAATTAAATTAAACTTGTAAAAATATGGCATTTATTTGTGAAAAAATTTGTGGATTGAAGAATTTTTTTCCATATTGTATAATAAAACCAATATTATTTTGAGGAGATTAATGATGAAAAATAAAGTGAAAATAATAGTAGGAATTCTTTCTTTGGGATTGATTTTTGGGGGATGTAAAAATGAAAATAGTAAAGAAAATCCTTCATCAGATCCTACAATTGCATATTCTAATAAGAATTCAAATAAATCAAACGAAGAAAAAATAAAAAATCTGATGTTGACAAAAAAGACCAAGGAAAAGTTGTTGATGGGTCAATAAATTCTGAAATTTTAAAACAAAATTGGAAATACAAAGTTTATTTGCCAAATGGTTATGATGAAAAAAGCGATGAAAAATATCCAGTTTTATATATGCTCCACGGTTTTGGCGGAAATTCTTCTTCAATTCTTGAAAAATCAAATACAAAAGATATGCTAGATAAAATTATGAAAGATAAAGAAAACAAAATGATTGTTGTCTTTGCTGATGGATTTTCTTCATTTTTCGTTGATAGCGACTATGATAAAAAAATGGAATCAGCTATAAAAGAGGAACTTATAAAAGAAATTGATGGAAAATATAAAACAGATGCAAACAAAACAAAAAGAGCAATCGGAGGATTTTCTGTAGGTGGCTACGGGGCAGCAAGTCTTTCGCTAAGAAATCCAGATTTGTTTTCAAAAGCTCTTTTGATTTCTCCAACACTTTGGGATAAACTTGATGAAGATAGCCTTATTAGGAGAAATTATATGGCGTTTTCAGATGGAAAGCAAATGTGGTCTGATGAAATTTATAAAGAAAAATTTCCTTCAAATTTTATAAATGAAAATACAAAAGATATTAATTTTTATATTAGAGCAAGCGAAGGCGATTCAAAAATAAACATTGAAGATGTAGAAAAATTCAACAAAGACTTAGAAAAATCTGAAATAAATACACAATTCAAAAAAGACGGCAAAGAATTCGACCACGATTGGGATTATTGGAATAAAATTACAGAAGAATCTTATATGTGGGTTTTGGAAAAATTTAATAAATAAATTTTGAAAAATTCTCTTGATTTGAAAAAATTAAGAGGATTTTTTTGTTTGAAAAATTTTTTAAAATAATTTTTCATAAAAAATAAAATCATCAAAATTTTAAATTTATATTAATCATTTATTTAAATAATATATCTAAAAAAGATTGACTAAAAAACTATAAAGTTATATAATTAATTATAATTAGAAGTGTGTAAAAATTAGGAAATTTCAACTTTTAATTTAAAAAAATTATAACTAATTTCTTTAATTGATTATACTGAAAAAATTAGATTTCAAAGCTAATTAAAGAAGAAAAAATATTAATTATAAATAAAAATCGAATTTTCAAAAAGGAGTTATTATGAAAAAGATTTTAAGAAAAATGATGTCATTTGTTATGGCTGTTTTTATGGTTTTACAAGTGATGTTGCCAGCTTTTTCAACCACATCAAAAGCTGAAGAAGAAAAACCAAATTCTATAAAGGGATTAGAGGAGATGAAAGATGATACCGATGTATATTTTTCAATCCTAAAATCACAGGAAATTTATGACAAAAGCAAAAAGAAAAAGGACGAAAATAAATTTTCTATAGCAATTTCTATGCCCGATACAACTTCGCAATTTAGGCTTATAAAAAGAAATGACCTAAAATTGTATGAAGATGGATATTTTGATACAAACGAAAAGGCAAGCAAGGAATATTGGCGAGTAAAAGATATGCTAAATTCCCAAGGTCTTGACCTTGATTTGGAAATCATAAAAGAAGATGAAGGCTATAAAATTGTAACAAAAGACCAATTAGAAAAGCTTGAAGAAGACGAAAATAAGAATATTTACGGTCAAAATTATTCCTACATAGATTTAAAAATAATGGATGATTTTGATTTTAATGAAAAAGGAATTCAAAAATTATTTGATGAAGATAAATTATTATTTAACTTAGAATTTATCAAATACACAAGCCTAGATCCTGATTTTGAATTATACGAAAAAGACGAAAAGGGAAATTTAAAAATCAAAAACCAAGGGGATCTTTTTGCCCTAATTCGTGAAGATAAAATAAAATTATATAATACAAACTCCTTAGAAGAAGATTACAATAAATTAAAAGCTTACAAAGAAGAAAAACAAACCGAACAACAAAAGGCTAAGGATGAAAAAGAGCAAGAAAATGCTCCAAGCCAAAGCCAAGAAGAAAAAGTACAAGATGAAAAATCTTCTTCTAATAAAGAAAATCTTTCACAAGATAAAAAAGAACAAAAAAACAAAGAAGATACAAAAGAAAACAAGGAAAGCAATACAGAAGTCCAAGTAGAATCAAAGGAAAATACAAAAGAGAACACAGAAAATAAAGATAATAAAGATTCTACAAAAGAACCAAAAAAAGAAGAACAAAAAGAAAAATCTTCACAAAAAACTCAAACACAAGAAAAAAGTGAAGATAAAAAAGAAAAGAATACTACAGAGAAAAAAGGCTTGTTGCCAAAACTTAGAATGTTATTTTTAGGTCAAGACGAACCAGCAAAACCAAAGCTAGCGAAAGCAAACGCAAATGCCTTAGCCGATAAAAAGTTCACAATAAATACCCGTTTTGATACATCAAATAGACAAGGTCCAATAGAAGCAGGTCAATTCTTTATAATTCATTTAGATGAAAAACTAAAAGTAAATGATCCATCAACCTTAAAACCAGTTAAGCATAACGGACAAATTATAGCTGAGCCAGAATACGAAGAAAAAACAAATTCTATAAAATATAAAATTATAAAAGATATTAATGATAATATCCAAGAACCATTAAGCATCGAAGTTGACTACAATACAGACAAGATAACAATTGGCGAAGAGGGAACTTTTACAGTAACAAATAAAGTTTCAGGCCTTGGAGTAAAATCTCCAAAAAATCTTGTCCCACAAAAAATCGACAAAAATGGAAACCCAGCAGGATCTATCATAGAACCAGACAGAGATGATGTAATCAAAATCATTGACGATGAACATGGAAATTATCAAGTCCCAATTGATATAACGGGAGAACCAGTTGTAGAAAATGGAGAAATGGTTGGAATAAATTGGAATATGAAAGTTCACGCAGACCAATCTTTAAGTGCTCTTGGCTTTGTGGCAAACTTTACAACAGTAGAAGGATCAGGACTTGGAGAAATTGAAAATGTATTATTAAATGGCAAAAAAGTTGATGCTACTGACCAACTTGAAAAAGCTTTGGGAATAGTTGATTCAAAGCACCACAAAGTAACAGATAATACCCAAGAGGCTTCTTACAGTTTCTACACAAAAGTTACTAACAAACAAGAAAAATATATGATAGACATATCGGTTTTCCTAAAACAAAAAGGAAAAGCTGGTGCTGTAAGATTTGTACTTGACCAAGGCTATCCAAAAGAAAAAATAGAAGAAGCAACCCCTACAAGAGTTGGAATAAATAACAGAACTACAATTCAAGGTAAGTTTTTGGCAAATGATAAAGCTCAGTGGACAATCACAGATGCCATCTCATCAGGAGATGAAGAAAATGGTGGAATGCCACTAGCAAACAGAACACTTGACGGCGATCAAAGTGTAAAAAGTGGTAAAAGTGCTGTTTATGGATTAGACGAAAATGGTAACATGGTTGTAAAAGCAAATGAAAAAGACATTGATTCTATTCCAACAAAAGAAACTGACCCTGCTGGCACACAAGCAGTAGGAAACATTGCAGTTTATAAATTAGACACACAACTAACTAATTCAAATAAACCAAGTAACTACAATATATCAGGTGTAAGAATTTCTAAATTTAGAGATTTATACATCGACCAAGTATGGAACTTCCCAGTGGATGGCATGACTATGCCGGGACAAAAATTTATCGCAAAAGATAAAAACGATAATACTCTAGGCGAAGTTCATGTAGACGCAGGAACTGCTGGACAAACCACAAGATTTGCCACAATTCCAAACGCAAGATATTGGGATATTGATGGAACAACTCACGAAGCTTCTAAAAGAGAAAATAAAATCGAACAAGAATTCGACAAAGAAAATGTTGAAGTAGGTGGAAAAACTTACAAATACAACGAAAATGCAAACTACTACCAAATCGATACAAAGAGTCAATATATCCAAAACTCTGCTATTGATATAACAAAACCAAATCCTGTGACCTTTACAGTAGTAAAAGTTGATAGCAATGATCCAAGTAAAAAACTTGAAGGAGCAAAATTTAAATTACTAGGCGACAACCAACCATCAATAATTACTGACTCCCAAGGAAAGGCAACTTTTAATAATGTTATTCCTGGAAGATACACTTTAGTAGAAGAAAAAGCTCCGGCAGGATATAAACTAGACCAATCACAAAAAACTATCAATATATCAAAAGATGGAGATATAAGCGTTGATGGTAACAATATCCAACTAGGTGGAGGAAAAAATCAGACAAAACTTGTTCAACACGACGGTTATCCTAACTGGCCAGACTATATGAATGCTATGCATTATGGAAAAATTTCTGACAATGGCGATTTGGAATTCTACCTTTATCTAAAACCAGAAAGCAATAATGGTGGTGGCGGAACTAATAGAAATACAAGACTTAATATTTCTATTCCAGGTGTAAATATTACAGATGTAACAGCATATGACGTATCTCCAGGCTTTAGAAATAACGTTAAATACAGCATGGAAGAACAAAATGCTGATGGATATATTCCTTTGCTTGGAAATAACGTAATAAATACTGCGAACAATCACAAGATTACAGGAACTCCAAATAAACAAGATCCTTACACAGGAAAAACTGGCTACCAAATCTACTTCCCACAAGAAAGATTTGCAAATGACTGGGGATTCTTGGTAAAAGTAAAAGCTAATATAGGAGCTAAACAATCTGTAAGTTTAGACTATGATTGGTTGACAAATGATGATACAGCAAACCAAACAAACCTTACTCAAAAGGTAGCATTAAGCAAAAACACTGGAGCAGATGAACCTAACCAATTAATAGTAACAAACGAAGAATTCACAAAAAGTCCAATTACTATTACAAAATTTGGAGATACATTTGATAACGAAGGTAAAAGAAACAGACTTCAAGGTGCAGAATTTGTTTTAAAAGACAGCACTGGAAGGACACTTGCCAACAAATTTACTGACGATAAAGGTACAGCTGATTTCGGAAAATATCCACCAGGAACATATAGACTAGAAGAAGCTCAAGCTCCAGATGGACACCAAAAAAATGGCGTATATTTTGAAGTTGTAGTTGACGAACAAGGCCAAGTAAAATACAATGCAAGGTTTGAAGATGGAAATGGAACACCAGAAACAGGACGTGATTACTATATAGAAAAAGGCGAAGAAACTGAAACTACAAACAAGGCTACTGTTACAAATGTTAGTCAAAGACTTGAATATCTAGAAAACGAACCAGGAGATATTGGTGTAAAAACAGGAGTATGGGAAGCTTATTCCTATGAATCATTAAAATACCACGCTGATGTTACTCTAGATAATTCAGCACCAGGTACAAGATTTGAAATTCAATTTGATAGAAACTTCGACTTTACTCAATACTTTAGTGAATTTCCTAAGGTAGTAATAGACGGTGTAGAAGTTGCTGATCCTTATTTCGATTACAATACTAACTTATTGACATATGTATTTAATGAAAACTCAAAGGGAGGTACAGCTACAGCTTCTATTAACCTCAGAGGTATAATTCCAGATAAATACTATGCTAAAGAAACAGGACAATATCCATTTACAATAAAGGTAGCTCCTGGAGTTGCAAATGTTGGTGGAAACCCAGTATTAAACAAAACAATAAACGCTGACTATGGACGCCACCACTCAAAGACAGGCGACTCTAACCAATCATATTACTTTAGAGATGTATATCAAAAAGAAGATGGCAAATGGTATGTAACAGTTCTAACATATCTAAACCCACTTGGACTTGATTATAGTGCAAAAACAGTCAAATATAACTGGATTACAACTGATTTTCAATCAAATCGTATAGCTGAATGGTCTGGTAAGGGTTATAAACCTCTATATGAACTTAATGATGTAAAAGTATATGGAACAGATTATGGAACATATAGATTAGGAGATATTCCTTTAAATAGGTATATGCCTTTATCAATGGGTATAAGACCAGAACAAGAACCTAATATCTACCACTTACTAGCTCATCAATCTATAAATCCAGCTCAAGGATTAAATAGAAGAGAAAACGACATAACAATAAAATATGATCCAAATCAAATCACAACTAGTGATAAATTAAATGCTAAGGCTCCATTAACAATACAAACACCAAAACCAAAAGATAAGGGTGGTTATGTAGTAGAACAAACATTTAAGATTACAGACATCGAACAGTTCAACAAAAAATGGAGAGCTTTCTTAATGAATGATGGTAATCTTACATCAGCCTTTGCATCTAAAGCTAATGTCAACACAGCCATAGGAGATCAATCTGGCGGAGAAATACCAAAATATTATAAAGAAGTAATTGGTTTAATAAACAACAAATACACTCCAGGATCTTTTAAACTTACAAAATACGACGAAGCAAATCAAGGAAAGAAACTTCCAAACGCAACCTTCGCATTAAAAGATGAAAATGGAAAAGTAATCTATAGAACATCAGATGCAAACGGAGTTGTAAACTTTGAAAATATTGCACCAGGTAGGTACTCATTAGAAGAAACCAGAGCGCCAGAAGGCTACAGGCTTACTAATAAAAAATGGCAAGTTACAATCTTAAATGACGGTAGCGTTAGAATTAGAGAAACCTCTATTACAGGTGCTGGTCAGCTATATACTGGTAATAATATTAATATCCAAGTTTCCAATAAGCCAGTTGGACAAAATTTTAGAGTATACAAAAAAGACGGAGATGGCAGACCACTTCCTGGAGCAAAATTCAAAATTACAGATCCACAAGATCCAAATTTCTTACTTGAAGCAACATCAGATCAAAATGGTATTGTAGAATTTAATGGAGATCCACAAGAAAACAAAAACTATGTCCTTGAAGAAGTTGAAGCACCAACAGGCTACAACAAACTTAACAAAAAATGGGTTCTAAGAGTAGAAAATGGCAAGACAAAAATCTACAACTATTCTGAAAACGCAGAAGGTGGACAACAAGTTCAATCAATCCTAGGAGAAGAAGGCGTGGAATGGGTTGACGTTAAAAACAGAAACACAGCAGGCTGGTCAAATTATGACAACAGATGGACAGGTTGGGCAGGCAACAACCAAAACGCTCAATTCTTAGGTACAAGAATTGTTGGTATAAATAAAAAAGATAATTACGTTATCCAAAGATATGTAATAAATCCAGAAGCAAGAAATATTGCAGATAAAACAATTGCATCTATCCACAGACAAGCACTAAATGATCCTAATATGGATTGGTTTAATGAAAATAATTTTGATAAAAATAATGACATCAAAATATTCAAGCTAGACAAACCAGTCAAAGGACTTATCTCTGATATAAGACTTGCAAACTACAAAGCAGAAGACATTTCAGCTAGTGTAACAAAAACACCAGAAGCTGGCAGAGTTGGCGAACCTAATAGATTAAAATTAGGGATTCCAGCTACAGATAAGCCAATAGTAATCGACATCAAAGTTCCATACAAAGATGAAAATGGCGGAGTAGGAACAGGTTTGGACTGGATTAATGGAAATCAAATTTATTGGAAAGCAGATTTCTATGAAAGAGTATCCACCATCAAGACAACAGGTCCAACAACAGGAACAACGGGCACAATCTTAGGTTCTTATGTAGGAGAAGACTCACTTGATGTAACAAACGACATCAAAACTTATGGATTTAAGCTTAAAAAATTAAAAGAAGATAAAACCACAGTAATTCCAGGAGCAGTCTTCAAACTAACAGGTCCAGAGCCATTAAAAGACGAAAGATTTATGACTACTGGAAAAGACGGTATGATTTCTTTCAATGGTTTAAAACCAGGAAAATATAAACTAGAAGAAGAAAAACCAGCACCAGGTTACGAAAACCCTAATACAACTTGGACAGTAAGAGTAGCAAGTGATGGAAAAGTATATATAAAAGATAATAGTCAAACTGCGAATCCAGAAAATCCAAGTGTAACAGTCTCCTCAAATGCAAATACAGCCAGAAATAATCTAATGAGAAGATTACAAATGGCAGGAGCAAACACCGACCTTGAAATCAGTGGAAATTTAGTAGATACACTAAATCCATTAAGAGCTGGAAATGGATTTGAAGTAGTTGACAATGCAAGTCAACCTCAACCAGAAATGCGTCAAGATGTCTCTGATTCTGAATTTGGTCAATTAATTGAGACAAGAATCATTGAAATAGATAAGGTTAATAATAGATATAAACAAGTATTCATCTATAAAGAAGGTTATGCCAATAAAAACCGTAATATCAAATTCCATAGAGCTTATGATAAATATAATATAAGTCCAAGCGAAGTTACGACAAGAGTTTTCCAAGTACCTGATGGTACAAGTCTAGCTAATATAAATCAAAGTTCGGATATAGATGCTATAGCTGGAAAAACTGATATAAGTAATAATGTTAGATTTACAGCAGAAGGTACCAAGAAGATTCAAACTACAGATATTAACACTAGATACCAAGGAACTATCTTAATAGAAGTTGAAACAAATTATAATGAAAACTATCCAATAGGTTTAGGTTCAAATTATAACTTTAATACTAGAGGAACATGGAAAAACAAATGCTGGTTAGAAAAATCCTATGCTAACGAAGCTGGTGTTCCAGTAGTAAAAACAACTGTTAACCACACAATAACATTTGATGGAAATGGTGGAAAATGGCACATGGATCCAGTAACAGTTGAAGAGGGTAGCCAATATGACTTACCAGGATCATCATTTATAGCACCAGATGGAAAAGAATTCGATGGTTGGCTAGTAAATGGAGAAAAGAAAAATCCTGGAGATAGAATTACTGTAACAAGTGATTTAACAATTCAAGCTCAATGGAGAAACAAAGCTCCAGAACAAGCAACTGTTTCATTTAGCCCAGGAGAAGGTTCTGGCACAATGGCAGATGAAAAAGTAAATGTTGGTTCTAACTATATATTGCCAGCTAATGGATTTAATGCACCAACTGGAAAAGAATTTAAAGCGTGGAATGTAAGTGGACAAGAAAAACAACCAGGCGATGTTATACAAATCAATGCTAATGTAACAATAAAAGCTATTTGGAAAGAAAAAGAGCCAGAAACTTATAATGTAATAGTTCAAAACCCACAAGAAGGTGGAACAATTACTGCTGAACCAACTTCTGCAACAGCTGGTACACAAATCAACTTGACTGTTAAACCAAATAAAGGATATGAAATCGAAAGTGTAACAATGAATGGGCAAACTTTGACAGCTGATACTGATGGTAAATATAAATTCAAAATGCCAGCATCAAACGCTACAGTTTCTGCAACATTCAAGCAAAAAGAAGAAGGACCTAGTGAAGGCGAAATTGAAATTCCTTCTGATGGTTTTGCTCAAATTACTAACAAGCAAACAGGTCTTGATTTAAAGATTTACAAGAAAGCTTCAAATAGTGGTAATAGGCTTGAAGGTGCTTTGTTCACAATCAAGAAAACAGATGAAAATTTCCAAAATCCAGATACAGTTTTTGGAACTGTAAAAGGCAAATCAAACGCTGATGGACTTGTAGAATTTAAGGACAAAGATGGCAACCCACTTAGATTACCAGTTGGATACTATCTAATAGAAGAAACAGCTGCACCATTAGGTTATAGAAAGCCAAACGCTCCTTGGAAAGTCCAAGTTGTTGAAAAAGATGGTAAATTGGTTGCAAACTATATAGGACCAGAAGACACACCACAAAGCTTTATAGAAAAAAATAATACTGATGACATTTCTATAAAAGAAAAAGATGGTGTAAAATATGCAACAAAAATCACTCACATTGATACAGAATCTAGATCATTTATACAAAGAGTATATATTGATACAAGAGGAAAACAAGGAACTGTCAACGTTCAAATAAAACCAAAACACAAGAGAGAAGAAATCGATAGAGCCGAACTTCCACCAGTTACAATCAAAGAAGGTGTAAAGACTGCTTACAGATCAACTTATAAGATAAGTGGAATAAATGGCGATCCTAACGAAGCTCAAATGATTAAAATCTTGAATGACTATGACGTAGCTACTCCAAACGTAACTGTTGTAAACACAGCAAGATGGAGACCATTTGATTGGGGATTTGACGAAGACCAACTAAATCTTGAACCAGGTGTATATTATATAGACATTGAAGGATTTTATGATACTTCTATTATAGATAGGAATGTTACTAATGAAGTAAGGATAAACAATAATTACAACTTCATAGATAAAACTGGAGCTGTAACTGATAAACCAGTCCTAAAAGATCCTTATAAATTAACAGCAAATGATATACCAAATGAAGATTTAGGTAAGATTGACATTGACATTAAATTCTTCGATGGTGCAAGAGAGTTCCAACAATTATATGTCGAAAATGATACAATAGGTTACAAAGCTATTAAAGATGATGAAAATGGTAAAGACAAAGCATCTTATCAAAATGGTGTAGAATCTCTTAGACAGTATTTAGAAGCTAAGTATGATAAAGATACAGCTAACAACTGGGCAAAGAAGAAACCAGCTGGTCAAAAGTATGCAAATTATATAAGTAAAAAGGTATATATAGGACAAATTCCTTACAATTCTGGTAGAATAGTACCTCCTATAGCAACAGCTACTCCATCTAGTACCATAAGTACAAGCATGAATATTAGGTCTCTATATTCATCAAATAAAGAAAATACAGTTCCTCAAGAAGGACTAGAGATAGAAAATGATGCTGAAAGGTATAATATAACTTTCTCTAAACACGGTAAAGAAACTGATACTTCTAAATTAGAAGATATTACTAAGAAAAGACTTGAAGGAGCAGTATTTAAACTTGAAAAGAGAGTAAGAGAAGGAATTTACGAAGAATTAGAAGGCTCTTACGTATCATCAGCCTTCAACGGTTACTTTGGATTTAGGGGACTTGAACCAGGTCGTTATAGGCTAGTTGAAGTTCAAGCACCAAAGGGTTATAAACCAATAAATGGACCACTTCTATACTTCTCAGTTGAGACAGTAAGCTTGGTATCACAAAAAATCGTAGATCCAAGAACTGGGGAAGCTATTGATGTAAATACAGTAGAATTCTATTTCCCAGGCAATACTACTCCTTACAAATTTGAAAACTTAGAAGTCCACGATCCAGTAACTAATGAAGTTATAAAGTTCAAAGATGCTAAGAATGTGGATCTTGATACAACTAAGATAATAAATCCACAAGATAATACAATAGAAGTTCCTTTGAAAGAATTAAGTATCAAATTCCCAGGAGAAATAAAAAATAAAGAAGGGGAAACTATTAAGGACACTTACAAAATAAGTGAAATCCAAATTACACCTACTTCTAATGGATATATTTCTCTAGAATATGACAAGGCAAATGGTGTTTACCAATATATCAAAGAAGACTCAACCACTGAAAAAGATGGATTGTTGGTAGACTATGTAACAAGTGCTACTGCCAAGAACATGGGTAAAATCGTAAACGAAAAACCAGGTAAGGGTAGTGTAACGATAAATAAAGTTGATGAAAAAGGAAATGCCTTAAAGGGTACTGCAAATGACAAAGGTGAATTAACAGCAGGTGCTAAGTTTAGACTTACAAACCTAACAGATGGTTTAACACCTGTTGAAAAAACAGTAGGAGAAGATGGTAAATTATCATTTGAAGGATTAAAGATAGGTAACTATAAACTAGAAGAAATTGAATCTCCTGATGGACACATCAATACTAAGCAAGTATGGCACTTTACAGTAGGTGGTGAAGGTCTAGATCCATATTCTGGCGAAATTGCAAGAACTGGAAAAAATTTATCAGATAAGATTACTCTTGAAACCACTGAAATGAAGGTATTAAATCCAAAATACGAGACACCAACAAAAGATGGGGAAATATATCCTCACAATGGTGAAAGTATGGAATTTACTAATAAGTTCAAACTTGCAGAAAACACAAAGATTAATCCTGGTGATTATTTTGAACTGAAAACAAGTGACAATATAGACCTACACGGAATTTTTGAAAACAGTGTATCAAATTTGGATATAGTTGCTGATGGAGTAGGTACTATAGCTAAGGCCGATTACGACAGAGAAGCTGGAAAGATAATCTACACATTTACTAAATATGCTGACACTTATACTTTAATTGATTTTTCAAATAAGCTTACTGCTTTTATAGATCTATATGAAGTAAAAAAATCAGATACAGCTTTAGGCGGTCAAAAAGTTGGCTTTGGAATTGGAGAGGATACAAGTCAGTATAAAGACATCAAGGTCGTTTATGAACTAAAAATGGAAAAACATAATAATGGCTATGATTATCTAAATATGACTTCGAAAATAGTTAAGTATAATCAAGAAACAGGAGAATTTCTTCACTACTTCTACATCAATAGGGATAAAGAAAATGCACGTACTAATTACTTCTACTATATTCCAAGTCTTGATGTAGAAAATGTAGTAATTACTAAGTACAAATTAGTCGATAATACTGATGTTAAGAAAGATATGCCAGAATCATTTGGAGTTAATGAAAATAGTTCCAACATAATGAAATCAGGTTATGGTGTATCAAGACAAAGTATGGCTAAAGGAGAACTATTAGAGCTTCCATTTGAAAATGGTACTTCTTCTAGAGACTCTTACATTGTTAAAGTAACAGGTAGAGTTTCAGGTAAAGATAAATCATCTTACCAAGCAGAAAGTGTTCTTCAAAGATATGTTTATTATGAAGACAAATTATTTGTTGACAGATTTGATGGTGTCTATGGATTCAAAAATGAAGCAACTGGAAATGCTAAACTTTCTATCCAAGCAGTTAACCCTTCAAATATAATTAAGTTCAAGAAGATAAACAATTCTAATGAAGCGCTAAAAGGTGCAATATTCCAACTTTACAAAAATAATTATGAAGGAAAGCCAGATGCTTACGGTCAACCAATTACAACTGGTGAAGATGGATTGATTGAATATTCAAAACTTCCAAAAGGTGAATATCAATTAAAAGAAACAACAGCACCTGAAGGATATGTAAAACCAGAGGGCCCACTTGCAGAATTCAAAGTAGATGAAAGTGGAAATATTTTCAGAAAAGAATACTACAAAGATAAAAATGGACAAACACAAGAAAAATATGTTGAAGAACCAGGTGTAGTACCAATAGAATTGGTAAACGAGAAAGAACATGAAATTGTGTTTAAGAAAGTTGATGCAGCTGACAAGAGTGTTCTTGAAGGTGCAGAATTCCAAGTATTGTATAAGCAAGACAAAGATGCTCAATATAAAAATGATAGCATAAAATTATACAAGAATAATGATGGAACAATATATGCCTTTAAAGCTGACGAAGCTCCACCTACTGGATATACAAAATTAGATAAACTTACAAGTGGAAAAGATGGTTTAGTCAAATTCAAAGTAAAATCCAATGGCTACTATGCTCTTAAAGAAACAAAAGCACCAGATGGTTATTTAACACCAAAAGGCTATGTCAAAGAATTTGTTGTAAAAGATGGCAAGGTTCAAGAAGAAAAATACTTAACTTCAATGGATGTTAAGAAGACTACTGGATTTAGCATGGCTAATGATGTATTCCAAAAATCATATGCTACTAACATGACTTTGAGATTTAATCCAAATCACGAAGAAATAACATATCAAAGTGGAAAATCAACATTAACATTATCAAATCTACCACTCAAGGCTGAAATTTGGGATAATAAGTTTAACGCTAAGAAACCTTTGAGTATAACAGCTTATCTAGTAGATGGTGATAAAGAATTTGCTAAGAAGACAATCACTTTAGATTTAACAAAAGATTATAACACTAATCTTAAAGCTTCAAAGACAATTGATCTTTACTCCTTAGTAAAAGAATTAGAAAATCAAACTACTGATGGAGATATTAAATCTAATAAGACTTTAGTATTATCAATGAGCACATCTCTTTATCTAAAATCCGAATTAGATATCAAATCTAATATAGTTATAGGTGATAAGATAAAAGAAGACAGAACATTCCACATAGGAACTAAGGGCGATGAATATGTAGATCATAGCTATAAATTTAATAATATGGCAGAAATTGATAGCACAAAACCTATTGAGATTGAAAATAGAAAATTATCTCTTCCATTTACAAGAGGTATTAGAGCTTGGATAGGATTTACAATTATCGGTCTTATCCTTATGATTCTTGCAGCTTATTATTACAACAAAAAGAAAAACAAGGCGCTAGAAATTGAAAAAAATTAATAAAAATTAAAATTTAATTTGTAAATTTTAAAAGTTTTAACTGACTTTATTTTGAGTTTTTCTCAAATTAGAGTCAGTTTTTTTGTATAAAATTTAAATTTATATTGGTTAGTTTTGGGTAAGTATTTATTAGAGAAAAAAGGAGGATTTATGTTAGATTTTACTTATAATATTCCAACAAAAATACATTTTGGAAAAGATGCTCTTGATTTTGTGGGCGAGGAAGTTAAGAAATTTTCTGATAAGGTGCTTATAACTTATGGTGGTGGATCTATCAAGAAAAATGGAGTTTATGATAAGGTTATAAAAGAGCTTAAAGATTCTGGAGTTGAAATTTTTGAACTTTCTGGAATTGAACCAAATCCTAGGATTGATTCTGTAAGAGAAGGTATAAAAATTATAAAGGAAAATAATATCGGTGCAATTCTTGCTGTTGGTGGTGGATCTACAATTGATGCATCAAAATTTATGGCAGCTGGTGCTTGTGCAGATTTTGATCCTTGGGAATTTATTTCAAAAGGAAAACCAATGAGCCCTGCAATTCCACTTTTGTCAGTTCTTACCATGGCTGCAACAGGATCTGAAATGGATAATGGTGGGGTTATTACAAACCCTGAAACAAAAGAAAAACTTTCATCAGGTCACGAAGATACCAGACCAAAAGTTTCATTTTTAAATCCAGAAATCACATATTCTGTAAGTAAATTCCAAACAGCTTGTGGATCTAGTGATATTTTATCTCACATTTTTGAATCATATTTTAATGTTGATGATTCAATGTTTATGCTTGATAGAATTATGGAATCTTTGATGAAAACTGTAATAAAATATGGTCCAATTGCCATGAAAGATCCAAAAAATTATGAGGCAAGGGCAAATCTTATGTGGGCATCATCTTGGGCAATCAATGATTTTATTGCAAATTCTGCAAAGGCTGCTTGGACAGTTCATCCAATAGAACACGAACTTTCAGCCTTCTATGACATAACTCACGGTCTTGGGCTTGCAATTTTGACACCAAGATGGATGGAATATGTTTTGAGTGAAAAAACTGTTCATAAATTCTATGATTTGGGAGTAAATGTTTTTGATATTGATAAAAATCTTGACAAAATGGAAGTTGCAAAAAAAGCTATAGAAAAAACAAAAGAATTTTTCTTTGATACCCTTGGACTTGATTCAAATTTAAGAAAAATAAATATAGACGATGAATATTTTGACAAAATGAGCAAAAAAGCCTGTGGCAAAAACGGCAAAATAAATGGTTTTGTAGAACTTAAACCTGAAGATGTGAAAAAAATTTACCAAATGTGCCTTGAGGATTAATTTTATTTTGAAATAAAAAATATGATATTGTCTAGGTAGTGTAAAGATTTGTGTTGACAAGTGATATAAAAATGCTAAAATCTTAGTAAGAGGTGATAGTATGGCAAATGCAAATCTAAATATTAGAACAGAAAAAGATATTAAGGAAAAAGCAGAAAAATTGTATGCTGAGCTTGGCTTAAATATGTCAACTGCTATTAATATGTTTTTGAGGGCAAGCATAAGGGAAAATGGAATTCCCTTTGATTTAAAACTTGATAATCTTAATAAACAAAGTCAAAATGCAATCGAAGAAGGAAGAAAAATAGCCTATGATAAAAATTATCCTTCATACAGCAATATGGATGATTTGAAAAAGGCTTTGGAATTATGATTTATAAAATTAAATTTACAAGTAAATTTAAAAAAGATTTAAAACTTGCAAAAAAACAAAATAGAGATATTGAAAAGTTAATGGATGTAATTGAAAAACTTGCTAATGATGAAAAATTGGATGAAAAATATAAGGACCATCCATTAAAAGGAAAATATTATTCTACAAGAGAATGTCATATAGAGCCAGATTTTTTGCTGATATATGAAAAATTTAATGATGTAATGGTTCTATCTTTACTAAGATTAGGAACACATTCTGATTTATTTATTTAAACCACCCTGCCAAAGGGTGTTTTAAATTGCTTATTTTTGTGTTTTCTTATAAAATATAAGAGGTGAAAAATATGAGAGAATTTAGTAATGAATTGAGAAAAATAGTTATAAAAGTAGGTTCTTCTTCTGTAAGCCACGAAAATGGTGGGGTTGATATTGAAAGAATCGAAGAACTTGCTAAGGAAATTGTAAATTTGGAAAACAAGGGCATTAAGGTGATTTTGGTTTCATCTGGTGCGATTGCAACTGGGGCAAACAGGCTTTCTATTAAAAGGCCTAGAAATGATATTAGCAAAAAACAAGCCACAGCTGCAGTTGGGCAGGTTACTTTGATGAATACTTTCCTCAAAGCTTTTGCGGAATATGGGTATTCTATTGGGCAGATTCTTCTTACAAGAATGGTTGAAACCAACGAAGTTATGAATTTTAATGCCAAAAATACTATAAATGATTTGTTGGAAATGGGAGTTGTTCCAATTGTAAATGAAAATGACACGATTTCTACTTACGAAATTGATTTTGGGGATAATGATACCCTATCATCTGTAGTTGCAAAATTGGTTGATGCTGATTTGCTTATGCTTTTGTCAGATATTGATGGACTTTATACAGATGATCCAAGAATTAATAAGGAGGCAAAATTAATCAAAGAAGTTAATGAAATTGACGAAAAATTAAGGTCAATGGGCAAGGATTCTTATTCAAATCTTGGAACTGGTGGGATGGCTACAAAAATTAATGCAGCTAACCTTTGTATGGAAAAGGGAATTGATACGGTAATTGCAAATTCGAAAGATTTGAAAAATATAAGAAGAATAGTGAAAGGAGAGGAAATTGGAACAATCTTTAAAAGAAAAATTGACTAAAATGGGCGAGCTTTCCAAAAAAGCAAAAAAAGATTTTGTAAAGCTTTCAACAAAAGATAAAAATAAAATTTTAGAAAATATAAAAATTTCCATGGAAAAAAACAGGAAAAATATTCTTGATGCCAACAAAAAAGACTACGACAAGGGCCTTTCTAATAATATGGCAGAAGGTCTTCTTGATAGGCTAAAACTTGATGATAGTAGAATTGACTCAATGATTTTATCAATCGATCAAATGATAAAACTTCCTGACCCAATTGGAAAAATGACTGATGTGAGAACTCTTGAAAATGGACTTTTGATTGGGAAAAAATCTGTTGCAATCGGAGTTTTGGCAATGATTTATGAAGCAAGGCCAAATGTAACCTTGGATGCGTCAATTCTTGCCATAAAATCTTCAAATTCTATAATCTTAAGAAGTGGAAAAGAAGCCATAAATTCTTCCCTTGCCATTGCAAGTGCAATCAGAGAAGGAATAAAAAACACAGGTTTTGATGAAAATATTGTCCAAATAATTGACGATACAAGCAGGGATTCATCAACTGAGCTTATGAAATTAAATGGATATGTAGACTTGTTAATTCCAAGAGGATCAGCATCTCTTATAAATGCAGTTGTAAAAAATGCAAGTGTGCCAACCCTTGAAACTGGAGTGGGAAATTGCCATTTGTATGTTGATAAGTACGCTGATATTGAAAAGGCGATAAAAATTTTTGAAAACGGCAAAACTCAAAGAATAGGCGTGTGCAATGCCATTGAAAGTTTAGTCGTTCACAAGGACATCGACCAAAGTTTTTATGATGGACTAAATAAAATTGTAGAAAAATATAAATTAAAAGTTCACGCTTGTAAAAATACAATAGGAAAAATAAAGGGGGCAAGTCCTGCAAGTGAGAAAGATTATGGCAAAGAATATTTGGACTATGAATTTTCAGTAAAAGAAGTAGAAAATATAGATTGTGCAATTGATCACATTTACAAATATTCCACAGGCCATTCAGATGCAATAATTACAGAAAAAATAGAAGAAGCAAATAAATTTGTAGAAGAAGTGGACTCAGCCTGCGTTTATGTAAATGCTTCAACAAGATTTACAGACGGATCAGAATTTGGATTTGGAGCAGAAATAGGAATATCAACCCAAAGACTTCACGCCAGAGGACCAGTTGGATTGAATGAGCTTACAACATATAAATATGTGATTTTGGGGCAAGGGCAAATTAGGGAATAATCTTTTTAAAGATTATTTTAGAAATTTAGGTTTTTTCTTGTAATAAATTGTTATATATATTTAATACTTCGTTATGTTAGGGCGGAGGAAATGGGGGAGTTTCGATTCTCCCCCTTTTTCCTCCCCCTAACGACCCCCACTTTTTTGCCCCCCTGCAACCGACCATTGCATGGAGCTGGTTTTGTAAGAAGCTAACGCTTCTTTCAAATTTTTGAAGATTGATTGCCATTTAAAAATAACTATAAATTCAAGTGAATTATTAGAGAAAAAATTGTTTGAACGTTAGTGAGTTATTTTTTCTCTTTTAATGAACTTAGAATTTATTTATTTTGGGCTTATTTTCTTATTTAATTTTAGATAGAAATTAAAAAAACGAAAGAAACGCAAGTTTCTTTCTGATTTTGCTCCCTGCAAGGGCCGGTTAAGGGGTTATAAAGATGGGAGTTCTTAGGGGGAAGGAAAAAGGGGACAATCGGAAGTCCCCTGTTCCTTCCGCCCTAAGTATACGAAGAATTATATTAATACATTAAAAAAATTTAAAACAAACATAAAACAAAAATATAGGAAAAATATATTTTTCTATAAGGAGGAAATATGAAAATTGGTGTTATCGGCATTGGGAATATGGGTTCTTCAATTGCCAAAGGTCTTTTGGGTAAAAATGAACTTTTTTTATCTAATAGGGGATCTAATTTAGAATTTTTTAAGGATAAAGAAGTTTCTATTATGGAAAACAGAAAAGTGGTGGAAAATTCTGATTATGTAATTTTGGCTGTAAAACCAAATTATTATAAAGAAGTGATTGATGAAATAAAAGATTTGTTGGAAAATAAAGTATTTATTTCAATTGCTGCAGGTTTTACTCTTGAAAAACTTGAAAATTTATTGGGATCTGACAAAAAAATTGTTATGACTATGCCAAATACTCCTGCATCTGTTGGGGAAGGGATGTCAATTCTTTGTCCAAATTCAAATGTTAGTGATGAGGAATTTTCAAATATTTTAGAAATTTTTTCATCTTTTGGCAAGGCTATAAAAATTGACGAAAATCAATTTGATGCAGCAAGTGTTGTAAATGGTTGTCTGCCTGCTTTTGTGGATTTATTTATGGAAAGCTTGTCTGATGGGGCAGTCCTTTGTGGACTTAAAAGAGATATTTCCTATAAATTAATCGCCCAAACAATAATAGGATCAGCAAAATTAATGGAAGAGTCAGGAGAGCATCCAGGACTTTTAAAAGATAAGGTGACAAGCCCAAAAGGAACTACAATCGAAGGAGTGAAGGCCTTGGAAGAAAATAATTTTAGGGCAGGATTGATAAAGGCAGTTGAGGCCTCTTTTAATAAGACTAAGAATATGTAGTTAAATTCATGGGGGATTTTTTAAATAAAATTTCCTATGAATTTATTTTTTTATTAGCAATAATAATACAAGAGATCTCAAGGTAAAAGCAAGTATAAAAGAAAAATTAAACTTAGAGTTTTTTGCCACGCTATAGATGTGTTAAATTTTTTATTGAATTAATTGCTAAAGCACGAATAAAAAATTTTTTGATTTAATAAAATAAATAAATCCTCACTTTAGGTGGGGACAAAGCGTAGACAAACCCTCAAGCACGAATATCGGACTTCAAAAATTGTTGATTTCTAAATTCCAAAATTCTAAAAACGCAAACTCGCTAACGCTCAAACAGTACGTTTTTTGACGAATTTTAAAATTTGAAATCAAATCAATTTTTTCCGTATGATATTCTTAGCATGAGGATTTGTATACTTTGTCAACAGTCTGTCCTCACTTTAGGTGGGGATATTTTTTTGGAAATTATTTTACTTCGGCGTATAATTATTACAATAATATATTAAAGTAAAGAGGTAAAAAATGAAAAAATCATTAGCTATAAAAATTTTAGAAAACCATCTTTTACAAGGAGAGATTAAAACTGGCGAGGAGATTTGTATTAAAATCGATCAAACTTTAACTCAAGATTCTACTGGGACTATGGCTTATTTGCAACTTGAGGCTATGGACATTGAGGATGTAAAAACTGAAAATTCTCTTGCATATATTGATCATAATATTCTCCAACAAGGATTTGAAAATGCTGACGATCATGAATTTATAAAATCTGCTGCCAATAAATTTGGTATAACTTTTTCAAAAGCTGGTTGTGGAATTTGCCACCAAGTTCAATTGGAACAATTTGGAAAAGTTGGCAATACTCTTTTAGGTTCTGATTCTCATACTCCAACGGGCGGTGCTTTGGCACAAATTGCAATTGGGGCAGGGGGACTTGATGTTGCTGTTGCTATGGCAAGAGGTTTTTATTTTATAAAAGTGCCAAAAATTTTCAATATAAAACTCAAAAATTCTTTGAAAGATTATGTAAATGCCAAGGATTTAATTTTATATATTTTGGGAAAATTGTCTGTCAAAGGCGGAACGGGATATATTATGGAATATTCTGGAGAAGGTGTAAAATCTTTGTCAGTGACTGACAGGGCGACAATTTGTAATATGGGAGCAGAACTTGGGGCGACGACTTCAATTTTTCCATCTGATGAAAATACTTTAAAATATTTAAAAAGCCAAAATAGGAAAGAAGATTACAAAAAATTAGAGGCAGACGAGGACGCTTTTTATGATGAGGTTATGGAAATTGATTTAAGTGAAATTGAATCTGCTGTAGCAAGACCTCATTTTCCAGACCAATACCAAAAAATTTCTGAAATGGAGAAAATAAAAATCGACCAAGTTGCAATCGGATCTTGTACAAATTCATCTTATATGGATATGATGAAAGTTGCATCAATTCTTGATGGAAAAAAAGTTCATCCTGATGTTTCTCTTGTAATTTCTCCAGGTTCTGCCACAATTTTGGAAAAATTATCAGAAAACGGGGCCCTTGCAAAAATGATTAAGGCTGGGGCGAGGATTTTGGAATCGGGTTGTGGGCCTTGTATAGGCATGGGCCAAGCACCAAAAGCTGGTGGAATTTCTCTAAGGTCTTTTAATAGAAATTTTAAGGGAAGATCTGGGACAATTGATGCTAAAATTTATCTTGCAAGTCCAGAAACTTGTGCGATTTCTGCTCTTAATGGTTATATATCCAATCCAAAAGATGCTGAATTTAAAAAAGATTTTGACGAAAATATTATTTTTGACCATACTGATGCTTATTTTATAAAAAGAGAAGAAGATTTAGCAAAAAGAATTAAAGAAACTGTAAAGGGAAAAAATATCAAGCCTTTTCCAAAGGCAAGTCCTGTTTCTGAAATAAATTCAAAAATAATTTATAAGGCGGGCGATGGAATTACAACTGATGATATTTGTCCATCAAACGCTAGACTTTTGCCATTTAGGTCAAATATAGAATATTTATCAGAATTTGCCTTTACAACAAAAATCGATGATTTCAAAAAAAGAGCCGAAAAAAACTCTGGTGGTCTTATTGTTGCTGGTGTAAATTATGGTCAAGGATCATCAAGAGAGCACGCTGCTTTAATTCCTTTGCATCTTAATGTAAAAGCGGTTATTGCCAAATCTTTTGCAAGAATCCACAGGTCAAATTTGATAAATAATGCAATCTTTCCATTAGAATTTGAAAGTGAAAGTGACTATGAAAAATTATCTGAATTTGATAATATTCAAATAAAAAATATAGAAAATTCCTTAGAAAGCGGGGAATTTATTTTAAAAGATTTGGATAAGGATATAGAAATAAAAGTTAGGGGAGAATTTTCAAAAAGAGAAATTGAAATATTAAAAATGGGTGGCTATTTAAATTATGCCAAAAATTTAGAATTGGAGTAATTATGAAAGTAACTTTGATAAAGGGAGATGGAATCGGTCCAGAAATTTGTGATTCTATGAAAAAAGTTTTAAAGGCCTTGGGATCAAAGGTTGAATTTGAAGAAGTGAATGCTGGAGCGAGCGTTTTTGAAAAAGAAAATACCTTTATTCCAGATGAAGTTTTTAAATCAATTGAAAAAAACAAAATTGCTATTAAGGGTCCAATCACAACCCCAATTGGACATGGTTTTAGGTCAATTAATGTTGAGCTTAGAAAAAAATACGATCTTTTTGCAAATATTAGGCCAATAAAATCAATTAAAAATATAAAAACAAAATATGAAAATGTCGATATGGTAATTTTTAGGGAAAATACTGAAGATTTGTATATGGGACTTGAGGAAAAAATTTCTGATGATAAATTTCATTCAATAAAGGTGATAACACGAAAAAAATCTGAAAGAATTATAAGGGCAGCCTTTGAATATGCAAAAAAATTTAATAGGAAAAAAGTTACCATAGTTACCAAGGCAAATATAATGAAATTTACTGATGGTTTGTTTTTAAATGTTGGGCGTGAAATTGCAAATTCTTTCCCAGATATAGAATTTGAAGAGCTTTTGGTTGATAATACTGCCATGCAAATGGTTTTAAATCCAAACAAATTTGACGTTATAGTAACTGAAAATTTGTACGGGGATATTTTATCAGACTTGGCAGCAGGCCTTGTTGGTGGACTTGGCTTAATTCCTGGAGTAAACAAGGGAGAGAATATTGCAATTTATGAATCAGTTCATGGTTCTGCTCCTGATATTGCTGGAAAAAATTTGGCAAATCCAATTGCAATTTTACTTACAGCATCTCTTATGCTTGATGACATTGGGGAAGGAAATTTGTCCGAAAAATTAAGAAAGTCTATTGAAAAAACAATGGAAGATAAGAAAAATCATACAAAAGATTTGGGAGGAGATGCAAGTTTGGAAAAAATCACCCAAGAAATAATCAAAAATTTGGGAGGAGAAAATGAATAAAGATAAACTTGTAGACCTTTCAAAAAAATAAAAATAGAAAATACAATAGATAAAAATCTCTACGATAAATTTTCCATAAAAAGAGGACTTAGAAATCAAAATGGGACTGGAGTTTTGGTTGGAGTAACAAAAGTCGGCGATGTTTGCGGTTATAAAATCGAAAATGGGGAAAAAATTCTAAGCAAAGGCGAACTATATTATAGGGGTTATCCCCTCACAAGTATGGTAAATGATTTTAAAAATACAAAAAGACTTGGCTTTGAAGAAATTATTTATCTTTTGCTTTTTAATAAATTAGCAAATAAAAATGACCTAGAAAGTTTCAAAAAAATTCTAGTAGAAGAAAGAAATTTGCCAAATAAATTTTTTGAAGATACAATCCTAAATCTTCCAGGCAATAATATCGTAAATATAATGATGAGGTCAGTGCTTGCCCTTTATTCTTATGACGAAATGGCTGATGATACAGATACTTTGAACGTACTATCACAATCACTTTCTTTAATTTCAAAAATGCCAATAATTGCAATTTATTCCTACCAAGTTAAAATTCACAATTTTGATGGAAAATCTTTGGTAATTCACAATCAAGATGAAAACAAATCAATTGCAGAAAATATACTTTCTATGCTTAGAATCGACCAAAAATATAAAAAAGAAGAAGCAGAAATTTTGGATTTATTGCTAATAATTCATGCAGAACACGGAGGAGGTAACAATTCAGCCTTTGCAACTCACGTGGTTTCATCATCAGGAACAGACACCTATTCAGCCATTGCCACAGGACTTGGTTCGCTCAAAGGGCCAAGGCATGGGGGAGCAAATTTAAAAGTAAGTCAAATGCTTGAAAATATTAGGGAAAATTTAAAAAATATAGAAGATGAAAAAGAAATAGAAAAATATTTGGAAAAAATTTTGGACAAAAAGGCCTTTGATAAAAAAGGTTTAATTTATGGTTTGGGACATGCGGTTTATACCATCTCAGATCCAAGGGCAGTTTTATTAAAAGAAAAGGCAAGAGAGCTTTCAAAAATTAAAAATAGACAAAAAGATTTTGAATTTATAGAAAAAATCGAAAAAATTGGTGGAAGGCTTTTGATGGAAAAATTAAAAAAACCATATCCGATTTGTGCAAATGTAGATTTATATTCAGGATTTTGCTATGAAATGCTAGATATTCCAAAAGATTTATATATACCAATCTTTGCCATAGCAAGAACAGTTGGATGGGCTGCTCACAGACTTGAACAAATCGAAGATTCAAAAATAATAAGACCAGCCTACAAGTCTTTAAGTCAAACAAAAAAATATTTATCAATGGATGAAAGGTGATTTGTCCCAAATCTTGAAAGATGATATTCTAAAAGGGGAGGGAAGATGAATATTTTAAAAAATTATTTTAAATTTATATTAAAACAAGATGTTGATTCTAAAAATTCTTCCAAGGCTTTTATCCTTGTTAGAATATTATCTTTTTTAATTGCAGGATTTTTTTCTTGGGGACTTTATTATTTATTAGATAGGTACAATCTTAATATTTTTGTAAAATACCTAATCTTAATTTATGCAAGTCTTGCTTTTTTTACAACCCTACCTTGTAAAACTATTCAAATGAGAGAAAATGAAAATAAGCTAAGTTCATGGATTCCAAATTTTGGATTTTATAATAGTCTTGCAACTTTAATTTCGCCTATTTATTTATTCAAATACTGTAAGGCTATTCAAAAAAATAAGGAAAGTTAAAAAATTTTGCAAATTAAATAAATTTGTCCTATAATAAAAATAGCTAGGGGTGCTTTTAGCTGAGAGATGAATTTTCATCAACCCTTTAAACTTGATTAGGTTAAAACCTGCGTAAGAAAGCGATGATTATAAAAAAGTTTAAAGACCCTAGTTAGGGTCTTTTTTTTGATCCTAATAAAAAATTAATTTATAGTAGTTAGTCAAATAATCTATGTGCAAAACACAAATGGGGCATACCACCTCGGGTATGGTTTCTATTTGTGTTCTTTTTTTAGGAGGTGAATATGGTTTTAATAAATTACAAGGAAGTGAAAATTGAAAATGAAATTTCTTTGTATGAATTTTTAAAAGAAAATAAATTTGATCCTCACTTTGTGGCTGTTGAAGTCAATCAAGAACTTGTAAAAAGAGAAAATTTCAAAAATTTTCTTGTAAAAGATGGCTATAAGGTGGAAGTTTTTTCCTTTGTTGGAGGGGGTTGATGGATTTAAGAGATAAAATTTTAAAAAGACAAAATAAAAATGACAATGAAATATTTGAAAAAGCAAAAGTTTCGATTTTAGGTTGTGGAGGACTTGGCTCAAATGTTGCAATGATTTTGGCAAGAGCGGGCATTGGAGAAATTTTTTTGTATGATTTTGATAAGGTTGAATATTCGAATTTAAACAGGCAAAATTATAAAATTTCTGATATTGACAAAGAAAAAGTCCTTGCAACAAAAAAAATAATCGAAGAAACTATTCCCTTTACAAAAATTCATGCAAAAAATATGTTCTTGGATGAAAAAAATATGGATGAAATTATTGAAAAAACCGATTATTTTATTGAAGCTTTTGACAAGAAAGAGTCCAAGGTTATGGTCTTTGATTATTTTTCAAAAAAAGAAAATAAATTTCTTTTTACCGCATCGGGCATGGCAGGACTTGGAGATATTTCAGATATTAAGGTAAAAAAAATAAATAACATCACTATGGTTGGTGATTTCAAATCAGACGCAAAAAAAGATGGGCTTTATCTTGCCTATGTATCAATCATGGCAAGCCTTGAGGCTCTTGAGTGTTTGAAAAAAATAAGGAAGGATTATTATGGAAGATAAATTTATACTAGGTGGCAAGGAATTTAATTCAAGATTTATTCTTGGTAGCGGGAAATATTCTGTGGAACTAATTGATGCTGCTGTAAAAAATGCAGAATGTGAAATGATTACAGTCGCTCTAAGGCGAGCTAATACAAAAGATGTGGCAAATATTTTAAATTATATACCAAAACACGTTACAATTATTCCAAATACTTCTGGAGCAAGAAATGCTGATGAGGCAATTAGAATTGCAAGACTTGCAAGGGAAATGGGTTGTGGAAATTTTGTAAAAATTGAAATTATGAGAGATACAAAATATCTTTTGCCAGATAACGAAGAGACTTTGAAGGCTACAAAAGTTTTGGCTTATGAAGGTTTTGTTGTTCTACCTTATATGTATCCAGATTTAAATTATGCAAGAGATTTAAAAGATGCGGGAGCCACTGCTATAATGCCACTTGCTGCTCCAATTGGATCTAACAAGGGACTTGTCACAAAAGAATTTATAAAAATAATTATTGATGAAGTTGACCTTCCAGTAATTGTTGATGCAGGAATTGGTCTTCCAAGTCAAGCCGCAGAGGCAATGGAAATGGGAACTTGTGCAATTATGGCAAATACAGGAATCGCAAGTGCTTCTGATATTACAATGATGGCAAGAGCTTTTAAACTTGGAATTGAAGCAGGTCGTCTTGCTTATCTTTCAAAGCCGGGCAGAGTTTTAGAATCTGGAGCTGATCCATCATCTCCACTAAGAGATTTTTTTGATTAAGATGAATATTAAAAAAGTTACAGATTATTTTCCAGAAATGGATATAATCGATTCTCATATAAAAACCGAAGTTTTAGATAATTACGAAAAAATAAAAAATAAAAATGTAAGTGATTCTGATATTCTAAGAAGTTTAGAAAAAGAAAGACTTGATGAAGAAGATTTCTACAATCTTTTATCAGACAAAGCTTTAAATCATTTGGAAAAAATGGGAGAGCTTGCAAAAGATAAGAGAGTGAGATATTTTGGAAATAATGTTTGTCTTTTTTCTCCGATTTATATAGCAAATTATTGTGAAAATTCTTGCAGGTATTGTGGTTTTAGGGCAAAGTCTGATATAAAAAGGGCAAAATTAAATTTTGAAGAAATTGAAGAAGAAATGAAGGCTCTTTCAGATACTGGAATTGAAGATGTTTTGATTTTAACAGGAGAAAGTCAAAAATTTTCATCAGTAGAATATATTGCAAAAGCATGCGAGATAGCCAAAAAATATTTTAAAACAATAGGAATTGAAGTCTACCCTGCAAATGTAGATGATTATAAAAAATTAAAAGAAGCAGGGGCAGATTTTGTTACAGTTTTTCAAGAATCTTACAATCCAAAAACTTATGATTTTTACCATCCTTACGGTCACAAAAGATCTTGGGTTTATAGGATTGATACTCAAGAAAGAGCAATGATGGCAGGCTTTAGGGGAGTAGGTTTTGGAACGCTTTTTGGACTTAATGATCCAATTGAAGAAGCATTTAAATTAGGTCTTCACGCTCAAAAAATTCAAAAAAAATATCCTCACGCAGAAATTGCAATTTCTCTTCCAAGAATAAGACCAACCCACGGGGCAGATAAGCTTAAATTTTTTGAAGTAAATGATAAGAAATTTTTCCAAATCATGCTTGCTCTTAGAATATTTTTGCCATTTGCATCAATAACTCTTTCAACAAGAGAAGACCGTGATTTTAGAAATTTGGCAGTAAAATATGCAGCAACAAAAATTTCTGCATCAGTTGATACGTCAATTGGTCATAGATCAAAAAATTCTCAAGATACGGGAGATGAGCAATTTGAAATTGCAGATAATAGGTCATGTGATGATGCAATAAAAGATTTAAAAGCAATTGACATGACTCCAGTTTTTACTGATTATATAAATGTTTAGGAGAGATTATGAAAAAAAATAATTCTTTGCTTATTATGCTAACTCTTTGTATGTTTGTAACTATTGGAGTTGTTATTTCTCCAATTTTAAGATTTGAAGGTTTTGCTCCAACGGCTCATTTTGTAAATATTGTTTGCTCAGTTTTTTTGGGCCCTTGGTATTCACTATTAAATGGATTAATAACTGCATTTTTGAGAATGAGTTTTCTAGGAATTCCTCCTCTTGCCATAACTGGACAAATTTTTGGAGCTATGCTTTCTGGAATTTTTTATAGAAAATCGAAAGGAAATTTATTTGCAGCTGTAGTTGGGGAAATAATTGGAACAGGAATAATTGGAGCTATTGTTTCTTATCCAGTTATGAAATTATTTTATGGAACAGGCGATATAACTTGGTATTTTTACCTGCCTTCTTTTACAATTGCAACAATTATTGGAGGAAGTGTAGCTTATATTTTCTTAAAAACTTTGCAAAAATCTAAAGTTTTATATTCCCAACAATGAAGCCAATAGGCTTAGAAAAGGCAGAAAATGGGGGTTTGTCAAAAGAAACTTACGAAACTTACGACAAACTTACGACAGAAGAAATTGACCTTTCAAAAGTGAAAGTTGAACCATTATTTGAAGATATGGTAGACTTTGAAACTTTCTCAAAATCTGATTTTAGAGTTGTAAAGGTTAAAAACTGCGAAGAAGTTCCTAAGTCAAAAAAACTTTTGAAATTTACATTAGATGATGGTTCTGAAAAAGAAAGAGTTATTTTATCTGGTATTAAGGAATATTACAGCGCAGAGAGCTTAATTGGAAAGACACTACTTGCAATTTGTAATCTTCCTCCTCGTAAGATGATGGGAATCGACTCAGAAGGTATGATTATATCTGCAATTTGTGAGTATGACGGTGAAGAAAAACTTAACTTAATAATGCTGGATGATAATATTCCAGCAGGATCAAAATTATATTAAAGGACACGCTAATTATGAAACTGGGGTTTGTTATGAATCCCAGTTTAATTTTTAGGAGTATGTATGAGATGGATAATTAGAATAATTTTATTACCGATAAGATTAGTGTTGAGTTTGCTCATAGCTTTTTTAACCTTCATATTAAGTTTGAGTACTGCGTTGTTAAGCGTAGTTTCTACTTTGATTTTTATAATTGGAATAGCTAGCATTTTTCAAGGAGACAAGCAAATTGTAATTGAAGCACTAATATTAGCATTTTTATTTAGTCCATTTGGATTACCTAAATTAGGTATATATGTTATTGGATTATTAGAATTATTAAACTATACAATAAAATCAATTTGAAGAAAAATAAATATAAGACAACCGTAGACGATAGAAAGCAATAATTCTGTCGTCTTTTTGTTATTTCAAAGAAAGGAGGTAAGAATGAATTTTGATTATTTTTATAATAGGCAATCTGAGATGTATAACTTCATTAGGTTACCTATGGTATTAATGGAAGATGAGATTTTTGAGAGCATTTCTATTGAAGCTAAAGTTTTGTATTCATATATGCTTAATCGAATGGGGCTTTCATATAAAAATGGCTGGATAGATGAAGATGGAAAAGTCTTTATTTACTACACAATAGAAAGTATAAAAGATCAATTTAATTGTGCAAGTGAAAAAGCAAATAAATTAATATCTGAACTTGATATTAAATCAGGAATAGGACTGATTGAAAAGAAAAGACAAGGACTTGGAAAGCCTAACAGAATTTATGTTAAAGACTTTATGAGCATATTTAATAATATGGAATTAAAAAATCAAGAAGTTCGAAAAACAAAATTCCAGAAGTTCGATAATCGAAATTCAAGAGATTCGAATATCGAAAGTCAAGATTTTCGAAAATCGGAAGGTAACTATAACAATATTAATAATAATGAGTTAAGAAAGAATGATTTTAGCAAAGGGCAAAAACCTTATGGAATATATAAAAACATATTTTTGACTGATGAAGAATATAAGGACTTAACAAATGAGTTAGGAAGCAGGATTAGTGAGTATATTGATAGGTTGTCGTCATATATGAAAGCAAATAACAGAGTGTATCAAGATCACAAGGCAACGATAATTAATTGGTATCTTAATGATCAGGCAAAAAACATTAATGATAATACAACAAGGAAAATGAATTACGATATAGGAGAGAGTTTATGAAGAACTTAAAAGATTTTGTATTAAGAGAAAATGATATTGAAAGAAATGGACATATCTATTGCAAGGTATGTGGTAAAAGAGTCGATGGAGAATTACTTGACTTTGGCTTTACAAAGTTTATTCCCAGAATTAAATGTGAATGTGAAATAAAGAGAGATAAGGAAAATGAAGAAAGAGAAAGACTGATGAAAATATCGTCATTGAAAAGAGATTGCTTCTCATCGCCGCTCCAACACCAATATACTTTTGAGAAATTCCTAAATGAAAAGGGACAAGATTACAAGGTTGCTTACAATTATGCCAAAAGTTTTGAGCAAATGAAGGAGGACAATGTTGGACTTTTATTTTATGGAGATGTTGGCAGTGGAAAGACTTATCTTGCTTGTTCTATTGCAAATGAATTAATTGAAAGAGAACAAGTTAAAGTTAAGATTATGAATTTATCTCAGGTTATAAACCAAATACAAAAATCAGCATTTAAGCTAGATTCAAATGAAATTATAGATAACCTATCAAACATTCCGTTGTTAATTTTAGATGATCTTGGAATTGAAAGGGATACATCTTATGCAAGAGAACAGGTATATAACATTATAAACTCAAGATACTTAAAAGGCAGGCCGACAATTTTTACTACAAACTTATCATTGGAAATTATTCAAAATCCTAATATAGACCTTGAGTATCAGAGGATATATTCAAGAATACTTGAAATGACAATACCAGTTAAAGTTACGGGAGAAGATTTTAGAAGAAAAATCCATCAAGAGAAGTTAAGAAAATACAAAGAGTTACTTTTATATGGAGGTGGAATAGATGATTAATGAAGAAGTATCTAGGTCAAGTCTTAATCTTGAAGTAAGACTTGCAAAAGCAACAAGTAAAGCAATTCTTGATGCCTTAAAGAAAGTTCACAAGCAAATAGAGGAACAAGGAGGCTTGAAAAATGTAATAAAAAATAACGGAGAAGAAGTAAAGCTAAAAGATATGGTTAAAAAAGGACAGTTAGAAGAAATCAACCTAAAAGATCCTGAGTTAAAAGAATTAAAGAAAATTTTAAATAAACACGGAGTGAAGTTTTCTGTTATGAAAGATAAGGAAACTGGTAACCACTCTGTGTTTTTTCAATCTAAGGATATAAAGGTAATGGAACATGCCTTTAAAAAAGCGGTTAAGGCTTCTGAAAGAAAAGCCGATAGGAAAGATTCAATAACGAAGACAATAAATAAGTTTAAAGATATGGCTAAGGACACAATTAGTAAAGATAAAGTTAAAAATAAACATAAGGAGCAAAGCTTATGATAAGTAATTTAGAAACATTTGAAAATAAGAATTTTGGGAAACTCACTGTTATAGAAAAAGACGGTGAGTTTTTCTTTATAGCTAAAGAAGTAGCAGCTATGTTAGGATATGTCAATCCAAGAAAAGCTGTTTATGATCATGTAGATGAAGAAGATAAGGGTGTAACGAAATGGAACACCCCTGGAGGAATACAGAATATTTCAATAATTAATGAGTCAGGATTGTATTCACTTATCCTCTCATCAAAACTACCACAAGCAAAAATATTCAAAGCTTGGGTAACTAGAGAAGTCTTACCAAGTATTAGAAAAAATGGAGGATATATAGCTGGTCAAGAAAAGAAAACTAACGAAGAGCTACTAGCAAATGCAATTCTGGTAGCCAATAGAATTATTTCCGAAAGAGAAGAAGAAATTGAAGAATTAAGACCAAAGGCAGATTATTATGACAAATTAGTAGATTATAATCTACTTACAAACTTTAGAAATACTGCCAAAGAGTTAGGAATACCACAAAATCAATTTATAAGTTTTCTAATGGATAAGGGATTAATTTATAGAGATAAGAAAAAGAAACTCTTACCTTATGCAGATAAGAACAAGGGATATTTTGAAGTAAAAGAATGGGTTGATCCACTTGGTACACTTGTAGGCATACAAACATTTATAACACCAAAGGGAAGACACTACCTACTAATTTTATTAGATAGCGAAGGTTTCTACGATGAATAAGGTATTAGAAGCCATTCTTTCTGATATTAAAAACTTAATTAAAATAGACAACCCAAAGAAATTTATATTATCAAACATTCCTTATCTATCCTTTTTCTACATTGGAAATATCTTTTCTAATCACATCAATTCTTATGTTGGAGGAGATATTATTGATAGAATAATGGTGGGAATTTCTGATATAGGAACTTTATCTTATATACCAAGTATTAATCCAAGGGACTTGTTAATAGGTATTTCAGTTGCTGGTCTTGTTAAGCTAATTGTTTATAGTAAAGGTAAAAATAAAAAGAAATATAGGCAAGGTAAAGAATATGGATCTGCAAGATGGGGAGAAAGCAAGGATATTGCTCCATACATTGATCCGAAGTTTGAAAACAATGTTCTTATAACTAATACCGAAAGACTAACAATGAATTCAAGACCTAAAAATCCTAAGTACGCTAGAAATAAAAATGTACTAGTAATAGGTGGTTCTGGATCAGGTAAAACAAGATTTTATGTAAAGCCAAACCTAATGCAAATGCACTCTTCCTATGTAGTAACAGACCCTAAAGGATTAACCTTATAAGGACAGAGAAAATAATAAAAACTTGGAAAGGAGGTAATTCTCATGTCAAATATGAAAAGAACAGGACAAACAGCCCTTTATGAGCGTTTAAGTCGTGATGATGAAATGCAAGGAGAGAGCAATTCCATCACCAATCAAAAGCAGCTACTTGAAAGCTATGCCAAAAGAAACGGCTTTGTAAATATTTATCACTATACAGACGATGGAGTAAGCGGAACAACCTTTGATAGAGAGGGATTTCAAAAGATGATAAAAGCAGTAGAAGAAAACAAAGTATCTACTGTGATAGTAAAAGATATGAGTAGGTTTGGCAGAGATTACCTCAAAGTAGGCTTTTACACCGAAATACTGTTCAAAGAAAAGGGAGTAAGGTTTATTGCTATCAATAACGGAATAGACAGTGAGAAACAAGCAGAAAGCGACTTTACCCCATTTCTAAACATTATGAACGAATGGTACGCAAGAGATACATCAAGAAAAATACAATCTATCTTCAGAGCAAGAATGGAAGAGGGTAAAAGAGTATCCCCAAGTGTGCCATACGGCTATTTTAGAAACCCTAAGAACAAACAGGAGCTACTTGTCGATAAAGAGAGTGCAAAGGTCGTAAAACGCATTTACCATCTTGTAATAGAGGGATATGGAGTAACACAGATAGCAGATATACTAACCAAAGATAAAGTCCTTATCCCATCAGCCTATGCAGAAATACATTACCCTGAAAATAACCATAGCTCCAAGAAAAGAGGAATAGAAGACCCGTATTTTTGGACACCGACCACAGTAGGCTATATCTTAGAAAAAAGAGAATATATGGGACACACTGTACTTGGTAAAACAATATGCCTTGATTACAAAACTAAGAAACGCAGAAAGGCAAAAGAAGAGGAACTCATTATCTTCAAAAACACCCATGAAGCTATCATTGACGAAGAAACATGGAATAATGCTCAAAGGCTAAGAAAGACAGTAAGAAGAAGTCCGAAGTACGGTACAACATCAAATCCACTTACAGGACTTTTAATCTGTGCAGATTGTGGAGGAAAATTAAGTTACAGAGAGCCGGCAGAACATAAAGAAAAGAAATATGATAGTGATTACTCTTTTGTATGTCAACATTACAGACACAGAAAAGGCAGTTGCAGTATGCACTACATTAAAGTAAAAACAGTGAATGAAATTCTCTTAAAATCAATAAAGGAAATAACAGATTTTGCAAAAGAAGAAAAGCAAGAATTTCTAAAAGTGATGAACAAGTTATCCGACGAAAAAAGAGAAGAAAAGTATCAAGAGGATAAAGAGAAATTAGAAAAACTGTCCTCAAGAAATGGAGAATTGACAACACTTATTACAAAGCTGTATGAAGACCACGCACTTGGGAAAATTCCTGTAAAACACTTTGATAGATTATTTAATATATATGATACGGAGCAACAAGACTTAGAAAAACAAATACAGCATTTTGAGCAAGAAATAGAAAGCTACCATCAGAGAAAAGTTGATACCGATAAATTCCTAAAGATGATAGAGAAGTATACAGACATTGAGGAACTTACAGTACCGATGATAAATGAATATATAGAAAAAGTAGTAGTCCATGAAGCAACAGGGGGAAGAAAAGGAAAAGACAGAAAACAACAAGTTGATGTTTACTTTAACTTTATAGGCAACTGTCAAGTACCACAGAAAGCTGATATAGAAAAAATGGCTTAAAAATGGTATAATATTAAACAAAATAGGATTGTGAGGGGGGTGTTTTTATGTCGGCAATTAAAATTGAAAACCTCACTTTCTCATATTATGGATATGTAAAACCTATATTTGAAAATGTATCGTTTTCCTTTGATACAAACTGGAAAATAGGATTGATAGGAAGAAATGGAATTGGTAAATCAACTCTATTTAAGTTACTTTTAAATCAAGAAACTTATCAAGGTAAAATAAGCAAGGATGTTGAATTTATTAAATTTCCACCAGATATAATTGATACTTCAAAATTAGGAATTGAGTTATATAAAGAACTAATATCAGATGAGGAAGAATGGAAATTATTTAGAGAACTTAATTTGCTAAATGTAGATGAGAACCTTGTTTACAGAGAGTTTGAAACGCTTTCTAAAGGAGAACAAACAAAAATCCTTTTAGCTATTTTGTTTACAAGAGAAGATGGCTTTTTACTTATTGATGAACCAACAAACCATTTAGATATGGACGGAAGAAAAATTGTAAGTGAATATCTGAAAAGTAAAAAAGGATTTTTGCTTATATCTCATGATAGAGATTTTTTAGATGGTTGTATCAATCATGTTATTTCTATTAACAGGAATTCTATTGATGTCCAATCGGGAAATTTTACATCATGGTATGAAAACAAAGTGATGAAAGACCAATTTGAAATTAGTCAAAATGAGAGATTAAGAAAAGATATTAAACGATTAAAAGAGGCTGCAAGACAAAGTCAAATTTGGTCTGATAAAATTGAAAATACTAAAAATGGTGTGAAAGTATCAGGTGTAAAACCAGACAAAGGACATATAGGTCATCAATCAGCCAAGATGATGAAAAAATCTAAGAATTTGGAGAATAGACAAAACAAGGCAATAGAAGAAAAACAGAGTTTACTAAAAGATATTGAAACAAAGGAAAGTTTATTATTGCATCCATTACATCATCATAAAAATCCTCTAATATCGGTTAGCAATTTATCATCATGCTATGGAGAGAGACAGATATTAAGCAATGTAAGTTTCGAGATAAAACAAGGCGATATAGTGGCTATATATGGTCAAAATGGTAGTGGAAAATCAACCTTGATTAAAATTTTATTAGAGTTACATCATGAGTATATTGGTGAAATAAAATCGGCAAGTAATTTAAAAATATCGTATATTCCTCAAGATACATCTAATTTAACAGGTAGCCTAAATGAGTATATTCATAAGCAAGGTGTTGATGAAACATTGTGCAAAACAATTCTTAGGAAATTAGATTTTGTAAGAGAATTATTTGAAATGGATATGAAGAACTATAGCGATGGACAAAAAAAGAAAGTTTTAATTGCTGTAAGTTTATCAAAGCCAGCTCATATATTTGTTTGGGACGAACCACTGAATTATATAGATGTAATATCAAGAATACAGATTGAGGAAATTATAAAAGAAGCAAAGCCTACACTCATATTTGTAGAACACGATAAGCGATTTGTAGAGGATATAGCCAATAAAATCATACAATTATAAATGAAATAAACACTCAAAGTTTAGAAAAAGACTAACTCAGAAACAGTAAATCAAAAAAATGGTTTACTGTTTTTTTATTGCTCAAAATTAAAAAGAAAGGAACACAGAAAATGAAAAACATAGATGAAAAAATCTTAATGGCAGAAGAAGAAATTAAGCAGTTACAAAACAAAAGAAAAAAGCTCATCAGTCAACAGAAACAAGAAGAAAGAAAAAAGAGAGATAAAAGAATATATGAAAAAGGAGCAGTCTTTGAAAGTATCTTTACAGAAAGCAAGGATTTCACCAAAGATGAATTTTATCAGTTAATCACATTCCCAAATATCAAAGAAGCAGTCAATCAAAAAATCTTAAAAATCATAGAGCAAAGAGAACAGATGGAAGTAGAAAATACAGGAAAAGAAGATGAAGAAACGGACATCGAAGAATAGTCCCTTGTTTACAAGGGCGCACTTATACACCCTAAAGGGTGTGTGCGTTCTCCGAAGGCTCTTAGCAGAGGG
>NZ_HE978532.1:317130-319254 GCF_000311745.1 Anaerococcus obesiensis ph10 | reverse complement strand
CCAAAAAGAAATCGGATAAAAACTATCCGATTTTTTTAGGAAGTCTTATCCATCGCCACATAAAAGTATCAGAAAAACGAAAGGGGGTTTTTAGCTATGGCGATATATCATCTCAGTATAAAGATTATTTCAAGAGGCAAAGGGAAAAGTGCAGTTGCGGCAGCTTCCTATCGCAGTGGCGAAAAGATAAAAAATGAATATGATGGCATAGTCCACGACTTTACAAGGAAAGGCGGAATAGCCCATACCGAAATTTTATTGCCACGAAATGCACCACAGGAATTTGTAAGTCGTTCTGTCTTGTGGAACAGTGTTGAGAAAATAGAAAAAAGTAAAAACTCACAGCTTGCAAGAGAAATCGAAATTGCCTTACCCAAAGAACTGAGTAGAGAAAAACAGATAGAGCTTGTAAGGAAATATGTAAAAGAAAATTTTGTGAAAGTCGGTATGTGTGCCGATGTTGCTTTGCACGATAAAAATGACGGAAACCCACACGCACATATCTTACTTACCATGCGACCGTTAAACGAAGATAAAACATGGGGAGCAAAATCAAAAAAAGAATATATCCTTGATAAAAACGGAGAAAAGATAAAACTCAAAAACGGCAATTACAAAACAAGAAAAATCAATACAACCGATTGGAATGAGCAAGAAAAAGCGGAAGAGTGGCGAAAAGCATGGGCAGACATTACAAACAAATATCTTGAAGAAAACAGCATACAGGAAAAAGTAGACCATCGTTCCTATCAAAGACAAGGAATAGAGCAAATACCGACCACTCATTTAGGAGTATCAGCAACACAAATGGAGAAGAAAGGCATAGCTACAGACAGAGGAAATATTAACCGAGAAATCAAACATCAAAATGCGATTTTAAGAGAAATTTCAAGAAGAATAAAAGCCTTGTTAAATTGGATAAGAGGAATTGGAAAAGAAGAAACAGCAGAAACAGAAAACATAAAATCCACCATCCCACCAAAAGAAAATCTACTATCCATTTTTGAAAATCTTATCAATCAAAACGCAGATAGCAATAATGCAGACTTAGAGAAATATATTGAGAGTTATCAGCTTCTTAAAGATAAAAACATCACTTCCATATCTGAACTGAAAGAAAGCATAGTTACTTTAAGAGATAAGAATTACAAGACCACAAAAGCTATCAAAGACACTGAAAAAAGAATTGATGATAAAACACAGCTTATCGACCAAGCCGAGAAATATTTGAAACATAAAGATATCTACAAAGCCTATACCAAATTAAAGAAAAGCAAACAGGAAGATTTTTATAATGAGCATACTGCAGAGATTATTCTATTTGAGAGTGCCAAGAAATATCTGAAAGAGCATTTAGGTGAAAGTAAGACCTTAAATATATCCAAGTGGAAATCAGAGGCTAGCACTTTGAAGAAAGAGAAAAAGAGCCTATACAATCAAATATTAGAAATACGAGAGGAAGTTAAACAAGCTGAAAGTGTTAGAAGCTGTATAGAGAAATTACTACAAGAAAACAGAGGACTAACACAGGTAAAGAGGAACGAGTTAGACCTATAAAATTGAGTGAAAAAATGGTATAATATTAAATAAGTATTTGATTTTGGAGGTGTTTAAATTCATGGATGAAAGAGAGAAAATCATTCGTTTATGGTTTGATATGTGGCTTACACAAAAAGACTTAGGAATAGATGATATTTTTTCAGATGATGTGATTTATATTGAGAGTTGGTGTCCTAAGTATGAAAATCGGCAAACAGTAAAGCACTGGTTTAATGAGTGGAATACAAGAGGAAAAGTTCTTGCGTGGGATATAAAGCAATTTTTTCATAAGGATAATCAAACTATTGTAGAATGGCACTTCAAAAATAAAATGAATGAGGGGAAAGTTGAAGAATTTGACGGTATCTCTTTGATTGTTTGGACAGCCGATAATAAGATAAAAGCATTGAAAGAGTTTGGTTGTAATTGTAACAACTACAATCCTTACAAAGAGAGTGAAACACCATTATTTAGAGATGAAAAAGCAAATTGGTTTTAGGAGATAGAATATTGATAGAAAGTAGACCTGAGTTTGACAAAATTACATCGTTTGATGAGTTTAATAAATACTATTGGTATCGTGAA
>NZ_HE978532.1:256929-316197 GCF_000311745.1 Anaerococcus obesiensis ph10 | reverse complement strand
TTTTGATATTAACTAAATTATTAGTATCAAAATTTTTTGTATAACGGGCAAGTTCCAATACTGGGGTGAAAGTTCCTAAATAGCGTAGTTGTCGACGAATTTCATAGCGATCCTGAAATTTCACATGGAGATATGTGGAAGAGAGGAACGACATGACTTGACGAACAGGAATATGATATTAAGGTTGGTTTGATTAAAAAGTCATCAATAAAAAATGAAAAGAAACAAGTAGAAACTATTACCATTACTTGAATGCGGGTTCTCCTTTAACACACATTTCAGAGAGTATTTCTCAATTTTAACAGATGTTTCGCCATTTAAATTTACTGCTGATATGGCTACTGCTTGGAGAAAAGTAAAAAGAGAAAATGATTTGAGTTTTACAATTCAAGATATGCTAAAAGTTTATTATGGAAAATCAAATTATGCGAAGTATGATAATTCAGTTTGTCAATGGAACCAATTTTTAAAGGATTTCTGTGCAGACAAAAATAGTTGCAAATATTCGAACAAATTAAAAGTAGCCTCTATTCTTTGGAAAGAAGTCAGAAATTCAAAAAATGAAAAAATTTATTCAAAGAATCTTTCGACTGAATATGCAGATAAGATAAAAGAGTATTGCAGGTAGGATATTTTTAGCTTGCTAAACTAACAAGTCAATAAAAGCTAACACGAAGGCAGTAAATCAAAAAAGGTTTACTGTTTTTTATTTGCCTAAAAATGGAAAGGAGGATACATGGAAGAAGAAAAAAGAAAAATACAAGTACCACCACATAAACAGTTGATCATGGATATTGGAAAGACAAAATATACTGTAAACCTACATTTTAAGCAAGGTACAGGGGAAACATACAAGGATAAAATACTAAAGCTAATCAAGAGAGAAACAGAGAAGATATAAATTTGTCAAAGAAATTTTGTTTATGTCCTTGACAAATCTTTCCAAAAGGCACGCTTGTGTTAGAGTGTGGAAAAATGCTTTATGAAAATGGGTATGACATAAAGATTTTAAACACAATAAACTTCAAAAAGTCTATGAAATACAATCCCTTTGCATATTTGAGAAGTGAAAAAGATATTTTAAAGCTTGTTCAAACTATAATTGCAAATACTAAGGGAGATGGAGAAAAGGCAGGAGAAGATTTCTGGGTAAAAGCTGAAAAGCTATATTACACTGCCCTTATCGGTTATATATATTATGAAGCACCAGAAGAAGAAAAGAACTTTAAGACACTTTTGGATATGATTGACGCTAGTGAAGTAAGAGAAGATGACGAAACCTATATGAACCCAATTGATAGGCTCTTTGAAGCTCTTGAAAAGAAAGATCCTACTCATTTTGCAGTTAAGCAATATAAGAAATATAAGCTGGCAGCAGGAGTAATAGAATTAAGGAGAACACTTAATCACTATTTTAGTGAAATATGTACTTCTTAATTCTTTTTTTATTGAAAAATTAAGAGAAAGGGGGTAAAAATGAGGAATTTTGAAAAGATAACAGCACTCTATGAGAGATTAAGTCGTGATGATGAACTGCAAGGAGAGAGTAACTCTATCATCAATCAGAAAAAAATATTGGAAGAATACGCAAGCAAAAATAATTTGTCAAACATCATTCACTTTACAGATGATGGAATCAGTGGAACGCAGTTTGACAGACCGGGATTTATGGCAATGATGAACGGAGTCAATCAAGGAAATATTGGTTGTATCATTGTAAAAGATATGAGCAGACTTGGCAGAGATTATCTCAAAGTCGGTCAATGTATGGAGATACTAAGACAAAAGGGCGTAAGACTAATCGCTATCAATGACAATGTAGATAGTTTTTACAGAGAAGATGATTTTACCCCTTTTAGAAATATCATGAACGAATGGTATGCAAGAGATACATCAAGAAAAATCCAATCGACTTTCAGGTCAAAAGGCGAAAGTGGGAAACATACTGCAAGTACACCGCCTTATGGCTATATCAAAGATGAAAAAGATAAAAACAAGTGGATAGTAGATGAAAAAGCAGCAGAGATAGTAAGGCGAATATTTAACCTGACCATGCAAGGAAATGGTCCGTATCGAATAGCAAAGATATTGGAGAGTGAAAAAGTAGATATACCAGCCTATCATCAACAGAAATTAGGCTATGGACTATATCAAAGCAAAAACTTTGAACATCCCTATCGTTGGTGCAGCTCAACCATAGCAAGCATTTTAAAGAAACAGGAATACTTGGGACATACAGTCAATTTCAAAACAAGAAAACACTTCAAGGACAAGAAAAGCAAATATGTATCCGAGGATAACTGGCTTATTTTTGAAAATACACACGAGCCAATTATAGATCAAGAAACCTTTGACAATGTGCAAAGGATAAGAGGAAATGTAAAAAGGTATCCTGACGGTTGGGGAGAATATCACCCACTCACAGGACTGATGTATTGTGCAGATTGTGGAAGTAAAATGTATGTTCATAGAACAAGCAATTACAAAAATATACCCTATTACACTTGCAGTGCCTATACTAAAACACCTTGTGGCATGCTTTGTCCATCAGCACACAGAATAAAAGCGGAAGTAGTCTTAAATTTAATACAAGACACACTAAAAGATATTAAAAAATACCTTGATGAAGATAATGAAGCCTTTATCTGTTCCATTCAAAATGAAATGGAAGAAAAAGAAAAAATAGAGATAGAAAAGAAAAAGGTAAGATTAACGGAAAGCCAAAACAGACTTAGGGAACTCGAACGACTTATGTGCAGAATTTACGAAGATATGATCCTTAACAAAATACCAAATAGCAGATATGAGATACTAAACAATCAATATGAAACAGAGCAGATAACTTTAAGCAAAGAGATCAAAGATTTAGAGCAGCAGGTATCAAGATATGAAAAAGAAACAGACAGAGCAAGAAAATTTATATCTCTTATCAGTCGTTATGAAAACTTTGATGAACTTACAACTACAATGATAAATGAGTTTGTAGAAAAGATTATCGTACATGAAAGAGATAGAAAAGGAAGTCAGACATCAAAGCAAAAGATAGAAATTTACTTTAATTTCATAGGTAATTACGAACTACCACAGGCGGAGTTAAGCGAAGAAAAAAACAAAAACTTGAGGAAGAAGAAAGAAAAATCGAAGAAAGAAAAGACAAGCTACATCAAAATTACCTAAAGCGTAAAGCGAGTGGAAAACAGAAAGAGTATGAAGATAAATATAAGGCAAGAAGAGAACAGAAGAAACAGGAGAAAATAAAGGTTTTGAAAAGAGTGGGGATACCGGTGAGTGAGTATATAAAAACAAATATTTAAATCTATCTTGACAAATATTGAATTTTAATTTATTATTAAATGTAGATTCAGTATTGGAATAGAAAGAGGTGTGCTATGGCACAAGTATTAAAAGAAGAAGTTAGAAATAGAATACTCGAAGCAGCAGAAAAAGTATTTTATAAAAAGGATTATAGAGGTGCCAAATTAACAGAAATTGCAAAAGAAGCAGATATTCCTGTGGCACTAATTTATACCTATTTCAAAAATAAGGCAGTTTTGTTTGATGCAGTAGTAAGTTCTGTTTATATAAACTTCGAGTCAGCTTTTAATGAGGAAGAATCTTTGGAAAAAGGTTCTGCTTCTGAAAGGTTTGATGAAGTTGGAGAAAATTATATTCATGAACTTTTAAAAGATCGTAAGAAGTTAATTATTTTAATGGATAAAAGCTCAGGTACAAAGCATACAGAAGCAAAACAAAAACTCATATCGCAAATGCAGGTTCATATTGAAGTAAGTTTAAAAAGACAATCGAAACAGGAATATGATCCAATGCTTGCCCATATTTTAGCCAGTAACTTTACAGAGGGACTTCTTGAAATAGCAAGGCATTATCAAAGTGAAAAGTGGGCAAAAGATATGCTAAAACTTATTGCAAAGTGTTATTACAAGGGAGTGGAATCATTGTAAGTTGATTTGATATTTAAATGCGATAAATTTAAATTTTTGGAGGAGATATTTTGAAGATATATAAAGATAAAGAAGAACTGAAATCTGAGATAAATAAAAGTTTTGAAAAGTATATTTCTGAATTTGATATTATTCCTGAATCTCTCAAAGATAAGAGAGTCCCTGAAGTTGACAGAACACCAGCAGAAAATCTTGCTTATCAACTCGGATGGACAACATTAGTTTTGAAATGGGAAAAAGATGAGAAAAACGGTTTTGAAGTAAAGACACCGTCGGATATGTTTAAATGGAATCAACTTGGAGAATTATATCAGTGGTTTACCGATACTTATGCTCATTTATCGATAGAAGAATTAAAGAAACGATTGAAAGAAAATATTATATCTATCTATACAATGATTGATACACTAAGTGAAGAAGAATTATTTCAACCGCATATGAGAAAATGGGCTGATGAAGCTACTAAAACAGCGACATGGGAAGTTTATAAGTTTATTCATGTTAATACGGTTGCCCCTTTTGGAACGTTTAGAACTAAGATTAGAAAATGGAAAAAGATTGTGCTATAATTTTTGATTTGCTGATACAGTAATTTAAAAAAATATAGTGATCGGATAAAATAGACTTTGCGTAATCAGCAAAGTCTTACTTTAAACCTTAATACTGAATTAAAATTCAATATTATTCAATTTTGAAAGGAGAGTTGTTCATGCCGGAAAAAGAATTAAGGAAAAAAGTGATTGGGAAAAATAGTTTATCCAATTCACTTCTTGCTTTAAAAATAGTATTTGATTTGATACCACAAATCTTACTTGTATATTTGATTAGTTCTTTAATCACAAACAATATTAACGAAGGTAATTTAAAGTATATATTCTTGGGAATCTTTATATCGTTTGTATTAAAAGGAGTGTTTTATTATTTTGCAACAAAGGTTGCCCATGAGAAAGCATACGAAAAATTAACAGAACTTAGGTTAGATATTATCGGTCATCTGAAAAAACTAAGTTTGGGATTCTTTAAAGAACATAATACAGGAGAGCTTACCAACATTGTTCAACATGATGTAGAGCAAGTGGAAGTATACCTTGCCCATGGTCTTCCTGAAATAATGGCAGTTACACTTCTGCCTACCATTATTTTTGTAGCTATGATTTTTGTGGATTGGCGTCTTGCTCTTGGGATGATTGCCGGAGTTCCACTCATGTATTTGGTAAAAGTTCTTTCACAGAAAACAATGGATAAAAACTTTGCGATTTACTTCAATCATGAAAACAGAATGAGAGAAGAGCTAATGGAATATGTAAAAAATATTTCTGTGATTAAGGCTTTTGCTAAAGAAGAGGAAATTAGTGAAAGAACATTAAAAACGGCAAGAGAATATATTTACTGGGTTAAAAAGAGCATGGGGATGGTTACAATTCCAATGGGACTCATTGACATATTTATGGAAATTGGAGTGGTTATTGTCATGATTTTGGGAAGCATATTTCTTTATCATGGAAATATTACAACGCCTAATTTTATCCTTGCCATTATTTTATCGTCTGCTTTTACTGCTTCTATAAGTAAGACAGCTACATTGCAACATTTTTCTATTGTGTTTAAGGAAGCGTTAAAGGCGATAGGGAAAGTATTAACAGTTCCACTTCCAAACAAAAAGACAGAACAAGGTTTAGAATTTGGAAACATAGAATTTAAAGATGTGAATTTTGCATACGGAAAAGATAGCTTTGAGCTTAAAAATATCAATTTGAATTTTAAGAAAAATAGTTTGAACGCCTTTGTAGGAGCAAGCGGTTGTGGAAAGAGTACGGTATCTAATTTGCTTATGGGATTTTGGGATGCAGATGAAGGACAAATACTGATAAATGGAAAAGATATAAAAGAATATAGTCAAGAAAATATCTCAATGCTGATTGGTAGTGTGCAACAAGAAGTTATCCTTTTTGACTTAAGTATTTTTGAAAATATAGCAATTGGAAAACTAAATGCAACAAAAGAAGAAGTCATAGAAGCTGCTAAAAAAGCAAGATGCCATGATTTTATTTCAGCATTGCCAAATGGATATGAAACACGAGTAGGTGAAATGGGAGTTAAGTTATCCGGTGGAGAAAAACAAAGAATCTCTATAGCAAGAATGATACTGAAAAATGCACCGATTTTAATATTAGATGAAGCAATGGCGGCTGTTGATAGTGAAAATGAAAGACTTATCGGCGAAGCAATTGACGATTTAAGCAAGGATAAAACCATCATTACAATTGCTCATCATCTAAATACGATTAGAGATTCAGACCAAATTATTGTTATGGATAAGGGTGTTGTTCTTGATGCAGGAAGCCATGAAGAGCTGATGAAAAGATGTGATTTTTATAAGGATATGGTTGAAGCACAGAACAAGGTAGATAGATGGAATTTGAAAGAGGTGGTAACAGAAAATGTTTAGAGAAATGTTAAAACTACTTACAAAAACTGGCAAGAGAGATTTGATTATATCGAGTGTATTCTTTGCCCTTTATGGACTAAGCTCCATAGCTATGATTGTGATCGTATTTTCTATACTGTTCCAAATATTCGATGGAACGAGCTTAGCAAGTCTATATAAATATTTTATTGCGATTGGATTACTTGTAGTGTTCAAAGGTATTTGTAATATGGTTGCAGATATGAAAAAGCATAGTGCAGGTTTTGATATTGTTCAGCAAATCAGAGAACGCATGATTATCAAATTAAAAAAATTCAGCTTAGGATTTTATACCAACGAAAGACTGGGCGAGATCAATACAATTTTACACAAAGATGTTGATAATATGTCCCTTGTTGTAGGACACATGTGGTCAAGAATGTTTGGTGATTTTTTGATAGGTGCAGTCGTATTTGTTGGTCTTGCAAGTATTGATTTCAAACTTGCTATTATTATGGCTGTATCTGTTCCGATTGCACTTATCTTTCTATATCTGACAATTAAGCAATCTGAAAAAATAGAAAATCAGAACAACTCAGCACTTCTTGATATGGTTAGCTTATTTGTTGAATATGTTAGAGGAATACCTGTACTAAAGAGTTTTTCAAACAATAAGAGCTTAGATAATGAGCTTATGAACAAAACGAAAAAGTTCGGAGAAACAAGTAAAGCAGCTTCAAGATTCAAGGCAAAACAGTTATCTATATTTGGTTTTTTACTGGATATTGGATATTTAGTTCTTTTAATTGCAGGAGCAATACTTGTTATAAAGGGAAATCTCGATGTGCTTAATTTTATTATCTTTGCGGTAATTTCAAAAGAGTTTTATAAGCCGTTCGCTTCTATGGAACAACACTATATGAACTATGTTTCGGCGGTAGATAGTTACGAAAGACTTTCAAGAATTTTATATGCAGATGTAATCCCGGATAAAGTGAATGGAATTGTTCCGAAAGATAATGATATAGCTTTTGATAACATTGGATTTTCCTATGAAAAAGATGAATTTAAAATGGAAAAATTGAGCTTTTCTATTGCTGAAAAAACAATGACAGCCTTAGTTGGAGAATCAGGTAGTGGAAAGACCACTATAACCAACTTACTTCTAAGATTTTATGATGTGCATAAAGGAAAAATTACACTCGGAGGAATTGATATAAGGGATATTCCTTATGATGAGCTTTTAGACCGTATTAGCATTGTCATGCAGAATGTTCAATTGTTTGATAACACGATTGAAGAAAATATCAGAGTAGGTAAAAAAGGAGCTACAAAAGAGGAAATCATTGAAGCTGCAAAGAAAGCAAGAATACATGATTTCATTATGAGTTTACCAAAAGGTTATGAAACTGATATTGGCGAAAATGGAGGAATTTTATCAGGTGGACAAAGACAAAGAATATCTATTGCAAGAGCTTTTCTAAAAGATGCACCGATTTTAATTCTTGATGAAATGACAAGTAATGTTGATCCTGTAAATGAATCTTTGATACAGGATGCTATTACAGAACTTGCAAAGAATAGAACTGTACTTGTAGTGGCTCATCATTTAAAAACAATTCAAAAAGCTGACCAAATTCTCGTATTTCAAAAAGGAAATTTACTTGAAAAAGGAAAGCATGGTGAACTTCTTGCAAAAAATGGTTACTACACAAAATTATGGAAAGCTCAGTATGAGGTATAACCATGATTTTGCTAAAAAATGTTTATTATGAATGGGAAGATGGACGAACTGCTTTAAAAAATGTCAATCTTGAAATTAGAAAAGGTGAATTTGTTTTAATTTCAGGGAAAAGTGGAAGTGGTAAAAGTACTCTTGGAAGTGTGATGAATGGTCTTATTCCACATTATTACAAAGGCAAAATGAAAGGGGAAGCCTTTGCGTCCGGAAAAGATATAAGCAAATTATCGCTTCATGAAATAGGGCGTATTGTAGGTACTGTATTTCAAGATCCAAGAAGTCAATTTTTCACGACAACGACAGATGAAGAAATAGCTTTTGGGCTTCAAACTATCTGCAAATCAAGATATGAAATCAAACAGAGAGTAGAAGAAGTATATGCAGAGCTGGATATTGAGGAACTGAAAGGAAAATCTGTTTTTGAATTATCAAGCGGGCAGAAACAAAAGATAGCTATTGCAAGCATCTATGCAATGAATCCGAAAGTTTTAATTTTAGATGAGCCTTCAGCAAATTTGGATATGAAAGCAACATTTGACCTATTTTTAATTTTGGAAAAATTAAAGAAAAAGGGAACAACTGTTGTTCTAATTGAACATCGTTTGTACTATGTAAAATCTTTATTTGACCGTTTTCTTTTGGTTAAAGATGGAGAGATTGCACAGGACTTGAGTCGGGAAGAAGTTATCCATCTTGAAGGGAAGTTTTGGGATGATAATGGACTAAGAACTCTTGAATTAAAAGAATACAGGATAAGTGAGAAGAAAGATTTATATCAATTAAATGATGAAAGTATCAGTGGGAAAGGCTTGAAATTTTGTTACCCAAGTGCAACTAAGGTTGGAAATAAGCAAAATCAATACATCTTAAATCATCTTGATTTCAATATGGAGTGCGGAATAGCCATTGGTCTTATCGGCTTAAATGGTACCGGAAAAACTACCTTTGCAAGAGTGATTTCAGGACTTGAGAAGATAAAAGAGGGGAAGATATGGACGGGGAAAGATAATTCGCTTAATCATAAAGATTTAATGGATATGTCATATTTTGTCTTTCAAGATTCAGACTATCAGTTGTTTTCGGAAAGTGTACTTGATGAAATGCTGCTTGGTATTTCAAGTAAAGATAAAAAAGAAAATACTCAAAAGGCAAAGTCTATTTTGAATGTACTTGGCTTAGATAAATACATTGATAAGCATCCGTTTGCTTTATCAAGAGGAGAAAAACAAAGACTCACAATAGCTTGTGGAATGATGAAACAGGCAAAAGTTTTTATCTATGATGAACCAACATCAGGTTGTGATAAAGACTCAATGCTTTCAGTGGCAAAATTAATTGAAGAACAATTAAAAAATGGAACAACAGTTTTGGTGATAAGTCATGATTTTGAGTTTTTAGCGAACACAGTGAGTAAGCTCTGGGTAATGGGAGATGGAAAAATAGAAAGTGTTTTGAATATGAGTGAAAGTAATAAAATTCTCATATTGGACAAGATGAGAGGAGGTAGATAACTTGATGGATAGAAAAACAGTCGATCCGAGAATAAAACTTACTCTACTTCCAATTGTTGGATTTACGAGCTTTTTTATAAGCGATACAATTCTACTTTTCGGACTGATTCTCTTTGCCTTTTTTCTGTATGTATACAGCAGTATGTGGAAAAGAGCATTACGCTTTATTTTGTTTTTTGTGATTTTATACTGCATAGAGTTATGGCTTGGAAAGTTTTGTGAAGCAAGTATCGTATTTGCAATATATATGTTTATTTACTTTGCATCAAGGATGACCTTAATTGCTATGTTTGGTGGATATATAACAAAGACTACAAGTGTAAGTGAAATGCTTGAAGCATTAAATAGAATGAAAGTACCAAGAAGCATTGGTATACCTTTTAGTGTTTTGCTTAGGTTTGTACCAACTATAAAAATAGAACTCAAGGCATTAAAAGAGAATATGAAGATTCGAGGAATCGTAACAAGTAGATTTTTTCCCTTGCTACATCCAATTAAATATATTGAATATACGCTTGTTCCGCTTTTAATGAGAATGATTAAGATTTCAGATGAACTGTCAGCTTCAGCACTCATTAGAGGACTTGATAGTGATGAGAACAGGGTTACATTAACAAAATTGAGGTTTAGAACAACGGATTTGTTGATTGGACTATTAGGAGCTTTGATGATTGCTCTTGTGATAGTAATACAGAAAATTTATTAGGAGGACTTTTATGAAAAACAAATTAAATGGTCGTGATTTTATTACAATCGGAATCTTTAATGCAATTGGAATTGTCATATACATGGCGGTTGCATTTGCTATGGCAACAACAGTGATTGGAGGATTTATTGCTTCAGGAGTTAGCTTTATGGTAGCTGCTACCGTTTATATCCTTATGGCTTTGAAAGTTAAAAAGAAGGGCGTATTTACAATATCAGGAACGCTTCTTGGTTTAATTGCATTGTCAGGAGGACATTTGCCTCATGCAGTCTTTGCTGTAATCGGTGGAATTATATGTGATTTGATTATAGGAAATTATGAGAGCAAGGGACGAATGATTATTGGATAGGGGATATTTGCATTAGCGGATTTTTTAGGGACAGTAATTCCTGTGATTTTATTCGGAACAGCTTCTTTTGTGGAAAGAGCATCAAAATGGAAAATGAGTGAAGCACAAATAAATGAAGCATTATCTTATTTCAAAGTTTCATGGGCAGTAGGCTTTGCCTTGATAACATTTGTTCTTGCTTGCATAGGAGCATTCGTTGCAACAAAGATACTCAAAAAGCATTTTGAAAAAGCAGGAGTGATTTAATAATAAATTTACTTAGGAGGGAAAATAATGGAGGGATAATTATGTCAAAACTTATAGTTTCGGTTTTCACAGAACGATATAATTATCCTTTTTTATTCTTGGAATTGCTTACACATAGCAATAATACTTTACCAGAAACGACCAAATAGAAAATTATATAAAACATTAGTTTTTAAGCCGAGAGGACTTTTTACGCCAAAGTGTAGAAGTCCTCCTTTTTTATTCTCAAAACCAAAACAGAGAACTTAAAAAGGAGGATGACTAAGTGGCAAAGAAAGAATATTACCTTTATGTAAAAGGCAAAGCCGTACCTGTAAGTGAAGAAGTCTACAAAGCCTATTGGAAGATAACAGAGCATGAAAAGTATCTCCAAAGAAAAGATTGGAAGCATAATGTAATACCATTTTCGGCACTGGATCATGATGGACACTTTGTAGATAACATCATAGATGAAAAGATAGACTTAGAAAAAATTGTAGAAGTAAAAATGCGAATTGAAGAACTTCATAAAGCATTAAATACTCTTACAAAAGAAGAACGAGAACTAATGGAAGCCATCTTCTACAAAGAAGAAAGTCTAAGGTCAATCAGCAGAAGAGAGAAAGTTACACATCAAGCAATCAGTGGGAGGAGGGATAGGATTTTAGAAAAACTGAGAAAGATTTTAGAAGATAAAATCTAAAAACTTGGAAAGGTTAAGTGTCAAAAAAGGTGCTTAACCTTTCTTTATGGAAACAAGCAGATACCAAAACGGAGGAATTAAAAATGAAGAAAGAAAAAACATTACAGGAAGTACAGGAACAAATTTCTGAACTTCAGGAAGAAAGAGAAAAGTGCGATGTAAAGCTGAAACAATTACAAAATCAAGGCAAAAAATTAGAAAAACTGGCAAATGAAAAGGAACGAAAAAGAAGAAATCACAGGCTCATACAAAGGGGATTGATAGTAGAAAGGGTCATTAAAAATCCTCTAATATTTACCAATGAGGAGATAGAAAAACTGTTAAATATCTCTACTCACACAGAAGAATACAGACAAGCCTATGAAGAAATGATAAATGGGAAAGATATGGAAGATGAAACAGACATAGAGTAGATAAAATAAAAGACCTTAGTTTTTTCAGAAGCTCCCTGCAAGGGCAAAAAGCTTCGCAGAACGCAAAGCACCCTTTAGGGTGTATAATTGCGCCCTTTGAAAAAGGGAGCGAAGATACGACCTGAACATTAGGATAGTAAAATCCCAAAATTGAAAACAGATAAAGGAGGAAAAGACAATGGAAATCAAAAGTTTGCATACCCATGTAGATATTGTGGCAAGGTCAAAAGGGCATAGCGTGATTGCAAAAGCTGCATACAATGCAAGAGATAAATTACAAGATGAATACTATGGAAAAACACATGACTATTCTAAAAAAGAAGACCTTGTATTCTCAAAAATATTTCTGCCGGAACATATCCCGAAAGAGTTTTCAAACAGAGAATACCTATGGAATAGTGTTGAAAAAATAGAGAAAAGTAAAAATTCACAACTTGCAAGAAATCTGCTCTTTACACTTCCAAGAGAATTAAATGAACAGGACAGAATAAAGTTAATCAGCGAATTTATAGAAGAAAACTTTACTTCTAAAGGTATGATAGCAGACTGTAATATTCATAATCCTATGGCAAGCGATTATGAAGAACAACCACACGCCCATATCTTACTTACCCTTAGAGAAATAGACGAAAAAGGGAATTGGAAACCGAAATGCAGAAAAGAATATATCCTTGATGAAAACGGAGAAAAGATAAAACTGAAAAGCGGAAACTATAAATCAAGAAAAGTAAATCTGAACGATTGGAACGAACCTGACAAAGCAAAAGAGTGGAGAGAAAACTTTTCAAAGAAAGCAAACGAATACTTGGCAAGAAACAACATAAATAAAAGGATAGATCCACGCACCTTTAAAGAACAAGGAAGAGGAGAACTCCCGCAAATTCATTTAGGCACAAGCAGTTATCAGATGGAGAAAAAAGGCATACAGACAGAGAGAGGAAACCAAAACAGAAAAATCATCGCCTTGAATTTAGAATTTAGAAAATTAAAAGAGGAGCTATCCAAACTTACGTCTTGGATAGGCTCGTTACTTGGAAGTCTGCAAGTAAAATATGATGAATACAAACAGGAGAAAAAAGAAGAATATGAGAACAAGGCGGAACTCTTTAATCTCTATGAGTACATCAGTATTTATTATGACTTACAGGGAGAAAAAGCAAGAAAGTTAAATCCCTATGCAAGCAACAAAAAGATAGGTGCAGACCTAAGACGATTTTCCAAAGCAAGAATATATCTGAAAGGCAACAATCTTAAAACCATAGCCGACCTACAAGAAAAGATAAGCACATTACAATCCCAAAATAAGAAGATTAGTCAAGACATTAAGGCGAAAACCACAAGAATAGAAAACTTAAATAAATGCTTTGCCTATGCGGACATCATCAAGGATAACAAAAAAGTCTTTGAGGAATGGAACAGTAAATCCCTATTCAAAGACAGCTTTTACAATTCCCATAAAGATGAGATAGATAAATATAAAAGAGCAAGGGTAATTCTTGAAAAGATAACAGGCTCATCGGCGATTAAGTCTAAAGACTGGAAAAAAGAAATCCAAAGCCTTGAAGATGAAATATCGAAACTCAACAGACAATCACAATCAATCAAAGAAGAGTACGAAAGTATCAACCATATCAAGTATGCAGTCAAGACAGTCAATGACGATTATGGCATAGACCTAAGTATTGAGATTGACAAGGCGATTAAGAGAGGAGAAAAAGAAAGTATCATAGAAAAGATAAAAGAGTATAAGCAAGACAGTGATAGTTTTAATAAAAAAAGACAAATGACTAAAGACTATTACAAAAATCAAGAAAGATAAGACCTGGTAAAAATATCTTATCCAAGCTATAATATGACCAAGAAAATAAAGGTAAATCTAGGAGGTAATAGAGATGAATAAAAGGCAAGAGCTAATAGATGAACTCATAAAAGCAGATCAAGATGGAACATACAAAACATATAAAAGCACAGAAGAAATAAAAGCAATGAACAATGAAGAAATACAGATTATATATTCCAACATGAAAAACTATCTATCAGACAAAAGAACACACATAAACTACTAAAGGTGGAAAGGCATTGTAAGCTATTTAAAAGTATAAAAGGTACAAATATCTAAGAAAGATATAAAAACATCAAAAATAAGTATTCCACCACCAAGAACAATAAAATAAAAACAATTCAAGGGAAGTATAGAAAAATTAAAGCCTATACTTCCCTTTTTTTAATTTAAACAAAGGAGATAAAACATGATAAACGAAGAAATAAGTAAAGAAGTAGGTCAAGCAGCACAAACCATAATAACATACACAATAAAGGCAGCAAAAGAAACAATCAATCTTGAAAAAGAAATAAGAAAAAAGATGAATGAAACTTTAGAAAAAGCAAACGGAAACCTCAAAAGTCTTATGGGCGATGAAATAAAAATAAAAGACCTCTACAAAAAAGGACAACTAGAAAATATAAGCATAGATCAAAGCGACCTCAAAGACTTAAAAAAAGAACTAAAGAAACTTGGAGTAAGTTTCTCAGTAATGAAAAACAAAGAAACAAACAACTATGAAGTATTTTTCCAAGCCAAAGACATAAAAGTAATGGAATATGCCTTTAAACAAGTCATAGCCAAAGAAAATAAAAAAGAAAAAGAAAGTATCCTAAAACAAATAAAGAAATACAAAGACTTATCCAAGAACAAGGATAAGACAAAAGAGAAAGTAAAAAGAAAAGTTAAAGAAAAAGTAAAACCAAGCAAAAAAGATATGACCAGAGAAATCTAAGGGAGTAACGAAAAGTTACACCCTTAAATACCTATAATAACAAGACTTTCGAAAAGCAGAAGTCCAGAATTTAAGAAAATCGGAAATCAAGAATTTCGATTATCGAAAATCAAGAAAGGAGCAGATATGGCAACAAACAAAAGATATTATTGGATAAAACTAAAAGAGGAATTTTTTACAGATAAAATAAACAGAGGACATTGTCCTTAATGAGTCCAACACATTTCCGATAAGAGATAGAGATAGAGAAAGATATAGAGATAGATAAAGAGAGAGAGGGAGAGATAGAAAAGATTTAATATTTTTGGTATAATTATAGAAATTAGGCTTTGAAAATATTATGGATAATTGGCTTAAGATCTGTAAGCTAAATGAAATAAAGAGAAAATGGCTACAACTTGTAGCCCCAAAAATATATAGGAGGTGAATTTTGTGGCAGAGAAAAATAAGGAAATTGTAGTTATAGATGAAACTACAATTAAAAGTAAGATTTACTATATACGAAATCAAAGGATTATGCTTGATTTTGAGTTGGCTGAAATCTATGGGTATACAACGACAAGATTTAACGAACAAGTAAAAAATAATTCGGAGAAATTTGATGATGATTTTATGTTTCAGTTGACGAAATCAGAGTTTGAAAACTTGATATCGAAAAAATCGACATCAAGTTGGGGCGGTCGTAGAAAACTACCTTATGCTTTTACAGAGCAGGGTATTTATATGCTTATGACTGTATTAAGGGGAGAACTTGCCGTTAAACAGAGCAAGGCTTTAATACGAATGTTTAAGCAGATGAAAGACTTCATCATTGAAAACCAAGATTTTATCGGTTCAAAAGAATTAGTACAAATAGCAATTCAAACAAATCAAAACACAAATGATATCGCAAGGATAGATAGTAAGATTAACACATTAGCTACTAAAGAAGATTTGAAAAAGGTAATGGATAATTTTATAGACCCGGAAACATATAAACATTTCCTCTTGATGAATGGAGATAAGATAGAAGCTGATGTTGCCTATACAAAAATATATAAATCAGCAAAGAAAAGCATTTATGTTATAGATAACTATATAGGACTTAAAACATTGGAACTTTTAAGAGCTGCAAGAGATAAGACTCAAATCATAGTCTTTAGTGATAATGTTAAGAACAAGGATATGCTTACAAAAAACATCTTAGATGATTTTAGAAAAGACTATCCTAATATAGACCTGAAACTGAAGATAGCAGGTAAAAAATATCACGATAGATATATAGCAATAGACTTTGGAACAGAAAATGAAGCCTTTTATCTTTGCGGAGCTTCGTCAAAGGATGCGGGAAATAAAATATCAAGTATTACCAAGATAGAAGAATCTTCTAAAGATATGTACCATGATATGTTTAGTAAGATGTTAAATAATAAAGACTTAAAAATTTAATATACAAAAATAAAAATCAAAATAATTTACGTAAGGCGGTAGAAGTAAAAACTATCGTCTTTTTTTATTTGAAGAAAGGTAGGAGAGTATGGCAGATAAAAGAATGTTTTCACTAAAGATAGTGGATAGCGACTTATTTTTGGATATGCCACTAAGTAGTCAATGCCTATATTTTCATTTATCAATGAGGGCAGATGATGATGGTTTTGTAAATAATCCTAAGAAAATCATCAAAATAATCGGAGCAAATGAAGATGACCTAAAAATACTTATTGCCAAAGGCTTTGTGATAGTCTTTGATCAGGGAATTATCGTCATTACTCATTGGAAGATAAATAACTTTATTAGAAAAGACAGATATAAGCCAACAATGTATATAGAGCAGAAACAGCAGATTTATCAGACGGAAAATGGAGCATATATTTCAGAAGAAAAAGTTGGTTGTCATCTGGTTAACCAAAGGTTGTCAAGTGGTCAACCCAGTATAGATAAGGGTAGATTAGATAAGGTTAGTATAGATAAGGGGAGAGGAGAAAAAGAAAACCAAGCAGCCCCAGTTTCTTTTTACGGAAAATATCAAAATGTTCGATTAACTGAAGAAGAATATCATAAGTTAAATGATAAGCTGCAAAGTCATACAGATACAATGATTGAAAAGCTATCAAGATATATTAAAAGCTCTGGGAAATACTATAAAGACCATTATGTAACAATCCTTAATTGGTATGAAGAAGATAAAGAAAAACTAACACAGAAAGGTTTAAATAAAAAAATGAACTATGACGTAGGCGAATCTTTATAGGTAAAAGAGGTGGAAAGGCATTATTAAAGACTTTAAGTATGAAAAGGTATCAAAGTATGCCAGAGATAATAAAAATGTAAATATGACACTTAAAAAGCGATTAGAAAATTAAAAATCTAATCGTCTTTTTTATTGAAACAAACAGGAGGGAAAATATATGCACGAAAATAAAAATGAACAGAATACAGGGATAAAAACTATAAAGAAAATTGGTAAAGCAACTTATGAGGTTGTTGTTCACTTTAATGAAAATGCGACTGAAACTATGCAAGATAAATTGAAAAGGATAATGCTTAGAGAAATGGAGCGAGAAAAAGATAAAAAACCTCATAAAAATGATTAGAAAGTCCTTGACAAGTTGTTACAGGAAAAACTGCCAAGTCAATTCTAATATCTTGTGGAGCAAGACTTGCACCTTTTGATATAAGAGAGCTTAGAGAACTAATGAGCGAAGATGAATTAGAACTCGATAAAATTGGAGATAGAAAAACTGCTTTATTTGTAATAATATCAGATACTGATGATACTTTTAACTTTGTAGTCTCAATAATGTATTCCCAATTATTTAATTTACTATGTGATAAGGCAGATGATGTGTATGGTGGAAGACTTCCAGTTCATGTTAGGTGTCTACTTGATGAGTTTGCAAATATTGGCTTAATTCCTAAATTTGAAAAATTAATAGCAACAATTCGTTCAAGAGAAATATCAGCAAGCATAATACTGCAAGCACAATCTCAATTAAAAGCAATTTACAAAGACCATGCAGATACAATAGTTGGTAACTGTGACTCCACACTCTTTTTAGGAGGAAAAGAAAAAACAACAGTAAAAGAATTATCAGAAACCTTAGGAAAAGAAACCATAGACCTATATAACACATCAGAAACAAGATCAAATCAAAAATCTTTTGGTCTAAATTACCAAAAGACTGGAAAGGAACTTATGAGCCAAGATGAAATAACTGTAATGGATGGTGGAAAGTGTATATACCAGCTGAGAGGAGTAAGACCTTTCTTGTCTGATAAATTTGATATTACAAAGCATAAGAATTACAAGTTGTTAGAAGATTATGATAAGAAGAACTTGTTTGATGTGGAAGAGTATCTAACAAATAGAGATAAGGTAAAGTTAAAATCAAGTTATAAAATAAATAGGTTAAACATTTGAGTTTATGGAGAAAGTAAAATGTGTGAAAATAGAAAATCATCTTTAATTATATTAAATATAAATGGTGAGCAGTTTATTCTAGAAAGTGATACGGAACTCACAAGGGATAAGAAAAATTATATTGAAGCAATATGTGAGACAATGTACGATGAAAACAATGAATGGTATGAAGATATATATGATATGTCCCCATATGATATAGCTGATCTATTTGAAAAAACAGTAAAAGAAGAAGTAGGAATAAATGTTAAATTTAAAGCGATAGATCTTGAAGTATCGATTTTAGAAGATTAGAAAGAAGGTATTAATAGGCGATAGAAATTAAAAACTCTATCGTCTTTTTTTATACTCAAAATTAGGAGGTTAAAATGATAAGGATAAGAAGTCCCACTTAAAACAATTTAATATATAAGGCATTTAGCGGTTGGAATTAACTTTTCAGTCGCTTTTTTAATTGAAATTTATAGATTAAGGAGAAGAAATTAATGGATAGAGAAATGATAAATATTAATGCAAATTTAGTTAAGGAAGCTGAATTTTCAGAATTTGAAAAAGATGGAGAAAGTGTTCAAGTAGCAAATTTTGCTCTTGTAAAAAATTATGGCAAGGGCAAAGAATATACAAATTGCTCAGTATATGGAGAAAAGGTAGAAATTGTAAAAGAATTTGAAAAAGGAGATCTAATCCATGTCTTTGGATATTTCAAAGAAAATAAAAAAGGAGATAAGGTCTACAAGAATTTTATAGTTAAATCACTAAATAAAATAGAAAATAAGAAAGAAAACGAGGAGGAATAATATGGAATTTTTTACAGCTGGAGTTGGAGTTTTAAAGACACTTGTAACTGCAATTGGTGCAGGTTTAGGTGCATGGGGAGTTATTAACTTAATGGAAGGTTATGGTAATGATAACCCTGGTGCTAAATCTCAAGGTATTAAGCAATTTATGGCAAAATAAGGACGGAATAACACAACAAATTCTCTAAAACAAATCACTAAATCAATGTAAGATTGAATGAAATCAATATTTATGCTATAATTAAATAAATCTAATAGAGAGAAAAAGAGGGATATTATGGCACTTAACTATAAACCATTATGGATACAATTAGCAAAAAAAGGATTAAAGAAAACAGATGTAATAGCTATGGCAGGACTTACAACAAATGTTATGGCACAAATGGGCAAAGATAAACCAATTACATTTAAGAATTTAGAAAGAATATGTAAGGCTCTATCTTGCACTCCTAATGATATTATTAGTTTTGAAGATGAATTTGAAAAAGAGATTTAAATTCTTATAGTTCTTTACACTTGATTTACAAGGGATCAAAGAAAATCTTAATAAAGGTTTCTAAAATTTTATTGAAATAATGTATAATTTGTGATAGCTTACTTACAATTTTAGAATTGTAATCTTTATATAGGGTGTTTTTATATCTTGTCAATGATTTTGTAAATATCTTTTAGATTGGAATCCAAAGTTTTGTGAGTAATTTATTTGAGAATTTACAAAACTTCCTAATACATGACCTGTATGTGTATAATTACATTGACAAGAAGACATCTGTGATTATAGATTTTAAACAACTATATAAATTGTAAAAAAGTATAGCACTAATACTAGCAAGAAAATTTATACGAATTTAGTTGACACAACTAAGAAAAATTGCTCCCATTTACGAAATGGTTTATACTTCAAGAGAGGAGGTGAACTAAATTGATGAAAACACTTGGTATGTTAACAATCATCTGCTTAACAGCATCAATTATGATGATGAATTTTATACTTATTATACCAAAATTTGGCTCGAAGCATTTCGGCGCACCTGATGATATCAAAGTTATGATGAGTAAGTTGCCAGATAAACCGATTTGGGTCAATATAATCGGCGGACTTATCATGATACTTGGATTGCTAACCATTGCAGCCGTCCTAGTCTGGGCAATTGTTGATACAGTAAAATTTAGTTTAACTTTTCAGCAAGCCTTTGTTAGATTTTTAATACTATTTGAAGGATATAAGCTTTTTGATATTATCTTTTTTGATTATCTCATGCTTACCAAGTTAAAATTGCCGACTAAAGTTTACCCAGAGACGGTTGGTGCTAAGGGGTATGATAATTTTGGATTTAATGCGAAAAGTCAGATTGCAAAAATTATAATCTTCTTTTTCGTGAGCCTAATTTTGGCATATTTACTGACCGTTTTGGTTTAACTAAAAATTCATAACTTGTAATGTTCAATTCAACTTCTTGGCTATTTATTTTAAGGGGCTGTAGCTTAAAAAGAACCAATTATCAGAAATAGATAGAAGCCATGAACAGTTGTATGAAGATGGGTTAGAGTGAAATATAAACGAAAGAAACTTCAATCTAATGAATGTGAGCATATCTTAAAAACAAGACAAGAACCATTCCTATACAAATATCTATACATGCAAATTCATATAAGATAAAGGCGTATAAAAAAATTAGTTTAATCACTGCAATCACAATTTAAATTGTGGTGGTCGCAAGTCAAATTACGAACTTCACTAGGAAGTTTTCCCTTGTATCTTTTGTAATAAATGGAAAATTTGCTATGGGATGTGTATCCAACAGATTGAGCTATTTCTTTTATAGGAAGTTCGGTATTTAAGAGAAGAGTCTCAGCCACGTTCATTCTTTTTCTTTGAGTATATTCTGTAATGCTTTGACCATATTTTTCTTTGAATAGATTTTTTAATTTAGTCCCGCTCATTGTAGATATTTTTTCAAGGGTTTCTTGATTTACATTCATGGCGAAATGATCGTCTAAAAATCTGGCTACATCTTCGAGTGCTTTATTATCATCAGACTCAATTTTATATTTTTTCCTATTTAAGTAGGTATCTATTACTATACTTACCCATTCATTTGCTTTGGCTTTAAAGAAAAAATCAGCGGCTGGAGCATCCATCTTACAATTTAATATTTCCATTGCCACTTTTTCTAAAGACTTTGTAAGTATTATTTGATTAGTTTGAAGTAAAGCCCTATAAAATGATTCCGGATCAATATTAATGGCTGATAGGTGGTTTTCCAAAAGCTCTTTTTTAAAGCCTATAGAAACAGAAAGATAATTCGAATTTTCGTGTAATAAAAACATAAAGTCGTCTTTTATATTATCAAAATCAAAAGTACATAAGGAGTTTGCAGTAAGTGTTTGATAAGGATTAAATTTTTCACCGTTTGCACTTACTATGTAGCTAGTGTATATAGAAACATAGTCCGACATACTATAAGTATTGTTTTGAACTACTTCTTCACTGATATAAAAATCATGTATACCAATAATAAAACCATCGCCTTCATAGAACCAATAAAGCCCTTCTGCATAAGTTAAATCTTCTCTACTCCAACAAAATGTATGCCCTGCACTTGAGTATTTCTTATTATTTTTACATTCATCTACTTTCATATATTCTTTTACAAAATCATAATAAGTCATAACACACCTATCCCTTTTAGACAATATTCCATTTAGTCTTATTAATTCAAAACTATTGTATAAGTAATTATAACTGATGTATAATAAAAACGCAATGATATTTATTATCAACTAAGCGAACTTATATCTAAAAGGGATATTAAAGAAAGGGGAGATGATTATGAAGATTTATAAAAACTATTTGCTTATGTAGAGGATAAAATATCTTGGGGTTTTCTCCATAGTTTTTTCTGTTATATCTGCGGTACTTACAGTATATGGATATTATTTAATCTACAGATTTTTAGACAACTTAATTATCCGTGCAGATTTATCTGGTGCAGAGTGCATAGCATTAAAATCAGTCTTTGCATTAAGAAGTGGAGCGATATTTTATTTTGTTTCAACGATATTTTCACATGTATTGGGATATACGATTGAAACAAATTTGAGGGAAAGAAGAATTGATGGTTTAGAGAAAGCATGCTATAAGCTCTTTGATTTAAACCATTCTGAAAAATCGGGTTAAATTTATTATTGTGAAAGGATTGAAAAAAAATGAATAAAAAATTACAAGTTAAAGATTTAATGACAGTTGGAATATTTACTGCTTTATATTTAGTAGTAATATTTGCGTCTATGATGTTGGGATATTTACCAATCATGATTCCTTTCTTAGGAGGAGTAATGGCTATATTTGGCGCAATACCATGTATCTTATATATTTCAAAAGTAGATAAATTTGGAATGGTATCATTAATGGGAGTTTTATCAGGATTAGTATTTTCCTTTATGGGGAGTGGGGTAATTGTACTTTTATTGGGGATTGTTTTTGGTCTATTGGCTGATTTAGTTATGAAATCAGGAGGATATAAAGATTTAAAAAGAACAATATTGGGCTATGCAATTTTTTCCTTATGGAGTGTAGGGTTTAGCTTAAGAATGTATATAGATAGAACAAATTTTTTTGCTTCTCAATTAGAAACTTATGGAAAAGATTATGTAGATACTTTAATGTCTCTAACCCCAACATGGACATTACCAGTTATAATTATTATTACTTTCATTTCAGGACTCATCGGAGCAAAATTAGGTGTGCGCATATTTAAGAAACATTTCATGAGAATTGGAATAAAATAAAATTATGAATATCAATCAAAAAAAAATATTTCAATTAGATCCAAGGACAAAAATTTTATTGGTGCTTACTATTAGTACCATTTTAGTTAGTGGAGGGACTCAGGGCAATATGTTCTATGTGAGAATATTTTTGTCACTGACCCCCATAGTCTTGCTATTTATTGATGGTAAGGTAACACTTTTTGTAAAGTTACTTTTTTTATATGGTCTGCTATTTTTTATAGATGTAAATTTAAGTAATAATATTAAAGGAACATTAAATTTCATATTAGGTGCTATGGTAGGAATATTTACGCATATGTTACCAGGTTTTATAATGGCATATTATTTATTTGTTACAACAAAGGTCAGTGAATTTATTTTAGCCATGGAGAAATTAAAAACTCCTAAAATTTTAATTATACCACTTTCTGTGCTATTACGTATGTTCCCAACAATGAAAGAAGAATATTCTTATATCCAAGATGCGATGATTATGAGAGCTATTTCATGGAAAAATGGTCCAGTAAAAATGTTTGAGTATAGAATTATTCCATTTATAGTATCAACTATTACAATAGGTGATGAGTTAATAGCAGCTTCATTGACTCGTGGAATTGATAATCCAATAAAAAGAACTAATTATTTTGATATAAAGATTAAGTTTTTAGATGTCGTCTTTATAACTTCCTGTATATTATGTTGGGCTATTTATTTCTTTGATAAGGTGAAGCTATGATTAAGTTAGATGATGTAAGTTTCAAATACCAAAATGATAAAGTAGATGCTATCAAAAATATCAATTTAGATTTTGAAAAAGGAAAAGTTTACCTTTTGTGCGGAAAAAGTGGTTGCGGGAAAACTTCAATTATAAGAACTATAAATCGCTTAATTCCTATTTTTTATAAAGGCGATCTTCATGGGGAATGTAAAATATATGGCGAAAATATTGAGAATATTCCTATGTATGAATTATCAAAAAAAGTAGGTACTGTATTTCAAAATCCCAGAAGCCAGTTTTACAATATAGATACAACTAGTGAATTAGTATTTAACTTAGAAAATCAAGGAGTTGATAAAAAAACAATATGTAAAAATTTAGAAAATGTAATTGCCAAACTCAAAATAGACCACCTATTAGATAAAGATATATTTAATTTATCAGGAGGAGAAAAACAGTTAATAGCATGTGCTTCACTAGCAGTAAGCAATCCAGATATTATTGTAATGGATGAGCCTTCGTCTAATCTAGATAAATGTGCTATAAAAAAACTAAGTGAAATTATCAAATATTGGAAAAAACAAAATAAAACAATAATTATAGCCGAGCATAGAATTTATTATTTGATGGATTTGATAGATGAAGTAATTTTTTTAGAAAATGGAGAGGTTAAAAAAACTTATTCAGCTATTTCCTTTAATAATATTGATGAATCTGATTATGGGGCATTAGGATTAAGAACAAGAAATATTACAATGTGTAAAGAAAACAAAAATAAAATTGCAGTTGGGAAAAATTTTATAAGCATAGAAAACTATTTTTTTTCTCATTATAAAGATAAACAAATTCTAAATATAAAAAAATGTGTAATTCCAAAAAATCATACAATTGCAATAATTGGCAATAATGGCTCAGGAAAAACCACTTTTTCAAGGTGTCTATGCGGTTTAGAAAGAAAGTTTAATGGAAAAACTGTGATTGATGGGAAAACACATACAAATAAAGAAATGCTTAAAAAGTCATTTTTAGTAATGCAAGACGTTAATCATCAACTATTTACGGAAAGCGTAAATGAGGAGATACGAATTTCAACTGATAAAATTGATGATAGTAAGATAAATGAAATATTGGATAAATTTAATTTAAAGAGTAAATTTGATTCCCATCCTATGACTTTATCAGGAGGAGAAAAACAAAGACTTGCTATAATTACAGCATTAGTCTCTAAAAGGGAAATTTTAATCTTTGATGAGCCTACTTCAGGACTTGATAGGGACAATATGCTTGAGTTTTCAAATTTTGTAAAGGAACTTTCAGACGATGTAACTAAAATTATTGTAACTCATGATTATGAGCTGATTTTAGAAACTTGTGATTATGTTATACATCTGGAAGATGGAGAAATTAAGGATTCTTATTTTTTAAACAATAAGGGAAATGAAAAATTAAAGGATTATTTTTGTGATAATCAAATATAAAAGGCTATAAAAGTATAATTTAATATTATTTATAATATATTAAAATATATTAAAAATAAAGTAGGACCAGTGACATGGTGAAACAATATAGAAGTATTAATAAATAGAATAGGATGGTGGTTCTGTTGAATAATAATTGGATAAAAACAATTTTTGAATTTGCATCGAATTGCAAAGATAAGTTAATTTTGTCAGTAATTATGGCAATTATTGGTGTGTTTTCTAGTATCATACCTTATTGGGCGGTATATAGGCTAATTGTAGCATTTATGGAGCAGAAGGCAAATATAGAATGTGTCGTATATTATGGAGCTATTGCAATCATATCCTATGCAGTAAGGTATATTTGCCATGGAATATCAACATCATTATCACATATATCTGCTTATACAATTTTAAGAAGTATTCGAGAAAGATTAGGTGAAAAATTACTTAATATTTCTATGGGAAATGCGTCAAAAAAGACAATAGGAGAGTATAAGTCGATTATTGTAGATAGGGTTGAAACAATTGAACTGCCTCTCGCCCATATCATACCAGAATGTATATCTGCTTTATTTTTATCAGTGGCTATTGCAATCTTCATGTTATTCATAAGCTGGGAAATGACACTGGCGATGCTTCTTACGGTTCCATTGGCTCTAATTGCATATAAAAAACTCATGGGAAACTTTAATGAACTTTATGAGGCTCAGATGAAGTCAAATAAATACATGAATTCTACGATTGTAGAATACATTAGTGGTATTGAAGTAATAAAAACCTTTAATCAGGATAGCCAATCCTACCAGAAATATAAGGACGCTGTAAATGGATATAAGGAACATACTTTAAATTGGTTTAAATCAACATGGAATATTATGAATTTTGCAAGCTCTGTGTTACCATCAACATTTCTAGGGACCTTACCAGTAGGAATGATTTTATATTTAAAAGGATCTTTAACTCCAGCTGACTTTTGCATATGCTTAATGCTTTCCCTAGGGATAGTTAGTCCTCTTACACAGTTTACAAACTATGTAAATCTGTTAAAAAGTATAGAATATGCAATAAAGGATATAAATGAAATTTTACAAATACCCAACCTTATTTCCACTGATAGAGAAGTTGATGTAGATACAATGAACATAAAATTTAAAGATGTATCTTTTTCTTATGATGATGAAAATACAGTCTTAGATAACATAAACTTAGATATAGCTGCAAATTCTTTTACAGCCATTGTTGGACCATCTGGATCAGGAAAATCCACTATTGTTAAACTTATTTTAAGATATTGGGATATAGATAAAGGCGAAATAACAATAGGTGGGAAAAATATCAAAAATATACCTTTGAAACAGCTTAATGATTTGCTTGGCTATGTATCTCAAGATAACTTCTTATTTAACGAAAGCATCATGGAAAACATACGAATGGGAAATTCTAATGCAAGTGATGAAGAAGTAATAGAGGTGTCAAAAATCTGCGCTTGTCATGATTTTATTATGGAACTTGAAGATGGATACAATTCAAATGTAGGAAGCCTTGGAAGTAAACTATCGGGAGGACAAAGGCAAAGACTTTCTATAGCTCGAATGATGTTAAAGGATTCACCTATAATCCTACTTGATGAAGCTACAGCATTTATAGATCCAGACAATGAAGAAAAAATACAAGAAGCAATTAAACTTTTAACAAAAAACAAAACATTGATAGTAGTAGCTCATCGATTGTCTACTGTAAAAGATGCAAATAAAATAGTTTTGTTAAACAACAAGAAAATATTAGACGTAGGAAGTCATGACGAACTTCTTAAACGATCTAGCCTATATAAAGATATGTGGTTATCCCATATAGGGGCAAAAACAAAGTCTACTGTTTTTAATACAGGAGGAGAGAGCTATGTTTAAAACTACAGGTAGAATTTTAAAATGGGCCAAAAAATATAAAAAAAGAATGAGAAAAGGTTTTGTCTATTCATTTTTAAATTCTGTTTTTATTTCTATGCCTATTATGTTATCGGTATACGTATTCAACCTCATTCTTAAGAACTATTTTGATAAAGGTAATTATGGGAAGAAAGAAATACTTATAGTTACAATATTAATGATTATATTTGTTCTGGGTAGATATGCCACCTCCTACCTTAAGGCTGTAAATCAAGAAAGTATAGGCTATGAAGTAACCGCTGACCAAAGAATTCAAATCGGTGATATACTAAAAAGAGTAGCACTTGGATTTTTTCAAGAAAACAACCCAGGAGAACTTACTAGTGCTGTGACTACGGAATTATCTTTTTTTGAAAATTATGCCATGAAAATGATAGATATTGTGATTAATGGCTATATAATGGCAGCTGTCATGATACTTAGTATCTCCTTTTTGTCTTGGAAATTAGCGATAATAGCTGTTTCGGGGGTATTGACTTCATATATATTCCTAGCCCTGCTTGGCAGGTTTTCTGAAAAAAACTCTAGTCCTTACCATAAAGCTCAAAATAATTTGGTGGAAGCCACAATGGAGCTTGTAATGGGACTTCCAACAATTAGGGCTTTTAATAAAGATGATGCTAGTCTTAAGAATTTTAATGAGGCTATTTTAAGTAGCAAACAGACTAATATTAAAATTGAAAGTCAGTACACACCCTTCAACTGCTTACATCTATTTTCGTTGAAACTAGCATCAATTTTAATTGTTATATTTGCTGGAATTATGACTATAAAGGCTCAAATAGAAATGCCTATTATGATTGCTGTGTTTATATTTTCCTTTATTATGTTTGCTTCTGTAGAAAATGTAAACTCGGCAACCCATGTGTTAGAGATTTTGGATAAAACATTGGATAATTTGGACAAAATGGAGAGTGTAGACTTTTTAGATGAAAAAGGAAAAGATTTGCCATTAAAAAATCATAATATTATCTTTGATAGAGTAAGTTTTTCATACGATAAGACGCCTATTATAAAAGATGTTTCCTTTGAAATTCCAGAAAAAACAATAACAGCTATAGTCGGCCCATCAGGTTCAGGTAAAACGACAATATGTAATCTTATTTCACGTTTTTATGATGTAAAGGAAGGTAGTATAAAAATTGGAGATGTAGATATAAGGGACTTAACCTTATCCAGTCTACTTTCTAATATAAGCACAGTATTTCAAAAAGTATATCTATTTAATGATACAATCGAAAATAATATAAAATTTGGAAAGCCTAGTGCTAGTAAAGAAGAAGTAATTAATGCAGCAAAAAAAGCTCAGTGCCATGACTTTATTATGAAATTACCAAATGGATATAAGACAATTGTTGGTGAAGGTGGTGAAGCCTTATCAGGAGGAGAAAAACAGAGAATATCTATATCTAGGGCTATGCTAAAAGATGCTCCTATAATCATATTAGATGAAGCGACATCTAGCATAGATCCAGAAAATGAATATTTAATACAAAGAGCCATATCTAATTTAAGTAAAGGAAAAACTGTAATTATTATTGCCCATAGAATTGTAACAATAGAGGAAGCAGACCAAATACTTGTATTAGATAATGGGAAAATTGTTCAAAGAGGAAAACATAAAGATTTAATAGAAGAAGGGGGACTCTATAGAAGTTTTATGAGAATCAGGGGTAAAGTAGAAAATTGGAAAATATAATAAGGAGATAAAATAAATGCTAAAATTGAGTCACATATCATGTAGGGTTGATAATTTACAAGAGGCTTGAAAAAAATCACTGAAATGGGCTTTAAAATTGAGTGGAGCTCTAATAATATAAATAAAAATGGCAGAAGAATTTATCTACTAATAGCCTACATCTTTTATCTTTGTGGGAAAATATGATAAAAAAGATAAACAAAAAGTTATAACATTCCAGATTGGGATTACATGGAAAGATATATAGAAAACGTAAAACTAAAATGTAATATAGAAATGTATAACATTTAGAAAAAAGACGATTAGAAAAGTAAAAACTAGTCGTCTTTTTTAATACAAGAAAGGAGATTTATATGAAAAAATTAGAACAAATAAGACAAGAATCAAAAGAAATAAAAGATAAAATTGATGATACAGAAGAAAGATTAAGGCAACTAAAAAATCAAGAAAAAAAGATATTAAAACAAGACATAGTGAAAAAAAGAAAAGAAAGAACTCATAGGCTCATAACAAGAGGAGCAATCTTAGAAAGCCTTATAGAAAATGCAGAGGAACTAACAGATGAAGAAATAAAAATCCTACTAGAAGAAGCAACAAAGACAAAAGAATTCAAAGAAACACTAAAAATAATGAGAGAAAATTAGGGAAAATATAATAATTAAATATCCCTTAGATTTTCTAAGGGCGCAATTATACACCCAAAAGGGTGCTTGCGTCCTGCGGAACCAAACCCTGAAGCGACCAACAACCATTCGCTTTTTAAAAGTCAAGGGTAAATAAACTCGCTAACGCTCGCCCTTGACTTTTAAAATTTGAAATGAAAGTAACAATTAAGCCGACATACTGAAACAACAAAATTAATTCAGTAGTCGGATTTTTCTATTCTATCATTTCAAAACGCTCATTCACAAAGAGGATATAAAAATCTATTAAGCCTCCACCTAAAACAACAAAGAAAGAAAGGAAGTGATAAAAATGGCAGACAGTTTTCATTTTTCAGTAAACATAATATCAAGAGGAAAAGGCAAAAGTGCAGTAGCAAGTGCAGCATATATAAGTGGAGAAAAAATAAAAAATGAATGGGACGGAGTAACCCATGACTATACAAGAAAAGAAAAAGTATTAGTAAAAAATATAATATTGCCTGATCATATACCAAAAGAATTTAATGATAGGTCGACCTTATGGAATAAAGTAGAAATGGCAGAAAAAAATTCTAATGCACAACTAGCAAGACAATTCATAATAGGACTACCAAAAGAATTAACTTTAAGTGAAAATAAAAACCTAGTCGAAAGATTTATAAAAGAAAATCTAACATCCCAAGGAATGATAGTAGATTATGCAATTCATGGTGAGAGTCAAGATAAAAATGGAAATATCCATTGTCATATAATGACCATAATGCGACCCATAAACGAAAAAGGAGAGTTCTTAGCAAAGTCAAAAAAAGAATATATCCTAGATGAAAAAGGAGAAAAAGTATTAAACAAAAATGGAAAACCTAAGACAAGAAAAGTAGAACTAACAACCTGGAACGATAAGGGCAATGTAGAAAAATGGAGAGAAAATTTTTCAGACCTTTGCAATGAATATCTAGCAAAAAACAAGATAGAAAAAAGAGTAGACCATAGGAGTTTTAAAAGACAAGGCATAAAACAAATACCAACAATACATCTAGGAGCAAGTGCTAGTGCAATGGAAAGAAAAGGAATAAGAACAGAAAAAGGAGATATAAATCGTGAAATAAAAAAACAGAATGAACTATTAAAAAACATAGGCGATGAAATAAAGAAAATAACATCATGGTTAGCAGAATTCAAAGATAAGCTAAAAGAATCATACAAGGAATATAAAAACCAAAGCAAAAAGCAAATAGAAAATGAATCAGGACTCTTTAACCTCTATGAATATTTAAGCTTCTATCAAGAAATGCAAGAAAATAATAGAGCTGGATTATCATTTTATGGGAAAAGAAACAAAGCAATATATGATCTAAAAAGATATGCAAGTGGAATAAATTATCTAAGAGAAAACAAAATAAAAACCATATCAGACCTACAAGGGCATATAAATACTCTAAGAAGTAAAAACTCTGAAATATATAAGACCATAAAAGAAAACAGTCAAAAGATAGAAGACCTTAACAAATGTTTAGCCTATGCAAAGACTGTAAGAAAAACAAAAGCAACCTACCAAGACTATGAAAGCAAGAAAATATTCAAAGAAAGCTTCTACAAGAATAATCAAAAGGAAATAGACCAACATATAAGGGCAAGAAACTTAATTGAAAAAATCAGTGGAAAGAAAAATTTAAGAGAAAAAGAATGGTTAGGAGAAATTAAAAACTTAGAAGATGAAATCAGTAAATTAAATACAGAGTCAGAAAAGATAAGGGAAAGATACAAGGAAATAAATCATATCAAATATGCAGTAGAAGTAGTAAATAGAGAATATAGTATTGACCTATCAATAGAAATTGACAAGGCGATTAAGAGAGGAGAAAAAGAAAGTATCATAGAAAAGATAAAAGAGTATAAGCAAGATAGTGATAAGTTTAATAAAAAAAGACAAATGACTAAAGACTATTACAAAAATCAAGAGAGATAAGACCTGGTAAAAATATCTTATCCAAGCTATAATATGACCAAGAAAATAAAGTCAGATCTAGGAGGTAATAGAGATGAATAAAAGGCAAGAGCTAATAGATGAACTCATAAAAGCAGATAAAGATGGAACATACAAAACATATAAAAGCACAGAAGAAATAAAAGCGATGAACAATGAAGAAATACAGATTATATATTCCAACATGAAAAACTATCTATCAGACAAAAGAACACACATAAACTACTAAAGGTGGAAAAGCAAAATAAGAGCAGAAAAACAACAAAAGGTACAAACACCTAAGTAAGCTATAAAAACATCAAAATAAAGCATTCCACCACTAAGAACAACCAAATAAAAACAATTCAAGGGAAGTATAGAAAAATTAAAGCCTATACTTCCCTTTTTTTAATTCAAACAAAGGAGATAAAGCATGATAAACGAAGAAATAAGTAAAGAAGTAGGTCAAGCAGCACAAACCATAATAACATACACAATAAAGGCAGCAAAAGAAACAATCAATCTTGAAAAAGAAATAAGAAAAAAGATGAATGAAACTTTAGAAAAAGCAAATGGAAACATCAAAAGTCTTATGGGCGATGAAATGAAACTAAAAGACCTATATAAAAAAGGACAACTAGAAAACATAAGCATAGATCAAAGCGACCTCAAAGACTTAAAAAAAGAACTAAACAAACTTGGAGTAAGCTTTTCAGTAATGAAAAATAAAGAAAGCAAAAATTATGAAGTATTCTTCCAAGCCAAAGATATAAAAGTAATGGAATATGCCTTTAAGCAAGTCATAGCCAAAGAAAATAAAAAAGAAAAAGAAAGCATTCTAAAACAAATAAAGAAATACAAAGACCTATCCAAGGACAAGGATAAGACAAAAGAGAAAGTAAAAAGAAAAGTAAAAGAAAAAGTAAAACCAAGCAAAAAAGATATGACCAGAGAAATCTAAGGTAGTAACGAAAAGTTACACCCTTAAATAACCATAATAACAAGACTTCCGAAAAGCAGAAGTCCAGAATTCCGAAAATCGGAAATCAAGAATTTCGATTATCGAAAATCTGGGAAATATTAAGGCGGATAGGATATAAAATTGAATAAACACAATATTTATGATATAATTAAAGCAATTAAGAGGTCAAAGAGGTGCTTGTATGAATAAGAAAAATAACATAGATAGAGTTCATGATGATGTTTTTAATAGCATAAAAACATTGATGGATAAGGCAAGAAATGAAGTAGCAAGAGAAGTCAATAATATTTTAGTTCAAACTTACTGGGAGATTGGACGTATTATCGTAGAAGATGAGCAAGGTCATTCAGAACGAGCAGAGTATGGCAAAGAGCTTCTTAAAGATTTATCAAAGAGGTTAACTAAAGAATATGGGCGAGGATTTTCAGTATCAAACTTGCAATTTATGAGGAGATTTTTTCAAGAGTATGAAATTCAACAGACAGTGTCTGTTAAATTGACCTGGTCCCATTATTGTGAGCTTTTATCTATCAGCGATGAGAAAAAGCGAAGCTTCTATGAAAAAGAAAGTATAAATGCAAATTGGTCAGTGAGAGAACTTAAAAGACAAATTAAAACTTCACTTTTTGAAAGATTGCTCTTATCATCAGGAGAAGAAAACAAAGAAAAAGTCTTAGACCTAGCCTTAAAGGGCAATGAAATAAATAAGGCAGCAGATCTTGTAAAAGACCCTTATGTGTTTGAATTTTTAGGCTTGCCAGAAGAAAAACCAATGATGGAAAGTGATTTAGAAAAGGCACTCATAGACCATATTGAAAAATTCTTGCTAGAACTTGGCAAGGGTTTTATGTATGTAGGTAGTCAGCAACGAGTAACGCTCGGCAACACCCACTATTATGTGGACATGGTATTTTACAATAAAATATTAAGGTCTTATGTCTTAATTGAACTAAAAACAAGTAAGCTAATGCCGGAAGCAGTTGGGCAAATCAATATGTATCTCAATTATTATAAAGCAGAAGTCAATGATGAGATGGACAATGAACCAATAGGAATAATCTTATGTACTGATAAGGACGGAGTACAGGCAGAATATGCCTTAGGAAATTTATCAAATAAAATATTCGCTTCAAAATATACTTTGTATATACCAGACAGGGAAGAGCTTGAAGAACAAGTAGAAAAGGTCATTAAAAAATACAAGGAAAAATAAAATATAAATTATAAGGAGAAGTAGAGAAAAAAATCTACTTCTTTTTTTATTGCAAGGAGGATTAGAATGGCAATAAACAAGAGATATTATTGGATAAAATTAAAAGAAGAATTTTTCACAGACAAAATAAATAGAGGACATTGTCCTTAATGAGTCCAACCCATGTCCGACAAGAGATAGAGAAAGATATAGAGATAGATAAAGAGAGAGGGAGAGATAGAAAAGATTTAACATTTTTGGTATAATCACATTAATTAAACTAAATGTGTAATGATAAAATGAGCTTGTTTACCGTAAGCTGATTATGATAAAAATATTAAAACTCCCACCATTGGTGTAAGAAATAGAATAAAATAAAGAATCAGATTGGAGTGATGAGAATGGATAAAAAAGATTTAGCTATTGTAGGAGATAGTGAATATATAAAAATGCTTGAGAAAATAAAAAAATCATATACAAGCAGGCAACTTAAAGCAGCAGTTTCGGTTAATTCTGAAATGCTAAAGTTTTATTATAGTTTAGGAGAAGAAATTATTAGCTTAAAGGCAGAAAGCAGATGGGGTAGCGGATTCTATAAAAAATTAAGTTCGGATTTAAAAAATGAAATTCCAAATGTCAAAGGATTTTCTGTTACTAATTTAAAATATATGAAAAAATTTTATGAAATGTATTCGCCATTAAATCGTCCACAGCTTGTGGACGATTTACAAATATCTAAAGTCGGTGGAGATTTTAATATGATTTTTAGTATCCCATGGGGACATCAAAGATATATTATGGATAGATGTGAGGGAAATTTGAATAAAGCATTTTTCTTTATATCTAAAACATTAGAAAATAGCTGGAGTAGAGCTGTGCTTTTAAATTTCTTGGATACAGATCTGTTTGAGAGACAAGGAAAAGCAATAACAAATTTCACAAATAATTTGCCTGCTACACAAAGTGATTTAGCTAATGAAATGACAAGAGATCCGTATAATTTTGACTTTATAGCTATAAGGCAAAATTATGATGAAAAAGAATTGAAAGACGCTTTGATGGATAATATTCAAAAATTCTTATTGGAGCTAGGGACAGGTTTTTCGTTCGTGGGCAGAGAATATAGACTTGTAGTTGGAAATTCAGAAGAATTTATTGATATGTTATTCTACAACATTAAGCTACATTGCTATGTAGTTGTGGAGGTTAAAATTTCCGCATTTAAACCTGCGGATATAGGACAACTTGGAACCTATGTAACATCTGTAAACCATATATTAAAGGGAGATAGAGATAATCAAACAATAGGTCTTTTAATCTGTAAGACAAAGGATAATGTATTGGCAAAATATGCTTCTGAAAGCTCAAGAGAGCCTATTGGAATTTCAGAATATCAACTACAAAACTTAATTCCTGAAAGTTTAAAGGGAGCATTACCAACCATAGAAGAAATTGAAAACGAACTAAAATAAATTTTAAAAACATAATAAATGTACGCAAGACGGTAGAAGTAAAAACTATCGTCTTTTTTTATTTAAAGAAAGGTAGGAGAGCATGGCAGATAAAAGAATGTTTTCACTAAAGATAGTAGATAGCGACTTATTTTTGGATATGCCACTAAGTAGTCAATGTCTGTATTTTCATCTATCAATGCGAGCAGATGATGATGGTTTTGTAAATAATCCTAAGAAAATAATCAAAATTATCGGAGCTAATGAAGATGACCTAAAAATACTTATTGCCAAAGGCTTTGTAATAGTCTTTGATCAGGGAATTATCGTCATTACTCATTGGAAGATAAATAACTATATTAGAAAAGACAGATATAAGCCAACAATGTATATAGAGCAGAAACAACAGCTTTATCAAACGGAAAATGGAGCATATATTTCAGAAGAAAAAGTTGGTTGTCATTTGGTTGACCAAAGGTTGTCAAGTGGTCAACCCAGTATAGATAAGGGTAGATTAGATAAGGTTAGTATAGATAAGGGGAGAGAAGAACATTCCACCCCCATTTTTTATGGAGAATTCAAAAATGTAAGGTTAAGCAAAGAAGAATATAAAAATCTTAAAGAAAAACTAAATTCACACACAGACATAATGATAAATAAACTATCAAGATACATGAAAAGCAGTGGAAAGACCTATCAAAACCACTATGCGACAATCTTAAAATGGTATGAAGAAGATAAAGAAAAACTAACACAGAAAAGTTTAAATAAAAAAATGAACTATGATGTAGGAGAATCTCTATAGATAAAAAGAGGTGGAAAGCCACTATTAAAGACTTTAAGTCTAAAAAGGTATCAAAGTATGCCAGAGATAATAAAAATGTAAATATGACACTTAAAAGGCGATTAGAAAATTAAAAATCTAATCGCCTTTTTTTTATTGTATGAAAGGATAAGCTATGACAAAAAGACAAACAAAATATATTGTAAAAAGAAATTATGATAATAGAAGAACAGACACAGACGCTTTTCTAAGATTAATAAAAAAATCAAGCAAATTAAATAAGACTAATGAAATTGAGTATAACAAATATAATATTGATAGTAATAAAAAAGAGTGCTATAATAAAAATAGTTTTAGAGAAAGTTGTGTTATTTCCGAAAACTCAAATAAGGAGGAATAGGAAATGATACAAACAAATTCAAATCACTTTTCATTCAAAGCTGCAATTTATTGCAGACTATCTAAAGATGATGAGCAGAAAGGAGAGAGTGCCAGCATACAAAACCAAAGGGAGCTTTTAGAAAACTATGTGAAATCAAGAGGTTGGAGTATTTACGATGTATATATAGATGATGGATATACTGGATTAAATACAAATAGACCTTCATTTCAAAGACTAATTAGAGATATTGAAAATAAGAAAGTGGATATAGTCATCACTAAGGACTTATCAAGACTTGGAAGAAACTATTTGCAGACTGGATACTATACAGAAAATTTCTTCCCAAAGAACAATGTCAGATATATAGCTTTAAATGATGGAGTAGATACCTTTCAAGAAAACAACGAAATAGTTCCTTTTAAAAATGTTTTAAACGAGTTTTATTCAAGAGATGTTTCTAAAAAGATGAAATCTGCCTATATGACAAGGGCAAGGCAAGGAAAATTTATTGGTTGTCTTGCTCCAATAGGATATAGGAAAGACAATGATGATCCACATAAATTAGTAATCGATGATGAAACTTCATGGATTGTTGAAAAAATTTTTGATCTTGCTTTTAGTGGTTATGGAGTACAAGCAATTAGAAGAAGGCTTTTTGAAGAAAAAATACCTACACCTACTTGGTGGAATAGAAAAAAAGGACTTAGAAATAAAAAAACTAAGTTAGAAATGACCGTAGATGGTGGAGAGTATTGGTGGGACTGCACAACCCTAAAAGAAATTATTGAAAACCCAGTTTATATTGGTCATATTGCTAGTCAAAAAGTTAATTATAAATTCAAAGTAGGTTGGTTATCCGATAAACCTAAAGAGGAATGGATAATAGTAGAAAATACACACGAACCAATTATTTCTGAAGATATTTATAATATAGCAAATGAAAAATTAAAGAGCAGGAGAAGACCATTTAAAAATGGAGAAGAAAGTATATTTGCAGGCATTGTAAAATGCCCCGATTGTGGAAAATCTTTAAATCTTGGAAGAAACAAATCAAAGAAAAGAGAAAAGTTACTCACTTGTAACACTTATAGAAGATACGGAAAGTCATTATGTAGTCAACATAGAATTTATTACGATACTCTTTATGAGATAGTGCTTAAAGATATTAGAAAAAATGCAGAAATAGCATTAAAAGATGAAAAAGAAATCATAAAAGCACTTGAAAAATCACGAGAAATTGATAATGAAGAAGAACAAAAATTTATTATGGATAAGATTTACGAAGATCAAATAAGAGTAGAAGACTTAACTAAAAAGATTGAAAGATTATATGATGACTGGCTAGACAATAAGATAAGTGAAAGTAACTTCCAAAAAATTCTTGAAAAATCACAAAACGAACAAGATTATCTAAATCAAAGAATAAAAGATAATCAAAAATTGATTGTCAAAGAAGATCTTGAAGATATTAATGTTAAAAAATGGATTGAACTCATAAAAAAACATAGGGATATAAAGAAGCTGGACAAAGAAACCTTAAACGAACTCATCTCAAAAATCTATGTTCACGAAAAAGAAGTAGTGAATGGAGAAATCACCCAAACAATTGATATTTACTACAATTTCATAGGAAATACAGACACGCTACAAGTATTTTACAATCTCTAATTAGGCATAAAGCAGCTTATGGCTGGTGGAGGAATTGTACTAATCGGTATTAAATTAATTCCACTACTTGCAAATGTTTTAAATTAGGAGAAAGTCTATGTTTGGTATCTTTGACAAGCTAACTGAATTTTTTAAGGATATGCTACTCGGAGGTATCAAAGCAAATCTTGAGTCCATGTTCTTAGATATAAATGACAAGGTAGGAGTTATTGCAACTGATGTTGGGAAGACACCAATGGGTTGGAATGGAGAAGTATACAACTTCATAAAAAACATTAATGATAATGTGATTGTTCCAATAGCAGGTCTTATCATAACAGCAGTTTTATGTATTGAACTCATAAATATGGTTATGCAAAAGAATAATATGCACGATACAGATACTTTTGAGTTTTTCAAATACATTATAAAGATGTTTATAGCAGTCTACCTTGCAAGCCATGCCTTTGAATTTTCAATGGCAGTCTTTGATGTGGCACAAAATCTTGTAAACAAAGCGGCAGGGGTAATTACTACTTCTGCCACTGTTTCAGGAGATCAGATAGTTGCAATGGTTGATACATTAAAAGAAAAAGAAATAGGTGAGCTTTTAATGATATTAGTTGAAACAAGCCTTGTAAGGATTGCAATTCAATGTATATCTTTAACTATTACCTTAATAGTATATGGGCGTATGTTTGAAATATATGTCTACTCATCAGTATCATCCATACCATTTGCGACTATGGGAAATAAAGAATGGGGTCAGATTGGAACAAATTATATCAAGGGACTTTTTGCCTTGGGACTACAAGGTTTGTTTTTGATGATATGTTTAGGTATCTACACCGTTTTAATAAGAACGGTACAGATTACAGATATTCACGCAAGCTTGTTTAGTATATTAGGATATGCTCTACTACTTGGACTTATGATGTTTAAGAGTGGAACAGTTGCAAAAAGTATTATGAATACGCACTAGGAGGAATAAATGTTAAAAAAGAAAAATTGTGCTTTATTGGGACTTGGAATTTTATTGGGAGGAACTTATGAAATCTTAAAAGAGAAGAAAAGAAATGAAGAGATTAGAAACTTAAAGAGGAGAATAAATAGACTCGGAAGATGTCACAATGAATTTGTTATGTATCAAGGAGAATACAATGACAGAAATGAAGAAAAACAAGAAGAATTAGAAGAAAGAATTAACTACCTAGAAGAGGAAACAACATCTAATTATGACCATATACTTGAACTTTCTAAAGAAGAAGTAGAGGGAGATTAAAATGGCGTATGTACCAATACCAAAAGATTTGGACAAGATTAAAACAAAGGTTGCCTTTAACTTAACTAAAAGACAACTTATAGGTTTTTCTGTGGCAGGACTAATTGGCATACCAATCTATTTATTTATGAAGAAATATCTACCTAATGATGTTTCAATTATTGTAATGCTAATAGTAACCCTACCAATCTTTTTTATAACCTTATATGAAAAAGACACTTTAACTTTTGAAAAATATTTTAGATTTTTCTATCTTCATAAGTTTTATCAACCAACTAAGAGAATAAGAAAGGAGGCATACCTTGAAGCAAAGAAAAAAGCAAATCAGCGACTTAAATCTAAGGGAAAAACAATTAAAAAAAGACCGAAAGGAAGTAAGAAAGCTAAAAACAAAGAAAGATCCAACAAATAGTCTTCTAAGTGTAATTTTAAATAAAGAGAAAAAGAGATTTACTGTTGAGGATACAATTCCCTATATAAGAATGTTACCAGAGGGCATTTGCCAGTTAGATGAAAAAAATTATTCAAAGACAATTTCATTTCAAGATATAAATTACCAGTTGGCATTGGAAGAAGATAGAGATTTAATCTTTAACCAATTTGCCAACTTTTTAAATTCTTTTGATCCAAGTGTCCACATTGAACTTTCGTATGTAAATCAATTAGGAAGAAATAAAGACCTACAAGATGCAATTAAAATTGCTGATAAGGGAGACTTCTATGACGATGTAAGAAAAGAGTTTAGGGAGATGTTAAAGCTTCAACTTGCAAAGGGCAATAACGGACTTAAAAAGATGAAGTATATAACCTTCACCACAGAAGCCGATAACCTAGAGCAAGCAAGGGCAAAGCTAAATAGACTTGAAGTAGATATTTTATCCAACTTTAAATCTATGGGAGTAAGAGCTGAGAGCCTTGATGGCGAAGAAATACTAAGACTTGTTCACGATATGTTAAATCCAGACAAAAACTTTGATTTTTCATATAAAGATTTGAAGAAAAAAGAGTCTACAAAATCACATATAACTCCCAATATCTTTAATTTTGCACCAGCAAATAATTTTAAATTTGGCAAATTCATTGGAGCAGTAAGTCATTTTCAAATACTAGCAAGCGAGTTATCAGACAGAATGTTATCTGAGTTTTTAGATATTGATGACAATATTTATGTAGCTTTTCATATAGATGTAGTTGAACAAGCAGAAGCTATAAAACTTATTAAGAGAAAGAACACAGACCTAGACAGAATGAAAATTGAAGAACAAAAGAAAGCAGTTCGTGCTGGATATGATATGGATATTATTCCATCAGATATAAATACTTTTGGGGCTGATGTTAAGTCCATGTTATCTGACTTACAAAATAGAGATGAAAGGCTCTTTGTAGTTACCATAGTAATGATGAATTTTGCTAGGACTAATCAAAAATTAGAAAACACCATTGCTCAAATATCATCAATTGCAAATAGACATAATTGTCAGGTAAAAAGATTATCTCACCAACAAGAACAAGGACTTGTTTCTGCCTTACCTTTAGGAGTTAATCAAGTCGAGATAAAAAGATTTTTAACCTCATCATCAACGGCAGTTTTTATGCCTTTTACAACAGAAGAGCTATTTATTGATTCGGCAAATTCTTTGTACTATGGATTAAATGCCCTTAGTCAAAACTTGATAATGGCAGATAGGAAGAAACTAAAGAACCCTAACGGATTAATATTAGGTACACCAGGTTCTGGTAAATCTTTCTCAGCAAAGAGAGAGATGGCAAATGCAATTCTTGTCACAGATGATGATGTAATTATTTGTGATCCTGAAGGCGAGTATTCAAACCTTGTAAAACAATTTAATGGAGAAGTTATTAAAGTTTCAGCAAAGTCAAAGGACTATCTAAATCCACTAGATATTAATATGAACTATGGAGATGGGGACGCACCTTTAAAGGATAAGGCAAACTTCATAATGTCTATGCTTGAACTCGTGGTAGGAGGATCTGGTCTTACTGCTGCAGAAAAATCTGTTATAGATAGGTGCTTACCAAAGATATACCAAAAATATTTTGAAGACCCAAAACCAGAAAATATGCCAATATTAGGAGATTTATACGATATGCTCCTATCCCAAGAAGAGGGAGTTGGTAGAAAACTCGCAACAGAAATGGAAATTTATGTTAAGGGAAGTCTTAATGTATTTAATAATAGGTCAAATGTTGACCTAAATAGGCAACTGCTTTGCTTTGATATAAAAGAGCTAGGAACACAACTTAAAAAAATAGGTATGCTTGTAATTCAAGACCAAGTTTGGAACAAGGTTTCCCTAAACAGAGGAAGCAAGTCTACTAGATACTATATAGATGAGTTCCATCTTTTATTAAAAGACCCACAAACTGCTTCATATTCAGTAGAAATCTGGAAAAGATTTAGAAAATGGGGCGGTATTCCAACAGGTATAACTCAAAACGTAAAAGACCTTTTAACAAGTCAGGAAATTGAAAATATCTTTGATAATACAGACTTTGTTCTAATGTTAAATCAAGCATCTGGAGATAGGGATATTCTTGCTAAGAAATTAAAAATATCGCCTTATCAGTTAAACTATATTACTAATTCAAACGCAGGTGAGGGACTATTATTCTTTGGAAATACCATTGTTCCCTTTATAGATAAATTCCCTAAAGACACCATGCTATATAAGCTGATGACAACAAAACCAGAAGAAGCTAAGTAGGTGTGATATGGATAAAAAACTAAAAAAAGATTTTCAAAAGAAAATTATCCGAAATAGGGACGCTCCTGAAAAGAATATAGATAGTAAACTTGTTCATTCAGATGATTATACCAATAAGATTATTAAGACTAAGGATAGGTTCGGAGATAAAATTTCAGAAAAAGAATCTAAACTTATCCATGAGAATATATTAGCTAAAGATCAAAAACAAGATAAACTAAAAGATTTTCAGAAGGCTAAAAACAAGGAAAGAATCAGAAAAGAAGTTTTAAATAATAAGGATAAGGCTGGAGAAACAAAACAAACTAATCTTGAAATAAGGACAGATGAAAGCTTTAAACTTGATGAAGAGTTAGATGTAGACTTCAAAAAGGTGAATTTTGGTAGTGAAAACAGTAGAAATATTAATTCTAATAAATTAACAACAGATGATATTCCAGCTAACTCTGAAGTAATAAGCAATAAGAAGCCATCAAGTAAAAGACAAGTTCTTAAAAATTATGAGGATAAACTTATCCATAGTAAGGATAAATTCCAAGACAAAATCAACGAGAAAGAGTCTAAGCGAATCTACACAAGCGAAGATAAACCTATCGAAGCAAAGAAAAGCAAGAGAGTATATAGAAAAGATAAGCTTGTTAAAGATGAAGTAAGCAATAACGAGAGTAATACTAGTATCGATAAAAAGCAAAAGCAGAAGCTTTATCAAGAAAAGAAGTTTAGGGATAAGGAAAAAATTTCTAATGAAATAGATAAAGAAAATAAGCTAAGCGGAGTTGATACAGATAAGACTTTTGATAATCCTGAGTTTAAAGACAATAATCAAGAATTTATAAAAGATGAAAAAGAAACAAGCCTTAAAACTTCAGAACAAAAGAAAGTTAATAAAAAGAAGACTTACTACAAGAGAAAAAATTATGAAAGTGATAAATTCACTCGAAAGAAAATTGATAACTTAAAAAATGAATCTAAGAAAGCTACACCGAAAGATTCTAAGAAATCACAAGATGTTAAAGATTTTATCTCAGATAAAAAGATTGGAGAGCTTGAAAAGTCTAAAAGTAAGCTAAAGGATAATATCTTAAAGAATAAAACTAAAGGAAGCCTATCTTCTGGGGTTTTATTATCTGGAGCTAAGTCATCAGAGTTAGTGAGAGATTATCTAAGTTCAGGATCTGATAATACTGGTGTAGAATCTGGAGAAAAAGTCGCTAATGTAAGCTCTAAACTCCAGCATGGAATAAGGAAGTATAAGCTAGATAAAAAGAAAAAGTCCTTAAAAAAGCTATCTAAACTTGATAAGAAAATAAGAAAGAGAAAAAGCAAGTTGGAGTTTAAAAGTGGATTGGAAGATTTAAAAAAGTCAGACTCCTATATAAAGAAAAATAGATTTAAGAAGTTTTACCAAAGAAAACAAATGAAAAGCATGATAGCTAAAAAGCACGAAACAAGACTTGTAGATAGGGTTAAAAAAGCTATTTTAAGTTTAGGTAAGGCTTCTAAAGAACTAATAGTAAGAAAAAGTAAGATAATTCTATTTTTAGTAATAGGACTAGGTCTTATGCTATCAATCATGGTTGGTGGTGGAAGTGTTGGTATGAGTGGACTAAGCAATTCAGTAAACTCAGTAATGACAACAACATACCTATCACAAGACACAGTTCTAAGTGAAGTTAATCAAGAATTTTCATCAATGGAATATGACCTACAATCACAAATCGAAAGTGTAAAAACAAGTCATCCTGGATATGACGAATATATCATAAACAAAGAAGGAAAAATTGGTCATAATACCCATGAACTTTTATCCTATATAACTTCAAGATGTGGAGAAGTAAAATCAGCATCTGAAGTAAAAGGAATTTTAAAAGAACTTTTCGATAAGATGTATAAGCTTGATTTTAAAGAAGAAATTGAGATTAGAACAAGAACAGTAGCAAGAACTAGATATGATAGTCGTGGCAATCCTTATACTAGCTATGAAAAAGAAGAGTACGAATATAAAAAGTTAATTGTAACTTTAAAGAAAAAAGAAATGGATGAAGTTGTTAGGGAAATATTTAAAGATTATCCAGACAATGTAGTTCATTATGAAGCTCTTCTTGAAGCTAAAGGAAATATGGGAGATGTTTTTGGATCAGGTAGTGGGGACTTAGGAGAAATAGTAGATAATCCAAACTTTGGAAATCCTGGTCTTGCTTTTGATTCAGCTACTGCCAAAGCCTTATTTAATGAAGCAGAAAAACATATAGGCAAAAGATATGTGTTTGGAGCAAGTGGACCATCTAACTTTGACTGCTCAGGATTTGTATGTTGGTCATTTACAAAGTCTGGTGTAAAAAGAATGCCAAGAACAACTGCATGGAGAATATACAAAGACTATTGTAATCCAGTAAGTCCAAGTGAAGCTCAACCTGGAGATATTATATTTTTCCACTCAACATATAACAGTGGAACTCCAATATCTCATGTAGGAATATACGCAGGTAACGGAATGATGATTCACGCAGGAGATCCAATTCAATACACATCAATAAATTCAAAATATTGGAAATCACACTTTTATGGTTTTGGAAGACCAAGATAGAAGGGAGATATTATGTGAACAGAAAACTTATAAGTATTAGGAACAAAAAGAAAAAAATAGAAGAGAAATTAAAAGATTTAAATGCAAAATACAAGGAAATTTGCGATGAAGAAATACAAGTTGAAAATGAAGAAATAATTGTAACTCTTAGGAGGAACAATATTAGCTTGGAAGAATTAATGGAGAAAATCAATGATAGAAAAAGAGAAGAAAAATTAAAAGAAAAGGAGAACATTCATAATGAAGAAATTTAATACGAACAAACTAAGAGCCTTTTTTATGGCTCTTTTATTAGTTTTAACATCAACTTCAACTACTAATGTACTAGCTAAAGCTGATGATACAGATGGTAGTAAAAAAGTGATAGAAAGTTCTATAAGTAATATTAATGATTTAGAAAATCAGATCAAAGACTTAAATGATAAGAAACAAGAAGACCAATCAAAGATAGATGAATTAAAGAAAAAGTTAGAATCTTGCAAAGATAATGGAGAGAACTTAAAACAAGAAAAATCTAAGTTAGAAGAAGAGATTAGAGATAAAGATAATAAGATTGCTCAATTGAATAAAGAAATTGAGGATCTTAAAAATTCTAATAATGATGAACTAATAGCAGAAATTACTCAGCTTAAAGATGAATTAAAAAGATTGCAAGATGAAAATGCAAAACTAAAAGAGGATTATTCATCTACAAAATGGGAGTTAGAAGCTGAGAAAGAAAAGACCGATAAAAACGAAAATAAAACCAAAGAAATGCAAGAAAAGCTTGAGTCTTTAGAAGGGGAGCTTGCAAAGAAGACTAAAGTAATTGAGGATAAAGATAATAAAATTAAGGACTTAGAAAAAACTCTTGATGAAAAAGATGCTAAGATAAAAGACCTCGAGTCTAAAAAGAAAGAGACAGAAAATTCTAAGTCAGAATGCTGTAAGAAAATTGAAGAGCTTCAAAAGGCTATTGATAGTTTAAAAGAATCTTCTGAAAATACAAAAAAAGAATTAGAAGAGAAGATTAAAGAACTAGAAGAAAAACAAAAAGCTTCTGAAGAAGAAATTAAAAAGCTAAAAGAAGAATTAGATAAGAAAATCGAAGAAGCAAAGAAGTTAATCGAGGAAGTAAATAAAAAATCGAAAGAAGAACTTGAAAAACAATCTAAAGATGAAAAAGACAAAAATCTAAACCAAGACTTATCTAAGAAATTAGATGAACTTCTAAAACTCCAAAAAGAAAACAAAGAGAAGAAAGAAGATAAGAAATCTCAAGATAAGAAGTGGGACGAACTTTTGAAAGCTGATGACAAGAACATTCTAAATCAATTTGATCTTAACAAGATGAAAAAGCAAGAAGAAAGACGAGATAAAAAACAAGTTAAAGATGAAAAAGAATTTGCAGTTTTTCAAGTAGATAAAAACTTTTATAACATTATCAACAAAGATGGTAAGACAACAGTCTATATGGATGTGAAGACTTATGTAGACCAAGGAAGAACTATGATTCCAGTAAGATATATTGCCTATACTCTAGGTTTTAATGTTGAGTATGACAACTCTACTCGTGAAGCTATTTTCTCCAATAAAGAGAATAATATCCTAGCTAAAAAGACATTAAGACTAAATATTGATACTGGTGTTATGAAAGATTCAGATGGAAAGGTCTACAATTCAGATGTTAAGCCAGTGATTATAAATGGAAGAATTCATGCTTCAATTTCAAATATTGCTAAAGCTTTTGGAGCAAGTCATGGAGATATTAAAGATGGTAAAAACCAAACAATAGAATGGGACAATGCTAGAAAAGCAGTCTATGTATTTAAAAATGTAAAATAAGAAAGGATAGAAAAATGAATATGAGCATTAAACGAGGAGTAGCCATAGCGTTACTCCTTTTTACATTTACAGTACCAGCAACTACATTTGCAATGACAAATGAAGGGCAAATAGAAAGTCAAAACGAATCAATCTATGAACCACAAAAAGAAGAATTTGAAAAAATGTTGAAAGATGATGTTTTTACACCATCAAAAGAAGAGATTCCTTATCAAGATGTTCCAAGAATACCAGGAAATACAAGTGAAGCAAATAAGCATTCAAATAATCCTCCTAAGAAAACACCACTTGTAAAAGGTGGTAATACAAAGGCAGTAAATAATCTTGCGACTGGGGAAAATAAGGCAAGAGGTTCAGTAATTGAAAATGTAGATAAGAATGGAAAAGATATTACACCAAGTGGAGATACAGAAAAAGATAAAGAAAATCCAGTAGATGTAAGACAATTTTTAACATTTCAAACTAAAAGTGGAAAAACTATGCACTTAATAGTGGATCACTCATCAAACCAAGATAATGTAAGGCTATTGACAGAAGTAGGAGAACAAGACCTACTTAATATGATAGAATCAGAAGATAAAAATACTATAAAGGTTGAAGAGCCTAAGAAAGAAGAAGTAAAAAAGAAGAACCTAAGACTGTTCCAGTAAAAGAAGAAAAGAAAAGCGGGATAGGTTCATTTCTAATTGTTGCACTTGTAATTGGAGGAGTTGTAGGAGCAGGATATTATTTTAAAGTAGTCAAAGCTAAGGAAGATAAAATGTTGGAAGACTTTGAAGAAGATGATGAGGATTATATTAGTGAGTCAGAAGATGAATCTGACAATGAAGAAAGTAATGAAGAATCACTAGATGATGATGATGACGATGAACTATTATAAGGATATGAAAATTTAATCTAAATTGATTATTTCTCCCGAATATGATACAATATTCGGGAGAAAGGTGGTGCAAAATGAATTCCTATTTAGATCAAATAAAAAATAGAATTAATGATTTTGATAACAGAAAAGTTTTTATAAACAATGATTTCTTAGATATAGCAGGAAATGAAACTGTTCGTAGAACTTTAAATCAACTAGTTAGTGAAAATAAAATAAAAAGAGTAATTAATGGATTCTATTATAATCCAATATATAGTGAATTAATTGGAGAGTACGAAGCAGTATCAATTCACGAATTAGCACTTGCCATAGCAAGAAAATACAATTGGAATATTGCACCATATAATAGCACAGCCTTAAACTTATTAGGACTTTCAACACAAGTACCAACTCACTATAAATATATATCTAGTGGCAGATATAAGGAATATAAAATTGGGGATACGGTTTTAGAATTTAAAAAAGTAAATCCAGGAGAAATTGCCAATATGTCTTTGAAGACAGCGACTGTGATTCAAGCAATTAAATCTTTGGGCAAAGAAAATATAACTGACGAAGTTATACAAAAGATAAGAGAAAACTTAAGTGAAAAAGAAAGAACAGACTTAATGAACGAATCAAAATCAGTTCCTGCATGGATATATGAAGTAATAAGGGAAATTTGTGAGGGCAAAAATGAATAAGTTTTATATAGAAAACAAAGAAGACTTAAGAGTTTTAATGGTAAATACAGCCAGAAAGAGAAATATATCTGAGGCAGTTATTGAAAAGGACTATTGGGTTACTTTTATCTTAGATTATCTATTTAATGAAAACAAATGGAGGGAATATTTTACCTTTAAAGGAGGAACATCACTTTCAAAATGCTTTGGACTTATAGAAAGATTTTCTGAAGATATAGATCTAATCTTAGATTGGCGAGTATTAGGTTACGAAGAAAAAGAACCTTGGTTAGAAAGATCAAATACTAAACAGGATAAATTCAACAAAGAAGTCAATGAAAAGACTGAAATCTTTTTAAGAGATGAATTATTAAAAGTCTTAGAACAAGATTTCAAGGACATGGACTTTGAATTTATGATTGATACTCTTGATCCACAAACAATTCTATGTAAATATCCTAAAATCTTTGAATCTAATTATTTGACACAAAATATAAGACTCGAAATAGGAAGTCTTGCAGCATGGACACCTGCAATTGGAGTTAAAATTTCACCAATAATCAGTGAAGCATATCCAAATGTATTTAAAGAAAAAACTAATATAAGAACAGTATCACCAGAGAGAACTTTTTGGGAAAAGGCAACTATTTTACACCACGAAGCAAATAGACCAGAATCTTCTCCTATGCCACATAGGTATGCAAGACACTTTTATGACCTATATAAAATAGCAAATTCAGATTTTAAGAACAAAGCCTTAGATGACAAGGAGTTATTAAAGAAAGTGACTGAATTTAAAATGAAATTTTATCCTAGGAAGTGGGCAAAGTATGAAGATGCATTAAATGGTAGATTAAAATTAGTCCCAAGAGACTACCGATTTTCTGAAATAGAAAAAGATTATAAGGCTATGTCAGAAATGATATATGGAGAATATCCAAACTTTGAAGAGATTATAAAAGTTCTTCAAGAACTAGAAAAAGAAATTAATAAGTAAATAGAATTCTCCCGAAAATAATATATTATTCGGGAGAAAAACTTTGAGCGAGAGAGAAATCTTTCGCTCTTTTTTTATTTATGGAGGTATGAATGAAATTAGTAATAGCAGAAAAGCCAAGTGTAGCAGTTACAATTGCAAAAGTAATTGGAGCAAGAACAAGAAAAAACGGATATTATGAGGGGAATGGATACATTGTTTCTTGGTGTGTAGGTCATTTAATTCAAATGGCAAGTCCAGATAAGATAGACGAAAAATGGAAGAAATGGACAATAGACACTCTTCCTATAATCCCAGAGGAATATATTTATGAAGTATCTAAAAACACTAAAAAACAATATGGAGTTTTGAAAAAACTTTTAAACGATAAGAACATCGACACAGTTATAAATGCTTGTGATGCTGGAAGAGAAGGAGAACTTATCTTCAGGCTTGTATATAATCAAGCTAAATGTAAGAAGAAGATTCAAAGACTTTGGATATCTTCAATGGAAAACAAAGCTATTAAAGATGGCTTTAGAAATCTTAAAGACGGGGAAAACTTTGAAGACTTATATAGATCAGCAAGTGCAAGAGCAATTGCTGATTGGCTGGTAGGAATGAATTTAAGTAGGCTTTATTCTTGCATTTACAAGGAAACATATTCAGTTGGTAGAGTACAAACACCAACTCTATATTTGATAGCTAAAAGGGATAGTGAAATAAACCTATTTAAGAAGCAAAAATATTATACAGTTGACCTATCTTATGGAGGATTGAAGCTTGTATCAGATAGGATTGATAGAATTGAAGTTGCAGAGCAACTTTTAAACTTGCTAGAAGATGAAATAGTTATTACAGAGGTAGAAGATAAAGAAATAATTATAAAACCAGATAAGCCTTATGATCTCACTACCTTACAAAGAGAAGCAAATAAATATTTTGGATATTCAGCAAATGACACTTTAAATCTGGCACAAGCTTTATATGAAAAGAAGCTAATCACATATCCAAGAACAGATAGTAGATATTTAACCGATGACATGGTTAATACTATGAAAGAATTATTAGAAGGACTTGAAAAAGATTTTAAAATCAATGAATCAAATTTCAAGTCTATTTTTAATTCATCTAAAGTTACAGACCACTATGCAATTATTCCTACTATATCAGGCATTGGAAAATCCAAAGATTTATCTGATAAAGAAAGCAAAATCTATAATCTAATTAAGGATAAATTACTTGCTTCATGCTCGGATAACTTAAAGGAATCTAGTAGAAAAATCAGATATGAATATGACAAGTTTAACTTCAATGCAAGTGGCAAGACTATAATCGATGAAGGTTATACAAAGTACCTAAAGGCTTATGGAAAGGAAAGACAAGAAAATGAATTACCAGATGTAAAGACTGGAGATAAAATTAAGCTAACTTCTAAAAATATATCGGAGAAATTTACCAAAGCTCCAAGTCATTATAATGAAAATACACTTTTAAAGGCTATGGAGAATGCAGGAGTAGAATCCTTGGATAAAGATATAGAAGTAGAGAGAAAAGGCTTAGGAACACCAGCTACAAGAGCAGGAATTATTGAAAATCTTATCCATAAGGACCTTATAAGAAGAGATAAGAAAAATTTACTTGTAACAGAAAAAGGCAATAGGCTTGTATCAATTGTAGAGGATAAGTTTAAGTCGGCAGAAACAACATCTGAATGGGAAATGAAACTTGCAAATATTAGCTCTGGCGAAGTTGATAAAGAAGACTTTTTAAGAGAAATAGAAGATAGTATAAGGGAGCTTGTAGATAGGTACAAGAATAATCTAAATGAATAAGGTAAAAATACTAGAGCTTTTCGGTGGCATAGGTGCTATTAGAAAGGCTTTTGTTAATTTAAAGATACCTTATGAAGTTGTTGATTATGTAGAAATAGATAAGGCTTGTGTTAAATCATACAACGCACTTTATGGAGAAGATTATAAGCCAAAATCAGTAGTAGGATATAAAGGTCCTAATGAAAAGATAGACTTAATTATGCATGGAAGTCCTTGCCAAGACTTTTCAAGAATAGGAAAAAAGCAAGGAGGAGTAAAGAATTCAGGAACTAGATCAAGCCTACTATTTGAAACCATTAGAATAATTAAAGAAATGAAAGAAAAACCTAAATGGATAATTTGGGAAAATGTAAAGGGAGTCCTTGATAGAAATATGAGGGACTCCTTTTTTATTTATCTAAAGGATCTAGAAGACCTTGGATATGAAAGCAAGTATGAAATCTTAAATGCAATGGACTTTGGGATACCTCAAAAAAGGGAGAGGATATTTGTTGTTTCATGTCTTGGAGCAAATAACTTTTCTTTTAATAAATTGGAGAGGAAAGAAACAAGACCACTAAGTGATTTTTTAGAAAAGGATGTAAGTGAACTTTATACAATGACCCAACCTTATATGCTGAAATCTTTAAATAAAGGCATAGATAATAGTTTTAGAGGGCGACTCAAAGTGATTAAAGATTTTTCTTATACTATTTCTACAAAACAGATGAGAGTTCCTAATTCAGGAATAATAGATATTGGAAATGGTAAATATAGGTATTTAACAGAAAGAGAATGTTTAAGACTCATGGGTTTTGATGATAGTGATATGGATAAATTAGAAGAAGTGCATCCAAGAAGAAAAAATTGTACTTCAAGTAAACTATATAAGCAGGCCGGCAATTCTATTGTGGTTGATGTTTTAATGGCTATTATAAAAGAAATTTATAGAATGGAGGTAGAGAATGCAAGTAAATGATTTTAAGAATATACAAGAAGCTATAAAGTATGAAGTGTTACAAGATGAAAAAGAATATTTAAAGCTATTAAAAGTTATAGGCAATAATCAGAAATATGATTTTTCAAGCCAGTTAAGTATATATAACAAGGAACCTGAAGCTAGAGCTTGTGCGACCTTTGATATGTGGAAGAAATATTTTGGTAGAGTTGTTATGAGGGGGCAAAAGGGTATTCCAATTTTAGTTGGAAGTGATATAAACAAAAAAGTTTCATACATTTTTGATATTAGTCAGACCACATCAATGAATAGGAATATTAATGAGGTTAGCTTATGGCAGTTTGACCACGAAAACCATAACGAGGCTTTAAAAGAAATAATAAGAGATTTTTCATTTGAATCTAGTGATTCACTTAATGAAAATATATTTTCTTTAAGTCGAATTTATGGAGATGAATACATTAAATTGGCTCTTGCTGATTTGAGGATAGATATAGAGGATAGACTTAGCTTTGAAAAATTTATTAGAGACTCAATATCCTATGCGGTAGCTAATAGGTTTAATACAGTCTATCCTATGGATATGGAAAATTTAAAAAATAATTTTTCTAGGATAAATACAATTTCTTTAGAACAGATAGGTCTTGTAATATCAAGGGTTAGCGAAGATATTATAGATAGCACAATAGAAAAATCTAAGGAAATGGATCGTGCTAGGCTGCTGACAGAAAGGGCCGGTGCCGACTATAATAGAGATATAGAAAATATAAATGAAGATAGAGGAGGTCAAGATGATTTATATAGACGAGATGATAGGTCAAGAAGTAGAGATGGACGAGTTTTCACAGATGGAAGCGACAGAGGAAATAGCGATGAAGATCGAAGAGAAAACCTTGGACATGATGGAGAAGGATCTGGAATTTATGGAGAGATTTCCGAATCCAACATACGCAGTTCTAAGACTGTCTTACCTAGTAGGGAGCGAGGACATGGAGAACTGGAAGAAACTTCAGAAAATGTACGAGGAGAAAACACTTTTGAACCACCTGAAGGAAATTCAGAATCAGGCAGTGGACTTTATCAAGAGAGAGAAAGTCAAGATGATGAAAGCACAAGGATTGACAGAGAAGATGATGAGAGAGAATCCAGAGCAATACCAAGGACAGATGAACAACTTGATGGCAACAGTGAAGAGAATGGCAATCAAGGAATACGTGGAAGCTTAGAAAATGAAATAAGCCAAGAAAAGGAAGCTGATGAAGCTTCTTTTTTTGATGGCAAAAACACTGAAGATAGAAAAGATTATTGGATTGTAGAATTTAATGAAAACCACGAATTAGTTCCTGATTATAGTGGACAGATAGTAACCAAAGAATTAATAAATGTCCTAAGACAAAAAGATATAGATGTTAAAGACCATAATCAAACTCTTGGAGAAAATGAATTTGGAGAAATGACAGATGATTATATCGGATATTTCAAATTCTATTTTGACCACTATGTAGACGGCGAAGTTGTCGAACACTATAGGATTGATCTTGGTGATGGTGAAGAAGTAAATGAGCGTGAATTTTCATATTTAGAAGAACAAGTTGCCCTAAGTGAGGAAAAATTTCTACAAGAAGAAATTAAGGAAAAGATAGAGCCTAAATTTAAGATAGGCGATCAGGTTAGATATAAAGATAAGGACTTTACAATTACAGATTTTGATGAACTAAGTGGAGGACTTAAAACTGTAACCATTAGAGATAATATGGAATACATGGGAGGTATGATTAGGGGTTCGGAAGTAATTCCATATAGAAACGATTCATACCTTGAAGAAATCTTTGAAAATCTAAGTCAAACATCAGAAAAACTAGCAGTAAAAGTTGGAAAAGAATTTATTTTAGAAGATGAGAAGATCTTTGATGGAATTAACTTGATTGAAACTGGAACTAAAGTAGAAATTAATGGGGAAGAATATCCTTTATATAAGGGTGAAACATTTGAAGAAAGTAGAAAGATTGATGACCTTTTAGATAGTGGAAATTATGAGATATACAAATTATCTGAGCATGAAAAACAAATTGAAAGACAAGTAGAGCAAGAAAGCTTTATAGATAACCACAATCTTGAAATTGACCAAATGATGGATAGATACAATGTTCCAAGAGAAGCAGCCGAAAACTTATTGAGGGGTAAAGAAGATTTAAAGAATCTAGGCTATGAACCTAATAAGGAAAGACTAAGTTTTGCTAGAAATTATGACTTGAAAAATCATATCTACTCAGAATACCTTACACCATCAGAAAGACTAGATAAAAATATCAAAGCTATTAAAATGCTAAAAAGACTTGAAAATGAAAATAGGAGTCCAAGAGAGTATGAACAAGCATATCTGGCTGATTATCTGGGTTGGGGAGGTCTTGCCGATGTCTTCGATGAAGAAAAGGGAGGGCAATGGCTTGAAGCAAGAAACATTTTAAAAGAAAATCTAACAAATGAAGAGTATTTAAATGCTAAAGAGTCTACCTTAACATCGTTTTATACACCTAGAGAGGTAATGGATGGAATATATAAGACTCTAACAGATATGGGTTTTAAGACTGGAAATATTCTTGAACCAGCTGCAGGAGTTGGTAACTTCATTGGTAATATGCCAAGTGAAATACAAGGCTCTAAAGTCTATGGAGTAGAAAAAGATAGTCTAAGCGGAAGAATAGCAAGAGAACTTTATCCTGAAGCTAATATTCAAATTAAAGGCTTTGAAGAAACAAACTTCTCAAATAATTTCTTTGACTTGGTAATAGGAAATGTTCCCTTTGGAGATTTTAAAGTTAACGATCGTGAATATAACAGAAATAATTTTCTGATTCACGATTATTTTTTTGCAAAGTCAATAGATAAGGTAAGGAATGGAGGAATTATTGCCTTTATAACCTCATCTGGAACTATGGATAAAAAAGATGAATCCGTTAGAAAATATATTAATGCAAGATGTGAGTTTTTAGGAGCTATGAGGCTTCCTAATACAACATTTAAAGGACTTGCTGGCACAGAAGTTACTTCAGATATTATTTTCTTAAAAAAGAGAGATTCAGTTATAGAAAGAGATGACGATTGGATTCATCTAGCAACTGATAATAAAGGTTTGACCTACAATAAATACTTTGTAGATAATCCTCAGATGGTATTAGGGGATATGAAAGAAATATCTGGAAGATTTGGAAATACTATTACTTGTGATGAAAAAGAAGACGAAAATCTAAAAGATTTAATGGATCTTGCAAGTAAGGAAATATCTTCAAACTCAAAATATGAAGAAGTCGAGCTATTGGAAGATGAAGAATTAAGTCTTCCAGCAACAGATGATGTTAAGAATTTTTCCTATACCATCATTGATGAAGAAGTCTACCTAAGAGAAAACTCAGTATTAATTAAGCAGAATATATCAGATAAAAATAAAGAAAAGATAAAAGATTATCTTGATGTAATGAATGCTTTAAAAGATGTAATAGAAAAGCAAAAGGACGATTTTTCAGACGAAGAAATAGAAGAGTCACAAGCAAAGTTAAATGAGGTCTATGATAACTTTTCAAAGAAACATGGCTTTATTAACTCCTTATCAAACACTAGAGCCTTAAAGGAAGACTCAAACTTTTCTTTGGTTTCATCAATAGAAATACTTGATGATGAGGATAATTTCAAAGCTAAGAGTGATATATTCTCAAAAAGAACAATAACAAAGGCAAAGGTAGTAGACCATGTAGATACTTCTCTTGAAGCTTTAGTTTTATCAGTTTCACAAAAAGGATATGTAGATTTTGAATATATGGAATCTATCACTAATAAAGATAGGGATACTTTAATTGGTGAGCTTGAGGGCGAGATTTTTTTAGATATTAAGGACACAGACCTAATAAATAACAGAATGCCCTTTGAAAACTTTAATAATGACGATCCCTTTCACTTTTCATATGTATCGGCTGATGAGTATCTAAGTGGCAATATTAGAGAAAAGATTGGTTATCTCAATTCATATATAGGAGAAATTGAAAATGTAATAGATTTAGCACCTTCTGAAAAGAAAGATACATTATTAAACGAGTTAGGCAAGCTCAAATATCAAAGAGAAAAATTACAAGAAGTTATGCCTGAAGAACTCACTGCTTCTGATATAAATGTAAGGTTAGGAGCAACTTGGATACCTCAAAAAGATATAGAAGACTTTACTTTTAATCTTTTAAAAACGCCAGGTTATGATAGGTGGAATATAAATGTTAGGTTTTCGCCACATACAAGTGAATGGAATATTGAAGGTAAAAGTGTTGACTCGACTAATGACCTTGCTAACATGACTTATGGTACAAGTAGAGTGAATGCCTATAAGCTAATTGAAAATGCTCTTAATCTAAAAGATACAAAGGTATTTGACCAAGTAATAAATGATGATGGTTCTAAGACTTCTGTATTAAACAAAAAAGAAACTATGCTTGCAAGTCAAAAGCAAGAGCTGATTAAAGAAGAATTTAAGAATTGGATATTTGAAGATCCTGATAGAAGATATAGGCTAGAAAAAATTTACAATGAAAAATTCAATTCAATTAGGAATAGAGAATTTGATGGTTCTAACTTAACTTTTGATGGAATGAATACTGAAATCAGACTTCGAGAACATCAGAAAAATGCCATTGCAAGGACTCTTTATGGTGGAAATACACTACTTGCCCATGTAGTAGGAGCAGGAAAAACTTTTGAAATGGTAGCTTCTGCTATGGAATCTAAAAAGTTAGGACTTGCAAGTAAATCATTATTTGTAGTTCCTAACCATCTAATCACTCAAATCGGGAGAGAGTTTATGCAATTATATCCGTCAGCAAATATTATGGTGGCAGATAAAAAAGACTTTCAACCAAAAAATAGGAAAAGATTTATTGGTAGGATTGCAACAGGAGAATATGATGCAGTCATCATAGGACACTCTCAATTTGAAAAAATACCAATGTCCAAGGAATACCAGGTAAGGCATATACAAGACCAAATAGATGATATAGTTTCCTTTATTGATGAGAACAAAAGAAATAGAGGAGAAAATTTCACAGTAAAACAACTGGAAAAGACAAAGAAGAAACTCTTGGTAAGACTTGAAAAATTAAATGATGACTTTAAAAAAGACGATGTAATAACCTTTGAAGAACTAGGAGTAGATAAGTTATTTATAGACGAAGCTCATAATTACAAAAACTTATTCTTGCATACCAAGATGAGAAATGTTGCGGGTATCGGTCAAAGTGAAGCCTTTAAGTCTTCGGATATGTATATGAAATGTAGGTATATGGATGAAATGACAGATGGAAAGGGCGTTGTATTTGCTACTGGTACACCAATATCAAATTCAATGACAGAGCTTTATACCATGCAAAGATACCTTCAGTATGATGATTTAAAGGCAAGGGGATTAGAACATTTTGACGCTTGGGCTTCTACTTTTGGAGAAACAGAAAACACCTTTGAATTATCTCCAGAAGGCACAGGATATAGGCAAAAGACAAGATTTTCAAAGTTTTATAACTTGCCAGAGTTGATGTCTATGTTTAAAGAAGTAGCAGATATAAAGACTTCAGATATGTTAAATTTGCCAGTGCCAGAAGCAAATTTTGAAGTTATTAAAACGAAACCTACTGAGGAACAAAAAGAAATATTAGAAGCTATTTCAGAAAGAGCTGACGCAGTTAGAAATAACCAGGTCGAGCCAACAGAAGATAATATGTTAAAGATTACAAATGATGGTAAAAAACTTGCTCTTGACCAAAGATTAATAAATCCACTACTTCCCGATGATCCTAATTCAAAGGTTAATGTATGCGTTAAAAATATCTTTTCGATCTGGGATAAGACAAAAGAAAATTCATCGACTCAATTAGTATTTTCGGATATGTCCACACCAAAAGGAGATGGAGAATTTAATATCTATGATGATATTAGAAATAAGCTAGTGAATATGGGAATACCAAAAGATGAAATAGCCTTTATCCACGAAGCAGATACAGACAAACAAAAAGACGAATTATTCTCCAAAGTAAGGAGAGGAGAAGTAAGAGTATTATTAGGCTCTACTCAAAAAATGGGAGCAGGTACAAATGTACAAAACAAATTAATAGCCTTACACGATTTAGACGTCCCATGGAGACCGTCTGACCTAGAGCAAAGAAGTGGTAGAATTGTTCGTCAAGGTAATGATAATGATAAGGTAAATATCTTTAGATATGTCACAGAGAATACCTTTGATTCTTATTTGTGGCAGACAATAGAGAATAAGCAGAAATTCATATCACAAATAATGACAAGCAAGACACCTGTGCGTGTTGCTGAAGATGTTGATGAGGCAAGTCTATCTTATTCAGAAATTAAGGCTTTAGCTACTGGTAATCCTTTAATTAAAGAAAAGATGGATTTAGATAACGAAGTTACAAAACTAAAAATGTTGGAATCAAACTACAAGTCTAATAAATATAAGCTTGAAGATAAGGTAAATAAAATTTATCCTCAAAGTATTTTAAAAACTGAAATGGAAATACAAGCAGTTAAAGAAGATATTGCAAGTGTTGAGAAATTAGGAGAAGGAGATAGTAAATTCACTTCAATCAGTCTTGGGACAAATAAAATTTTAGATAAGAAAGAAGCTGGAGAGAAGCTATTAGAAGAAATAAAAAAGGTAAAGATAAATGATAGCAAGGTTATTGGTAAATATAGAAATTTAGACTTACAAGTTTCATATAACTTTATGACTAATACTCATACCTTTAAACTTTTAGGAAAAGCCGAATACTTCGGAGAGTTTTCAAACTCTACTGATGGTAATATAACAAGGCTTGATAATGCCATTGAAAAAATGCCTGCAAGACTTGAAAGATTAAATCAAAATCTTCAAAACTATAAAGAATCTTTAGAAAATGCCAAAGTAGAATTGACAAAACCATTTGAAAGAGCAGATGAGTTAAGGGATAAGATACTAAGACTAGCTGAGATTAATAAACTTTTAGATATGGGAGAAGTCGAAGAATTAGAAAACCAATCACCATTATTAGAAAATTTAAAGAGGGCGATAGTCGATTATTCTAACTACGAGTTTTCAGAATCTAATAGTTATGAAGACTTTGACAAACTATACCCTGATTTAAGCCATATAGGACTTGCTTATACAGAAACACCTGATGGGAAGCACTCTATTCAATATGAGGTAAATTTGGAAGAAAAAACATGGACTCAGTATGTAGATAATGTAGCTATTAGAACAGAATCTTTTGTAGAAGAAGATATATCCAATTCACAAGCTCTTAAAGATATGACTGAAGCCATAAAGATGTCAAGTTTTGATGATCTGGTATCAGTAGATGAAGAAGATTTAAAACAAGCACTAGGACTAGAAATAGATGATGATGGAAACTTCTATGATCCACTAGCAAAAGATCTTGACAATGATGGAATACCAGATAGGTATGACAATGATTTTAAAGATAGTGATTACTTTGAATCAACTTATGATGTAGAGGATAATCTTCACGCAAGAGAAGAGAAACCATCAATATTGGGACAAATATCAAAATTAAAATCAGAAGAAGAAAAAGATAGAAATCAAGAAAAAAGTAAAAAAGGACAAGAACGATAGAGGAGGGCTAAAAGCTCTCCTTATTTAATACAAGGAGGAAATTATGGAATACAAAGATATTAGAGAAAACTTAGAAGAAATGATGAATGATAACTACAAGGATTTTATAAAAGCACTTGTGAGCATAGAAAAAGGTATCAATGACGAAAAAGCACTTGAAGAAGTTTATGTTTTATATATGAACAATGACACAACAGGTCTACTAAGTGATGACTTTGACTATATGATAGATGATATGAAAGAACAAGGTAAGATTGTTGAAAATGTAA
>NZ_HE978532.1:249591-256400 GCF_000311745.1 Anaerococcus obesiensis ph10 | reverse complement strand
GAACTTAAAACAAGGAGATTTTGTTAAAATATTTGGTCAAGTAAAAACAAGCATTGACAACAACGGAAAGGAACATAAGAATGTCCGTATTTTGTTTTATAAGCTTTTAAAAGCAAAAGAACAAATGAAAGGACAAGAAAAAAAGAAAGAGTCTGTGCTTGGAGAAATCAAAAAATATCAGACTGAAGATAAGGGAAAGCCTAAAGAAAAGAAAGAAACATCAAAAGAAGCTGAAAGATAAACTTATGGTCGGTGTGGTCTTAGTACTGCACCGACTCTTTTTTTGTTTGGAGGAAAAAAGAGGAGAGAACACTATCTCTCCATATCCTTGCCCATATAAATTCCTAGTTTTTTCGTATCCTGTAAAGATCGTCCATTGTTTTTTTGAGGAAGAATACTCTCGCATAAGGGTATTCTTTTTTTGTTCAGTTTATTAAATCTGTATAAAGACAAAATGTAAAAAATGGTTGTAAACAATCTTTTAAAAATCAAATAAAAATTGAATATAATCAATAAAAGTGATATAATTACTCCGAAAATCGTTACAAAGAAAAGAGGATTAGTATGGCATTGAATTATAAACCATTATGGATACTATTGGCGAAGAAAAGTTTGAAGAAAACAGATGTAATAGTTATGGCAGGGATTACCACTAATGTTATGGCACAGATGGGAAAAAATAAGCCTATAACACTTAAAAACTTAGAAAAAATATGTAAGTCTTTAGATTGTACACCGAATGATGTATTTTCCTTTGATGATAATTATATTGAATAAGAAGTATGGAGTTATGAGATATGAGAGAGATAATAATTATAGATGATGATATTGCATTATGTAATTTAATTAAAAAGTGTTTAAGTACTGATGGATATTCTGTTGATATTGCCAATAATGGATTAGACGGATATAAGAAAATACGAAATGCAAATAATTTGTGTCTGATTTTATTAGATATTATGCTTCCTGATTTTGATGGGTTTCAAGTTCTGGAGATGATAAGGGAAGAATGCACTATTCCGGTTTTAATGCTGACTGCGAAGTCTGATGATGATTCAAAAATTTATGGACTTAAACAAGGTGCTGATGACTATTTGACAAAGCCATTTAATATAAATGAACTTAAGGCAAGAGTTGAAGCTATGGTTCGTAGATATATAGATTTCAATCAGAAAAGCACAGACCAGTCTGATATACTCACAATAGATGGTATGCAAATAGATAAGGAAAATAGAATTGTAAAAATAAGTGATAATAACATAGAATTAACAAATAAAGAATTTGATTTATTGTATTTTCTTGCGTCTAATAAAGGGAGGATTTTTACAAAAAAACAAATATATACGAATGTTTGGGAAGAAGATTATCTTTTTGATGATAGTAATATCATGTCTTTTATCAGTAAGCTTCGAAAAAAAATAGAGCCTAACCCTGAAGAACCAACTTATATTTTGACAGTTAGGGGCGTGGGTTATCGTTTTAGTAAGGGGGTATGATATATGGATGTAAAAATCATCATAATCTTATTATTGATATTTGTAATTTTTTGTTTGTTAAAAAAAATTACCAACATAAAAAAAGAAATAAACAGTATTCAGGAAGTACTCGTTGATATAAAAAATGGTGATTACAATCGCAGAATTTTAATTAAGAAAAATGAAACTACAGAAAAGATCTGTCATGATATAAATGAGATAACTCTACAAAGTCAGAACAAGCTAATAGAACAAAAGCAGTCAGAACAGGCGTATAAATCGCTTATGACAAGTTTGTCTCATGATGTGAAAACTCCTTTAGCATCTATGGTCGGGTATTTGGAAGCAGTGCAAGAGGGAATTGTTACGGGAGATGAGAAGGAAGAATATATAAAAATTTCTTTAAGTAAGGCACATTACTTGAAGGATTTTGTAGAAAAACTCTTTGATTGGGTAAAGTTGGATTCAGGAGAATGGAAGTTTTCTTTTGTAGATAAAGACCTGAATGAATTAACAAGAAATGTGATAAGCGACTGGATTCCTATTTTTGAAGAAAAACATATAAGTTATGAAATTGAAATTCCGGAACAGGAATTCTATATAAAGATAGATGAAAATGCCTATTTTAGGAGCTTAAACAATATTATAAACAATATTATTATTCACAGTAATTGTGATAGAGTACACTTGAAATTAGAAGAATCGGATACAAAAGCTACTTTGATGATTTTAGATAATGGAAATGGTATAAGTGAAAAGGACTTACCATATATATTTGATAGGATGTATCAGGCAGATAGTTCAAGATTAACAAAAGGATCGGGACTTGGCTTATCAATTGCTAAAGAATTGTTAAGAGTGAATAATGCCAAAATAAGGGTAAGTAGTATACCTAACATAAAAACTGTCTTTACTGTGGAGTTTGCAATGTAAGTAGATGATTTAGAAAGCCCCTTTTGGGGCTTTTTTTATTGAAACAAGATAAAAACAAGGGTGTCGCAAGATTATGGCAAGGTTAATCATTTATAATATTTAATGTAAGGAGGTGCGATATGTTCTTGATAAAAGCTGAAATAAAAAAATGGAAGAGAAGTAAAATTTTGATAGGTATTATTATACTAACTGTTATCTTGAATTTGTTTGCAATTGAAAGAGCATTTTCAATTTCAAGAGAAAGTCCTATCATGGATAGTTTTGGAGACTTATATTGTTTAGCGTTTAAGAATATAACTTTTGTGTTCTTGCCAATCGTAATTGGAATGATTTCTACAATGTTATTTTTTGACGAAAGGAAGAATGACACTTTAAAGAATGTACTAATAACTTCGGTTAGTAGATTTGAAGTATTTTTTGCGAAATTTATTTTGATAGAATTACTGACTATATTTTTGATGGTATTAACATATATGTCATCAGTTTTGGGTGCAGTATTAAGTGCCGGATTCGTAGATTTTAATTTAATTACATTAAAAGAGGCAGCAATATTATATATGCTTGCAGCTTTATTAATTCCGATTGCAATGCTTCCGGTAATTTATATTGCTACTTTTTCTAAGAGTTATGTTTTACCTATTTCTATGTGCTTGCTTTATTTAGGAATTGGGATATTTGGAGCTTCGATATTAGTTCATATACATCCGCTTGCAAGTTTATTAGGGGTTTATCAAAATGTATCATCGGCTGCCAAAGAAATGGTAGAAAATAGTATAGGTGGATATTCGTTAAATGCATCGCAGTTTAGTTGTTTGTTACATATTTTAACAATTGGAACACTATTTTTTGTGTTCTCTATAAAATCTATGAAAAGACAAAATTATTAAGGAGAAAAAAGAAAATGAAAAACTATATTATTGAAACAAAGAATTTAACAAAAGTGTATGGAGAACAAAAGGCTGTAAATTCGGTAAATTTACACATTGAAAAAGGTTCTATATACGGGCTATTAGGACGAAATGGAGCAGGAAAGACCACTATTATGAAGATGATACTGGGACTTACTGATATTACGAATGGTGAAGTAAGTGTTTTTAACCAAAATATAAAAGGTAATGAGAAAAAGATTTATCCAAGAATTGGTGCGATTATTGAAACACCCGGATTTTATCCTAATCTTACAGGGACGGAGAATTTGGAAATATTTGCACTGCTTAGAGGAACGGCTTTCCCTGATGCGGTAAAAAATGCTTTAGAAGTAGTTGGCTTACCACATAAAGATAAGAAACTATTCGGAAATTACTCTTTAGGAATGAAGCAGAGACTTGGGATTGCTAATGCAATTTTACATGATCCAGAGGTTTTAATTTTAGATGAACCGACAAATGGCTTAGATCCCATTGGAATAGCGGAAGTTAGAAATTTTATAAAAGATTTAAGTATAAAAAAGGAAAGACAATTTTAATCTCCAGTCATATTTTATCTGAAATAACACTTCTCGCTGATACAGTTGGCATTATAGATAAAGGGGTTCTTTTAGAAGAAAGCAGCATGGAAGAATTAAATAAAAAAAATAGAAAGTATATTATGTTGGAAGTGTCTGATGTATCAAAGACGACTATTGTGTTGGAAAAAGAGTTCGGAATAACCAACTATTCTGTTGATGATAATAATCATGTAAAGATATATAGTCACGGATTAGATATGGCAAAAATTAATAAGTCATTAGTTATGAATGGGATATCGGTGGCTTCATCACAAACCTGTAATGATTCTTTGGAAGATTACTTCAAGAAGATAACCGGAGGAGAGGGAATTGCTTAATTTAGTTAAAGTAGAGTTTCTTAAATTGAAAAGGAAAAATATTGTTTGGATGATGTTTCTGGCAACACTCTTAATGCCATTGCTTGCCACTATATACTTTGGGAATATAGACCTTTCAGACAATGCAATGAAATATTTCAAATGGACAATCTTTAGTTATAATTTATGGCTGATTTTACCAATTATATTAGGAATATTTTCCACAATGATTGTGTCTATGGAGTATGAAAATGACACTTTTAAAGCATTATGGATTGTTCCGATACAAAAGACGAAGCTTTTAATTAGCAAATTTATAATTGTGTTTTTATATACTTTAGTCTTTATGGGTTTATCAATTCTCTTTACACTTCTTTTTGGAAGAATTATTCATCATATAGAGATGGATCATTTTTTGTTGATTTTTCTCATTAGAAAGTGTTTTGAGATTAGTGGACTTTTATCAGTTTCCATGCTGCCTATTTTATCTATCGCATTTTTAACAAAAAAATACATTTTACCGATTTGCATTACGATTGTTTATGCCTTTTCGGGATTTGTAATTTTAATGGTTAATATGTATATACACCCATTATCAAGCTCTACAGCAATTGTTTTGAGGGATGTCCCGGGAATAATATTAAATCAGGATATAAATATATTTTATTCTCTTCTTTGTATAGGGATATGGGTCGTCGGATTTACAATAGTTACAAAATTATTATTGAAAAGGAGAGGATGGTAAATGAAGACACTTTTATTAGCTGAATATAAAAAACTTCACAGATCAAAATTGATATTTTTGCTTGTATTTGCACTCATAATGACTTTGGGAGTTGTTTTTCTTCAAGGACAATTTACATTTAGTGGGGAAAAGTATATAGACACATTTGGATGGTATATTTTACAGGTGCATTCTTTGACCACATATTTTGTCTTGCCAAGTTTGATAGCATTGTTTGGAGGATATATTATTTGTCGTGAGGAACAAGAAGATGTACTGAAATCATTAAGGCTAATACCGATAGACGAGAGTAATATGATTACTGCAAAAATGATAATTACTCTATTAGGTAGTATTTTTGTTTATTTAATACTATTTACGGCATCCTTAATTATAGAAGCGGTATTGCATTTACACGCAGTAAATATGAGTGAAGTAGTTCACTATTTTGTTGTATATGTATTAACTGGAATAAGCGTTTTTATGGTAATATCTCCAATTATTGCACTTATTGGACTTGTTAAAAGGAGCTACTGGATAGCTCTGATTATCGCTGAGATATACTCTTTTGTGGGAATATTTTTTGCCTCAAAGGAAATTTTAAGAGCCATTTATCCAATATCATCTGTGTTTATTTTGTCAGGAGCGTATGAAACATCCATGTTGGAATTTGCGATTAGTGTACTTGTAAATTTTGGTTGTTGCTTTATTTCATATAAAATATTAAAGGGCATGAAAGTTGGCAAAAAGAAAAGAATTAGCAAAAGAATATAGTTGGAAAAATAAGTTGAAAGTAATTTTAAAAAGAGGAGAGGACACTATCTCTCCATCTCCTTATCCATATAAATTCCGTAATTTTTTCGTATCTTATAAAACTCATCCATAGTGGATTTTGAGGAAGAATACTCTTGCATAAGGGTGTTCTTTTTTTCTTGTAATTTATCGAGGTTTGATAGTATTTCTTTTGTGTTTGGCAGTTTTTTATAGTTTTCTAAAATTTCTTTAGCAGCTATTTTGTAGACGGAAAGTTCGCTATAATATTCTTCTGCAAATTGTTTGTCCTCAGGATTTTTCTTGTGGTATTTATATATTTCACGATACTTATTTATAGTATTTATATTTTCCATATCTTGGGATAAACTCTTCATTTCAGTTTCAATTTTCTTTATTTTATCTAACAAGTCTTGTCTATCATCAGCAGATTTTTTGATCAGGTCATCGAGTTGGGTAATTGATTTAATGCCTTGTTCTCTTAATTTAATTATTGAATCAGCCATTGTTTTGATATTGTGTTTTCTTGCCCAAACTTCATAGCCTTTACAAGATTGTGCTTTTTCATTAGTAGATATATCAATAACATTTCCTACACGTTTTTTAATAGGATTAGCTTTGTTTTTAATAGCTAAATCTATTCTTTCTTTGATTTTCTCTTCAGTATAATCTTCTCCGATAGTCTTCGATCTTGTAAATCTTTGCTTATCTTTATGGCGAAAAGCAATATGTTTACCAAACTTAATTTCATAATCAAGAGATTTCATATTTTCTAAAAACTCTTCCCATGAATTAGACATATTTATAATTCTGTCTATATCAAATTGTAGTTTGGATTTCCAAGAATTTCCTCCTTATTTAATACAAGGAGGAAATTATGGGATACAAAGATATTAGAAAAAACTTAGAAGAAATGATGAATGATAATTACAAGGACTTTATAAAAGCACTTGTGAGCATAGAAAAAGGTGTTAATGATAAAAAGGCACTTGAAGAAGTCTATGTTTTATATATGAACAATGACACAACAGGTCTACTAAGTGATGACTTTGACTATATGATTGATGATATGAAAGAACAAGGTAAGATTGTTGAAAATGTCA
>NZ_HE978532.1:239361-249284 GCF_000311745.1 Anaerococcus obesiensis ph10 | reverse complement strand
TAACCTAAAACAAGGAGATTTTGTTAAAATATTTGGTCAAGTAAAAACAAGCATTGACAACAACGGAAAGGAACATAAGAATGTCCGTATTTTGTCTTCTAAGCTCTTAAAAGCAAAAGAACAAGTAAAGAGTCAAGATAAGGATAAAAAGTCCATATTAGGTCAAATAAAAAGCTTTAAGACAGATGACAAAACTAAGTCAACTAAGAAAGAGCATAGCAAAGGTAAAGAGAGGTAAATATCGGCAGTCTTCAATCTGGACGATATGAACAATACTTATACAAATTGTTCAGCCTATGGAGATATGACGGGGACTTAGAAATCGTTCTTATTCCAGAACTTTTAGAACTAATGTTTTGATGTAAAAATCGGATTCTAACAAAGTTCTAAATGAGTTTTAAAATTCTGCCTCAAATAATTGAATTATGGGGGCTAAACATAAAGTCAGAAGAAGTCCCTAAAAAAAGTTAGACCAACAGAAAGACTAATGACTACACCCTTGTTTTTACTAAGGGCAGTGGAACTTGGTCTTTCTGTTTCTGATTTATCTCTACTAACAATTGGACTTGTAAATGATATGTTTACAGAAAAGAATAATGATGATTATAAATACAAAGAAGTAGCTACACAAGAAGACTTTGATAAGTTTTAAGTCATTACAAATGATATTGACAAACTACAATTATTGTTTTACAATAATAATCAAAGATAATTATCGTTTTATAATAATTCAATAGGGAGGATTATCATGAGAAAAAAATTTTTAATAATGGCTATTTTTCTTGTTTTTTCTATAGTTTTAACTTCTTGTAGTCCAAATACTACAACAGAACAAACAAGTAGTAAAAAAGAAGAAAAGATTGAAATATTTGATTCTAACAATAAAAAAATTGTTGAAACAGAAGAACAAGAAGTTTTAGACTACTTTGGCAATTTAACAGGAATGAGCATAGCAAATATTAATGATAAAAACTTCGACAATTATTTTAAAGAAATACCAGATGACGCAATAGAGTCTTACCATTTCATATTAACCAGCAAGAGAGAGGATAAAAAAGTTACAAAGATAGATTTTTATATTTATGAAAATTATCCATATATTACAATGGAGGGAATGCCCATGATTCCATCTTCATTAACCTTGGAACTTTCTAAAGAAGATTTAAATGATCTGAAAGATAAAGTACAAGAATGGAAAGATGTAGATGATAATAGATAAACGAAAGTGTTGAGGAGAAGTTATGAAGAGTTTTATTTTTAAAATATCGATTATATTATCTAAGGTTTTAAGATATATTTCATATTTAGGAGCAGGTTTTACCTTGCTTGGAAGTGTATTAACTCTGATTTTTAAAGATGATGTAATACAAGAAGTTGAATCTTATCAATTTAATCTACAAGAAGTTTCACTTCCTTTTATTATTTATTCATGCTTGAGTGCCCTTATGATATTCATTGTTGCTGGTTTCTCATTGGATAAATTTGAGAAGATTTTAGTGAATTTAGAGAAGAAAGATTATTTTTCAGACTTAAATTCAAAATATTCGAGAGATATATTAATAGCACTTATAGTTCTGACGATTTGTCAAATTATTTCTAAGCTAGTTTTCAATTATCTTAAAGTGGACAATATTAGCAGTGTTTTTAATTTAACTATTAAGGATTATTTAACGAATATAATTTTGATGGTTATAGCATTTTCATCAATGATTATATTTGATACAGGAAAATCCTTAAAAGAAGATTCGGAAAGTATAATTTGAAAATGAAAGATCAAATAATTATAAATCTAGATCAAGTGTTAAAAAAGAAAAATATGACATCGAAAGAGCTTGCAGCAAGGATAGGGATAACCGAAGCAAATTTATCAATATTAAAAACTGGAAAAGCCAAAGGTATAAGGTTTAACACTTTAGCGAGCATCTGTAAGGAGCTTGATTGTCAACCAGGTGATTTACTTAAGTATGATAATGAAGAATATCAACAGTAAAATTAATGTATCAAGTATAATGACAGTGTATTGACTACGCACAAATTTAGTTATATAATAAGGTCAAAGGAGATGGGGAAATGGCTACAACAAATTTGAATATACGAACAGATAAAGAAATAAAAGAAGCTGCCGAAAAAATCTACTCCAGTCTAGGCTTAAATATGACTACTGCCATTAACATGTTTTTAAGGGCGAGTATTAGAGAAAGTGGCATTCCTTTTGATTTAAAACTTAATGTTCCAAGTGATGAAACTATAAAAGCGATTGAAGAAGGAAGAATGATAGCTAAAGATACGAATGTGAAATCCTATGACAATATGGATGACTTGAGGAAAGCCCTTGAAGTATAAGATAAAGTTTACAAGTAAATTTAAAAAAGACCTAAAGCAAGCTAAAAAGCATAGGAAAAGATAATAAGGAATACACAAGTCTAAAAGTATACTCTGCAAAGTTATTAAAAGCTAAAGAGCATACTAAAGCAAAAATATCAACAATAGAGAAATTAAAGAAATTTAAGACTAAAGGGGATATGAAAGTGGATGAAAAGAAGAAAAATGATAAAAGCATAGAAAGGTAAAAGATTATAGGGGGCAGGTTTTTGTCTGCTTACTGTATTGTATGATGGGGCAAGTTCCAATACTGGGGTGAAAGTCCCTAAACAGCGTATTTGTCGACGAATTCCATAGCAATCCTGAAATTTCACATGGAGATATGTGGAAGAGAGGAACGACCTGACTTGATGAACATGAATATGATATTAAGGTTGGTTAGATATGTAGATTACAGTATACTAACAGTAGCAAACAGTGTAGTGGCAAATAGAGTAATAGTTTTAGTAACCAATGTATAGAAAAGAAGTTAGGATTAAAATAAATGCAACAAAATTCAAAGTTATTAAACCAACAAAGCTAAAATGTTTTGGATTTGAAGTCTGAAAAAGAAAAGATGATTAGAAGGCTAGAACAGACGAAAACTTTTTAAAAGATATAGTATATGTGATGACAGCAAAGACAATCTATTATCAATATAGTAGATATAGATATTGAAATGAGATAAAGAATAATGGTACAATATCTATAAGTAGACATTTATAAACAACGAAAGAAATGTATATTAAATCAAAAATTATAGATTTAAGAAATTTAGAAAGATAGATTTAATTCATTAAAAGGATGTTGTATTATTCTTTTTGATTCTTTTACTTAAAAAATTTCTTTATTTTTTTAAAGTTGTTTTGACAAAAGTGATAGATTTAAAATGGAGGAAATTTAGTTATGAATTACTCAGTATTAGTAGTAGAAGATGATGAAAGTATTTTAGATTTAATAGAGATATATCTAGAAAATGAAAATTATATTATAAAAAAGGCAACATGTTCAGAGGAAGCAATTAGATATATTAAGGAAGAAGAATTTGATTTAGCGATTTTAGATATTATGTTACCTGATAAAGATGGATATTATTTATGCAAAAAGATTAGAGAGTCTTTTAATTATCCAATTGTTATGCTTACATCAAAAGATGATGAGTCAAGTAAAATTAAGGGCTTAACCTTTGGAGCGGATGATTATGTAACTAAACCATTTTTACCTGGAGAGTTAGTTGCTAGAGTAAAGGCTCAATTAAGAAGATACAATAATTATAATTTAAAAACTAAAGAAGGTACAGGAAATATTTTAACTTATCAAAATGTGGATTTAAATATCAAATCAAGAGAAGTTTTAGTTGATGGACAGGAAATTGATTTAACTCCTATTGAATTTATTATTTTAAAATCATTACTAGAGAAAAAATCTGAAGTACTAGGATCCGAAGATTTATTCTATAAAATATATCCGGATGAATATTATATAAAAAACAATACGGTTTCAGTTCATATTAGGCATATTAGGGAAAAGTTAGGAGTGCAAAACAATATAATAACAACTGTATGGGGAGTTGGGTATAAAATTGGATAAAGATCAATATTTTAAAGATATACTAAAAAAAATAGTAATAAAAATTATGGTATTTTTATTTATTCTAATGAGTTGTATGCTTGCAATAGATAGCAATATTTTTAGATTTAATAATGAAATACACGAATTTTTTGTTAATAGATTGGATCTGATTTTTTTTGTTATTTTATTATTGGGGATATTAATTATTATAATAAAAGAATTTTCAAAATTAGAGAAAGATTATATTGACTTATGCAAAAAAATAGACGATATGGATGCGAATATTGTTAGTTTCCCGACTCCTTATAAAACTTTAGAAGATTCCATAAATAGATTAAAATTTAAACAAAAAGAGATAGAATATACGCTTAAAAAAAGAGAAAATGAAGATAATGATTTAATCACCTACTTAGCACATGACTTAAGAACTCCTTTGACATCTATCATTGGATATTTATCAATGCTCGATGAAATGAAAGACTTGCCTAATAAGCAAAGAGAGAAATATATTAGACAATTATTAGAAACAGCATTAGGATTAGAAGATCTTATAAACCAATTTTTTGAAATTGCTAGATTAAATAATGGTGAATTTAGTATTCATAAAGAAAAAATTGATTTAGAATATTTTTTAATACAATTAAGAGATGAGCTTTATCCTATGATGAAAGAGAATAATCATAAGATAAATATCTCAAGTGAAGGCTCAATATTTGTAAATGTCGATCCAAATAAAATGAAAAGAGCCTTAGAGAATATTTTAAAAAATGCAATCTTATATTCTTATGCAAATACAGAGATAAAAGTTAAAATATATCAAACGTATAAGTGTGTAATATTAAAAATTATTAACAAGGCCGATACACTAGAAGAAGCGCAGATAAGAAATATGTTTAACAAATTTACTAGATTAAATCTAGCAAGAAATTCAAAAAAAGTGGGATCTGGCTTAGGTTTACCTATCGCAAAAGAAATTATTGAATTACATGAGGGTAAGATAGAGGTAGAAAGTTCTAATAATGAAGTTATTGTCATTGTAAGATTAAAAAATAAATGAGGATTACACCTTAATTATGTATAAAACTACATAATTAAGGTGTTTTTTTATTTTTTAAAAATTAATGAAATCTTAAGAATTAATCAATAGAATATTAAAACACTTTTTTATTGTATCAATTAAAATAAAATCATAGAGGAGTAAAATTTTTATCACTAACATGAAGAGAGGAGTAAAATTTTTATCACTAACATGAAGATGTATTTTTTACTTTTTAATAAGGAAGCATAAAAGATAAAGGAGGTAGTTTAGTGGAATTAGAGATTAAAAACGTAAGTAAGAAATTTAAAGATAAATTAGCGGTTGATAATGCATCAGCTACGTTATGTCCAGGTGTTTGGGGACTCTTAGGTGCAAATGGTGCTGGGAAAACAACTTTAATAAAAATGATCACTGGAATTAGTACACCGAGTCAAGGCGAAATTTTATATAATGGGGAAAGAATCAACAAATTAGGAGAAGAATATAGGAATTTGTTAGGGTTTTTACCTCAAGAATTTATTTGTGCTCCAGAGTTTACTGTAAATTCATTTTTACAATATGTAGCTGCTTTAAAAGGTATAGACAAGAGCAAAACAGAAGAAATGATTGATAAACTCCTAGAAGTATTAAACTTATCTGATGTCAAGTACAAAAAAGTAGTAAAGCTTTCAGGAGGAATGAGAAGGAGAGTAGGAATATGTCAAGCTATTTTAAATGATCCTAAAATATTAATTTTAGATGAACCAACAGCAGGACTTGATCCTGGTGAGAGAATAAAATTAAGAAATTTTATCACGGAAATATCAAAAAATAAAATAGTTTTGCTTTCGACTCATATAGTCTCTGATATTGAATATATATCAACATCAAATTTAATTATGAAAGATGGTAAATTTGTATATTCTGGAACAACTGATGAACTGATATCTAAAATTAAGAATAAGGTATACGAAGCATCTATATCAAATAGAGAATATGCAGAAAAAGAAACACAATTGAATGTTGTTAATGTAAAACAACAAGATGATGGAAACGTACTCATTAGATACATATCAGATAAAGATGATGTTTTAAATAATTCTAAATTAACAAAAGCTCATCTAGAAGACTTCTATTTATGGGTCTTTCCAGAAGATAGAAGTTTTAAGGTGAATTAAAATGAAAATTTACTTAAATGAGATAAAGAGGATTTTATCAATAAGATCAAATCAAATTATAATATTGTTTTCATTACTACTTGCTATATTGCTTTCCATAGCTCCAATTAATTTTACAAAAATTACCTATGGAGAAGGAGATCAAGTAAAAAATTTAAAAGGAAAAGAAGCAATAGAATATATTAAAAAAGCTAAAGAGCCTTATTCAGGAAAGATAACAGAAGATTTAATTTATAATGGCACAAAAAAATATAGAGAAATACTAAGAGAATATAATGTTACTGATAGGTCTGAATTAAAACCTGAAATTAATACAAAGAAGCTTATGCCTATAGAACATATAAGTAAGAAAGTAAATGAAGTATTCACTGATTCTCAAAGTAATAACCTTCCTCCAGTTTTAAGCATAGATATCAATGATACCAAATATTTTTACAATAAAGTATTTGATTATCTAAATAAAGTAATTGAAAATGAATATCCTAATAAAGCTCAGAATCAAATTATAGAAAAATCTGAAAAAGCACTGAGTAAAATAAAGACTCCATATGAATATTATGGATATTATAGTACAGATGCAAATGATTATAGAGGATTTTATAATACGATAATAATAATTTTAATGGTTGTAGTAGCAGCTCCAATATTCTCGTCAGATAGTGAGAATGATTTAGATTATATATTTAAAACAACTAAATATGGCAGAAGAAAGTTTGCCATCTATAAAATCCTAGCAATACTTACGATTTCGGTATTAACTTTGCTCTTAGGAAACTTCATACAAGGCTCTATATTAGACTATGCTTTTGGAACAGAGTATAAAAAGACTTCTGTTCAGATGATGTTTAGTGCTTTAAGTTTGCATAATTGGAACTTTGGACAGTTTAATAAATATATGCTTATTTGTAATAGTATCATATTGATTTCAACCATTCTTGCTACACTAATTATTTCTGTATTAAGTAAAAGAAAAGTTGAATCCATAATGAAATCAATTTTATTAGCAGTATTTCCAACAATAATTTCTCCTATTGGTATGATTAGTGCTATAAACTATATTTTTCCATCTTCAGGAGTAGGACTACTCAATTCATTACAAAATCAAATAGCTGATTTTAATTTTGTAAATGTTTTTGGAAATTGGATGAGTTCATCAAGTCTTATAATGATATCAGCTGTAATATATATTATTATTTCACCAAGTTTAGTAGTAATGATGTATTCAAAAATTGGAGGTAATTATGGACTTAATAACCCTAGAAGCAGAAAAATATAATAATAAAGAAAACATTACCTTAAACATGGTAATCGAAGGACCTGATTATGAGGATAAGTATGATAAGATACAAGTTTATTTAAATGAATGCGATTGGTTGCCTAAGAATATAAACATATTAACATCTTCCATAGATTATGGACCACATGAAAGCATATATACAAGACCACAATCTTATGAAGAAAGAATGATTTTAAAAGATTATTATGATCCAATTTTATCGTGGGATGAAAAAAATAAAATAAGGAGAATATAGAACTGGTAACAGAGTTCGCGCTTTAGAAACTCTTAGAGCATCATATTAATGATGAATCATAGAGGCTCACACTATATAGAAATTTTAGTCTATATTTTGTGGGCTTCTATATTAATTATAAATAATAAGACTAGTTTGCTTTGTCAAAGCTGTAGGGGAGGTATAGATTATGAACATATATTTACAGGAACTAAAAAGATTTTTATCTAAAAAATCAGTAAGAGTTTTTTTGGTCGTGGGTTTATTTTTTACTTTTTTGATATCATTTATTACTTATAGAAGTGTACAATATGATGATATAAGTTCTGGTGATACAATTACCTATTTTGGAAAAGAGGCTATAGATCATTTTAATGAGGATAATAAAGCCTCTGAAGGTTATTTGACAGAAGATAAAATAACTAAAGTAGTAAAATCTTATAAAGAAATATTAAATAATGAAAATGTAAACAGTAGAGAAAACTTATCAGAGGATGCTAAAAAAAATATATCGAAATTTGATCCTATATTAAGAGTAATAACATACCCATATACAATTACAACATCTGGAAGTTTACTTGATGTAAACGAACTTGATACAGAAAAAGATTTAAATTTTTATCAAAGTTGTTATGATGCATTGGAAAGGGACATAAAACAGAAATATGACAATGACAAGATAACAGAATTTGCTCTAGAAAAATATAAAGAGGTAAATAAACCATTTTATTATGGAGGATATTTTAGTGAAGATATACTATTTTTCGTAAATATTTTTATAACGGTATTATCATTAATTTGTATATTGATTTCATCACAATGCATTGTTGAAGATAAAGAAAATTACCTAGATTCAATTTTTAGAACAACTAGAAATGGAAGAAATAAATATATTTGCAGCAAGATACTTGCCTTAGCAAGTATTATATCGCTTTATTTGATATTAAATATATCTATTTATTATGGAACTATTAAATATCTTTATACTAATGGTTTAGATTCATCTTTTCAAATGTTACTATTTAATCAACTGTCAATATCTAATTTAACTATAGGTAAAGTTATATTAAGTGTATTTTTGTTAAGTATATTATTTACTATTGCAAGTTCAATGATGTCAATATTTGTCGCTATAAATTCAAAAGTTTCTATGGTTTCATCAGCCATATCGAGTGTTTTATTTTTTATTCCATCATTATTGTATGGAAAAAAATTGTTTAAATCAATATTTTATTTTTTGCCGTCTTTGGGATTAGGTACTGCAGAAAATAGCTTAATTGAACAGTATCAAAAATTTGAATTTGTTAAGTTGCCAGGTAAAATTTTATGGATTCCAAAGTTTCTAGTAATAATGGCTTTAATTAATATTGCTCTGTATTTATTGCTAAGTATAAAATCATATAACAAAATAGAGCAATAAATATTTTAATGGGAAGTAGAGGATAAATATATGGGTAAGGATAAAATAAATCATCTTGAATGTATAAAAATAGCATTCAAGATGATTTATGAAGTAGATAAAAATTCTTTTGCGATTACTATAATATTGTCAATTGTAAGTGGTGTTTTTCCGTTTTTAGTTCTTAAATCAGGACAAACAATAATTAATATAATTCAAATTCATTCCACTAGATTTGATAATATTATAATACTTATACTTATATATTTATCTTTACAATTTATATCTGTAATAGTAGATAATATTAAAAACTACTATTTACAAAGGTTAAGTAATGAAGTTACTTATTCTTCTATGAGGAAAGTAATGGGAAAATGTGCTGATTTGCCTTTAAAAAAACTTGAAGATAATAAAACTTACGATATTTTGAACAGAATAGAGCAAGATGCTACATTAATGTAATATCGTTATCTAATATAAGCTTTTCTTATGATGATAATAGTTTAGCTCTGCAAGACATTTCTTTAAAGATAAAAAAAGGAGAATCAATTGCAATAATTGGGGAAAATGGTTCAGGAAAAAGTACACTTCTAAAAATTTTAGCTGGATTATATAGTCCAGATTCAGGTGTGTTTTTAATTAATGGGATGAAATTTGATGATATTGAAATAGAATCTTATAGAATACAGATTAGTTCATTATTTCAAGATTATTTGAAATATGAGGGGACAATAAAAGAGAATATTATATTAGGGCAAATTGATAGAAATGAAGACGACTTTTCGATTCTAACAGCATTAAATAGTGCTGATGCAAAATTTTTAAAAAATGATGGTAAATATAATATTAATAAAGTAGTAGGTAATTGGTTTGAAAATGGGCAG
>NZ_HE978532.1:236460-238379 GCF_000311745.1 Anaerococcus obesiensis ph10 | reverse complement strand
AATTTAGTCAAGTCCATAATATTGTACTAGTTTAATTTACACAATATTATGGACTTGACTCTTAAATTCTTATACTTAACAATAAATATTATAATACCCTTTAATGCAATTACACAGAGTTATCGTTTACTCTTTTATAGCTTTTTATCTCTCCACTTCCTTCCCATAATAATTTTCATAGTTTTTCCTATACTGAACAAGGTCATAAAATTGTTCTTTATTCAAAGAATACTCTTGCATAAGGGTGTTCTTTTTTTCTTGCAATTTATCGAGCTTTGATAGTATTTCTTTTGTATTTGGTAGTTTTTTATAGCTTTCTAAGATTCCTTTAGCGGCTATTTTGTAGACGGAAAGTTCACTATAATATTCTTCTGCAAATTGCTTATCCTCAGGATTTTTCTTGTGGTATTTGTAGATTTCACGATACTTATTTATAGTATTTATATTTTCCATATCTTGAGATAAACTCTTCATCTCAGTTTCAATTTTCTTTATTTTATCTAACAAGTCTTGTCTATCATCAGCAGATTTTTTGATTAGATCATCGAGTTGAGTGATTGAATTAATTCCTTGTTCTCTAAGTTTAATTATTGAATCAGCCATAGTTTTGATATTGTGCTTTCTTGCCCAAACTTCATAACCTTTAGAGGATTGAGCTTTTTCATTAGTAGATATATCAATGACATTTCCTACACGCTTTTTAATAGGATTAGCTTTATTTTTAATTGCTAAATCTATTCTTTCTTTGATTTTTTCCTCAGTATAATCTTCTCCGATAGTCTTTGCCCTTGTAAATCTTTGTTTATCTTTATGTCGAAAAGCAATGTGTTTACCAAACTTAATTTCATAATCAAGAGATTTCATATTTTCTAAAAATTCTTCCCAAGATTTAGACTTATTAATCATTCTGTCTATATCAAATTGCAGTTTAGATTTCCAAGAATTTCCTTTCTTGTTTAGGTCATATTCGTACCAAGATTTACCAGCAGTTTTATATTTTCTTTTGTAAGCTTCATAATATTCATCAATGACTGAGAGCTTATTTCCTCTACATAATTCGTCACTTTGAAATCTGATTTTATGATAAGATTTTTTATTAGATTGGTAGCATTTACCAGTCTTGTAATTAACATTATTAAAAATAATATGGTTATGGATATGCCCTCTATCTATATGAGTTGCAAGAACAAATTCATAATCTTCATTTAAAATTTTCTTGCATAATTCCATTCCTATCTCGTGAGCTTTTATAGGATCAACCTCTCCTGGTAGAAAAGATTGGATTAAATGCCTAGCTAGAACTGTACCTTTAGTATCATTATCTTCTCGTGTTTTCATAAATTGAATATGGGCAGTAGATGGATGACATTTGAATGAAGATACTAATATTTTTTCATCAGTTTTTTCACTCTTAGTAATGTAATCTATTGCCAAATTTAGAGTTGATTTTATAGGATGAATTTTAGTAATTGCCATATTAATCACCAGAACTTTCTTTTGATTTGTTAAGAAGTAGGGAATGGATCTGCCATATTTCTTTTGATAATTTTTCTATCTGTCTATTCATCGATTCAATTTCATTCTTGTAAATAACACCAGTTGTATTAGTAGCTTTTGCAATCTGATTTATATTATTTGTTGCATTCGAAAGTAGCCATTGTAGGTTTCTAAATGGTTCTAGGTCTACAACATAAATCTCTTTTTCCAATACACATTTTCTAAGAAAGTGGGACATAGTTTTGCAATTTGCAAGTTTCATTTTCTTTTCAAAAACTTCCTTTTCTTCTTTAGTTACTTTTATTTCTATTCTTTCATTTCTAAATCTATTTGCCATTTTATTCTCCTTTATAAAATATTTTTCGGGGTTTTAGGGTTCTCCCTAACAAGGTAAAAATTAAAAAAAATGGAGCATTCCGTAA
>NZ_HE978532.1:213273-235117 GCF_000311745.1 Anaerococcus obesiensis ph10 | reverse complement strand
TGTATTTAATTATTAATAATTATATCATACTTAAGTATTATTTTCCACTGTGCGTATTGACAAAAAGAAGATGAGTATATATAATGATAACTAAGTTATCATGGTTGGATTTTGTAGTAGGAAGAAGGTGAATGAGTGTTGAGTTTAAGTGGGTATGATGCTACTCATAGCAAAATTTTAGAAAGTGGTATAAAAAACTTTTTAAAAGATGGTTATGAGAAATCTAACTTAAGAAAGATTTGCAAAGAAGCTGGGGTAACTACAGGAGCTTTTTACCGTCATTTTGATGATAAGGAAAATTTGTTTACAAATTTGGTAGAACCTTTTGCAAGTCAGATTCTTGATATTTATAAAAATTATGAAGACAAAAGTCTTAAAACTTATGAATCTGATGAAGAGTTAAGTAAAAATAAGTTATTAGAAATACTGAAAATGAAAGAAGAAGCATCTGTAAAGTCCGTATCTTTCTTTTATGATAATAAAGATATTTTTGAGCTTTTGATTTTTTCTTCATATGGTACAAAATACGAGAACTTTATTGATGAAATTATAGGATTTGAAGATGAAAATCATAAAAAAATTTTAAATCTAATTTATAAGAATGGATATAGGAGCGTTATTACTGATGAGGGACTACATCTTATAAACCATGCTTACATTTATGCACTATCAGAATTAGTAGTACATTCTAATAGTAAGGAAGAAGCAGTTCATAATGCAAAGATTATAGCGGGATTTTTTAATGATGGTTGGAAAAAGATTAGGGGATTATAATCCTTAATTTTTTTAAAAATATGATAACTAAGTTATCTTTTTATGGAGGTGGAAATTTTGAAAAAAGAAAATCAATTTAAAAAACTAATGAAATTGGCGAACAATCATAGGTCAAGTTTAAATCTGTCAGTGCTACTCGCAAGTCTTGGAGTTATTTTTGGAATACTTCCCTTTATAAGTGGAGGAAAAATTGCTGAAGGACTTATATCAAATGATACTGATAAAAATTACTATATCTTATGGTGTTTAACTGGACTACTAGGTTATGCTTTAAAAACTTTATTATATGCATGGTCTCTATCTATTTCCCACAAGGCTACTTTTTCTATACTTGCTGATATTAGGATAAAAATGATAGAGAAACTTCCTAAACTTTCTCTTGGAACAATAAGCGAAACTCCAAGTGGAGCTTTTAAGCAAAAAATAGTTGATCAGGTAGAAAGTATGGAGAGTCCACTTGCTCACATGTTCCCTGAAATGACAGCAAATTTACTAGGTCCTGTTTTTGTATTTTTATATCTTTTATTTGTAGACTGGAGAATGGGACTCTTATCCCTCGTATCATTTCCAATAGGTATGTTTTTTATGGCAAGTGTTTTTAAATCTTATGGAGATAATTTTGCTGGTGCGATGAAAATCGGAGGAGAAATGAATTCTTCTCTTGTAGAATACGTAAATGGGTTAGAAGTGATAAGGTCATATAATCAGACGGATAAAACTTATAAAAAAATCACCGACAAAGTTTATGCTAATGCAAAATATTATTATGACTGGATGACAAAAACTCAATTTGGAATGTCAATGTCAAAAGCAATCACCCCAACTACTCTTCTAGCTATACTTCCATTGGGATATATCTTTTATAAGAATGGATCTTTATCCTTAACAGGATATCTACTTTCCATAATTTTATCCTTTTCCTTACAAGGATTACTAAATACTATGATGAGATTTACAACTATAGGAGCTCAAGTAGGCACTTTAGTAGAAAATGTGGAGTCTGTTCTTAATTCGACTGAGCAAATTCACAGTGAAGAAAAAATTGTTATTAAAAATCATGATATAGAGCTTAATAATGTGAGTTTCGAGTACGAAGATGGTCAAGAAATTTTATCAGATATTTCCTTACAAATAAAAGAAGGAACTAAAAATGCTTTTGTAGGTTTGTCAGGTGGTGGAAAATCTACTATTGCAAAATTAATTGCAGGATTTTGGGATGTAAAGAAGGGTGTGATTAAGATGGGCGATATTCCTTATGAAAACATTCCTTTAGAAGAACTTTATGATCAGGTTTCTTTTGTGTCCCAAGACAACTTTTTATTTGATGATACTATAAGGGAAAATATAAGAATGGGTGACCCTAAGGCGAGCGATAAAGAAGTTGAGGAGATATCAAAAAAAGCTGGCTGTCATGAATTTATATCTCATTTGGAAAATGCATATGAAACTAGGGTTGGAAAACAGGGAGAAAGTCTTTCTGGAGGCGAAAGGCAGCGAATCGTTATAGCTAGAGCAATGCTAAAAAACGCCCCTATAGTTATATTTGATGAAGCAACGGCCTATATGGATCCAGAAAATGAATATTTAATTCAAAATTCTTTAAATGAATTAATTAAAAATAAAACTGTAATCGTGATTGCACACAGATTATATACAATAAAAGATTCGGATAAGATTTTTGTAGTAAATAATGGAAAAATTGAAGACTCTGGTAAGCATGAAGATCTTCTAAATTCTTCAGAGACTTATAAGAAGCTTTGGAAAACAAGTATAGGAAAGGAGGATTAATATGTTAGAAACCTTAAGTAAAATTTGGAGGTTTTCAGCTAAGGAGAAGTCAAACTTAAATAAATCTTTAGTTATATCAGTAATTCATGCATTCTTTTATGTTTTGCAAATGGGAGCCGTTTATTTTATTTTGTTAAGTATTGTAAATAATGGAGAAAAATTAAGAACATCCTTAATGTCTTTTGCTATTATTCTTGCATCTATATTTGGACGAATGATAACAAATTATTACGCACAGTTAAGACAAACTCATGCAGGTTATTTTATGGTTGCAAATGCAAGAATTAAAATGACAGATAAGTTGAAAAAAATTCCAATGGGTTTACTAAATAATTCAAAAATGGAAAATATTTCAGGGATATTAACAACAGGGCTAAGCGAAACAGAAAACACTGTTCCTTCAATTCTCATAACCATGCTTACTGGATTTTTAACAGCCTTTGTTTTTACTATCATGGTTTTTATTTTTGATATTAGAATTGGGATTGTAGTTGCAATAGCAACATTAATATACCTTTATGTTAGTGATAGAATGCAAAAAGTTTCAGCTAAAGTTGCTCCCAAAAGAGCCAATGCCCAAATTAATTTATCTGATAGAGTTTTAGAACATATACAAGCCATGCCTGTTATTAAATCATTTAATTTAACGGGTAAGGGAGATAAAAACACAAGAGATGCTATTTTTGAGAGTAAAAAAACTAATTTAGAAGTAGAGAGAAGATTTACTCCTTTTACAATTTTTTCTTCTCTAATTTTAAATGTTGCATCATTTATATTGATGTATTTGGCTATTAGATTTTATTTTGATCAAACTATGAATTTAACAAACTCTTTGATGACATTGATTATGTCTTATATGATATTTTCTCAGATTCAGGAGGCAGGATCTTCAATGTCAGAGCTAAGAATAGTAGCAAGTTCTATTGATAAAGTTGATGATATTATGTCGCTTAGTGAGATGAAATCGAAGTCTGGTCTAAAGTTAACAAGTAAAAGAAATATTGAATTTAATAATGTTTCTTTTTCCTATGGAAATAAAAAAATAATCGATAAGGTATCTTTTAAAATTCCTGAAAAAACTACTGTGGCATTTATAGGACCATCAGGAGCTGGGAAAACAACCCTATCAAAGCTCATTGCTAGATTTTGGGATGTAGATAGTGGAGATATTACAATAGGTGGAGTAAATATAAAAGATATTAGTTTAGAAGAATTGATGGATAATATCTCCATAGTCTTTCAATCAGTATATCTTTTTAATGATACTATTGAAAACAATATAAAATTTGGAAATCCTAATGCAAGTCATGAGGAAGTCATAAATGCTGCAAAAAAAGCTGCGTGTCATGATTTTATTATGGCTTTGCCAAAGGGATATGACACAGTAATAGGAGAAGGGGGTGCTAATCTTTCGGGAGGTGAGAAACAAAGAATATCAATAGCAAGAGCAATTATTAAAGATGCACCAATTATAATTTTAGATGAGGCAACTGCAAATGTTGATCCAGAAAATGAGGACAAATTACAAATTGCGATTAACTCATTAATGAAAGAGAAGACGGTGATTATGATAGCCCATAAATTAAATACCATAAAAAACGCTGATCAAATCATCGTCTTAGAAAAGGGTCAAATTGTTCAAAAAGGTGAACATGATGAATTAATTAAAGAAGAAGGCATATATTCTGATTTCATTAAAATCAGAGAAAAAGCTGAAAATTGGAAAATTAAATAAGGAGGAGAAGATGAATTTAAAAAATATTGTAAAAATTGCTGTTTTTTCAGTTATAGGATTTGTGTTAACAATGGGACTTGGTTATGCTACAGGAGCTTTAGGTGTAATGCCTAGTTTATATTTGTCTTGTGCCTTTGCTACGATTGTAGTAGCACCAGTATTTGTAATTTTGGCAAGGAGTGTAAAGGTGAGGGGGACCGCATTTTTATATTTCTTTTTGATAGGACTATTCTACACTCTTATGGGGATGTGGCCTATTATAATTATAAATACCATTGCTGGAATATTAGCTGAACTTGTAGTGGGAAGTAGTGAAAATTATGATAGAGGCAATAGTAAGGTTGGTCTTGCTTTTGGAGCGGGTATGTTTGTATATTCACTTCATCCTATGATAATTGTGTTTTTCTTTTCAAAATCTAAGGCGATGCTTGAAATGATGGGAGCGGACTACTTTGACTTTTTAAGAAACTTTTACACACCTGCAAATATTGGAATTTGTTTTGTTATTTCCATAATTGCATCAATCATTGGTGCAAAATTTGGATCATATATCTATAATAAGTTTTTTGCTGGTAGGAATAAAAAAAGTGTTCTTGGTTAAAAGTAAAAAAGAGAAAAAGGAAGTAATTAGCCCAATTACTATAATTGGGCTAATTATAATCTTTTCTATAATACTCACAATAGGAGATGAAGCTTTTTATATTATATGTCTACTATTAAGCTTATTATCATTATCCATTTATTCACTAAAGTTAAGTTTTAAATTTACTTTATTTTTGATTGTAATTTTTATTTTAATAAGGATTTTAGAAAATTATTTGGGTGGTGTCTTTATTGGCTCGATATATCTCATGCTTAGAATTATATTTCTTTACGCTCCTATATTTATTATGGCAAGAGTCATGAGTCTATATTCGGCATCTTTTATTGTAGCTTCTTTTACTAATAGAGGAATGCCTACAAGCTTTGGACTTCCTATTGCTTTATTCTTTAGGTTTATACCTGAAATAAAAATAAGACTCCAAGAAATAAAAGATGGACAAAAGATAAGAGGATTTAAGACTAGTATATTTCACCCAATAAAGACTTTTGAGCTTTATTTTGTGCCTTTACTTTATAAATGTCTTGAAATAAGCGATGTATTAACCTGTTCAATTATTTTAAAGGGGATTGAAATAGATTGTAAAAAAACATCCATATATAATTTGCAATTTTCAAAATTTGATTATTTTATGTGGATTAGCACAGTTATTATGCTAGGAGCAAGTTTATGGAAAATGTGATTAGTGTTAATATTAAATCTTTTTCTTATGGAGAAAATGAGAATTTAAAAAATATTAAATTTAATATCAAAGATGGAGAGTTTATTGTATTAACAGGCAATTCTGGTTGTGGGAAGAGCACACTAATAAGAATAATTACGGGTCTTTTTCCAAGCTTTTATGAAGGAAAATTAGATGGAGAGGTTGAAATTTTAGGAAGAGATATAAATGAATATAAAAAAGGAGAACTTTCAAAAATTTTATCCATTGTTTTTCAAAATCCCAAAGATCAGTTTTTTTGTACAAATGTTTATGATGAAATTGCCTTAGGGGCAGAAAACTTGGGAATTAAAAGAGATTTGATTATAGAAAAGATAGAGTCTATAAGTAAATTGCTTAAAATAGAAAAACTGCTTGATAAATCTATTTTTTCACTATCAGGAGGAGAAAGACAGAGAGTAGCTATTGCTTCAGCTCTTATTCAAGATAGTAAAATTTTATTTTTTGATGAACCATCCTCTTCTCTAGATTATGATTCTATTGAAAGCTTTAAAGAGATTTTAAAAGAATTAAAATCTATGGGTAAAACCATAATATTAGCCGAGCATAGACTTTATTATCTAAAAAACTTATTTGATAGAATTGTGTTTATGAAAGGTGCAACAATCAATGAAATTTTTACAAGAGAAAATTTTAATAATAATCTAGCCAAAGAATTAGGACTTAGGACTTTAGAAGAAAGAAACTTAAAAACTGAAAGAAATTTTTTTGAAAAAGATTCTGTAGAATTTTTTAATAATATATATGTAAGTGTTGGTAAGAAAAGCATTTTAGAAAACATTTCTTTTGATTTAAAGAAGGGAGAAGTTTTAGGAATACTTGGGAAAAATGGATCGGGTAAGACATCTCTATCAAGAATAATAACTGGACTTGTTGGAAAAAATCAAGATACAAGTATAGGTGTACGAGAAAAAGAAAGACTAAAAAATTCTTACCTAGTTCAGCAGGATGTAGATTCACAAATATTTTTAGATACAGTTGAAAATGAACTCCTGTCTATATCATCTGATAAAGAAGAAATTAAAAAACTTTTAAAGGAAATAAATCTCTGGGATAAAAGAACATCACATCCTCAAAAATTATCAGGAGGTCAGAAACAAAGGCTAGCTGTAATTACTGCTTTTCTATCAAATAGACGAGTAATCATATTAGATGAACCAACATCAGGACTTGATTATAAGAATATGGAAATCATGGCAAAGCTTATAAATGAGTATTCTAAAAAGATTTCAATAGTTATTATAACTCATGATTTGGAATTTCTTTTTAAGTGTTGTAATTCTGCTTTAACTCTAGATAAAAATAATTATGATAGGTTTGTCTTATTTAATAATGAAGAAAAAATATTTGAATTTATTGAGCAAATGTAATATTTCAACTTATCATATATTAAAACAAGGAGAAAATAGACTTAAACATCGAAAGACGATATTTATATAATATATCTGTTAAAAATAATATAGCAAATCCAAAAAGAATCTTTATTAAAAATAGTTTCGTTCATTTTAGAGGACTAACCATGCCCAAGAGCAGGAGTCCTCCTTTTTTTGTCTGAAAACATAAAGACAAAAAAAGAATGGAGGAAACATAAATGACAAAAGAATATTACCTTTATGTTGGTGGGCAAAAAATCAAAGTAAGCGAACAGATATACAAAGTCTACTGGCAAGAAAGAGAACACGAAAAGTATTTAGAGCAGGTGGACAAGAAAAACCACTTGCTCTTTTTTTCGTCCCTAAATCATGATGGGAATTTCGAAGATAATCTAGAAGATAAAAATGTTGATGTTGAAAAAGTTGTAGCTACACAAATGATGATTGAAGCACTAAGAAATGCAATGTCAAAGTTAAATAAAGATGAACGGGAAATAATTGAAAGATTATATTTCAATGATGAAACACTTCGTGCAGTAGCAAAGGCTCAAAATATATCTCATCCTGCTTTAATAAAAAGACGAGATAAGATTTTAGAAAAACTAAAGAAATTTATAGAAGAGATATAATTTCTGGTTACCAAAGAGGGCAAATTTTCCTTTATAAAGTGAGGGGAGTTTTGTCCTCTTTCTATTTTAAAAGAAATTTAAACAATATTTGAACCATAACAATTAAATAGACCAAGACAAGACATTAATCATTTTTAGAGCGTGATAACCTATCCGCCAAGATCTTTCTGCTGAATAATTCGGCAAAACAAGTACTGCTAAGCTAAAAGCAAGGGAAGAAGAAAGGGAGCGATAAGTAAGAGTTTGAATATAGGGAGGGATACCCTATTCGCTATGAAGAAAATGAGGATAATGATACTTCTAAGGTTGAAGCCGGCTCATCCTGAACAGAGGCGGAGGTGAGATTCCTATGTTGCTAATCCAAGGCACTTGTCAATGTCAAAAAACTTTAAAAATATTAAAATAAATATTTTAAATATATTATTTGGAGGATTTATGATTAACGAAAATATAAAAGGTGTTCGTGTTTCTGAGAAAGCATTTCTAACATTAAAAGAAGCATCTGAATATTTTAATATTGGTCAAGATAAAGTTAGACAATTAACGGATGAAAATGATTGTGATTTTGTATTATTTAATGGAAGTAAGCGTCTTATTAAGAAAAAATTAATGGAAGAATATTTAAATAGACAGTTCTCTATTTAATCTAAAACTATATATAAAACACGCATAATGCGGTATAATAATTATAGCGTGTCTTTTATCAAAAAAGGAGAATTTTTATGGTAAAAAGACGCAAAGATAGTAAAGGGGTTGTTTTAAAAGACGGTGAATATCAAAGGTCAAATGGCACTTATGAATTTAAGTGGCAAGACAAAATAGGTCGTAGAAAATCTATCTATGCGAAAACTCTAAAAGAATTAAGAGAAAAGGAATTAGATATTTTACGCAATACTATAGATGGAATCAACAACGAAGGAAGTAGCTTGTCTGTAAATGATACTTTTAAGCTATGGACAAAGGTTAAAAGAGGTTTAAAGGATAATACCTTTAAAAATTACATCTATATGTATCAACAATTTGTAGAACCGACTTTTGGTCGCATTAAACTATCTGATATTAAAAGATCTGATGTTAGAAGTTTTTATAACAGATTAAAGGAAGACCAGGGATTGATGGTTTCTACCATAGATTGTGTCCATACTGTCTTACATCAGGTATTAGAATTAGCAGTGGATGACGAATATATAAGGTTTAATCCGTCTGACAATGCTTTGAAGGAATTGAAAGTAGCTTATCGAAATGAATCTCCGAAGAAAAAAGCTATGACAATAGAAGAACAGGTGCTATTTGAAGAATATTTATCTAATAGTGATGAATATAGAAAATGGTATCCAATATTCATTGTTATGCTTTGGACGGGAATGAGAGTTGGAGAAGTCACAGGATTACAATGGGACGATCTAGATTTTGATAATGGTCTTATAAATGTAAATAGGACTTTGGTATATTATAGTAAAGGTAAAGGATTAAACAATAGATATGCTATTAATACACCGAAGACAGCATCAGGTAAGCGAAGTATTCCTATGGTTCAAAAAGTAAAAGATGCTTTTCTTATGGAAAGAGAGTTACAAAAGACTTTTGGAATCGTATGTTGTGATTCAATCGATGGATTTAAAGACTTTGTATTTTTAAACAGATTCGGAAAGGTTCACAATAATGGAACACTTAATAAAGCTTTAAGAAGAATTGTTAGAGATTGCAATTTAAGTATAATGGATAAAAATAAATCGAACTCTAATGATATTCTATTAGTTCCACATTTAAGCAATCACATTTTCAGACACACCTTTACTACAAGGCTTAATGAACAAAATATAAATACAAAGGCAATGCAGTCTATTCTAGGTCATTCTGATATTAGTACAACAATGAATATATATGTAGATGCAACAGAAGATTTTAAGATAGAACAGATGGGAGAATTTGAAAAAGCGATGAAATTTATATTTTAGAATTTACGACAGCTTACGACAAATTTACGACAATTTGCTAGAAATCTATAGGCACTTATAGAGAGTTAGCAAATTGTCGTAAATGGAGAAGTACCATAAAATAGACTTTTATAGAGATTTAGACAATTATCTAAGGTAGAGGGGATTTTCCATACAAAAAAAGCTTGGAGTAAATGTATATGAAAAATCTAAAAAAAATTCTTGAAAATAGAAAACTTGTTAGGGAAAAAATTCCATTAATTCACGCAATTACAAATCCAATTGCCATAAATATGGTGGCAAATTCGATTTTATTTCAAGGAGCCAAGGCAATTTGTGCCGAATGCGAAGATGAAATGGAAGAAATTGTAAAAATTTCTGATTCGCTTTCTATAAATCTTGGAAATATTACAAAGTCAAGATTAAAAGCAATGGAAATAGCGATGAAATTTGCAAATGAGAAAAATATTCCCGTAATAATGGATGTGGTTGGAGTTGGTGCAAGTAAAATTAGGCTTGATTTTGCAAAAAAATTACTAGAAAAATATAAATTTGAAGTCATTAAGGGAAATTCATCTGAAATTCTTTCTCTTTGTGGAGAAAACTCTCATGCCAAAGGCATAGATGCAGGAGATGAGGATAAGATTTCTTGTGAAAATATAAAATATTTTACAGAAATTTCTCAAAAACTTTCAAAAAAATACAAGACGGCAGTTTTGATTACAGGAAAAACTGATATATTATTAAAAGATGATAAGTATTTTTTGTTTGATAATGGTTGTGAAAATCTTTCAAAAATCACAGCCACAGGTTGTATGTTGACAGGCTTAATTTCTACATTTTTATCAGTTTCAAATCCAATTGAAGCGTCAATTTTGGCTCTTCTTATTTTGGAAATATCTGGAGAAATTTCTGATACAAAAAAGCCCTATAGTTTTTTTGTAAATTTGATGGATAATATATCAGAAATCAGCGATGAAGAAATTATAAAAAGAGCAAAAATAAAGGAGGGAAATTTGTGAAAAAATTATATTTGGTAACAAATTCAGATAAATATAATGAAGAAGAATTTTTAGAAAGAATTGAAGATGCCATAAAAGGTGGAGTCGATATTGTTCAATTGAGAGAAAAAGAAAAATCTGATATTGAAATTTTAAATTTAGGGAAAAAAGTAAAAAAATTTGTGACAAATACGATATTCCTTTGTTAATTGATGATAAGGTTCATCTTGCTTGGGCTCTTGGCTGTGGCGTTCATGTTGGAAAAGATGATATGCCAATTGCACTTTGTAGAAAACTATTGGGAGAAAAAGCAATAATAGGAGCAACTGCAAAATCAGTAGAAGCTTCCAAAAAAGCAAAAAAAGATGGGGCAAATTATTTGGGAGTTGGGGCGATTTTTGAAACCAAAACTCACGTAAAAACCAAAAGAACATCAATAGAAACTTTGAAAAAAATAAAAGAAGAAGTGGACATAGACATTTATGCCATCGGTGGTTTAAATATTGAAAATGTAGAAATATTAAAAAATACAAAAGTCGATGGAATTTGCGTGGTAAGAGCAATAATGGATGCAGATGATGTTTATCAAACAAGCTCCAGTTTGAAAGAAAAAATTCAAGAATTATAAAGTAAAAGTAATTTTAATCATAAAAAAATCCGTCAATACCCATTTAACCTTGCGGAGAGATCTCAAAGAAAGAGTGAAATTTAAAAATGAGTTTAACCAAAGAGATCTCTCTATTAAATAAATATATATAAGTTTTAATTTTAACCTTGAGACTTTTAAAATATAAAATCTTATTTTTTATTTACAAAATCAAGCAAAATATTATCTATAGATTCTATTTCTATATATTTAATTTCTCTAATGTCAATTTCAAATTCATCGTAAATTTGTCCGGAATTTATATCTACTGCGTCAACTATTGCAAAATCATCTTCTATATTTTTTACATAAGCACAAATTTGGTCAAAATAATCTAAGGATTTTCCTAAATTTATTATTTTTTTATTTTCCTTGGCGTATTTTACTATATCAAAAAAATCTGGAATACTTTTAAAAATTTCACCTATATTTTCGCCTGTCTTTTCTTCTTTAGTTGACTTCCAATATTCATTATAAATTTTTAATTTTTTCAAAAAATCAGATTTTTCATTTATTTTTACTAAATCTTTTGAAATCAAAGTGTAACCGTCAAATCTTCCTTGGTCGTCTAGGTTTTTTATCAAATAATTTTTTTCATTTTCATCTAGCAAAAATCCGTATGCAAATGATGAGCCATTATTTAAAATTTCTATTAATTTATTTTCCATAATTACCTCTTTTCATTTCCATTATACTAAAAATATACAAAATAAAAAGCAGGAAAAATCCTGCTTTTATCCCATATATCTTTTTAAGAAATCTTTTGTTCTTTGATTTTTTGGATTTGTGAAAATTTCTTCTGGAGATCCTTCTTCTAAAATTATTCCTTCATTCATAAACAAAACTCTTGTAGAAACTTCTCTTGCAAAATCCATTTCGTGGGTTACTACTATCATTGTGATTCCTTTTTTGGCAAGTTTTGTCATAACTTCCAAAACTTCTCCAACCATTTCTGGATCAAGGGCACTTGTTGGTTCATCGAAAAGTAAAACTTCTGGATCCATACAAAGGGCTCTTGCTATGGCAACTCTTTGTTTTTGTCCACCAGAAATTTGTGATGGCTTTGCGTTTATATATTGGTCCATGCCTACTAATTGTAGGAATTTTTTTGCTTTTTCTTCTGCATCCCTTTTTGAAATTTTTAAAACTTTTTCTTGGCTTAGGGTACAGTTTTGTAGGACAGTTTTATTTTCAAACAAATTAAAATTTTGAAAAACCATGCCGACTTTTGTTCTGTAGGCTCTTAGGTCAAATTTTTTGTCTAAAATATTTTCATTTTTGTACAAAATTTCTCCACTTGTTGGTTCTTCTAATAGATTTAAACATCTTAAAAGGGTAGATTTTCCTGAGCCTGATGAGCCGATTATTGTAACTACTTCTCCTTTTTGAACTTCCATATTTATATCTTTTAAAACTAAATTTTGTCCGAATTTTTTTTCTAGATTATTTACTTTTATTATATTAGGCATGAATTCCTCCTGTTACAGATCCAAGCACAAATTCTTTGTTGGTAAATTTCTTTTCAATTAACAAGATAATTCTTGTTGTTATGAAAGTTAAAATGAAATATATTATTGCAGTTATCAAATATGTTTGGAATATTTGGTAGGTTGAACCTGCTATTGATTTTGATACAAAGAATAATTCTGTTACGCTTATTACGTTTAATACTGATGTATCTTTTATATTTACGACAAATTCGTTTGCAATTGCTGGCAAAATTGATTTTATTGTTTGTGGAATTACAACATTAAACATTGTTTGTGAATGTGTCATTCCAAGTGCCTTACAAGCTTCGAATTGTCCTTCATCAACTGAATTTATTCCGCCTCTTACAACTTCTGCTAAGTAAGCTCCAGTATTAATTGAAACTATTATAAAGGCTGCAAGCATGGTTGACATATCGATTGATAAAAATTGTTTTGCACCATAAAATATTAGGATTGCTTGAACCATCATTGGAGTTCCCCTAAATATTTCTATGTAGCAAACCAAGATAAAGTTTACAATTTTTTGTAAAATATAGGCGAAAATATTTTTATTTTTATCTACTTTTATTTTTCTAATAACTGCAACTATAAGTCCAATTACAAATCCTATCAAGGTTGAAATAATTGAAATGAAAAGTGTTGAGAAAATTCCGTTTATAAATAGGGAAGAATATTCGCTCCAAATAGCTTTCATTTGTCCAAAAAATGAAAGTTGTTCGCCATCATCTTCTGATAATTTTACCATTTCATTCATTATTTTATCTTGATCTTTGACATTCATTTGAGATAAAATGTCGTTTATTTGATCTTTCATTGGGGAATTTTTTCTAAGACCTACGGCAATTGATGTATCGTCTGTTTCAGTTTTAAATCCTTTGCCTTTTTCAAATTCTACATAAGTTAAATCTTCATTTGCAGAAACGGCTGACATTGCTCCAGGTTTTTCTGAAACATATCCATCAATATTTCCAGCTTTTGTTGCAGAAATCATTGATGGGAAAGATTCCATTGCAGCTTGCTTATTAACTCCATCAATTTGATCAAGTACTGTGTAATGGAAAGTATTTAATTGTCCAGTAATTTTTGCATCTTTAAAATCAGCTATAGATTTTGCCTTTGCAAAAGAAGAATCTTTTTTCAAAACTATAACCAAATCAGAAATATAATATGAATTTGTAAAGTCGATTTCTTTTCTTCTTTCAGCAGTAGGGCTCATACCAGCAATAATTGCATCAATTTTTCCACTTGTAAGAGCAGGTGGAAGACCGTCCCATTCGATTTTGTAAATTTCTAATTTTTTTCCAAGTTCATCAGCAATTTTTTTTGCAATTTGAACGTCATATCCATTTGCAAATTCTCCCTTAGAATTTTTGATTTCAACAGCTCCATTAGCATCATTAACTTGAGAGAAGTTAAAAGGAGCATAATTAACTTCCATTCCAACCTTAAATGTGTCCTCATCGGCGTGTGAAATTTCCATTGTAAAAACAAAAGTCAAAACAAAAGCCATAAGAAACTTTAATATTTTTTTCATTATTTCCTCCAAATTTTTTTCTTTTTTTAGTCGTAACTTTTTTATGGATTAAATATAAAAAAAACGATCCGCATCCCAAGGGACGAAGACCGTGTTACCACCCAAATTTAATATTTTTTCACAAAAATATCCTTATAAAGTACAAAATATACTTTCAAAGGATCCAATAAGAAAGTACAAAATTATACCCCTTTGCTATAACGTGCAAAATACGATACCGAATCAAAATATCCTCGGTACAACTCTAAGTCTTTATTCACTAAGATTATAAGATCTTTTTTCAGCCTACAAAGATTCTCTGTGCATATAATTTATTAGCTACTCTTCTTTTCAAAGTTTTTATATTTAATCTTAGACTAATGATACATCCTCAAATTACATTTGTCAAATAAATATTTATATTTTTATTTGAAAATTTATAATTTTTTTGATTTTCGCTTTTAAAACTTTTTTATTACAAAATTATAAGATATTATTAGCTTGAAAAAATTGGGATAAATTATAAATAGAAAAATATAAAAAATACCATATAATATATTTGAAAAAATCTTAAAGGAGATAGAAATGACACAAAAGAAAATGAATTTCGATAAATTTATAATAAAACCCAAAGAAGGATCAAATATAAAAAAAACAATTGCTATAATGTCAGGCAAGGGAGGGGTTGGCAAATCTTCTGTAACAAGTATGCTTGCAGCAAAACTTTCTAAAGATGGAAATAAAGTTGCAATTTTGGATGCAGATATAACAGGCCCATCAATCCCACAAGCTTTTGGCATAAAAGAAAGTGTGAGAAGTCTTGAAGATGGAACTTTAATTGCACCAGAAAGCAAGAGCGGAATAAAAATTATGTCAATAAATTTAGTTTTACAAGACAAATCCGCTCCAGTTGTTTGGAGATCATCAATTGTAAATAATGTTTTAAAACAATTTTACACAGACGTTGATTGGGGCGAAATTGATTATCTATTAATTGATATGCCACCAGGAACAAGTGATATTCCTCTAACAGTTTTCCAATCCCTAAATATTGATGGGGCTATTGCAGTTACAACTCCTCAAGATTTGGTAGGAATGGTTGTAGAAAAATCATTAAATATGGCAAAAATGATGGGCAAAGAAATTCTTGGAATAGTTGAAAATATGTCTTATTTTAAGGCGAAAGATACAGGAAATATTTACAAAATATTTGGAGAAGGAAAAACCGACGAAATTGCTGAAAAATTTAAAATTGATACAGTAGCAAAACTTGCAATAAATCCAGAAATTACAAGTTTGATTGACCAAGGAAAAATTGAAGAAGTTGAAGAAAGTGATCTTGATAAATTAGTAGAAAAAATCGAAAAATTATAAGGAGATATTATGAAAAAAATATTTAAAAACAAAATGTTAAAGGCATTTGCTTTGGGATTAATTTTAATTATCCCACAAGTTGCAAAAGCAAGTGGAGAATTCGATTCACAAAAAGAAGCTTATATGTATGGAGCTGGCTTAAATCAAAATCAAATTCAAGAAGTAAAAAATAAATTGGGACTATCTGATGATATAAATAAATCAAGTGTAAATGGCGACGATTGCCAAAAATATTTAGGCTACAAAGCAGAAGATTATAATATGATTTCATCAGTTTCAGTAAAAAAACTTCCAAAGGGAAGTGGAATCAAGGTAGAAATTTTAACACCAGAAAATATAACATCAATTACTCAAAGCCAATACACAAACGCTGCAATAACATCAGGAATTACCGATGCAGAAATTAAAGTTGCAAGTCCAACAAAAGTTACAGGAGAATCTGCCCTTGTTGGAGTGTATAAGGCAATAGAGATGTATGGAGAAAAAGTTAATACACAAAGCACTCAAACTGCTCAAGAAGAGCTTGGAACATTAAAGAAAATAAGCGAAGAAAATGAAAATAAGGAATCTTTTGACAAAGACAAATTGGACCAAGCAGTTGCAGAAGTAAAACAAAATTTAAAAGATTACAAAGATAAAAATGGACAAACCGCTGATAGCGAGCAAATTCAAATTTTTATAAAAGATGCTTTGAACAATGTAAATATGGGAGATATTTTATCAAATAACAATATACAAATTTTAGTAAATTATTTTGAAAAATATCAAGAAAGCCCATCAATTGATAGCAAGGCAGTAGAAGAAAATCTTAAAAAATTTGCAGGAACTTTGACAGAAAAAGGAAAAAAATTCTACGAAGACAACAAAGAAGACATTGACAAAGTAGGAAATGATATAAAAGAATCAGGTCTTTGGGATAAAATAGTACAATTTTTCAAAGACTTATTTGCATCTTTTACAAATTCAAATGACGATAGTTCAAATAATTAAAAATTAAAAAAAATATCTTAAAATTAAATGGAGGAGAAATCTATTACGATTTCTCCTCCATTTTTGTGCAAAAAATTGTAATTTACAAACTAAGCATTTGCATATAATTTTATTTTTATTTTTCAAATTATTGGCTAATAAATGTAGATTTGTTAATACCAACCACGAAGCTCCATTGCTTCTGCAATTCTTTTGATTGCAAACATATAAGATGCTTCTCTTATATTTGTATTAAATTCTTCTTTAATTTCAAAAATTCCTTCAAGAGCTTTTAGCATATCTTTTTCTTGTTTTTCTTGAACTTCTTCTTTTGACCAATAATTTCCATATTGATTTTGAATCCATTCATAATATGAAACCAAAACTCCACCAGAATTTGCTAGGACATCTGGAATTACTTCTACATTTTTTTCTTTTAAAATAATATCAGCTTCTGGAGTTGTTGGGCCATTTGCACCTTCTGCAATTAATTTTACATCTAAATTTTTGGCGATTTTTTCAGTAATTATATTTTCTAAAGCTGCAGGAATTAAAATATCAAATTTTGTTTGCCAAAATTCTTCATCAGATATTTTTTTTGCCTTAGGATAGCCTACAAGAGTTTTATTTTCATCTCTATATTTTTGTAAAGATTCATAATCAAATCCATCTTCAGAATATAGGGCTGATCTTCCGCACTCTTCATTTTCATCTCTTATAGAAAGATATTTAACTTTAGCACCTTCTTCTACTAAATATTTTAAAGTAAAACTTCCAACATTTCCAAAACCTTGAAGACCAATTTCTGCATTTTTCAAATCAAGTCCAATTTTTTTGGATGCATATTTTGTTGTAATAACAACTCCATATCCTGTAGCTTCACTTCTACCCAAACTTCCACCAAGGATTAAAGGCTTGCCTGTAAAAGTTCCAAAATCTTCTTTGTCGCCATTTAATTTTGTATATTCGTCAATAAAATATGACATAATTTTTCCATTTGTATTTACATCAGGAGCTGGTATGTCTATTCTTTCTCCCAAATATTTGTACAAGCCTCTAACATATCCACGAGAAAGACTTTCAAGTTCTCTATCAGATAATTTTTTTGGGTCAACACATATTCCGCCCTTACCACCGCCGTAAGGAATTGCCAAAAGCCCTGCCTTTAAAGTCATCCAAGTTGAAAGAGCTTTTACTTCTTCTACATTTACACTTTGATGAAATCTTACTCCACCTTTTGAAGGACCTAGGGCATGGTTGTGAGCTGATCTATATCCTTTAAAAACTTTTAGAGAACCATCATCCATTTTTACTGGAATAGAAATTTCTATAAATCTTTGAGGCTGTTTTAAAATTTCATAAACTGCTGGATTTAAATTTAATTTTTCACACGCTTTTTTTATTTGTAATTGTGCAGATTCTAACGGATTTAATGTATCTGTCATTTTTAACTCCTTTATATTTACTAATTAATTTCTATAAAATTTAATCTTTTAAATAATTATAACATTATTTTTTTTCGCTTACAATAAAAAAATACGCCACAAAGGACGTATTTTAATCTTCAATTAATCTTTTTATAATTGTTGGATTTCCAATTCCTGATGTTATAATTCCACTTCTAGGATTTGCTGCATGAACAATTCCTCCTTGGCCATCGGCAATTGCAACGTGGGTAATATTTGAAAGGCTTGTTCCATAAAATACCAAATCTCCTGCTTTTTCTTCTCCAAGTTTTATAGTTTTTCCATAATCAGCTTGGCTTTGAGCAAAGTGAGGAAGACTAATTCCAAATTCTTTATAAACTTGTTGGGTAAATCCAGAACAATCAACTCCATTTGTAAGACTTGTGCCAGCCCAAACGTAAGGATTTCCAATAAATTTTGTTGCAAAATTATAGGCTTGTGATCCAATATCATCTCCTGAAACTGTGTAATAAATATATTCAACTTCTTCAGTTTTTTCTTCTGGCTCATCTACCACATAATTTCTAACAATTTCATTTTCTTTTGCCTTATCTTTTTGATCGATTGGATACAAACTCAAATTATTCCTATCAAGATAATCCATATATCTTTTTACAGAATCATATATTTTTTTGTATTTATCTTTTATTTTATTTAAATCTTTTTCATCTTTTTTTGATAAATCAAAATTATCAATTTTTGCAAAACCAATTTTGTCGCCTTTTTTGACCTTTACAAAATTTTTGTTAGAATCAAAATCTATTAAATCAATTTTTTCTTTCTTTTTAAAATTTGAAATTTCTTTTGATTTTTCGTCAGCTTTTTCATAAATTTTACCATTTTTAATTGCTTTCATATCATCTAAAATATGAAACCAACTTTTTACTACATATCCATCTTTTCCTTCAAAATTAATTTTTAACCAATTTCCATTTTCTTCTTTTATTTCATAAAAATCAGGATAATCTATTCCTCCTAATATTTTTGAATCGCTATCATCTGATTGTTTTTCTCTAACATTTACACCTTCTGCAAGGTCGTAATTTATTAAAATAGATTTCGCCTTAGAAGTATTTGTTGGTGCAAATAATTGAAAAGAAATAAGAGTGGATAATAATAAAATTATTTTTTGTTTTTCTCATTTTCCCATCCTCGAATTATTATAATTTCAACTACTATTAATTTATCATTATATTGATATAGTGTCAATTAATTAAATTTAATTTGCAAAATATTTATAAAGTAAAAAAATATTTTTTGCCAAAAATTATGCATTAAAAATTTAATATGTATTTTTTTATGATATAATTATTTAAACAAATTTTAAAATATCAAGAAAGGTAAAAATATGGATTTAAAAGAATTTGGAAATTTGGCTTTTGATAAAAAAACTATGAAAGAAAATGTCCCTTATCCTGTTTATTTAAAATGGAAAGAGGCTGCAAGAAATAATACAACTCTTGATAAAGAAACTGCTGATTCCATTGCTCATGCTATGAAAATTTGGGCGATTTCAAAAGGAGCAACTTCATATACTCATTGGTTTCAACCTTTAAATGGAAAAACTGCAAATAAAAAAACGGCGTTTTTAAATAGAGATGATAAACACAATCCAATCAATAGATTTTCTGGAAACGAATTAATAAAAGGAGAGCCAGACGCCTCATCATTTCCATCAGGTGGAATGAGATCGACTTTTGAGGCTCGTGGTTATACATATTGGGATTTGACTGCAAATTCTTTTATTGAAGATAAAGTTTTATATATTCCATCAGTTTTTGTTTCCTTTTATGGGGAAAAACTTGATAAAAAATTGCCTTTAATTGAATCAATGAATATCTTGAGCAAGTATGCAAGTCCAATTTGCAATATGTTTTTGAAAGATGAAAAAACTTATAGGGTAAAGGCGAAAGTTGGACTTGAACAAGAATTTTATTTAATCGATAAAGAATTTTATGATAAAAGAATAGATTTAGAATATTGTGGAATGAGTCTTGTTGGACGTGATTCTATGGTTGAAAAGGAAATAATTTCCCATTATCTTGGTGCAATTCCTCAAAGAGTAAATGATTTTTTTGAAGATGTGAACGAACAGTTATATAATTTGGGAATTTATATGGAGGCTGAGCATAATGAAGTTGGGCCAAACCAATTTGAAATTGCAATAATGTATGAAAATTGTAATATTTCCGTAGACAACAACCAATTATTGATGCATATTTTAGAAAAAACTGCCGTCAAACACAATCTTTATTGTCTATTAAAAGAAAAGCCTTTTAAAAATATGGCAGGAAGTGGAAAACACAATAATTATTCCCTTACAACAAATTATGGAAAAAATTGTTTTTCTCCAGGAGATGACCCAAAAAATAATTATTTATTTTTATTATTTTTATCAGCAATGATTAAAGTTTGTAATAAATACCAAAATTTAATAAGACTTTCTTCATCATCAGTTTCAAATGATTATAGACTTGGCGGAAATGAGGCACCACCTTCAATAATTTCTGTTTTTATCGGCGAAGATTTAGAAAATATTTTAAAATCAATAGCAAAAGACCAAGAGATAAAAGGAATAAATAATAAAGTTAAAATTCCACATCTTGGAGAAATCCAAACAGATTCATCAGACAGAAATAGAACATCTCCAGTTGCCTTTACAGGAAATAAATTTGAATTTAGGATGTTAGGCTCTTCAAAATCAGCCGCAGATTTAAATACAGTAATTAATCTTGCTATGGCAGAAGTTTTAAAAGATATAGGCAAAAGGCTTGAAGGAAAAAATGAAAAAGATTTAAAAGAAGAAGTCTATAAAATAGTCAAAGAAATCTACAAGGAAAATTCAAAAATTTTATTCCAAGGCGACGGATACTCAAAAGAATGGATAAAAGAAGCGGAAAAAAGAGGACTTATTAACCATAAAAGCTTCTTAGACGCCTTAGTCTATGCAAAGAAAAATTCATCATACGAAATATTTAAAGAAGAAAAAATATTTAGCCAAAAAGAAATAGATTCAATAATAAACGTAGAATTTGAAGAAATAATAAAATTTTGCCAACAAGAGCTTGAAATTTTATCAAATTTAATCTATCAAGAAATTCTTCCTTCAGCAATGAAAGAAATAAAAGAAATAAAATCCTATCTTGCCTTTTTAGAAAATGAAAAATTAGAAGAAAAGGCAAAAAGAATAAATGAAAATGTAAAAGTTTTATTAGAATTTGGAGAAGAAATAAAAGAAATTCTAAAAGATTTTGAAAAAATAAAAGAAATAGAAGAAAAAGCAATCTACATTCAAGAAAAAACCAGAAAAATCACAGAAGAAATAAGAGAAGTAGCAGATAATTTAGAAAAAGAAATTTCCAGAGAAAATTATTCAATGCCTAGATATGTGGATATGTTGAAATCTTTATAGATTTAAAAAAAATTTAGAAGCTTGAAAAAGCTTCTTTTTTTGTGATATACATTTATTTCTTTCATTAATAAAATAATTATTTTATAAAATTAATACTTCGTAATGTTAGGGCGGAGGAAATGGGGGAGTTTCGATTCTCCCCCTTTTTCCTCCCCCTAACGCCCCCCTCTTTTTTGCCCCCCTACAACCGACCATTGCATGGAGCTGGTTTTGTAAGAAGCTAACGCTTCTTTCAAGTTAATAAAGCTTGATTACTGTTTAAAAATAATTATAAATTCAAGTGAATTATTAGAGAAAAAATTGTTTGAACGTTAGTGAGTTTATTTTTTCTCTTTTAATGAACTTAGAATTTATTTATTTTGGGCTTATATACTTATTAAATTTGGATAATCGATTTAAAAAATGAAAGAAACGC
>NZ_HE978532.1:196583-212879 GCF_000311745.1 Anaerococcus obesiensis ph10 | reverse complement strand
CCCCTTAATAACGAAGAATTAAAAAAATATCCTAATTTATTATTTTATTAAATTTTTTATTCAAAAAAAGTCTTTTTCATATTTCTACAGAAATATATTTAGTCCTAAGTCTGCTGATAATATTTTTAATAAATTTTTCCCAACAACTGAATTTCCTGATTTATCTAATTTTGGGGAATATACGCAGATTCCGCATTTGTTTGGTACAACGCCTAAAATCGCTCCGCCTACTCCTGATTTTGATGGGATTCCTACTTTCATTAAATATTCTCCACTTTTTTCGTACATTCCACACGATGCCATTTGGGCAATTGTCATTTGGACTATGTTTTGTGGAATTATTAAATTTGATGAGTGGATGTCAAAGCCTTCGTTGGCAAGGAGCGCTCCTAGTTTTGCAAGGGATTCTACGTTTGTTCCTATTGAACAAATTCTAACGTATAAATCTAAAACTTCATCAGCGTTTTGGGCAAAAATATTTTTGCTTTTTAAATAATAAGCAATTGCTCTGTTTCTGTCTGTTGTAGAAATTTCTGATTCGTAAATATTTTCCATAAATGTAAATGTGCCATCGTTGCTCATTTGTTTTATTAATTCCATAACTCTATTAAATTTTTCTTCTTCGCTTTTTCCATAAATCATTGATGTTGTTGTCATTGCTCCAGCGTTTATAAAGGGATTTGCTGCCCTTTGGTCAATTGGAATTAATGAATTAAATTCGTATCTTGTTGGTTCTGTTCCAACTTTTGAAAATACTTCGTCTGTTGTGTTGTCTTTTAGTGCCATAATTAGGGTAAAAATTTTTGAAATGGATTGAACTGAAAATATTTTTTCTTTTTCTCCAAAATTATAAATATCTCCGCCTGTTGTTACAATAGAAAGGGCAAAGGCGTTTTCGTCTACGTTTTTAAGCTCGGGAATGTAGGAGGCAACTTCGCCTTGGTTTGAAAAATTTTTTGCTTTTTTTATGCATTCTTCTATCTCTTTTTCTATATCTTCTCTTTTCATAAACATAATATCACCTACTTACAATTTTATATAAAATATTTACCCGATTTGATATAATAATAATTAATTAAAGAAATAAAAGGAGTTTCTTATGATTATTTTGGAAATATTAAATGAAGATAAATGGCTAGAAGATTTTAAATTTTTTGAGGATTTTAAAAATTCTTCTTATTACAAAATTTTGTTAGATACTTATAAAAATTTAAATACAAAAATTCTTTACCAAAGCAAAATCCACGGTCAAGGTCATATTGAAAGAGTAATTTTTATTTCTATGCTTTTGGCTTTTAATTATAAATTGGACAAAAATGATACTGATATTTTAAGATTTGCTGCATCTTTGCATGATACAAAAAGAGTTGACGATTCTTATGATACAGAACATGGTTATAGGGCAGCTTTATATTCGATTGATTATGCAAAAATAAATGAAAGCGATAAAAATATTCTTCAAGCAGTTTTGGCAGTTCATTCAAGACCTGATAAACAAATGGATGAAACAATTGAAGAATTTTTTGTAAAAGATATGGATAGGGCTAGATATTTGTCAAAACTTTTCAAGGATGCTGATGCTCTTGATAGGGTTAGGCTTGGAGATTTGAATGAAAAATATTTGAGAAATGATTTTTCTCATGATTTGATAGATTTTTCTAATAAATTATTTGAAAAATATTTGGATAGACAATGAAAGAAAATTCTATTAGACAAAAAATTGCAATTTTATCAATTTCTTTGATTTTAACAAGCAATAGCATAATTTCTGGAAGTTTAGTTTATATACAAGAAGCCTTCAATCTTACTAGAAATGAGGCTGAATTTATAATAAGTCTTTCAAGCCTTGCTGTTATGATTTTTATTTTTTTTGCAGAATATTTGGCGATTTTTATTGGAATAAAAAATACAGTTTTGTTGGGACTTTTGCTTGTGGGATTTAGCGGAATTATTCCCCTTGTTTTTAGGACATATCCATCAATAATTATTTCAAGATTTCTCCTTGGATCAGGGCTTGGTCTTTTTAATGGGCATTCGGCAAATTATATTAATTTGCTCTACCATGATAATAATGAGAGAACAAAACTTCATGGTCTAAGAAATGCTTTTGAATTTATTGGGCAAATAATTCTTTTTTCCTTGGCAGGAATCCTTGTAAAATTTGATTATATGTACACATTTTCACTTTATACATCAGCATTTCTTATTTTTATATTTTTTAAAATCAATGTAGAAGATGTAAAAATTGAAAAAGAGAAGGCAAAAATCAATTTTGATTCAAATATTTTTCTTTTTATAATTTTTGCCATGCTTATGATTTTAAATGGAACGGCAATGCTAATGAGATTTCCTTTTGTTGCAAGCCAAAGCCGTGGAATTGATGTAAATGTAAGTTTTTATTTAAATTTTGTGCCAATTGTTGGAATGATTTCAGCATTTTTATTTACACCAATCAATTTGAAATTAAGAGAAAAAACTATATTTTTTGGCTTGGGATTTTTTATACTAGCAAATTTTTTGATAGTAAATTTTGAAAATAATCTTTTAGGATTTTTATTTTCTATTTTGCTTTTGACTTTTGGACAATCAATGTGTATGCCTTACATATTTGCAGAAGTGCCAAGATTTGTAAAAGGTCACAGCTCACGAATAGCCACAAATTTAATTTTTATAGGGTGTAATATAGGAGTATTTTTAGCACCATTTTTTATGAAAAGCATGGACAAGCTAATAAATACAAATTCTCTATCACAAGGCTTTGGAAGTTTTGTAATAATTTATTTTATTTTTGTTGGAATATTTTTTAGAAGAAATAAAAAAAGAGCCTAACTGGCTCTTTTTTATTTATAATACACATCCTTATATTTTTCGTCCTTTTCAAATTTATCTTTTATATATGGGCAGGTTGGAATTATTTTTTTATTTTCATCTCTTGCGTATTGAACTAATTCGTCTACCAATTTTCCTGCTATTCCTTGACCGCCATATTTTTTGTCAACCTCTGTGTGGGGTGCATCGATTAGATTTTCTTCTTCTACTATATCTATAAATCCTATTTTATTTTCCTTATCAAAAACTTGCACTTGTTTTTCTTTTTTATTTATTTTATATTCCATAATATCACCTCTATTTTTTTATACCCTAATTAGCTTAAAATATATTTAATTTAATATAAAAAAATATAATATTTTTGTTTAAAGTCGAATTTGCGGGTATAAATATTTTTGTAAGAGAAATTTTTGGAAAAATGAAAGGAATTATTATGAAAAGAGAATATAGTTATGGTTCAGTTATTTTGGTTGAGATTATAGTTGCAGTTTTTGCTTTTGTTCTCAACAGAATTTTTGGCAGCAGTGCAGATGAAAATATAATTTATAATGTCTTATCTTCTGTTATTACTTGGCTTGGTTCTTTTATAATTGCATCAGGTTTAATCAACAATAGAAAGGGAAGTGTTGGAGATTATTTAAATCAATTGCAAAGACTTGATAAAAAAGCAATAATTGTAAATTTAATTCTTATATTTATTACAATTGTTTTGACTTTTTCTTTTGGAAAAATTGGAGTTTTTGATGTAGAAAGTAAGAAATTAAATTTATTATCACTTTCTGTTCTTGGAACACTTCTTTTAGGCATTCTTTCAATTTTTACAGCCTATGCAAATCATATAGTTTCAGATCCAAGAAACAAAGACCAATCAATCATGGATGCACTTAAAAGTGTGTTTGCAATTGGAATAAAATTATTTGGCAAAACAATTTCTTTATATTTGTTGTATATAGTTTTACCAATTATCCTTATTTTTGGAATAATTATTGGAATTAGCGTTGGAACAAGAAGTCCTGAATCAGGTATTGGAATTATTATATTGGGCGGAGGACTTTTAGGTTTGTATTATATTTTAATTTCGCCACTGGTTTCAGCAAGACTTGCTGATAATTATTTAAATTTAACAGGAGATATAGACCAAGAAATTGAAAAAGAAAATACAGAAAACAATAATGAATTTACAATTACAAGAAACATATAAAAATAAGCAGGAAGATAAAAATTCTTCCTGCTAAATTTTTTTATTAAAAATTTTAATTGATGACAAGATTGAAATAATTAAAACTAATGCATCAACAAGGCTTACAAGCCACATTGGACAATATCCAATTAAAGTTAAAATCAAAAGCACAATTCTTGTAAAAATAAGTAAGATAAGATTTTTTTTGGCAGTTTTGTCTACAATTTTTGCAATTTTCATCAAATCTCTTAATTTCCCATAAGATTTATCAGAAATCATTATGTCAGAATTATAAATTGCAATATCTGAAGATTTTTGGCCCATGCTAATGCCAATATCAGAATTTTTCAAAACTTCGCCTTCTTTTATTCCATCTCCAACATAAATAATTTTGTGTTTATTTTTTTGCTCATTTTTTATTATTTCGACTTTTTCACTTGTAGAAATTTCTGCTGCATAGGAAATGCTAAGATTTTTCGCAAGATTTTCAACAACTTTTTCTTTTTCAGCTGATAAAACAGCAATATCCGAAAATTCATTTTTTAAATAATCTATGCTTTCTTTGGCATCATCTTTAATGGTGTCTTCCAAAATAACCTTGCAAACCAAAATATTATTTATTGACATAAAAATTGCCTTTTCATTTGAATCATCTTCAGCATTTACAAAGTCTTTTGAGCCGATTTTTATTTCTTCATTTTCATAAGTTTTTGCCCAAATGTCAATATCATTTATATTTTTACTTGCTATAAAATACGAAAAATTATCTCTGCGTCTAAGATTTTTCACTATGGCTTTTGCAATAGGATCTGCCGATAATTTTTCCAAATTATACAAATAATCCAAAAGCAAATTTTTGTTATAAGGAGAATAATATACAATTTCTTTTAAATCAAATTCCCCAACAGTCAAAGTATTTGTCATATCTGTATAAAAATAATCGCAATCAATCAACTTTTCAAAAGATTTTATATCTTTTACAAGGATTTTATTTTTATTTGCAAGAATTAAGCCAGAAATATATGAAAGAGAAATCCCAAGTATAAAAACTTTTGGACAAGAAACAATCAAAAAACTTGCAGATTTTTGCAAATATTTGCTCAAATCTCCTCCCAAAATAGGGAAAACTACAGCAAGAAAAATTGCCATAGCAATAAGACAAGGCGTATAAATTTTTGTAAATTGCTTAATCAATTTTTCACTTTGAGATTTTTTATTTCTTGATTTTTTTATCAAATTTATAATTTTTGCTGCCATAGATTCATCAAAAACTTTCACAGCCTTGTATTTTATCTCTCCAGTTTTTAGCATAGAAGTTGATAAAATTTCACTTCCCTTTTTAATTTCAATTGGCAAAGATTTGCCATTTAAAAATGAAGTATCCAAAAGCCCTTCGCCAGAAATCACAACAGAATCAACAGGGATGATATTTGCCTCTTTTGCAAGAAGTATATCGCCTTTTTTTATTTTTTTAATCGCAATTTTTGCCAAAGTCCCATCATCCAAAACTTTTGTAACTGTTTTTGGGACAATATCTAATAATTTTTTGAAATTTTCATCTATCGTATCTTTTGAAAGATTTTCAAAAAATTTGCCCAAATTAAATAAAAACATTATGGCACAAGCATCAACAAAAAATCCCATAAAAAACGCAATAAAACTTGCAAGAGTAATAAGGAAATTTTCATCCATAAATTTTTTATTAGAAATTGAATTTATTGCGTTTAAAAAAGTATCTGCTCCAACAGCAATATATATTGCAAGAAAACTAATAACAAGGAAAAAATTTTTCCCATTTTGCTTAAATTTATAAGTAACAAAGATAAAGAAAATTGCAAAAATTGTTAGGACCAACAATTCTTTTTTTCTTTCCTTTTTCATATTTTTAAAAATTTCCATATATATCAACCTTTCATAATTAAATTTTAAATTAAAAATTTTATACTTATATTCACAAAAAATTATAGCAGAAAGGCGAATTTGTGGCAAGATTTAAAGCTTTTAATCCCGAGTAAATAAGTTGAATTTAAAAAGTGAAAGTGTATATTGGAAAAGACTGAAAATAGATTTAAAAAAGAAAAATTTTAAAAAATTATGATTTACATAAAGGAAGTGTCAAATGACAAAAAATAAATTTATTTTAAAATCAGACTATACTCCAAAAGGAGATCAGCCAGATGCAATTAAAAAACTTGCTGATGGAATAAAAAATGGAAAAGCTCATCAAATTCTCCAAGGAGTTACAGGTTCTGGTAAGACTTTTACTATGGCAAATATAATTCAAGAAGTTCAAAAGCCAACTCTTGTCCTTGCCCACAACAAAACACTTGCCTACCAATTATTTACAGAATTTAAAGAATTTTTCCCAGACAATGCCGTTGAATATTTCGTATCGTATTACGATTATTACCAACCAGAAGCCTATGTTGCGGCAACCGACACATATATTGCAAAAGATTCTTCAATCAATGATGAGATTGATAAATTAAGACACTCAGCAACAATGAGTTTGTTTGAAAGACGCGATGTAATAATTGTGGCGAGCGTTTCTTGTATTTACGGCTTGGGAGATCCGGAAGAATATAGAAAATTAGTTTTGTCCCTAAGACCAGGTCAAGAAATTTCCCCAGAAGAAGTTATGAAAGAATTAATCGAAAGACAATTTGTAAGAAATGATTTTGATTTTTCGCGTGGAACTTTTAGAAGAAGGGGAGATGTTTTGGATATTTTCCCAGCAGGAAACGAAGAAAAAGCAATAAGAGTAGAATTTTTTGGAGATGAAATTGATAGGATTTCAGAATTTGATTCTTTGACAGGAAAAGTTACAAGCCACATCTCACACGGCTATATTTATCCTGCAAGTCACTACGCAACAAGTGCCGAAAAAGCAGCAGCTGCAATTACAACAATAAAAGAAGAATTAAAAGACAGACTTGTTGAACTTGAAAATGAAAATAAATTAGTAGAGGCTCAAAGGCTTGAGCAAAGAACAAATTACGATATAGAAATGCTAGAAGAAATTGGATTTTGTTCAGGAATAGAAAATTATTCAAGACATTTGTCCCAAAGACCTGCAGGATCTAGACCTTACACCCTTATAGATTATTTTCCAGATGATTTTATGCTTTTTGTTGACGAATCTCACGTTTCAATTCCTCAAGTTGGTGGAATGTATGAGGGGGACAGGTCAAGAAAACAAAATCTTGTAGATTTTGGTTTTAGACTTCCATCAGCCCTTGACAATAGACCTTTGAAATTTCCAGAATTTGAAAAATTAATTAAGCAAACAATATATGTTTCAGCAACTCCAGGTCCTTACGAAATGGAAAAAACAGGAGGAGATGTTGTTGAACAAATCATAAGACCAACAGGACTTTTAGATCCATTGATTGATGTAAGACCAGTAGAAAATCAAATTGATGATTTGATAGAAAATATCCATCAAATTATCGATAAAAATGAAAGAGTTCTTGTAACAACTCTAACCAAAAGAATGGCAGAAGATTTGACTGATTATTTATCAGAAAATGGAATTAAGGTAAAATATCTCCATTCAGATATAAAAACAATCGAGCGAAGTGAAATAATTAGAGATTTAAGACTTGGAAAATTTGATGTTCTTGTTGGAATAAATCTTCTTCGTGAAGGATTAGATTTACCAGAAGTTTCCTTAATTGTAATTTTAGATGCAGACAAGGAAGGATTTTTAAGAAGCGAAACTTCCCTTATCCAAACCATAGGAAGGGCTGCAAGAAATTCAAAAGGTCATGTAATAATGTATGCAGATAAAATTACAAGATCAATGAAAAAAGCCATTGATGAAACCGAAAGAAGAAGAAAAATTCAAACGGAATTTAACGAAAAACACGGCATAACTCCAACGACAATCAAGAAAAACATAGCAGAAATTATTCAAGTAACAAAATCAACAAATGAAACAGAAGAAGTAAAAGAAGAATTCTCACAAGAACAAATTGAAAATATAATTATAAATTTGGAAACAGAAATGTACAAGGCCGCAGAAGAATTAGATTTTGAAAAAGCAGCACAAATCCGTGACCAAATAGCAAAAATGAAAAGAGAATTTGCGGAGGTATAAATGAGTGAAAATAAAATAGTAATAAAGGGGGCAAGGACTAATAATTTAAAAAACGTAGACCTTACCCTTCCTCGCGATAAAATGATTGTATTTACTGGACTTTCCGGATCGGGAAAGTCCACCTTGGCTTTTGACACAATTTATGCCGAAGGTCAAAGAAGATATGTAGAAAGTTTATCATCATACGCAAGACAATTTTTGGGAAATTTGGATAAGGCTGATGTCGATACAATCGAAGGACTTTCTCCATCAATTTCAATCGACCAAAAAACAACCAACAGAAACCCAAGATCAACAGTTGCAACTGTAACAGAAATTTACGATTATTATAGGCTTTTATTTGCAAGAATTGGAGATGCCTACTGTCCTGTTTGTGGCAAAAAAATTGAAGCCCAATCAATCGATCAAATGGTAGATAGGATTTTAAAACTTGAAGAAAAAACAAGAATCCAAATCCTTGCCCCAGTAGTAAGAGCCCAAAAAGGTCAACACAAAAAGAAACTCGAAAATATCCAAAAAATGGGCTATGTGAGAGTGATGATTGACGGCGAAAGATATGATCTTGAAGAAGAAATCGAACTTTCAAAAACAAAAAAACACGATATATCAATAATTGTCGATAGGATTGTAATAAAAGAAGGAATAAATTCAAGACTTGCTGATTCCTTGGAAACTGCCCTTGAACTTACAGATGGACTTGTAGAAATAAATGTAATAGACGGAGATGATTTTATCCTTTCATCCAAACTTGCCTGCCCAGAAGGTCATATTTCCCTTCCAGAAATTACACCAAATATGTTTTCATTCAACGCTCCCCAAGGAATGTGCCCAGAATGTAATGGACTTGGTTTTCATTTGCAAATCGACCCTGACCTTGTAATTCCAGATAAAAATCTTTCCATAAATGAAGGGGCAATCGACCCATACGCCACAAGCGGAAAAGGAACATATTATAATGAAATAATTAAAGCCATTGCCAAAAATCACAAATTTTCCCTTGATGAGCCAATCAAAAATGCTCCAAAAAAAATGATTGATGAAATTTTGTACGGAACAAAAAAAGAAATTTCTTTTACCTTTGACAGCCATTTTTCTGGAAGAAAAAATTACACAGGACATTTTGAAGGAGCAATCAAAAATTTATCAGACAGGTACGAAAGAACAAATTCCGATTCTCAAAAGAAAAGAATGAGAGGCTTTATGAGCGAGGAAGAATGTAAAACTTGTCACGGGCAAAGATTAAAAGATGAAATCCTTGCGATAAAAGTAGATGGCAAATCAATTTCAGAAATTGCAGATATGTCAGTCGACAAAACCATAGAATTTTTTGATAATTTAAAGCTTTCTCCAATGAAAGAAAAAATTGCCGAACTAATAATAAAAGAAATAAAGGCAAGAATAAAATTTTTACAAGACGTAGGACTTGGATATCTTTCCCTTTCAAGAGCAGCCTCAACCCTTTCCGGTGGAGAAAGCCAAAGGATAAGACTTGCAACCCAAATTGGATCAGGTCTTGTTGGAGTTTGCTATGTTTTGGATGAGCCATCAATCGGACTTCATCAAAGAGATAATAACAAATTAATCAAATCACTTAGAAATTTAACAGATATTGGAAATACACTAATAATTGTAGAGCACGACGAAGATACAATGAAAGCCGCAGACTATCTTGTAGATATTGGACCAAAAGCAGGAGTCCACGGTGGAGAAATTGTAGCAAAAGGATCACTTTCCGACATAAAAAAATGCAAAAAATCAATCACAGGAGCCTATCTTTCAGGAAAAGAAAAAATCCCAGTGCCAAAAGAGAGGAGAACTTGGAACAAATATATAGAAGTAAAAAACGCCAGACAAAATAATTTAAAAGGAATTGATGTAAAATTCCCCCTATCAACCTTTACAGCAGTAACAGGAGTATCAGGCTCAGGAAAATCTTCACTTGTAAATGAAATTTTGTACAAGGCAGTTACCAAAAAATTAAATAAATCCAAAACCCACCCAGGAAAACACTATTCAATTGAAGGCGTAGAACAAATTGACAAAATAATTTCCATCGACCAATCCCCAATAGGAAGAACGCCAAGATCAAATCCAGCAACCTACACCAAATTATTTGACAATATCAGAGATGTATTTGCCATGACAACCGAAGCAAAAATGAAAGGCTTTGACAAGGGAAGATTTTCCTTTAACGTAAAAGGCGGAAGGTGCGAAGCCTGTAATGGCGATGGAACAATAAAAGTAGATATGATGTTCTTGCCAGACGTCTATGTTCCATGTGAAGTTTGCCATGGACAAAGATACAATAGAGAAACCCTCGAAGTAAAATACAAGGGGAAAAATATATCCGAAGTTTTGGATATGACAGTAGAAGAAGCCTTAAAATTTTTCGAAAACCATCCATCAATAGTAAAAAAATTACAAACCCTATATGACGTAGGACTAGGCTATATAAAAATCGGTCAACCATCAACAGAACTTTCGGGAGGAGAAGCCCAAAGAGTAAAACTTGCAAGCGAACTTGCAAAAAGATCCACAGGTCAAACCCTATACATTTTAGACGAACCAACAACAGGCCTTCACATGGCAGACGTTCACAAATTAATAGAAGTTTTAAACAGATTAGTCGACCAAAATAATACAGTAGTAGTAATAGAACACAATCTTGACGTAATAAAAGTAGCAGATTACATCATAGACCTAGGACCTGAAGGCGGAGATGGAGGAGGAGAATTAGTAAAAACAGGCACACCAGAAGAAATAGCAAAAACAAAAAAATCCTACACAGGACAATTTCTTAAAAAAATATTGTAGAAGATAAAATATATTTCAATAAGAAAATCAAGAAGAAAAACTAGGATAAAGATTAAAAATATAAAAATAATAAAACTTTAGCAATAAAATAAAAATAGCAGTACCCCATCTTGACCTTGTGGAGAGATCTCATAAAAAGAGTTAGTCTATGGATATAGTATATTTTTAAAACAAATATAGAATTACAAAGAAAAAAATGGGGTGTAGCGTATTTTTATTTTCAAATTAATAATGAATCACTAAACTAACTTTGTCTATAATCTAAGGCCACCTTGATGTGGTCTTTTATTTTTTCTATTTTTCTGGTATAGTAGAAAAAATCAAAACTCATTTTTCAAATATTTTAAGCAAGTAGGCAAGTCGTGATTTTTTATTTTTTTCAGATTTTTTCACGACTTAGCCATCTCATTTTTTTATTTAAATATTCAAAAATTTTTAAAATGTTTAAATTTAGAATTCTTTATTTTTATTTCCAAATATTTATAAAATAATCTTTTTTCAAGAATAAAAATTCATCATTATACAAGATTTTTTGATAACAAAAATCAAAATCTTGAAAAATTAGACGGGAATTTAAATATATTTACTTGAAAAATAGATTGAAAAAATATTTATAAATTTTAAAGTGAATTATTTATGAATATTTTCAACTTTGATAAATTCAAAACCAAGTAGATATTTTGAACGAATATGATATAATAACTTATATAAAAATAGTTAACAGTGTGAATACAATAAATTTGTGGCTATTTTATTGCATAAATTACCACATTTTCATATGACTACTTTAACAAAATATATTAATGAAAGGATAAGAAAATCATGAACAATTCGAAAAAGATGACTGAAATCATCGAAAAGAAAAAAGAATTAAGTCAAGAGAAAACTCCTAAGTATGGTACAAGAAAACTATCCATTGGATTAGTTTCATGTATGTTAGGATTTTCATTAATAATTGCTCCGGGATCTTCTAAGGCTGCTGAAGCTAGTGAAAATGAAACAGTAGCAACAGAGACAAATACGCCAGAAGAAAATCCAGTTGAAGAAGCTACACCAGTAGCAAATGAAGAAATTAAAGCAGAAGAAACAAAAGAAGAAGTTGTTGCAAAACAAGCTGATACTTTTATAGAAAAATTAGAAACTATAGAAGTAGAAGAAGGAGAAGAAATTGATTACAAAGAAGCTGTAACCAATCTCCCACAAGATGCAAAACTTGATGTTATAACACCAGTTGATACAAAAGAAGCTGGCGAAAAAACTACAAGTGCAAAAATAACTTTTGCTGATGGATCTGTAAAAGAAATTCAAATCAAAGTTAATGTTAAAGCTGTTGAAGCAACAGAAGAAGCAGAGGATTTAGAATTATCTGAAAAAGTAGAAAAACAAGCAGTAAAAGCTACAGAAAGTCCAAGTACTGGAGTGAGAGATGCAGCACCACCAGAAGACACAGCTACAACTCCAGACGCAAAAAATGCTGTGCATGCTTATGTTGGCGTAGTTAATGGACTAAATATTGATGCAGACCTATCTAAGGCAAGTGATAATCAATTTAAGCCAATTGCAGGTATCAAGGCTTATTTCCAATGGTTTGAAAAATGGTCAAATGGAAAAGAATATTCATCACCAGTTTATACAGCTACATCAGGAGCAGATGGTCAATTACACATGGGAATAAAATCATATATAGCCGAAGATGGAAACTTAATTAGATTTGATGCAGATCCAACAGTATCTGGTGGTAATGAAAGATATAGATTCTGGATTGATGAGTCAACTATTCCAGAAGGATACCAACTTCAATATATAACAGGTGAATCTGTAATATTCCCAGATCAAGGCTTACCAATAACACAAGGTGGTTCAGGATCAAACACTGTTAGAAATATTCATGGTAATTGGAAAATATTATTAATGCAAAAACCACTTGAACAAATGCATAAAAAACCTACACCAACAGAAATCCAACAAGATGGTGGATATCTTACAGGTACAGTTGGTTGGGATTACAAATCAGGAATTGGTGGAATCCAATGGAATACAGTAGCTCAAGTAGATACTCCAGCTAAAGATGTAACAGTAAAAGCTTCATATCTATCAGATTATGCGCTAAAACAAATTTATAGCGAATCTACTGCTGTTTATATGGGCGTTAAGAAACCTTCACATATTCGTGGAACTGGCTGGACAGCTGAGCAAGAAAAGAAATTACAAGATTGGATAAAAGAACAAGTTAAAAAAGATCCAGACAAATGGATAGCTGAAACAGTATCTGCAAAAACAAATGCTGATGGAAAATATATTATCCAATTTAAGGGAACTTGGGGAAATCTAAAGAATAGCGATGCTGGATTAAAAAATTATAATTATAAAGAAGGCCAAAATTCCAGTGGACAAGTTTGGAATAAGTGGACTAAAGAACAAATTGACAGACTTGGAACTGTTGCAGATAAGGCAGACAATGGAAGATTTGATTTTTCAAAAGCTGCTACAAATCAAGTAAAACACGTAAACTATGACTGGTTATTTGTATCTGTAGAAAATGCTGACCATCTCCGTGTTATGACACCATATAATAATAATCAATATACACAAATGAGTGATAAATTTGGTATCCATAGTGGTTGGTCTGGAACTGGATTTGGAGTTGGTGTAACTAATGCTATACCACAAATTTTACGTGCAGACTTTGCGCTTGCTCCAGGAGAAGTTAAATTTAATATAACAAATTATGACTCAGGCAAGAACACTGCAAAAGTAGGAGATGTTGCTAAAACATCAACAGAAGGCCTACCATACAATGGAGAATCAAGTGAGAACTTTAGAATAGTTTGGTATGACGAAGATGGAGATGAAGTTCAACGATCATCGGTTCAAAAACCATCAAGCACAGGTTCACTAGAATCAGCAGACTTTGACACAAGCAAAGTAACAAAGACAACTAATTATACAGCTAAGCTATATAGGGTAGATAGCGCAGGTAAAAATGCAGAATTGCTAGCTCAAGATTCATTTACAGTAGTAGTCGAAGATTCAAAGAAGATTACTTCAATGTATGATGAATTCGAATATAAAAACTCAAATCCTCTAAAAGATGCAACTTATTCTGCTAAGGGACTTCCAGGTGGTCTTACAATTGATCCTAAAACAGGAGATATTAAAGGAGTAGCAAAAGAAAGTGGTAAATTCGAAGTTGAAGTTATCTCAGTAGTTCCAGATGAATCAGGGGATATAACAGCATCAAGGTTCTATACTTTTACAGTTACAGATTCTCCATTAACAGATGGTAATGTAGGTAAAGAATATAATAAAAAAATAGAACCTAAACAAATTGATGGCTATGTATTTAAAAATGTAACAGCTAAATTTATAGATGGAAAAACTATTGATGGTCTAACAATTACAGGAGATCAAATTACAGGAACACCAAAAGCAAAAGTTGATGCTACTCAAGAAGAGCCAAATGTAGAAGTAACTTATGATATCTATCAAGTAAATGAAAAAGGCGAAGAAGTATTAATCAAAAAAGGACATGTAGATAGAGTACCTCTATCAATAGCTGAAGAAGAAAAAGACACAACAAAACCAGAAATTGGTGACCTAGACGATGATGACAATCCAGACACACCAGTAGCTCCAAAAGAAGACGAAAATAATAGAGGACCACAAGTATGGGCAAATGGAGCAAGAGTAACAGAAGGACAAGAAATCACACCAATCAAGGTAAACGTAACAGACGATACAGATAAAAATCCAACAGTAGAAGTAACAGGACTTCCAAAAGGATTAAGATACAACAAAGAAACAGGCAAAATCGAAGGAACACCTGACAAACTAACAAACTGGGCAGACACAGAAGAAGAAAGAGACTTCACAGTAACAATCAAAGCAAAAGATGCAGCTGGAAACGAATCAACAAAAGAAATCCAAATAACAATATTAAGAGATACAGATGGAGACGGAATACCAGATTCAACAGATCCAGACGACGACAACGATGGAATCAAAGATGAAGAAGATAAAAATCCAAAAGCATGGGATGCCAACGTTAACGGAAAAGTAGAAACAACTGTAGGAACACAACCAACAGCAGATCAATACAAAGAAAAGATAACAAACCTACCAAAAGGATCAGAAGTTGTAGTAAAAACAGAACCAGACGTATCAAAAGCTGGAGAAACAAAAGCAGTAGTAACAGTAACATTACCAAACGGAGAAGAAGTAGACGTTAAAGTACCAGTAACAGTAACAGATACAACACCAGCTAAACCAGATGCTCCAACTCTAAAAGCAAATGATGATGGTTCTGTAACAGTAACACCACCAGCTGACAAAGACGTTGATGTTGTTCAAATCACATACACTGATGAAAAGAATCATCAAGGAACTCTTGTAGCAACAAAGGGCGATGATGGAGTTTGGAAATTGCCAGATGGAACTGACCCATCTATAAAAATAGACCCAACTACAGGCGTTGTGACAATTCCTGCAAATCAAGTTAAAGATGGAAGTGAAGTAAAAGCTATAGCTCAAAAAGGTACAGAAGTATCAGAAGTAGCGAAAGTAAATGCAAAAAATAATCCAGTAACTAAAAAAGAAATCACAAAATGGGTACAAGAAACAGCTGATGGAAAAATCATTGAACTAAAAAAAGAAGATGGAAACAAATCTGACAATGACGGAGTATCTGATATTCCTGGTTATGAATTTGTTCGTACTGATAAAACAGAAGATGATACAACAATAACATATACAAATGTATATAAATTATTGTTAGGATCAAAAGCAGTTGGACTTGATGGAAAAGAACTTAAAGCAGCTACTATAGGATACGTTAAGGAAAATCCAGAAGAATTTACAGGATATACTTTCTTATTCGATGAAGCTGGAAATACACCATCAGATGTAGAAGGCAAAAAGGTATATGTAGTAAATAGAATCTACGCTAAAAATCCAGAAGTAGTAGAAGTAGCAAATCCTGATTCATTAACAGCAGATGAACAAAATAAAGTTAAAGAAGCAGTTAAAGCTGCAAACCCAGATCTATTAGATAATCAAATCTCTGTAAATGAAAAGGGAGAAGTTACAATAACAAGAGGAAATCAAACTGCTAAATTAGATCCTACTTTAACTGTTGTAAAACAAGGTCAAACAACAGCGCCAAAAATAACACAACCAAAAGCTGGCGATAAGAAAATCACAGGAACAGCAGAACCAGGTGCAAAAGTTGAAGTAGAATTACCAGACGGAACAAAAGTAGAAACAACAGCAGATGGAGAAGGAAATTGGACAGCAGAAGTACCAAAAGGTAAAGAGCCAAAAGAAGGCGAAACAGTAAAAGCAGTTGCAACAGTAGACGGAAAGACCCCATCAGACG
>NZ_HE978532.1:158810-195865 GCF_000311745.1 Anaerococcus obesiensis ph10 | reverse complement strand
TGATCCAACAGAAGCAACAACAAAACCAACTATCACAGCACCAAAAGCTGGCGATAAAGAAATCAAAGGTAAAGCTGAACCAAATGCAAAAGTTGAAGTAGAACTTCCAGACGGAACAAAAGTAGAAACAACAGCAGATGGAGAAGGAAACTGGACAGCAAAAGTACCAGAAGGCAAAGAGCCAAAAGAAGGCGAAACTGTAAAAGCAACAGCAACAGTAGATGGAAAGAACCCATCAGACGAAGCAACAGCAACAGTAGGAAAAGCCGATGATAAGGGTACAAAAGTAGGTGGAGATGTTAAACCAGTTAAACCAACTGATGATAAACAAGATACTGGCATCAAAGTTGAAAATCCTGATGATGATACAAAAGTTACAGCTAAAGATGAAGATGGTAAAGACGTTCCAGTTGAAATTGATGAAAATGGAAATGTAATTGTAACTCCAGGAACAAATGTTGATGGACCAATCACTGTAACAATTGAAGATCCAGATCTACCAGGCGGAAAAGTTGAAATCGAAGTTCCAGTTGAAGGACACGAAAAAGGAAGAGATGACAACAATTCTGATAAAGATGATAATAAAACAATAGCAGACAAGACTGATCCAACTGTTCCTTCAAAAACTGAAGTTAAGGATAAGAACAACTTAACTGATGAGGAAAAAGACAAGGTTAAAAAAGCAATCGAAGATGCTAATAAAGATAAATTCCCACAAGGAACAAAAGTTGAGATTGGAAAAGATGGAACTGCTACTATAACTTATCCAGATGGTTCAGTTGACATCATTAAAGGAAATGATTTGGTATCTCAAAAAGCAAATGCTGGTGCTAGTGGAAGCATAAATAGAGTTAATAGCTCTAATACAGGCAAAAATGTTAAAACAGGTGTAGGTTCTTCTGCAACTATTTTAGCAACATTGGCAACAGCCGTAAGCGGATTGTTCGCTTCTAAAAAAAGAAAAAATGATTAAAATTAATTTTTTCGAAAATAAAAAATAATTTTTTGTGAAGACCTTCGGGTCTTCATTTTTTTGTGGGGATTTTTTGATTTTATTTTTTTCTTATTAAAAAAGTTTTTATGGAAAATTATAAATTTATTTTATTAATTAATTTTTTATATGACTTTTGGGTGTGGGTATAATAGATTTATGGAGGAATTTATGGATAGATTTTTAGTTTTTTTGGCTGATGGTTTTGAGGAAATTGAGGCTTTGACTTTGGTGGATTATTTTAGAAGGGCTGATATTTTTGTAGATATGGTTTCTGTTGGCGATGATTTGTTTGTTTGTGGTTCTCACAATATTATTGTTAAGGCGGATAGGCTTATTGATGATATTGATTTGGATTTTTATGATGGGATTTATATTCCTGGTGGTAGTGTGGGTGCGAAAAATCTTAGGGATGATAAAAGGGTTATTGATATTGTAAAAAAATTTGATGAGGAGAAAAAAATTATTTGTGCTATTTGTGCGGGACCAACTGTTCTTGATAGGGCAGGTATTGTTAGTGATAGGAATCTTGTTTGTCATCCTAGTGTGGAAAAAAGCCTTTTGAATGTTGGAAATATTAAAAGTGACAAGCTTATTGTTGTGGATGGAAATATTTTTACGTCAAGGGGCGCTGGTGCTAGTGTTTTTTTGGCTTTGAAATTGATTGAAATTATTAAGGGGGTTGATGTAAAAAATAGTGTAAAGGCTGGTATTCAGGAAGATTTTGTTGAGAAATATTTTGGTTTTAATTTTTGATGTTAATTTTGAATAAATCAATTTTTATTTTTATTGATTTATTCTTTTTTTGCCTTTTTCTTTTATTTAAAAAAAGGTCTATATATGTTAAAATATAAGAATACTGATAGGTATTTAATTTCTATAAAAATCATATTTTTGGTTTTTAAATTTTAATTGGAGGTATTATGAAAAAGATTGGTAAGGTTTTATTGGCCTTTTTATTGATTATAGGGACTGGCTTTACGGGTTTTACTCTCGGAAAGAATTCTTCTAATGATAATCGTATGATTTCTGAACAAAATCAAAAGCACATGGCTTCTATGGAAGCTATGAAGGAATTGATTGATGAGAATTTCCTTTTTGATTATGAGGATAAGCAATTATATGATGGTTCTTTGAAGGGAATGTTTGAAAATTTGGGCGATCCTTATACTGCTTATTATACAAAGGAAGAATTTGACAAACTTATGGAAGATGTTAATGGGAAATATGCGGGCATTGGTGTAGCTGTTCAAGCTAGTGATGAGGGATATATCAAGGCGATTTCTGTTTTTGATGAATCTCCTGCAAAAAAGGCTGGCATCAATGTTGGCGATTATATTACCAAGGTTGATGGTGTTTCTTATTCTTCTGACCAATTGGAAGAGGCTGTGTCAAAAATTAGGGGAAATGTCGGAGAAAAGGTAAAGATTACTGTCCTTAGAAAAAATGCTGAGGGCAAGGCTGAGGAAAAAGATATTGATGTTGAAAGAGCTGATGTAAAGGTTGATACTGTTGAAAGCAAAGTTGTTGAAAAAGATGACAAAAAAATCGGCTATATAAAAATAAAACAATTTGAGGATGTTACTAAGGAAGAATTTGGCAAGGAGCTAAAGGCTTTGAAGGATGCTAAGGTTGATGGTATTGTTATGGATCTTAGAAATAATCCTGGCGGTGGGCTTGATGTGTGTCTTGCTATCGCTGATACTTTTTTGGATGAGGGTGTAATTGTTTCAACTGTTGACAAAAAAGGCAAAGAAATTGTTGAAAAAAGCGACAAGGAAATGGACAAAACTCCTATGACTGTTCTTATAAATGAAAATTCTGCTTCTGCGTCTGAAATTTTGGCTGGAGCTTTTAAGGATAGAAAGAGAGCAAAAATTGTTGGAAAAACTTCTTTTGGTAAGGGAATTGTTCAAAAACTTTTCCCTCTTGATGATGGGTCTGGTGTAAAAATTACTATTAGTGAATATTTCACACCAAACAAAACTAAAATTCACAAAATTGGTGTAAAACCTGATGTAGAAGTTGAAGATAAAAGTGAAAATGGAGCTTTGGATATAGAAAATCTTGACAAGGATACTCAATTTAATAAGGCTTTGGATACATTATTAGAAGAAATTAAGGGGTGATATTATGAACAGCTATAACAGCGAGCAAAGGATTGAAGAACTAAATAATCTTTTAGAAAAAAAAGATATTCCGGCTTTAAAGGATTCTTTGAGAAGAACTAACCCCGTAGATATAGAAGAATTTATGTCTGAGCTTGACAATGAAGAAAGTTTGATTGTTTATAGGCTTTTGAGAAAAGATGATGCTGCTGAGGTGTTTGCTGAATTAAAACAAGATGGCAAGCACAGACTTTTGACTTCTATTACAGATCCTGAGCTTGATGCTATTGTGAAAGCTTTAAATTTCGACGATGTAATTGATACGCTTGAGGAAATGCCTGCAACTGTTGTAAAAAGAATTTTGAGAAATTCTGATTCTGAAATGAGAAAAAGAGTAAATCAATTTTTACAATTTCCAGAAGATTCTGCTGGAAGTTTGATGACAACAGAATTTGTAGAAGTAAATCCAGAAATGACCTGCCAAGAAGTTTTGGACAGGATAAAAAAAGTAGGTTCAACAAAAGAAACTATTTACACTTGCTATGTAACAAATACTACAAAATCTTTATTGGGTTATGTTTCACTAAGGTTGATTGTAACAAGCTCATTAGATACAAAAGTTAAAGATTTGATGTATGAAGATGTAATAAGCGTGGAAGCTTACGAAGACCAAGAAGATGTAGCAAAAACTTTTAGAAGATATGGTTTTACAGCTTTGCCAGTTGTTGATAGCGAAAGAAGGCTTATTGGAATAATTACAGTTGACGATATTATGGATATAATGGAACTTGAAACAACTGAGGACTTCCAAAGAATGGCTGGTACAACACCGGATGAAGAAGAATATTCAAGCACATCAGCCTTAAAACTTGCAAAAAACAGATTGCCTTGGCTAATGTTTTTGATGGTTTCGGCATCATTTACATCAACAATTTTAAAATCAAGTCAAAGGGTAATAGAATCAATAATTGCCCTAAATATGTTTATACCAATGCTAACAGACTCCGGTGGAAACGCAGGAAGCCAATCATCAACTCTTGTAATACGTGGAATGGCAACAGGAGATGTAGAGCTTGAAGATTGGTATAAAGTAGTATTTAAAGAATTCGAAGTTGGAGTTATAGTAGGAGTTATAATGTCATTTTTAGCATTTTTAAAATGTCTATTATTTGACGGAGTAGCTATGGAAGTTGCAGCCATAGTAGGAATAACAATTTTTGTAATAATAATTATAGCAAAAGTTGTAGGAGCCTTACTCCCAATGGGAGCAAAAAAATTAGGCTTTGACCCAGCAATAATGGCAAGTCCACTAATAACAACAATTGTAGATTCTATAGGATTAATATGCTATTTCCAAATTGCAAAATTAATTATGGGAATATAAAAATAAGCTTACTTTAATTAGTAAGCATCAGATTGTAGACAAACCCTCAAGCACGAATATCTGACTCCCAAAATTGTTGATTTCTAAATTTCAAAATTCTAAAATCGCAAACTCGCTAACGCTCAAACAATGCGATTTTTGACGAATTTTTAAATTTGAAATCAAATCAATTTTTTCCGTATGATATTCTTAGCATGAGGATTTGTATACTTTATCAACAGTCTATTGCTTACTTTGATTAGTAAGCTTTTTTATTTTCGAAAATTGGTGTAAGAAATTTTAAAAATAAAATAATTTTTTAGTAATAAAATTAAATTAAGAATCACCCATCCCGACTAAACGAAACGAAGTGGAGTGCATGGAGGGATCTTTTTTTAAAATATGGCAAAATAAATAGACTGGATAAGGGAATTTATGCCCTTATCCAGTCTAAATTTTATTATTCTTCGCTATTTTCTTCTTCTAATTCTTCTTTCACTTCTTCGTGAACGGCTTGTTTTATTTCTTTGTTGTCTATTATGGAATTTTCTGCTAATCTTTCTAGTTTTTCTTTTTCCATTTTTCCAAATTCTTCGTCGTCATCTAGTTTTCTTTTTGTAAGAACAGATATTGCGAACCTTCTTCTCATTTCGTGTTTGATTTCTTCTCTTTCGTTAAACCAGGCAACTACTAGGATAATTGTAAGTATCATTCCTAAATATCCTAGTATTGGATAGAGGATTGACATTAATTTTTTAAAGCCTAAAAATGAAAGTCCAAAACCCATTAGGGTAAATATTATTAAATTTCTTCTAAATTTATTTTCTGTATCGGAAAATCTTCTTGCTGCTGAATAAAATAGGGAAATGGCTGTGTTAAAAATCATTCCAAAAATAATTAAAGACATCATAAGTCCCAAAACAGGGTGGATATTTTCTAAAACAATTTGCATTGGTATGTCGGAATCTTTTATCATTGGTAGGGTAAAAAATAGGGTAAGGCCTACTAGTGCTGTAAGAATTGCTACCATCAATCCTCCAAGCATTCCTCCAAGTCCTGCTTCGGCTGAATCGGTTTTGCTTCCTCCTAGGACAAATGCCATGGAGATTCCGCTAATCATGCATAAGCCAAAATAATTTAGTGTGGATAAGCCTATGTTTGGCAGTGGGGATTTTACACTTTGTCCAATTTGATTTAGACTTTGCCAATCTGGTTTTATTGTTATAAAAGTATAAATTGCTCCAAGGATTGCAAAAATAATTATTAGTGGTGTAAAGGCACCGATTACTTTTGTTACTTTATCGAAATCTAACATTCCAATAAAAATTACTAGTAGGGTACAAATTAGTGAGCCAACCCATGGTTTAAATCCAAATTGCTGATTTAAATTTGAGCCTGCACCTGCTATCATTACGAAACCCATCAAAAAGCAATTAATTATTAGGGCAAAATCCATAAATTTTGTCAAATATTTGCTTGAAACTTCTTCGATGACATCGATATGACTTTCTGCTAAATAGTGAGAGCCAAGTTGAAGAATTATTCCTCCAACTAAAACGTGCAAAATTCCTATGGCTATAAGTCCAAATAGCCCGGATATTCCAAAGGAAATAAAATATTGCATTAGCTCTTGACCGCTTGCAAGTCCTGCTCCGGTTAATACGCCTACATAAGCTAGCATTATACTTATAGTTTTTTTATTCATTATTTCTCCTTTTTGTTTGTTCTCCTTTAATAAAAAATTTTTTATAATAAAAGTGTTGGCTTATGCCAAGGCTTTTTGTTTAAGAAAATTGGTTTATTACTACTTTTGGTATTATTTTTTCAATTTCTTCTCTTGTTGGTAGGTCTAGCACTTCTGCTGTTGCTGTTGCTGCTGCTACGGCAACTTTGTATGCCTCAAGATAATCGCTTGATCTTACCAAAGTTCCTATAAATCCTCCTATCATTGAATCACGACAGGCTACTGAATTTACTACTTCATTTATGTGAATTTCTTCGGATATATATGAATGTCCATTTTGGCTAAAAAACATTGAGCCTTTTTTGCCGTATGAAACTATGGCATTTTGTGCTCCCATTTCTATAATTTTTTTGCCGTATTTGTCCATATCTTCTATTGTTTCAATTTTTGTTCCAAAAATTTCCATCAAATCTTCTATGTTTGGTTTTACTAGAATTGGTCCTTCTTTTATAACGTCTGGCAAATATTCTGCTGGTATGTCTGCTATAAATTGGGCTTTGTTTGCTTTTGCTATTGAAACCATTCTAGAATAAATATCTTTGTCAGATTTTTCTTCCATTGGTGGGACTGATCCTCCCATAACAATTGTATCGCCTTCGCCAACTCTTGATAAATAATATAAAAGTTCATCTACTTCGTAGTGGCTTATGTTTGGACCTTTTGAATTTATTGTTGTTTCCTCGTTATCTAGTAATAATTTTATATTTGTTCTATTTTCTTCTTCAATATTTACAAAATCTGTCATGATATTTTCTTTATCAAGCCAGTCTTCTATAAATCTTCCTTGATGTCCACCTGTAAATCCAGTTGCAATTGTAGGGATTTTTAATTGTGATAAAACTCTAGAAACATTAAGAGCCTTGCCTCCTGGAAGGGTAAATTCATCAGACACATGGTTTTTATCGCCAATATTCAGGTTTTTTACTTCTAAAATTACATCCACTGATGGATTTAGGGTAACTGTATATATCATAATTCCTCCAAATAATTAATCTTTTCTATTTTTATTTTTTATACTCTTAAATCATAAATTGCTTCGATGACTTCTTCCATGTGAAGTCCTCTAGAACCTTTTACAAAAACTAAAGTTGATTTTGTTATTAAAAATTTCAACTTATCTATAAGGTCATTTTTATTTTCAAAATAAAAACTTCTGTTTTCTGGGAAATTTTCAAGACTAGCTTTGTACATTTCTTTGCAAAGTGGGCCATAGAATAGGCAATAATTTATTTTTTTGGGATCTATATCAAGTCCTGATTTGTAATGAAGATTTTTTTCTCCATCGCCAAGCTCAAGCATATCTCCCAAAACTACAATTTTATTTAAATATCCATCCAAAAATCCTGCAAGCTCAAGTCCTTGTTTTAAAGATTGGGGATTTGATTTGTAGGCATCGTCAAGAATGTCAAAGCCATTTCTTTCTATTAATTCATTTCTATTTGCATTATTTGATACTTTGGCTAGACCATTATCAATTTCTTCATAAGAAAGATTAAATAATTTTCCAATAAGAACTGCCAAGGCTCCGTTATAAACTTGATGAGTGCCTAGCAAAGGAACTAAATAATCTTCGTTTTCGTATGAGAATTTTGTGTAAGTGCTTGAAAATTCTTTTGGACATACTTTAAAATCCACTCCATCTTCCTCGCCAAAACTTATTGTTTTTTGTTTTATTGTATAGGAAGGAAGAACTTTTTTTAATATTTCATCATCGCCATTATAGATAAAAATTCCATCAGCTTTTAGGCCTTCAAGAATTTCAAGTTTTGCTTTGGCAATTCCTTCTCTTGATTTTAATTTTAAAAGATGAGCATCGCCAATATTTGTAATCATTGCCATATCTGGTTTTGCAATATTTGAAAGGAGAGAAATTTCTCCAAAATCTTCTGTGCCCATTTCAACAACACCGATTTGTGTTTTTTCTGAAAAATCCAAAAGAGTCAAAGGAACTCCAATTTCATTATTTAAATTTCCTTGAGTTTTTTCTACCTTATATTTTTCTGACAAAACCGAATGAATTAAATTTTTGCTGGTTGTCTTGCCGTTTGAACCTGTAATTGCAATTATTTTTATATCAAGCTCATCTCTGTAAGCCCTTGCCAAATCTTGCAAGGCTTTTTTTGTATCAGAAACTTTTACAAAGGGAATTGAAATTGACTTTGGAATTTTATAATTTTCATCAATCAAAAAGGCAACAGCTCCAGAGTTCTCACATTCTTCTATAAAAATTCTACCATCAAATTTTTCTCCAACTATTGGGATATAGAGATTATCTTTTTTGATTGTTCTAGAATCAATTGAAATTCCTTTGATTTTGGTTTTAGAATACTTTGGGTTTGAAATTTCTCCACCAAGCATTTGTGCAATTTCTTCTAAAGTTCTTTCAATCATTTAAATCTCCTTTTTTGAAAACTTTTAAAACCTTCATCAATTAGCATATCAAGAATTTGTGAAAATTCTAGGTCAAAACTAATTTTGCAAAGTCTTGCAAAAAATGAAGTTGGGGTAAAGCCAGGGAAGGTGTTTATTTCATTGATGTAAAATTCATTATCTTTTAAAAATATATCAACTCTTGCAAATCCTTGGCAGCCACAAGCCTTGTAGCATTTTTTTGCAAATTCTAATAAATCTTTTTCAAGATTTTCATCCATTGGATAAGGAAGCATTTCTTTTGTAGATTTATCAAAATATTTTGCATCATAGTCAAGGAAAATATGGTCAGTTACATAAGCTCCAGGTTTTGATGCAATTAATTTATTATCGCCGATTATGGCAATTTCTACTTCTTGACCTATGATTGCCTCTTCAACTAAGATTTTTTCATCATATTTTAAAGATTCTTTTCCGAATTTTAAAAGGTCGTCTATGTTTTCTGCCTTGTTTACTCCAACTGATGAACCATTTGCTGATGGTTTTACAATCATTGGGAACTTAATATATTCTTCGCATTTTTTTGCAAAATCAATGTCGAAAGATTCTTCATTGGCATAAAGGTATCTTGCTTGTTTTAATTTATTTTTTTCGAAAATGTCGTTTGCAGTAACCTTGTCCATGCAAACAGAAGATGACAAAAGTCCATTTCCAATATAAGCTATATCAATTGCATCCAAAAATCCTTGGATAGTTCCATCTTCTCCATAAGTTCCATGAACACAAGGAATTATAATTGTATTTTCCTTATCCTTATCTTTTAATTCTAAAAGAAAATCAGAAATTGATTCTAAAATATTTTCTTTGCATTCTTTTACAAGTTCAAATTCATCGTCTGTATTTATAAAATCGAAAGCTTTTGAAAATCTACCTTTTTTATCAATATAAACAATTTTTAAATTGTATTTGTTTTTGTCTAAATTTTTTGAAATATTAAGGGCACTTCTAAGAGCTATTTCATGCTCGCTTGAAGGTCCACCGCATAATAAATAAGTATTAATCATATATCTCCCCACTCTAATTTTATATAAAAATTTTACTACATATTGGAAATTAGAGCAAATAAAAGAAGATTTTATTGAAAAATAAATTAATATTTATTATTTTCTTTTGAAAATTTTCGTGTTTTTATTTCTACAAATAAAAGTATAATATAAAATAAAAACAAGGAGGGAAAAATGAATTATAAAGATTTACAACCAAAAGAAGTTTTTCATTGGTTTAAAGAAATTTCAAATATACCAAGAGAAAGCGGAAATGAAAAAGAAATTTCAAATTTTTTGGTAGATTTTGCAAAAAAAAGAAATTTAGAATATTGGCAAGACGATTTTTTAAATGTATATATAAAGAAAGAAGCAAGCAAGGGCTTTGAAAATTATCCAGAAGTTTTACTCCAAGGACACATGGATATGGTTTGTGTAAAAGAAAATGGTTCAGACCACGATTTTTCAAAAGATCCAATTGAGCTTGTAATAGATGGAGATTGGCTAAGAGCAAACAAGACAACTCTTGGGGCAGATGATGGAATAGCAGTTGCCTATGCTCTTGCAATTTTGGATGATAAAAAAATTTCACACGGACCAATTTCTGTTTTGATAACAACAGGCGAAGAAACATCCATGGTTGGAGTTAATAATTTAGATACAAAAAAATTGGGAAATCCAAAATATCTTCTAAATATTGACAGCGAAGAAGAAGGAATTCTTACAATTGGTTGTGCTGGTGGAATGGATATAAAATATTCTTTTGAAAAAGAATACGAAAAATCAGACGGAGAATTTATTTCAATTGAGCTTAAAAATTTCCAAGGCGGACATTCTGGAATGGAAATTGATAAGTTTAAACTAAATGCAATCAAGGGACTTGTTAGAATAATTGACGGACTAGATTCATATAGGATTGGAAAAATTACAGGTGGAGTAAAAAGAAATGCAATTCCATCAGAAGCATTTGCGATAGTAGAAGTAGATGATGCAAAAAAAGCAATAAAAAATCTAGAAATAATAAAAGATGAAATCATTCACGAATACAAAAACTCAGATCCAAAAGGCGAAATAATTATAGAAGAATGCAACTTTGATGGAGAAGTTTTAACAAGAGATTTGTCAGAAAAAATTGTAAATGCAACAATGATTGTTGCAGACGGCCCTGTAAAAAAATATAAAGGAAATTTAGTTACAAGTTCAAATCTGGGTTTAATTGAAGAAGATGATAAAAAAATAAGTTTTGTAATTCTTGCAAGAAGCGAAGTAACATCAGCAAAAAGATTTAGACGAGATGTTATAAAAAAACAAGTAGAAATGTTTGGAGCAAAAGTAGAAACATCAAATGAATATCCAGGCTGGGAAAGAGAAGACAGCGAACTTTTGGAAATAATGAAAAATGTTTGGGAAAAATTAAATGGAGAAAAACCAGAAGTTTTAACAACTCACGGTGGACTTGAGTGTGGTTTGTTAAAACAAGATATGAATCAGACCCAAATGGTATCATTCGGCCCGGAAATAGAAGGCGCCCACAGCCCAGAAGAAAGAGTAAATATAAAATCAACAGAAAATAATTATAAATTCTTAATAGAACTTTTAAAAGAATTAAAATAAAAGAGATTTGTAGTTTTTCATAGGGTAGACAAAGTCAGTTTAGTAATTCATTATTAATTTAAAAATAAAATTACTCTACACGCCATCTCGACCGACTGGAAGGAGTGGAGAGATCTCATGAGATTTCTCCACTAGTTGCATAAGATTAATAGGGATAAACAATCGAAATAAACGATTGTTTATCTGGTCGAATGGGAAAAGTTTATATTTTGTCAACAGTCAGAGAGGTTTGCACCTCTTTTTTATTTTGCTAAGTAAGATATTTAAAATCCTTGTTAAAAAAATTTTTCGTGCTATAATATTTACAGAAAAGGAAATCATTTTCTAAAAATTTAATATTTTTTTAACTATTATTTTCAAAAATGCAAGTATTGTATTATGATAGGAAAACGTGTATAATATATTTAAGATTTAAGGATTATAGTTAAAAAAATAATAGTTATAGAATTTTATTTATCAACAATTAATGGAGGTAATATGTACGAGGAAAAAGTTACGCTTGTAAATGAAATCGGTTTACACGCAAGACCTGCTTCTATATTTATTAGAGAAGCTGTCAAGCATGCGTGCGATATAAATGTAGAAAAAGATGGAAGAATTTATAATGCAAAATCAATTATGTCAGTTTTGTCTATGAGTGCCGGAAAAGGCGAAGAAATTATAATAAAGGCTCAAGGCGATGACGAAGAAGAAGCTGTAAAAAGTTTAGTTGATTTGGTAGAAAATAAATTATCTAATTATTAGCAACTTAAATTTACTTAAAAATAAAAATTAATACTTATTTAGAGAACACTTTTGATAGAAAAAGTGTTTTTTCTTTGCGAAAATTTTTAAAATTAATAATTTTGTAATATTAAAAAAATTTACAAATTATTTTTTAAAATTTCATATAAAAATGTTAAGATTTCAAGTTTTGACAATCCGTACTAAAGCAGTATACTTTAAATGTATATAAATTTATTTTCTCAAAAGTTAGGAAAAAAGAGGTAAGAAATGAAAGAATTATTAAAAGTTGAAAATTTACATGTTTCAGTTGGAGATACTGAAATATTAAAAGGAATAAATTTAAAAGTTAATGCTGGAGAAGTTCATGTAATAATGGGATCAAATGGTTCAGGAAAATCTACATTAATGAACGCTGTAATGGCAAATCCAGTTTATGATGTAACTGAAGGAAAAATATTTTTTGAAGGAGAAGATATAACAGATCTTACTACTGATAAAAGAGCAAAGGCAGGAATTTTTATGTCTTTCCAATCTCCTGATGCGATTAATGGTGTAAAGCTTAGAGATTTTCTAAAGCAAGCAAAAGAAGAAGTAACAGGAAAAAAACCTTCAATTTTAGGATTCAATAAGGAATTGAAAAAAGAAATGGATGATTTAAAATTATCTGAAGAATATGCAAACAGATATGTAAATGTAGGATTTTCTGGTGGAGAAAGAAAAAAATCTGAAATTTTGCAATTAAAAATTTTAAATCCAAAACTTGCTATGCTTGACGAAACTGATTCAGGACTTGACGTTGATGCGGTAAGAATTGTAAGTGAAGGAATAAAAAATTATTTAAACGAAGATAATGCTGTAATAGTTGTAACTCACCACAATGAATTATTAGAAAATATTGATGTAGATTATGTACACGTTTTAAAAGATGGAGTAATCAAAGAAACATCTGATGCAAGCCTAATGGAAAAAATTGAAAAAGAAGGATATGAGTGGGTTTAATATGACAGAAAAAAATTTGATGAATCATCCTTTAAGGATATTGATAGGGGTATTTATGATGTCATTGACAAATTTGAATACTCAGATATTTCTGACAAGGGTTTGAATAAAAAAATAGTTGAAGAATTATCAAAAAAGAAAAATGAACCAGAATGGATGCTAAAAAGAAGACTTCAATCTCTTTTGATTTTTGAAAAAACAGAAAATCCATCATGGGGACCAGATCTTTCTGAATTAAATATGGCAGATATAACAACTTACGTTAAGCCAAAAACTGACAAGAAAAGCAATTGGGATGCTCTTCCAGAAGAAATAAAAGATACTTTTGATAGGCTAGGAATTCCTCAAGCTGAACAAGAATCTCTTGCAGGAGTTGGAGCTCAATATGACAGTGAGGAAGTTTACCATTCAATTCAAAAACATTTGTCAGATCAAGGAGTAATTTTTACAGATTTTGATACAGCTTTGAGAGAACATGAAGAAATTGTTCACAAATATTTTCAAAGAGCAATTCCACCAACACTTCACAAATATGCAGCCCTTCACGGAGCAGTTTGGTCTGGTGGTTCTTTAATTTATGTACCAAAGGAAGTAAATGTAGATATTCCTCTTCAATCTTATTATAGATTGAATGCTCCAGGAGCTGGACAATTTGAACATACAATGATTATTGCAGAAGAAGGAGCAAAAGTTCATTTTATAGAAGGATGTTCTGCACCAAGATATAATGTTGTAAATCTTCACGCAGGAAGCGTAGAAATATTTGTTCACAAAGATGCTGAAGTAAGATTTTCTACAATAGAAAACTGGTCAAGAAATATGTACAACCTCAATACAAAAAGAGCAATCGTTGAAGAAAACGGTCAAGTTGAATGGATTTCTGGATCTTTTGGTTCAAAAGTTTCAATGCTTTATCCAACCACAATTTTAAATGGCGAAGGAGCAAGAGCAGAATATACAGGAATAACTTATGCATCAAACGGTCAATATATTGACAATGGATGTTCAATGATTCATAACGCACCAAACACTTACTCAACTGCTCTTACAAAATCTATTACTCAAGGAAATGGAAAATCCATGACAAGATCTTATGTTAAAATTGGTAAAAATGCTAAGGGATCAAAGTCAACTGTTGATTGTGAAAACTTGATGTTATCACGTGAGTCAAAATCAGATACAATTCCAACTCTTGATATTAGAAATGATGAAGTTGATTGCGGTCACGAGGCAAAAATTGGCTCTCTTGATCAAAAACAAATATTTTATTTGATGAGCAGGGGAATTCCTGAAAATGAAGCAAAATCTATGATTGTAAGAGGATTTGCAGAGCCAGTTGCAAAAGAATTGCCTTTGGAATATGCAGTTGAGATGAATAATTTGATTGATATGGAATTGGAAGGAGCAAATGGCTGATGGAAAAAGTAAATGTAATGAGAGAGCCTACTTGGTCATACACCAAGTTAAATTATAGCGAAAAAGCTCCAAGTTTAAATGAAAATAAAGCTTATAAAAATTTTGAAAGCTCAAATAAAGAAAATAAATCTTTAGATGAAATTTTTAGTAAAAAAAATTATGGACTTTCAAAGGATTTCTTAAAAGAAAATAAAGAATTTAATAATTTAGATATTTATAGAGATGTTGATGGAGAAAAAGATTTAGAATTTATAAATTTAAATCTTGACGAAAATTCAAAGCAATTGGTTAATAAAATTGATATAAATGCAAAAAAAGGATCAAAATCCTCATTTTTAGTTAATTTTTCTCAAACAAAAGGCGAATCTTCTTACCTGAATTCTTTGATAAGGGTAAATCTTGAAGAAGATTCTTTTGTAAAATTGGTTGTTGTAGTAGATTTATTAGAAAATTCTCTTAATTTACAACAAATTTCATCAATTATTGGCGATAGGGCAAATTTTGATATTTCTTATATTGAACTTGGTGCAGACAAGTCTTATGTAAATATTAAAAATTTCCTTGATGGAGAAGAATCAAATCTTGAAGAAAATGGAGTTTATTTCAAACAAAACGAAGATTTTCTAGACATCGGAGCTTTCAACGATCACAAGGCAAAAGTAACAAAATCAAATTGTATGTTTAATGGTGCCCTTAAAGGAAAAGCTGAAAAAAGATGGAAGGGTGTAGTTGATCTTAAAAGAGGGTGCGAACATGCTGATGGAAAAATTGGAGATTATGCAGTAATGCTAAGTCCAGATGCTATTAATAGGTCTGCGCCAGTTTTGTTAAATGAAGAAAAAGATGTAGCAGGAGAACACGCTGCAAGCGTTGGAAGATTTGATAAGGCAATGTTATTTTATATAATGAGCAGAGGTTTTTCCAAAAGAAAAGCTGAAAGTTTGATGCTTGAAGCAAATTTCGCACCAACAATTGATAAAATCGACCATGAAGAATTGAGAGAAAAAGTAAGATACAAAGTTCACGCAATGAATACGAGGGATTAAGATGGATATAGAAAAAATAAGAAAAGAATTTCCATTTTTGGATGAAAAAAATACTGGAAAAAAAGTTATTTATCTAGATTCTGCGGCAACTAGCCAAAATCCAATCTCAGTTATGAATGCCCAAGCTTACTATTACAAATATTCAAATGCAAATCCTCACAGAGGTGCTCACTTTTTATCATGGAAAGCCACAGAAGCTTTTGAAAATACAAGAGAAAAGATAAAAGATTTTATAAATGCAGAAAAATCCGAAGAAATAATTTATACAAGAAATGCAACAGAATCTTTAAATCTTCTAGCATTTTCTTACGCTTGTGAAAATTTGAAAAAAGGCGATGAAATTGTAATTTCAATTTTAGAACACCACGCAAATTTAGTTCCTTGGCAAAGAGTTTGCAAAGAAACCGGGGCAATTTTAAAATATGTTTATTTAAATGATGATTATTCTTTAAATTATGACGAATTGAAAGAAAAAATTACAGAAAAAACAAAAATTGTTTCAATCACGGCCTCATCAAATGTGACTGGAGAGATGACAGATCAAAAATTAATTACAAAACTTGCTCATGAAGTTGGAGCAATTTCAATAGTAGATGCTTGCCAACTTGCTCCTCACAAAAAAATTGATGTAAAAGATTTTGATTGTGATTTTCTTGCTTTTTCTGCCCACAAAATGTATGGACCAATGGGAATTGGAATTTTGTATGGAAAATATGATTTGCTTGAAAAATTAAAACCATACAATCTTGGTGGCGATATGATTGAATATGTTTATGAGCAAGAATCAACTTTTGCAAAACCTGCCCAAAGATTTGAAGCAGGAACTCAAGATGTAGGTGGAGTTGTAGGTCTTTCTGCTGCTATTGATTTTATGAATGAAATTGGTGTGGAAAATATTTATGAACATGAAAATAAACTTGCAAGATATGCCTATGATTTGATTAAAGATATTGATAATATAAAAGTATTTTTCCCAGAAAAAAGAAATACAGGATCAGTTGTAGCTTTTACTTTTGATGATATTCATCCACACGATGTTGCAACAATTTTGGATATGAAAGGAATTGCTGTAAGAAGCGGCCATCATTGTGCAATGCCACTTCACACCTACCTTGATGTATCTTCAACTTGCAGAGCGTCATTTGCCATATATAATACTAGAGAAGAAGTAGAATATTTTGCAAAAGAGCTTAAAAATGTAAGAAAGGTGATGGGATTTTAATGGACTTAAATGATGTTTATACTCAAGTAATTCTTGAAAATTCTAGAAATCAAAAAAATAAAAGAAATTTAGAAAATCCAGATATAAAAGAGCCAGGTCACAATCCTTCATGTGGAGATGAAATTGTTTTGGAATTAAAACATGATGGAAATGTAATAACAGAGGCGGCTTTTACAGGACACGGTTGTGCAATAAGCCAAGCTGCAACTTCTGTAATGTGTGATGAAATTGTAGGAAAAACAATTGATGAAGCAAAAGAGATGGCAAAAATTTATATCGGAATGATAAAAAGAGAAGATATAAGCGATGAAGATTTGGAAAAAATTGGAGATGCTGCAGCTTTCCAAAATATTTCAAATATGCCACAAAGAGTAAAATGCGCACTTTTATCTTGGAAAACTTTAGACGAAGTGATAGATAAAGATGTCAAATAATAATTTTTTCAAAGATTATAGGATTTTGGAATTTATAACAAGTGCAATAACTTTTGTGCTTTTAATAATTCTTACCGTAATTCAATATATAAGTGAAAAAAAATATTGGTGGATAATTTTATTAGCAAGCATATTAATGGGCGCAAACGCCTATGTAAAATACAAAAAATTTAAAGAAAACAAAAAGCATTCTTAGAAAAAATCTAGGAATGCTTTTTTATTTAAATTTTTAAAATTTTTCAAAATTATTTTCTATTAATTTTTCTATAGCTTCTCCAACTCCTGCCTTATTATTTGATAAAGTTATATAGTCTGCGTGGGGTTTTAGATAATCGTTGGCGTTTTCCATTGCAACGGAAAATCCTGCCATATCTAGCATGGGAATATCGTTCATTTCATTTCCTATTGCCATAATTTCATCGATTTTGAAACCAAGTTTTTCACTCATTAATTTTATGGCATTTCCCTTGTTTGCGTTTTTGTTCATAACTTCAATTAAAACTGGAGCAGTTTTTGCGTAGTAATAATTTTCGTTTACAAAACTTGGCATATTATCCATAACTTTTTCTATATTCCAAGGCCAGCCCATAACCAAAAATCTACCAAAATTTTTATCTTCATCAAAATCATCGTAGGAAATTTTTTGTAATTTTAATTTTGTAATAAAAGAATCAAATCTTGTCAAAATATTTGGATTTTTATGTCTTGTATAAAAACTATCATCATCCATGGCTGAAACTTGAACTTTAAAATTTTTTAAAGCCTTATCAAGATTAATTAAATCTTTTGGTTTTTGAAAAACTCCTGTAATTACTTCCTTAGTGTAGTTGTCAAAAATATAGGATCCATTTTGAGAAATTGAAAAATGACCTTCGTGTTCTAGGTCGAGTTCTTTGACATAAGGAAGAATTCCAGAAAATGGTCTGCCACTTACTAGAGCTATATGTGCTCCTAATTTTTTTGCTTTTAATATCATTTCTTTATTTTTTTTGGAAGACGTCTTGTATTTGTAAGCAAGGTTCCGTCTATATCAATTGTTATTAGCTTAATCATAATTTGATTATATCATATTTTTTTGAAATTTCTTATTTTTATTAAGTCTTTTTTTATGCTATAATTACAAGATGAGAAGGAGATATTATGAGATTTAAAAGATTTTTAACAACGATTATGGTGGCATTATTTGTATTTTTTTCTTCAAATGCCTATTTAAATAAATTACAGGATAAAAAAAATATAGATAATTATGGGGCTGAGGCTGCTGAAAATAATAAGGGAAAAAAGGTTGATAACGAAATTCTTGTGCTTTTGGTTGGAGTTGATGCAAGTCAAAATAAAGAAAATCCTGAGCCTACAAGGACAGATACAATTATGCTTTGTAAAATAAATTCTGAAACGGGAAAAGTTGATATTTTATCAATTCCTAGAGATTCTAGAGTAAAGGTTAGGGATGAATTTACAAAAGTAAATCATGCTCATGCTTATGGTGGAATTGAACTTACGTTAAAAACTTTAAGAGATTTTTTGGGCCTTGATATTGACTATTATGCAGAAATAAATTTTGAGGCTGTTGTAAATATAGTTGATGAAATTGGAGGAGTAAATTACAAAGTTCCTGAAGGAGTAAGACTTGATGAAGGAAATACACATATAAGACCGGGAATTAATAAAATGAACGGGCAAGATGTATTAACTTATTTGAGAGCTAGAAAAATTTATCAAAATGCTGACCTTGGTAGGGTTAATGCTCAACAAGAATTTATGAAGGGAATCATAAATGAATTGGTAAAAAAATCAAAAACAATAAATATGACTTCCTTGGTTGAATCATATTTTAAAGATGTAAAAACAAATTTGCCTTTGGGAACTATGATTGATTTTGCTAGCAAAATGTCTAATTTTTCTTCAGAAAAATGTAAAACTTATACTGTTCCAGGAAATCCACAATATATTGATGGAGTAAGCTATTATATTCCTAATTACGAAGAAACTTGGAAGATAGTTGATAAGGTATTTTCAAAATATAAATTAAAATCATGGAAAAAAGAAGATAGTTCTTATTGGGAATATCAAAACTATACTTACACTAACGATAATGAAAATTCAAATGAAGATTATCAAAATTCAAATAGTAATGAAGAAGACGAAGAATATTTGGATGAGGATTATGAAGACTTGAACCAAGAAGAAGAAAATACAGAAGATGAAAATTATTTCGATGAAGATGTGAATAACCTTAATGAAGATAATTAACAGGTGGAAAAATGGACGAGAAAAGAAGAGAAAGAAAAGACGAACATATTGAAAATTATCTTAGAAGTGAATTTAAGTCAAAAACATTATTAAACAACGTTTATGTGGAACACAATGCCCTAAGCAATGTAAATTTTGATGAAATTGATACATCAATAGAATTTATGGGAAATAAAATTTCTATGCCTGTGATGGTAAATGCAATGACAGGTGGAACTGAAATAAGTGAAGATATAAACGAAGATTTATCAAATATTTGTAGAGAATTAAATATACCAATGGCTGTGGGAAGCGAATCAATAGCCATAAAAGATAAAGATTCAAGAGAGTCTTTTTCCCTATTAAAAGATAAAAATGTAATAAAAATTGGAAATCTCGGTTGGGAAAATAAAATCGAAAATTTTGAATTTGCAAAAGATTTAATAGGAGCATCTGCTATGCAAGCTCACTTAAATATTGCCCAAGAGCTAGTAATGGATGAAGGAGAAAGAGATTTTTCTAAAAATTTTGAAAATTTAGAAAATATTAGCAAAAATATTTCAGTGCCTTTGATTGTAAAAGAAGTTGGCTTTGGAATGAGCAAAGAAGTAGGTCAAAAACTTTTAGATATTGGTGTAAAATATATTGACGTTGCTGGAAAAGGTGGCACAAATTTTATAGAAATCGAAGATATGAGAATATTTGACAAAGATTATTCAGAATTTTATTCATGGGGAATACCTACAGCAAAATCAATTCTTGATGTAAGAAGTTTGTCTGATGATTTTTTCTTAATAGCAAGCGGTGGAATAAGAAATTCGAGTGATGTTTGCAAATCTCTAATAATTGGTGCAGATATGTGTGCAATTTCTGGAGAAGTTTTGTCATTTCTACTAAGAGGCGATTACGATTATGCAATCAAATATCTAAAAGAATTAAACACAAAAATAAAAATATTTATGGCTCTAGTTGGAGTAAAAAATATAGAAGAATTAAAAAAAGTTCCATATAAATTAACAGGAAGATTAAAAGAATTAGTAGATGAAAATTAATTTTAAAAAATTTAATAATAAAAAATTTAATAAATTAGTATAAAGGAGAAAATTATTTCTCCTTTTTTATTTTTAATTTGGGTATAAAAATAATGTAATATTTATTATAGAAAGGAGAAGTATGTTAGGGGATATTTTATTGGCTCTGTCATTTACGCTTGCATTTATATGTATAGTTGCTATAATTTTTACTGATAAAAAAATTTTATTTACTCTTATAGCAATAGCTTTATTTATATATTTTTACAAGTCAAATCTTGACAGGGGCGAAGCAGATATGATGACAATAATAGCTTTTATATCGGGCATTTTGTTACTTGCTATTGAGCTATTTGTACCTGGTTTTGGTATTATGGGAATTTCGGGTATTATTTTAACGACATATTCGCTAATTGATAGTTTTGATAATTCCCTATTTGGAATTTTGATTTTACTAATTACTGCGGCATCAATTTTTTTGAGTGTAACAATTTTTGTAAGATTAGGATTTTCTGCAAATTTATTTGACAAGGCTGTTCTAGTTAATACTCAAACTAAGGAAAGAGGATATAATTCCAAAAAAGATTATACATATCTTTTAGGAAAAAAGGAAAAACGATAAGTATTTTAAGACCTACAGGAAGAATTACAATTGATGGAAAAATTTATGATGGAAAAACTTATGGAGATTTCATCAAAAAAGATGTAGGAATAGAAGTTGTAGAAATAAAAGATGGACATATTTATGTTAAGGAGGATATATAATGCCGATAATAATACCAGCTTTAGTAGTAATTTTTTTAATAGTATTTTTGACACTTGTGCCAATTGGTTTGTGGATTACAGCAAGATCATCTGGAGTGCCAGTTTCAATGGGCTCACTTGTTGCAATGAGATTTAGAAGAATTAATCCAAGTCATATAGTTTATGCTTTGATTAAATCTCATCAAGCAGGAATTCAAATTTCAAGTTCTGATTTGGAAAGTCATTTTCTATCAGGAGGAGATGTAAACCAAGTTGTAGATGCCTTGATTGCAGCAGAAAGAGCAAATATTGATTTGAATTTTCAACAAGCAGCAGCAATGAATCTTGCAGGAAGAAATGTTTTTGAAGCAGTCCAAGTTTCTGTAAATCCAAAAGTAATAAATACACCAACCATAGCAGCCGTTGCAAAAAACGGAATTGAAGTCAAAGTTATTGCAAAAGTTACTGTAAGAGCAAATATCGAAAGACTTGTAGGAGGAGCTGGCGAAGAAACAATTATAGCAAGAGTAGGCGAAGGAATTGTAACAACGGTTGGTTCATCAGATACGCACGCAGAAGTTTTAGAAAATCCAGATAATATTTCACAAACAGTTCTAATGAAAGGACTTGATAGCGGTACAGCATTTGAAATTCTTTCAATAGATATTGCAGATGTAGATATAGGACGTAATGTTGGAGCAGAATTACAAAGAGATCAAGCAGAAGCAGATAAAAATATAGCCCAAGCGAAAGCCGAAGAAAGACGTGTCCAAGCTATAGCGCTTGAACAAGAAAACAGAGCGAAAGTAGTAGAAGCCCAATCAAAAGTTCCACTAGCAATTGCAAGAGCACTAGAAAGCGGAAATCTTGGAGTTTTAGATTATTATAATATGAAAAATATAAACGCCGACACTCAAATGAGAAATAAAATATCAGAAACTGATAGCAGAGATGAAATTTAATGGCAAAAGATAATTTAAAAACCAAGTTTTATAAATTTATTTATCTTCTTGATAAAGAAAATAATAAAGAAGAAGGAAAAGATACACCAGATTTTGATACTTGGTTAAAAAATATAGAGAAAAAAGAAAATAATAATCTAAAAAAACAAAAAAATTAAAAAAGAAGATGACATTTGGACAAGCTATGTCATCACTTGCAAAAGATACAAAAAATAAATCCAATAACAAAAAAACATACACAAATGATTACCAAAGATTTGAAAGAAAAAATCAACAAGCTTACAATGAAAAAAAAGTAAGTGCAAAAAAATCATACAAAAAAACCGAACAAATTTCAAAAAATCAAATCGAAGATTATTGGAAAGAAAATGAAAAAATAAAATTAGAAAAAAATGAATTAAAAAAGGCGATTATCTATTCAGAAATAATAGGAAAGCCAAAAGCAAAAAGATGAGTTTCTCATCTTTTTTCTTTTGCAACTAAGATGGTATAATAAACTAAAGGAGTGATTAAAATTAAGGATATTATAGAAATAAATAATACCGAAATAATTATGGGTTTATTCGGTAATTTTGATAAAAATAGAAAATATATTGAAAACAGATTTGATGTAAAAATTAAAACTGAAAATGGAAATATAAGTTTAAATGGAGAAGAGGTTAATTTAAATCTTGTAAAAAAACTTATTGAAGAAATTATTCAAGTAATAAAAAAAGAAGGAAATATTGACTATCAAAAATTAAAATATTTTTCTGATATGCTTGTTCGTGAAAACAAGGAAGTTATAAAATCTTCTCTTGATAAAGTTATTGTTACAACAGCAAATGGCAAACCAATTAAGCCAAAAACTTTAGGTCAAAAATCTTACGTTAATATGATTGAAAATAATGATGTGGTTTTTGGAATTGGACCTGCAGGAACTGGAAAAACTTATTTGGCTGTTGCAATGGCGATAAGAGCTTTTAAAAATAATGAGGTAAATAGAATTATTCTTACAAGACCTGCCGTTGAAGCGGGAGAGAGTTTGGGATTTTTGCCGGGAGATTTGCAAGATAAGGTTGATCCATATTTAAGACCTCTTTATGATGCACTTTTTGAAATTTTTGGTTTTGAAACTTATCAAAATTTAGTTGAAAAGGGCGTAATCGAAGTTGCTCCTCTTGCTTATATGAGAGGAAGAACTCTTGATAATTCTTTTGTAATTTTGGATGAAGCGCAAAATACAACTTTTGAGCAAATGAAGATGTTTTTGACAAGACTTGGCTATGGGTCAAAAGCTATTATAACTGGAGATATAACTCAAATCGACCTTCCTCGTGGAAAAAATTCTGGTTTGAAATCCGCATCAAGAATTCTTAGAAATGTTAGAGGAATAGAATTTATGGAATTTACTGCAATTGATGTAGTAAGACATCCTTTAGTTCAAAGAATAATTGAAGCTTATGATAAGGCAGATAAGGAAAAAGAAAAAAATGAATTTAATAATAAATAATGAAACAAAAGAAGAAGTAAACATTGAAAAATATCTTGAAAAAGTTATTAGAGAAGTTTTAAAGCTTGAAGATATTGATGAGAAAAAATGTGAAATATCTCTTTCTTTTGTTGATGAGGAAAAAATAAGACAATTAAATAGAGATTTTAGGTCAATTGATAGGGCTACTGACGTTTTATCATTTCCAATTGAAGATTTTTTTAATGAAGATAGGGAAAATATATTGAAAAAGCCCTATCTTATGCTTGGGGATGTTGTAATTTGTCTTGATGTTGCAAGAAAGCAAGCAGATGATTTGGGACATTCTTTTGAAAGGGAAATAATGTATTTAACTTGCCATTCAATTTTTCATCTATTAGGCTATGACCATATAGAAGATGATGATAAAAAAATTATGAGAGCTAAGGAAAAAGAAGTTATGAAAAATCTTGGAGTATTCAAATGAAAGATGAAAAACAATTAATTGAAGAAATAAAAGACCAAGTAAAAAAAGAATTAAAAGAAGAAAAGAAAAAAGAAGATGAGGATGAAAAATATATTCCAAAAGCAAAAAGTCCTGGGGAAAAATTTGTAAAAGGATTTGATTATGCATTTGAGGGCTTGGTTTTTGCAATAAACAATGAAAAAAATATGAAATTTCATGTCCTAACTTCTATTCTTGTTTTATTTATTTCTTTGTTCTTAAATGTTTCAAGAGTAGAGATGATGTTTTTGGTTTTTTCAATTGCCTTTGTAATTTCTTGTGAGCTTTTAAATACTTCTTTGGAACAAGCTGTAAATCTTGGCGGTGGAGGAAAAAAATCAAAAGAGGCAAAAGCAAGTAAAGACTTATCTGCGGCAGCCACTTTTGTGTCAGCTATGAACACACTTTTTATTGCTTATTTGGTATTTTTTGATAAGGTTGCAAATTTTTCATCATCAGTTGTACTAAGAATTTCAAGAAGACCATCCCATCTTGCCCTTATAACTGTATCAATTGTAATAATTTCTACCATATTTTTTAAAGGAATTTTTTACAAGGGCCATGGAACAGCTTTTCATGGTGGATTTGTTTCAGGACACACATCAATTGCCTTTTGCCTTGCTACAATTGGCTCAATGAGAATTGATGAAGGATTTTTGATTTTTGTATTTTATGGTCTTGCAATTATAGTTGCAGAAAGTCGTTTTGAGGCAAATATCCATTCTCTTCCAGAAATTATAAGAGGAGCGATTTTGGGAACGGCGACAGCTTTATTAATATTTGGAGTATTTTCATGAAAAAAGATTTAAAAGAATTAATACAAATTGCTATAGAAAATAAAAAAAATTCTTATTCGCCTTATTCAAAATTTAGGGTATCAAGTGTTGTATTGACAAAAAAAGGAAATATTTACAAGGGAGTAAATATAGAAAATGCAGCTTATTCAGTGACAATTTGTGCGGAAAGATCTGCACTTGCAGGGGCAATAAGCGCAGGCGATAAAGAAATTGATACAATAATTATTACAGGGGATAGTAATATGACTTATCCTTGCGGAGTTTGCAGGCAATTTATGGCAGAGTTTTTAGATTCTGATTCAAAAATTGTAATAGCAAATTCAACCAATGATTATAAGATATATGGACTTGATGATATTCTTCCATATAACTTTTCAAAAAAAGATTTGGAGGAAAAATGAAATCAGGTTTTGTATCGGTAGTAGGAAGGGCAAATGTAGGAAAATCTACTTTGATGGAAAAAATATTGGGAGAAAAAATCTCAATAATTTCAAATAAACCCCAAACTACTAGAGATGAAATAAAAATAATATATAATGACGAAAATTCACAAATAATTTTCTTGGACACACCAGGTATCCAAACGCCAAGAAATAAACTTCAAGAACATTTGCTAGAAGTTTCAGAAGATAGCCTAAAAGATTCTGATATAGTGACATTTATTGTTGACAATTCTCTAACAATTGGAAGACTTGATAAGATGATTTTGGAAATTTTAGAAAAAGTAAATGCCCCAAAAATTCTTCTTATAAATAAATGTGATCTTTTAGAAGAAGGAGAAATTGAACAAATTAAAAGAACTTACATAGGCTTAAATTCTTTTGATTATATAATTCCAATTTCAGCTTTAAACGATGAAAATATTGGAAAATATATAGAAACAGTAAAAGAAATATTGCCAGAAGGGCCTCTTTATTATCCATCAGATATGATAACTGACAAAAACGAAAGATTTATTGTGTCAGAAATTATCAGGGAAAAAGCTTTGAAAAATTTATCAAACGAAATCCCTCACGGAATTTTTGTAAGAATTGACCAATTTAAAAAAAGAGAAGACAAAAATTTATATGACATATACGCAAGTCTTATTTTGGAAAGACCAAGTCACAAGGAAATAGTAATAGGAAAAAACGGTAGTAAAATTAAAAAAATCGGCATGGAAGCAAGATGCGAAATTGAAGTTTTTATGGATAGCAAAATTAATTTGAAATTGTGGGTTAAGGTCGAAAAAGATTGGCGTAAAAAACAAAAATTGGTGGATAGGTTTGGTTACAAGTGATAATTCAAATGTAGAAGGATTTGTTTTAAGAGAATTTTCCTACAAAGAGTCAAGCAAAATCATAGAAATTTTTTCAAAAGATATGGGAAAAATTTCCATAATTGCTAAGGGAGTTTTAAATAAAAAAAATTCAAATCTTTCTTCAACTCAAAGATTTGTAAAAGCCTCATACAATCTTTATAAGTCTGGAGAAAAATTTTTTGGAATAAGAGATGCGTCATTATTAAAATCTTATTCGAAATCAAATAAAAATTTTGATATAATAATATACAAATCGGCAATTTGTGATTTGCTATTAAAAACAATTGATTATGACCAAAAAGACTTAGTTTACAATTTGTTGGACAAGACTTTTGACAGTTTTGAAAAAGCAAGTGAAAATTATTTAAATATTTTTCTTTGCTTTTTATTAAAGTACATATCTTTTTCAGGTTTTAAACCAAATTTAAAAGAATGTTCCTTGTGCGGATCAAAAATTAATCCTAGTGATGCTTATTTTTCTATAAAAGATGGGGGCATAGTTTGTTCATCTTGCAAGAAAATAAAAAAGGATATAGTATATCTTACAAGAGAAGAATATTTGTATATTTTAAAATTAATCTATACTCCAACTGATGAGGTTTCAAAGATTAATTTAAATATTGAAAAGGAAAAAATTATAAATTTGATAGTAAGCTATGTATTGAGATGTTTGGAAATTAGAAAATTTAGCTCACTTGATTGGGTAATGAAATTAGTCAAATAATAGGAGAAAAAATGTATTTTGAAGATTTAATGCTAAAATTAATAAAATATTGGGAAGAACAAGGTGCATCAATTATGCTTCCTTATGATTTGGAAAAAGGTGCAGGAACAATGAATCCTCATACTTTTTTGAGATCTTTGGGAAAAGAACCTTGGAAAGTTGTTTATGTAGAACCATCAAGAAGACCAGCTGATGGTAGGTATGGAGAAAATCCAAATAGATTATACCAACATCATCAACTACAAGTTTTACTTAAACCAACTCCAGAAAATATTCAAGATTTATATTTAAAAAGTCTTGAGGTAATTGGAATTAATCCAAAAGAACACGACATAAGATTTGTAGAAGACAATTGGCAATCACCAACTCTTGGAGCTTGGGGACTTGGCTGGGAAGTTTGGCTTGATGGAATGGAAATAACTCAATTTACTTATTTTCAACAAGTAGGCGGAATAAACTGCGAGCTTGAAAGTGGAGAAATAACCATGGGCCTTGAAAGAGTTTGTATGTATTTACAAAATGTAGATAATGTTTTTGATATTAAGTGGTCAAAAGATTTAAAATATTCAGATGTTTTCCAATTGCCAGAATATGAAAATTCAAAATATTCATTTGAAGATGCTGATAGCGAAGTTTTGGAAAAATTATTTGAAATTTATGAATCAGAAGCAAACAGATTAATTGACAAAGGTCTTGTGTATCCAGCTTATGATAACGTATTAAAATCATCCCACACTTTTAATACTTTGGATGCAATGGGTGCAATTTCTGCATCAGAAAGAAGTCACTATATTAAAAGAGTAAGAGATATTTCTAGTAAGGTTGCAAAATCTTATATTGAAAAAAGAGAAGAACTAGGATATCCACTTTTAAGAAAGGATAAGTAATGAGCAAATATTTATTAGAAATAGGAGTTGAAGAATTTCCTTCAGCTTATATAAATTCGACAAAAGAACAGCTTGAAGAAAAATTCAAAAAATTAATTGAAGAAAATAAATTAAGCGTAGAAGAAATAAAAGTAGAATCCACTCCAAGAAGATTTGCAATTTTACTTGATGGACTTGAAGAAAATAAATCAAACGAACTTATTAGTGTAAAGGGACCTTCTAAAAAAATTGCCTACGACCAAGAAGGTAATCCATCAAAAGCACTTTTGGGATTTTTGAGAGGACAAAAAGCAGAAGTTTCTGATGTAATTATCAAAGATTTTAAGGGCGAAGAATATATTTATGTAGAAAAAAAAGAAGAAAGTCCTTCAATAAAAGAAGTTTTACAAAAAAATATGTATGATTTAGTGAAATCATTAAATTTCCCAAGATCTATGAGGTGGGGAGGAAGATCAATTAGATTTGCAAGACCAATCAGATATTTTCTATCCTTATTAGATAATGAAATTTTGGAATTTGATGCTGAAGGAATTAAAGTATCAAATACAACAAAAGGCCACAGGGTTTTAGGAAAAAGTGAAATTCTTGTAGAAAAAATTGAAAATTATGTAGAGTTACTTAGAGAAAATTATGTAATTCTTTCTTACAAAGAAAGAAGAGAAATAATTTTAAGAGGTCTTAATCGCTATGCCAAAGAAATTGGTGGAAAATTTTTAAAAGACGAAGACTTACTTGAAGAAGTTATAAATATTGTCGAATATCCTACAGTTTTGATGGGAGAGCTTGATCAAGAATATTTAAAATTACCAAAAGAAGTAATTGTAACTCCAATGAAAGATCATCAAAGATATTTTCCAATTGTAGATGATAATGAAAAATTAATGCCATATTTCTTGCTTGTAAGAAATGGGGATGATTTTGCAAAAGAAAATGTAATTAATGGAAACAAAAAAGTTCTTACTGCAAGGCTTGAAGATGCAAAATTTTTCTATGATATAGATAATAATAAAAAATTAGAGGATTATGTGGAAGAGCTTAATAGATTGACATTTTTTGAAGGACTTGGTTCAGTTTATCAAAAAACTGAAAGACTTATTTCGCTTTCAAAAAATTATCTTGATGAATTTAAGCTTGGAGAAGATGTTTCAGATAATTTATTAAGAGCAGCCTATCTTTCAAAGGCAGATCTTGTAACAAAAATGGTTATAGAATTTACAGAACTTCAAGGAACAATGGGAAGAATTTATGCAATAAATTCAGGAGAAAACAGCCAAGTTGCAAATGCAATTGAAGAAGCCTATAAGCCTAGAAGCTCAGAAGATTCACTACCAAAATCAGTTGCAGGAATTGTTTTATCAATCGCTGATAAAATTGATACAATAGCTGGACTTTATATAATAGAAAATTATGTAACAGGAAGCCAAGATCCTTTTGGACTTAGAAGATCAGCAATTGGAGTTATAAATATAATTGCAGATAATAAAATTGATGTTGATTTGAAGGATTTAATCAAAGATGCCCTTTTTGTTTATACAGAGAAAAATGAAATTTCTTTTGATTATGATAAAACTTTAGAAAAAATAGTAGAATTTTTCATCGATAGACTTAAAAATATGCTCATAGACAAGGGCTTCCGATATGATTTTGTAAATGCAGTTCTTGCTACTGGAGAAACAAATATTTTATCAGTTATAGAAAAAGTAAAATCTGTTGAAGAATTTGTAGAAAAAGAAAATAGCGAAGAAATTCTAAATTATTTTACAAGAATCAATAATTTTACCAAGGATTTTGAAAATACAGAAGTTAATGTAGAAATGCTTGACCAAGGTTTAGAAAAACAATACTACGACCTTATAGAAAATTTGGATTGCGAAAAATATTTAAGCCAAAAATTATATACAAAAGCCCTAGAAGAAATTGCATCTACTATGGACCTTGGTAATGAATATTTGGATAATACAATGATAATGGTTGAAGATGAACAGTTGAAAAATAATAGGTTGGCACTATTAAATAAACTAGCAACAAATATTTCTAGAATATTTAATATAAAAGATTTAGTTAAATAGGTGATAGTATGGATTGTGATGTATTGAATGTTTATATAATCAGTGATTCCACTGGAGCAACAGCAGAAACATTTGTAAAATCAGTAATAACTCATTTTCCAAATGTAAATTTTGAAGTTAATAGAAAATTTAATATTGATAGTGAAAATAAAATTAACAAAATTGTTGAAAAAATTCCTGAAGATTCAATAATAATCCAAACTATAGCTGAGAAAAAACTTGAAGAATATTTGAAACAAAAAGCTAAAAAAGAAAATATAAAAGTTATAGATATATTAGGGCCAGCTCTTTCACTTTTTGAAGAAGTTACAGGGCAAAAAGCTCTAAGAGAGAAAAAACTCACAAGAAAATTATCTGATGATTATTTTTCAATGATAGAGTCCATAGAATTTGCCGTAAAATATGACGATGGAAAAGATCCAAGAGGAATAAAAGAGGCAGATATTTTACTACTTGGAGTTTCAAGAACATCAAAAACACCTGTGACTATGCTTCTTGCAACAAAAGATTATAAAGTTTTTAATCTTCCTTTGGTTCCAGAAATAAGACTTCCAGAAGAAGTTTTCGAAATTGATCCAAAAAGAATCATAGGTCTTACTATTGATCCTAATAAATTATCAAAAATTAGAGAAGATAGGTCAAAAGGCCTTGGCTTAAAATCAAAAAGCGAATATTTTGATAAGGAAAGAATCAATAGAGAATTAAAATACGCAAAGGGAGTTTTTGAAGATTTGGATTGTAAAGTTTTTGATGTAACATTAAAGACAATAGAACAAACAGCCACGGACGTTCTAGAATATTACAAAAAGAATTTTTCTTAAAAAATATGCTGCTTTTGCAGCTTATTTTTTATGTGGAGGAGGCTTATGGAAAATACAAAACTTATTTTATCAAGACGACTTATTATTAGAAAATTTGAAAAGGAAGATTTAGAAAAAAATCTGGAATTTATAAAAGATTCAAAATTTTTCTATTTTACAAATTTAGAAACAAAAGAAGAAGTAATCGAAAAAGTCTCAAAATTTTATAAAGAAAAAGAAGACTATAATTTTTGGCATATAGTAAAAAAAGGAACAAATGATTCAATAGGAGTTATAAAAGCTTTCGAAAAAAATGATGGAGTTGGACTTTTTATAATTATAAATAAATCACTAAGAAACAGAGGATATGCAAGAGAAGCCCTTGAGGTAGTCATAGATTATTTCTTTACCCTTGGCGAGAAAAAAGAAATTTATTTAAAAGCAGAAAAAAATAATGGAGCTTTTAAATCTATTATAGAAAATTTACACTTTAAAAAGTATGATGAAGATATAAAGTATAGCTACTACAAGATGGATAATCTTGATTATATGAAATATTTTGCAATATTTGGAGAAATATAGGAGGGATAGATGGAAAAAAAAATCCGAAATTATGGTGTTGGACTTTGGTGGCCAATATAACCAACTTATTGTAAGAAGAATAAGAGAAATGGGAGTCTATGCATCACTTCATGATTGTGATGTGGATTTAAAAACTCTTGATCTTGAAAATTTGGACGGAATAATTTTGACAGGCGGCCCACAATCAATTCACAGTGACGATAGTCTAAAATTAAATCCAGAAATTTTAAATTTAAACGTGCCAGTTCTTGGGATTTGCTATGGCATGCAAGCTTTAGCTTATCATTTTGATGGAGAAATAAGCGAAGCAGAAAAAGGAGAATACGGAAAAACTCCTTTATTTGTTGACCAAAGATCAAAATTATATGAAAATGTAGCACAAGAATCAATAATTTGGATGAATCACAGAGATCAAGTCACAAAAATTGCAGATGGATTCAAAAAAACTGCTTGGACATTGAACTGTCCAATAGCAGGATTTGAAAACGAAGAAAAAAATATCTACGCCGTACAATTTCATCCAGAAGTTGCCCATTCAGAATACGGATTTCAAATATTAGAAAATTTCGTTTTAAATATTTGTAAAGCAAAAAAGACTTGGATAATGAAAGATTTAGCCAAAGAAACCATAGAAAATATAAAAGAAAAATATGCTGGAGAAAAAATGATTTGTGGATTATCTGGTGGAGTAGATTCAACAATAGCAGCGACACTTGTACACAAAGCAATAGGAAATGATCTTCAATGCATATTTGTAGACCATGGTTTATTAAGAAAAGACGAAGCAAAATCCGTTATGGAACAATACAAAAAAATTGGACTAAACGTAAAAATGGTTGATGCTTCAAAAGAATTTCTTGATTTACTAAAAGGCGTAGAAGAACCAGAAGAAAAAAGAAAAATAATAGGAAACCACTTTATAGAAGTTTTCGAAAGAGAAGCCAAAAAATTTGGCGATGCAAAATATTTAGTACAAGGAACAATTTATCCAGACGTAATAGAAAGCGGAAAAGGAAAAGGTTCAGTAATAAAATCCCATCACAACGTAGGTGGACTTCCAGAAGATATGCTTTTTGAAGGCGTAGTAGAACCACTAAGAGAACTCTTCAAAGACGAAGTAAGAGCGCTTGGAGAAAGCATAGGCGTTCCAGAAGAAATGGTATGGAGACAACCATTCCCAGGACCAGGACTTGCAATAAGAGTGTTGGGAGATATAACAGAAGAAAAATTAGAAATAGTTAGAGAAACCGACGCAATCCTAAGAGAAGAAGTAAAAAATGCAGGATTAGACAGAGAAATTTGGCAATATTTCACAGTATTTACCCCACTAAGAACAGTAGGAGTAAAAGGCGACGAAAGATCTTACGACTACGTAGTAGTAGTAAGAGCAGTATCAAGCAAAGATGCAATGACAGTAGAAGCCTTCGATATGCCATACGAACTCCAACAAACCCTATCAAATAGAATGATAAACGAAGTAAAAGGAGTAGGAAGAATAGTCTACGACATAACCTCAAAACCACCAGGAACAATTGAATGGGAATAGTAGCAAAATTTTCTAAAATAGCTTAATTACAAGCTATATAGAGAATGAAAAACGGCTACTGGTACTCAAATGGTACTGAAATCAAAAAAGAATAAATTGAATAATAGTTCCAAGTGGTTTGCATTTGGACAAAAAATTAGACCGTAGTTTTTAGACTGCGGTCTTTTTGCGTACATATTTTATTTTAAAAATCTTGATTTTTTAGGGTAAGATAACTTCCAATCTTCAAATTCCTCGTCTGTTATCTCATCGTTGTAATGCTTTTTTCTCATCTCATTCCATTCTATAAGAAAATTATTGAAGTCTACATCATTTGATAAAAGTCCAGTAATTTCTCCATCATCTGCCAACGGTCTAAACTTCATGTCTTTTTCATAATCAAAAATTATATGCATTATTTCAAAAATAGAATTAGGTTCATGATTAATTAATGCTGATATATCACAATCAAGTGCTTCAGATATTTTTTGTAATTGTTCTTTACTTGGGGATCTATTTCCAAGCTCGTAATTTCTTATAGCAGCATCTGTCAAACCAGACTTAATGGCAAGTTCTTTTTGAGTTAAGTTTCTCATAAGTCTTAACTTTTTTAATTTTTCTCCAGAAATCAAACTAACTCCTCCTTATTTCACGATAACTATAAATATTTTATCACAAAACGAACAAAAGCTCAACAAAACTGTTCTGTTGTAAATATTTGTAAGTATCTGAATATTTTAGAAAAAAAATAAATAGAAAAAACTTGACAGAACAAATATGAACTGTTATTATATATACATACCGTTCGGCATTGAACGGAAATTGTAAGACATATAAATTAATGCTCGCCTTTTTTGAGGATGTAGAACCTTACAAACTATAAAAGGAGGACATTATGAAAGGTATTTTTATGAATGCAAAAGATGTACAAGAATTTCTTGACGTAAGCAGGACAACAGCATATCAGATAATAAACGATATGAATCAGGACTTACTTAAATTAGGCTATCGTGTACAAAGAGGAAAGGTAAATAGAGAATACTTTATGGAAAAGTATTGCTATAAACCAACAAATACAAAGGAGGTTTAAAGTGCCAGCATACAGAGATGAGAGTGGAAATAAAACTTGGTATTGCAGGTTTTATTACACCAACTGGAAAGGAGAAAAATTAACTAAGAAAAAACGTGGATTTTCAACAAAAAAAGAAGCATTAAAATGGGAACAAGAATTCTTAAATCAACATTCTGAATCGATTGAGATGAGCTTTAGGGAGTTTTTTGAACTTTATAAGAGAGATAGAAAACCAAGAATAAGAGAAAATACTTGGAGGACAAAAGAAGCAATTGTAAATCAAAAAATACTTCCCTATATAGGTGATCTAATGCTTAATGAGATAAGTAATGTAACCATAATTCAATGGCAAAATGAGCTTATGAAGATTAAGGATAAGAATGGGAGAAACTACTCTCCTACCTATTTGAGAACTATTCATGCCCAGTTATCTAGTATCTTAAATCATGCTTGTAGATATTATAATTTAAAAACTAATGTTGCTCGTGATGTTGGTTCCATGGGTGAAAAAGAGGCTGATGAAATGCTATTTTGGACTCAAGATGAATATGAAAGATTTATAGAAGCTATAAAAGATAAACCTGAATCATTCTATGCTTTTGAACTTTTGTATTGGTGTGGTCTTCGAATGGGAGAATTATTAGCCTTGACAAAAGAGAAATTTGATTTTGAAAGGCATACATTAAAAATTGATGAATCTTTACAAAGGATTGATGGGAAAAATGTAATAACTGCTCCTAAAACTAAAAAAAGTATAAGGACAATAGTTATGCCTGAATTTCTAACTGAAGAGATTAAAGAGTATATAGATAGTTTTTATAAGTTAAAACCAAAAGACTTAATATTTAATTTCTCCAAGAGTTACCTCCACCATGAAATGGATAGGGGATCTAAGAAATCTCAAGTAAAAAGAATTAGAATACATGATTTAAGGCATTCTCATGTTTCACTTCTGATTGAACTTGGATTTTCTGCAACTGCAATAGCCGATAGAGTTGGACATGAATCGATTGACATCACCTATAGATATGCTCATCTCTTCCCTAGCAAGCAAAAAGAAATGGCTTTGTCTTTAACGCAAGTAAGAAATAACAAGGCAAATGATTGGAAAGATTTATTAGAAGAGGACGATAAAGATGTTTAGAAGACATTCATTAGATGAAATTTCACAAAAAACTAGAAATAAAGAGAAAAATAGAAAAAGAAATCGCATTTTAAATTTCAGAGTCTCTGAGGAAGAATATGATCTAATAAACAAAAAGATTTCAATAAGTGGACTTAAAAAGCAAGACTATTTTCTACAAATGCTATTAAATCACGAAGTTAATTTAGTAAGTGATTATAGACTTTCTGATAATATAGCCAAGGAAATATTTCAACTAGCAAAAGTTATTAAAAAGTTCGGCAAACTTAATGACGATGAAACTGATATTTTAATCTATATTTTAGAAATATATGAAGAAATCAAAAAAGAAAAAAGCCCTTACTACAAAGAGTAAAGGCATACACTCCTGTGAGAAGTGTTCTCTAGACAATTTCATTTTACCACAGGAGTCTTATTTATACCAGACAGGAGGATAAAATGGAAAACAAATATAAAACAAAAAAGAGATTAGATGATTGTAAAAAGAAAAGGAATGAGCCTTATGACATATATTAAATTAAAATTCCCAGAAATAAATCAGACTTACGCCTTTTTAGACTTACAAACTACGGATAAGGGGACGGTTAGACAAATTACTGGTAATATTGTAACTGCTATTTTAAATCCCCAATATTGCCAAAATCAAAAAATCATTGATGGACAAATATTCTTTGATAAATTTACTAATGAAATAAAATTCCAGGGGAAAATTATCGGAGAAAGAAATATAAAGGAAAATCAAATACGACTTTGGGATGATTCTTTAAACAATAGACTAGGATTAGAGATAGAAAAACATTTTGGAATTAATTATAACGCCAATAAAATGTGGGAAGCTATTCGTTTTGTAGCTCATCAGTATGAAGTGAGTCCGCCAAAGCAATATCTTCAAAATTTAAAATGGAATGGAGATAAAAATGCCATTAGAAAACTATTACCAATGTATTTGGGAGCAGATGATACAGAGCTTAATAATTGGATAATGGAACATATGATATTGGGCATGATAAAAAGAATTTTTAATCCAGGATCTAAGTTTGATGAGATGATTGTTTTAGTTGGTGGACAAGGTATAGGTAAATCGACTTTTGCAAGATACCTGTCAATAACAGACGATTGGTTTTGCACAATAGAAAACATTCAAGGCAAGGATGCCGTCATGAACCTTATGGGTAAAACTGTCGTTGAAATCGAAGAATTCGTTGCTTTAAGAAATGCAAAATCGGCTAATGAAGCTAAATCTTTTTTATCAAAACTAAGCGATAGGATAAGAATACCCTACGAAAAATATGCAACAGATGTGCCTAGAGCTTGTATCTTCATAGGGACATTAAATGAAAGAACTTTCCTTAATGATCATACTGGAGAAAGAAGATATTTACCTGTTGAATGCAACCCAAATAAAAGAGTAAGAACTATATATCCAGATAAAAATAATAAAGAAAAAATCTCAGACAAAGAATATATATCTAGCATAAGAGAAGATTTTAATCAGGCTCTAGCCTTGGGATATGAGATCTTTAAAAACAAGACTCACGCATGGACTATACCAAAAAATCTCTTAAAAGACTTGTATAAGGAACAAGAAAAATTCAAATATCTAAACCCAGATGTGGAAGACATTAGATATTTCTTAGAAGAATATAAGCCGAAAAGTGCAGATCCAAATATAACTTGTTTCAAAGAACTAACCATGCAAGGCTACCAAATAAAATCAAAGTCTTTCTCAGAGATTATGGATAATTATTTCCAAGAATGGATTCCAGTTAGGTCATCAAAGACCAAGAGAATATCACCAAGTGGAGTCTCAATTCCAGTAAAACTATACTATGAAAAGAAAAAAGAAAATGAAACTGACTTTATAGAAGTTGACAAGAATTTATTGCCAGAAGAATGGAAAAAAGAAAATCAATTAGAAATAGATACAGCAAATCAAGTAAAGATGCAAATGTAACTTTGTAACCTGTAACCTACCGTTATAAATCTTCTTAAATTAGGATTACATAAATTAATGGCTTGATAATAGAGGGTTGACACAGACTCTTAAAACAAGCTCGCCTAATTTTGGAAGTTTATATTTTATAAGTTACAGTTACACTTAATAATGTCTATTTGAAAAATTATTAGAAAATAAATTAAAGACTTGTTATTAATA
>NZ_HE978532.1:0-157527 GCF_000311745.1 Anaerococcus obesiensis ph10 | reverse complement strand
CAGTAAGTGAGTACCCACTTACGAAAAAATCAAAAAATCAATAGCTTTTAAGGCTATCTAATTTTATGATTTTTACCTTGTTAGGGAGAACCCTAAGACCCCAAAAGATATAAGCAAAGGAGAAAATTATGGATAATAGAACAAGAAAAAATCAACTTAAAATATATTTAACAGACGACGAAAAAGAAATATTTGAAAAGAAAATGAAACTTGCAAATTGCAAAACAATGTCCCACTTTCTTAGAAAATGTGTATTAGAAAAAGAAATTTATATTGTAGACCTAGAACCATTTAGAGATCTTCAATGGTTACTTTCAAATGTAACAAATAATATAAACCAGATTGCAAAAGCTACTAATATGACTGGTGTTATTTACAAAAATGACATACAGGCTATCAGGCAAGACGTAGACAAGTTATCCAAAGAAATCTGGGATATTCACAGCTTATTATTAAAAAGAATTCAAAAAATACAAGAATATCAGGAGTAAGAAAGAATGAAAATTTATATGAATGAACAAGGATTATTGGAAAAAGAAAGAGAATTATGTTTAGGTTTAGGAGGCATTGAGGATTTTATTAAGGAACTAGACGCCATGAGAGATACCTTCCAGGAAGTACAAGATCGTTACGAGAATTTTGAGAAAGTTTATCACTCAGATATGAAAAATATGTTAGAGGAACTATTCAAGTTTAATCAAAGTTTTGTTAGAAATAATGAAACTTTGATTGATAAAATCGAATAAATAAACCGAGGTGTCGTAGAAACACGGCACCTTTTTAAATGAGAAATTTGATTTTATCTGGTATAATAATCTTTAGTAAGTTGAAGATGAAAACGCTACGGAGTATCTCTATGAATTTTGAGAAAGAATGGATAAAACATTTTACAAAAGATGTCTCTAAAAAAGATTTAGATTTTAGAGTTAGAGATTCAGGTAATTTTATATGGCATGCTTTTTTGGATTTAATTGATAAGGGAAGTTACTTGGTCGGAAATGAAGCGAGAAAAACTTTTGACAAGGTAAATAAAGTAGGTCCAATTTATTTTTTCCCTTGGGATGAAAATAAAGTTTTTGAAAATAACATTGAAGAAATTACTGCAGACATGCTCGATAGATATGACGAGGTATATCTTGTCGCTTCCGATTGGTCATGGACAAATATAAAAACGCATGAAGAAGAATTAGGACCTTATTTTTGCTCTAATACAGAGAATCATATTTAGGAGGCTTAGATGAGAAATATACAAAAATATGGCGGAACATGGAAATTTTTTGATAGTGAGAAAACTTTTCAAGGAGAACTGCATATTGATTCGGATAAAAATTTTATTGTTCTTGAATTAATTATTCCAGCCAGTGATAGTAATCCAATGCCTAGACCACCTTATAAAGGAAAGATTCCATATATATGTGGCACTTTATTTTCTGGAGCAAAAGTTTTGTTATATAAATGTGAAACGGGTAAAGAGCACACATATCTATTATCATATACACAACAAATTATTTACTCTGATTTTGCTTTCTGGGGGCTAGAAATAAAGTCTGAAGATGAGGTAATGTTTTCAAATGTTACCGTTGACTTTGGGGAGATAATAAATTGGTCTAGATTGTGCAAATATAACTGGGACTATTCCTCAAATTATGGTGTGAATTTGATTTGGGAACATGAAGATCCTGTTAATTTTAAATTTGGAGATGGTTTACTTATAAAATTTTATCCTGTACAGGGAAGTATGGAAAGCAATTCATATAGTAAGGAGATTATTGCACGTCAAAGTGTTCTTGTAGACTTTGTTTATAATCAACCTAAAGAGATTGATGAAATACTAGATGATATTTTATCTATTCAGTATCTTATAGGCCTTGGTATTGATAATGAGGTAGTTATTGAGAATATTAAATATCAACACCCAACAATATATTCAGAATTTGAAAACAAAGATGGATCTGTTACTAAACATTTTTTAAAAGCTGATTTGTTGTTTGGAAAGGGAGAGAAAAAATCTACTGCAAGTATTAGACCGTTCAAATTTATCTTTACTTTAAGAGATATAAATGATCAAAATATTTTTTTAAATTGGAATAATAGATATTCTAAACTTAAACCAGTCTTGGATCTTTACTTTACTGTTTTTTCTAATAAAATTACAGCACCAGAAGTCTTGTTTTTAAACTTGGTTCAAGCTTTAGAGACTTTTCATGCAAGATTTATCACTGATGATGTAAAAGATTACATTACTAGAGTTGAAAAAATTACTTATAATTTTGGTAGGGGTAATGAGAATCAGAATCAATGGCACGATTTTTTACTTGATGAGCATCAGCAAAATAGTAAAAAGATACATCTAAGAAGTCGCTTGGCTGATTTAATTTTTGCTGAAGGAATATTACCCTTCTGGCCTAGTTCTTACAATAAAGTAGAATATATCAGTAAGGTAGTAGATACGAGAAATTACTATACTCATTATAATATCGAAAAAGAAGAGAAGGCACTTTCAAGAGAAGAATTGCCTTTAGTAAATGCTGAACTAAGGATATTACTACAGTTCCATATTCTAAAGATTCTAGGTTTTTCTACTGACGAATTAAGGAAGAAAACAGTAGAAGAGATGAACAGGCTTAATGATATTAAATTTTTACAAGAAGGAACTCATGAGATAAAAGAGAGACTGTGAGTTAAAAAGCGTGAATAATAATATAGCAATGAAAGAGAAAAATATGGCATTTTATTACAGCAAACTTTGAAAGTTGCTTGACGAGAAGAAAATGTATAAAGAAGACTTAAGACTAGATACAGGGATGTCCTCAGCAACTCTTCATAAGTTAGGTAAGAATGAGATTGTTAGCATGGATGTTTTAGCAAGAATTTGTGAAAGTCTTAAATGTGATGAGGGAGATATTGTTAGCTATATAAATGAAGAGGGTGTGTCAGAATGATTAAATTCTGATACACTCTCTTTTTTATTTGATAGGTTGTACACTTAAAAGCGACATATAGTATAAAATAAATTTAAAAATCAACTAAAAATATATTTAACAGATGAAGAAAAAGAAATTTTTGAAAAGAAAATGAAACTTGCAAATTGCAAAACTATGTCTCACTTTCTTAGAAAATGTGTATTAGAAAAAGAAATTTATGTTGTAGATTTAGAACCATTTAGAAACCTGTAATTGTTACTTTCAAATGCAACAAATAACATAAACCAGATTGCAAAAGCAACTAATACAACTGGTGTTATTTACAAAAATGAAATTGAATCTATGAATAATCAGATAGAAAAATTATCAAAAGAAATATGGCAGATCCATTCCCTACTTCTTAATAAATCAAAAGAAAGTTCTGGTGATTAGTATGGTAATTATAAAAACACATCCAATAAAATCAACTTTAAATTTGGCAATAGATTACATTACTAAGATTGAAAAAACTGATGAAAAAATCTTGGTATCTTCATTCAAATGTTATCTATCTACTGTACATATTCAGTTTATGAAAACGCGAGAAGACAATGATAGTAATAGTTCAGTTTTGTATGGGATTCTAATACGATTTTTTATTATAGGGAAGTTTGGTGCTAGAAAAAAGGCTATGAGTTTAATGCTCACAGCCTTTTTCTTATATACTCTTGAAAGTATTATCTGAGTTTTCGTTTATTGTTTTAAATCCACTTTTTATTGCTAGTAAAACTCCTACAATCATAAATACAAATACTACTATTAGAGGGATATAATTCATATTTGTTATCAGACCTTTTACCGCAAATACTAATTCATAGTTGCTTCTATATGCTCTCAATGCAATTCCCATAATGAACATAAAGATATAGGCTAAGAAAATATTTTTAAACAATATTTTTCCTTCTCCAAAGACCATCTTTTCCATTTGTTTTTCTGTCATACCTGTAGTGGATAGAAGTTTAAAATCATTGGCTCTTGCTCTAAGGTTTCCTTTAAAACTATTGTAGGCGTTGGAAAGAGCAATTGTTATAAGAATGATTTGTATGCCAAGATTTAATAGTTTTTCATTTCTCATTTGTTCTTTATTCATAGCAGCTTTTATAATTTCTGTAGAAGTTCCATGATCTGATTTTGGAACATAATTTGAAATCACTTTTTCAGCATCATCAAAAACTTTTTCTTTGTTTTTATCGGCTTTGATTTTTACAAAGTAATAATAAACTGGGTTGCCTTCATCTATTCCATATTCATCAATAAATTTTTTCATAGCACTTTCACTTGTAAAGATAGATATTTGATTGTCATTATAAGCTTCTATATTATAAGGCATTTCATCGATACTTGAATCTATTTTTATAGGCATGGACTTACCATTTGCATTATATTTTAAAGTAATATCTACGGATCCCTTATCAGAAATTTTTATATACTCACTAAAGGCATACGGAGTTTTGTTATCTTTTCTTATCTTATTAAGCAATAAATAAGATGCATGAGAGATGTTATTTTCTTTTAAAAGCTTTTCAAAATCTTCATCTGTTAAAGCGTATATACTAGCATATAGTCTATCTTCTGCTATTTTTCCACTAGCTAAAGAATCTTTTAAGTCTTTAGAAATAAAATTTTTATTTTCGTCAAGGTAAAACTTAGTATCATTTCTTTGATATAAATGAAGGTCTTTTGCTCCTTCAATTTTTTCCAAGTCATATAATAAGTGTTCATCTAAACTCTTATCAGTGTAAATACTTGAATTAAAATTGTAAGGACTTTTATAAGAGTTATATTTTTCATTCAAAGCTCTATAGGACTGGCTAACTAAGACTGTGGTCAGTACAAAGGCAGACAGAGCCATGGAAATTACAATAATTCTATAGGTTGAACGATAAGACCTGTAATAATCTTTTGCTAAAGTCTTTTCTATTGGTCCATTTATTTTTGATTTTCCTAATTTTATATTTTTTTCTGTAATCCCATTTAAACCTTCTATTATCTTTAATTTTGCACTTTTCCTAGCAGGGATTGTCGCAGATAAATATACTGTCAAAAGCGATAATAAAATAATTATTAAAATAGAAGTAGGATCTAAATAAACTAGGTGAAAATCTGGTGCCTTAAAACTTTCTCCAATTATCTCAGACATATTCTTATAGGATACTGAGTTATTAAGCCACATTAAATACATTAATAAGTTTGCGAAAACCCAGGATAGAAGTGTACCTAAGGCTACTGGCAATGCAGATAGCTTAAAGGCTTTCTTTTTTATCATTTTTTTAACTTGTTTTGCAGTCATACCTGTGCTTTTTAATAGGGCAATTTCTTTTAAATCCCTATTGTTCCATACGTTAAATGCACCATAGATAATAAAAGCAAATAGAAGAACTAGAAAAAAATACGCACTATACTCTTCTACAGCAGATTTTATCACTGACTTAGGCGGAAATATTCCTTGAGGATAAATCAACTTATACTCTAAAATATCTGTATTATAAGATAGTCTTCCTATGTCTATTGAAGACTTCTCGTCTATATTCATAGTAGATAAAATTTCCCTAGTCTTTGTATAAGTATCTCTTGGATGCTTATACCAAATTAAGGCTTCTAAACCTCCATTGTTTTTTAATAAGTCTATCTTTTTATCACTATCAGCCAAAGTAAGAAACATAGACTTTTCAAAAGAATATCCATAATCATCATAGACTCCAACTATAATATAAGTTTTATCACTTGCAGTAATTTTAGAGCCTATATCATAATTTTTATTCTTTGTTAAAAATCTTTCTGGCACTAATAGTTCGCTTGAGTTATTAGGTTTTCTTCCTTTTTTAATTTCATAGCCAGTTAATAGGTTGCTATATTTTCCATTTTCATAAATATTTGCATTTAAATCTGTCTCTATGATTTTATTAAAAGAAATTTTTTCTATATCCGTATCATTTATTAATTTATCATATAGTTTTTCATCAACTTCAGTAATTGCTACATGGTAGTCTCCAATAGTTTTTCTTACGTAGTTATACTTGTCATATTTTAAGGATCCTACAATAAATACAACTGTACCTAGCAATATAACTGCTAAAAGTATGGAAATTTTAATAGCAAAACTGTCTTTCTTATTATCTTTTACAGCTCCATCAGCTAGGTCATTAATAATTTTCATAAGTTCCATCTCCTAAGAAATTTAACCTACCATCTACCATTCTATAGACCTTATCACAAGAATTTGCTACTTTTTCATCATGAGTAATGATCATAATTGTAGAATTTAATCTTTTATTTATAAGTCTGAAAAGTCCTGTGATTTCTTCTGAGTTTTTTCTATCAAGATTTCCTGTAGGCTCATCTGCTAGAATGATGGCAGGTCTTGTAATAAGACTTCTAGCAATAGCAACCCTTTGTTGTTCTCCGCCTGATAACTGCTTTGGATACCTATCAAGTTTTCCTTCTATTCCTAATATTGACAAAATTTCCTTTAAATATTCTTCATCTACTTTTTTATTGTCCAATAAAAGAGGAAGTAGGATATTTTTTCGAACGTTGATATTTGGAATCAAATTAAAAAATTGGTAGACAACTCCAATATTTCTTCTGCGAAATACTGTCATTTCGTCTTTGTTAAACTTGGTAATATTTTTATCTTGAATAAATATATCCCCACTTGTTGGTGTATCTACTCCTGCTAATAGATGAAGCAAGGTAGACTTTCCTGACCCGCTATCTCCAATAATGGCGACAAGATCTCCTTTCTCCATTTCAAAATTCACATTTGATAGAGCGTGTACTTCTACTCCACTATTGTAAGTTTTTGTTAAATCTACTGTTTTTACAATATTCATATTTAGTCCTCCTTATCTTTCTTAGATGATATTAGACTTAAGTGACTGGAAAGTGACTAGAAAAAATGACTGTGCTTTATTTACACAGCCATAATTAATCAGTTATAAAATCTCAGTTCAAAGGCATTTGATTTTTTCCCCTTATGATATAAAAGCTCTCCATTTTGTCTTTCCATTACAGATTTTGCCATAGGAAGCCCGATTCCATAGCCTTTCGAATTTGGATCCAGCTTATAAAAACGTTTAAAAACTTTTTCTAACATTTCACGATCCAAACCTTTAGAAAAATCTTCTACAAAAATACTTTTATATAGATTTGTTTCTTTAAGTTGGATTTCTATCTGTCTACCTTCTGTAGCTTCTATACCATTTTTCATCACATTGAAAAGTGCTTCATAGGTCCATTTCTTATCGCATATAAGATCAAAATCATCTCCATAAAGAGGAATTTCAATATTATCTTTTATAAAATAATCTTTTAGGTTTCGTATGATATCTTCAACTAACTCTCTAGCTGATATACTATCTTTTGCCATTTCTATTGTCCCAGAATCAAGGGCTGCCAATTTTAATAAAATGTCAGATAAGTTATGGAGTCTAAGTAAATTATCTATAAGTCTTTCTATATATTCTTCTGAAACATTATCAATTTCGTCTTCTAATAGGTCTAACAATAATAGTGATCCAGTCAACGGAGTTTTTATTTGATGGGCAATGTCTTCAGTATATTCTCTTAAAGTTTCCTTATTTTTCTCTGCATTTTCAGCTATTCTCTTGTTTTCTATAATAATTTTAATAATCTCATCTCTGAGTTTGCCAAATTCATCGTCTATAATTTCATAATTATCCGAGTCTATATCAAGTGAATGGAGGAGGCTAAATATATTATTAATCTTATCCTCAAGAGCTTTCTCTTTTTCCTTTCCAATTTTTGAAATAACTATAAACAGAATTATATTTATACCTAGAAAGCCAATAAGTGTTAGAATATCGAATCTTGGATTGAGATAAATTACAAACAAAGACATCAATAAATTTAAAATTAATACAAGTAAAATATTTTTGTTTTTACTCATTGTCCCACCTATATCCTATTCCTCTTATTGTTTTTATATGATTACCATAATCTTCAAGTTTAGATCTGAGTCTTTTTATGGTGACAGTTAGGGTATTGTCATTAACTTCATAAAAATCATAACCCCAAACATAATCTAAAATTCGTTCTCTTAGTAAATTTATATTTTGATTTTCTAAAAGCATTTCCAATATAGCAAACTCTTTTAAGTTAAGGTCTAAATCTTTTCCATCTATCGAAGCTTGTTTTGATATAAGATCTAAAGATAAATTTTCAAAAGTCAGCTCATCAACCTTTTTTATTCTTCTGCTAAATACATTGTCTATTCTCGCCTTTAGGACAGGGAGAGAAAAAGGTTTTGTAATATAGTCATCTGCTCCTTGGGAAAGACCTTTTATAACATATTCATCTTCATTTTTTACAGTAAGCATTATTACAGGAATGTCAGAAAATCCTCTCAGCCATTTTAAAAAATTAAAGCCTGATCCATCTGGAAGATTAGCATCAAGAAGAATTAAATCAAAATCATTAAAATTAAGATTTTCTGTCAGAGAAAGCTTGTTATAAATAATAGTTTCAATATTATGTTTGTTTAAGTAAGTTTTAACAGCAAAAGCAATTGTGCTGTCATCTTCAATCATTAGTATTTTCAATTCTATACTCCAATATATCCGATATATCACATTTAAAGTACCTACAAATTCTACTCAGTATTTCCATACTAACATTCTCATCTCGTCCCATTTTAGCTATGGTATGAGGAGTTGTTTTTATGGCTTTTTGTAAGTCTAGTTTATTCATCTTTTCATCTATTAATTTTTTCCATAATTTATCATAGGAAAATCCCATAACTCACCTCAAATTAATCTTCTACTTTGTACAGTATTTCTATAATATTATACCATGTTTATAAGTGATTTAATCTAAGTACATTAAATAAGTCGATTCTTATAATACATTATATTCTCCGGTACTGGGACTGGGACGGGACTAAAAATTTGAAAATGTCCTATAATTAGATGGATTTAGTGGTATTAGAAAAAATAGAATGCAGTATTTTGAATGGTTTGGGATATATCGTACGTTTGGAAAAGAAGAATGGAAGTAAATCGACTGTTGATTTCGGTCGACTTATCCGAAAATCAGCTGCGGTAGCAGCTAAAGAGTTTGCGTAGCAAACGGGATTTTCGTTAGTCCCACCATCTTGGGTGGAAAATGCGAAGCATTTTTCATCTCTGATATAAGTGAATAATCGAAGGTTTAAGCGCATCCAGAGAACTAAGTGAGAGCGCACAACCTTAAGATTTAAAAGTTTTGATAAGAGTTTAATAAAGATAGGCAGATATACTATCCTAAAAGTTTACTGTGATACTTGACAATTAGATTTATTGGTCATATATTATAAATATAAGATTAGGTCAGGAAGCATACGATGCCCTGGCCATTTTTTTATGAGGAGAGCGAGTGAAAGAATATAAGACTTATAATCAACAATTAAAAATATTGAGAGAAAGAGGGCTTTCTGTCCCTACAGACGGTAAGCCAAAAAGATTTTTAGAGCAAGAAAATTATTATAATGTTATAAATGGATATAAAGACTTATTCCTACAAAAAGATTCTAATAATGAACCTTTAATTCCTGAACAGTATATACAAAATACCCATTTTAATGAATTGAAAGCACTATTTTTATTTGATAGAGAATTAAGAATACTGTTCTTAAAATATATATTGATTTTTGAAAATTCATTCAAAACAGTTTTATCACATGAGTTTTCAAAAAAGTATAGTAAGCCGAATTCTTATTTAGAAATAAAAAACTATGTTGATGATAACCCTAAAAAAGTATTGCAACAAATATCAATTTTAACAAAAACAATTCATAATAAAGTTGGTAAGGACGGAGCTATAAAACATTACATAGAAAATCATGGCTCTGTACCTTTTTGGGTTTTGGTAAATTATCTTACCGTAGGTAATTTATCTTATTTGTATAGTATATTAAAAGATTCAGATAAGAATACTATTGCAAAATATTATTCTGAAAAATTTAACAAACAATATAAATCAGCACCAACACTAAGAATTGATAGTAAGGATATAAGCGCAGCATTAAAGATTGTAAATTTAGTAAGAAATAAGTGTGCTCATGATGAAAGACTTTACAATTCTGACTTTGGAAATATAAGAGTATCAAACGTTGCCAATTATTTGGGATATAATAATTATGATAATAGGAAAATCATAGTAGCAATTCTATATCTAAAGATTTTATTAAATAAAAAATATTTTAAAAAATTTCATTCAGAGTTAATAAGAATTTTAAATCGCTATGATAATGAATTTAAGACAGTTCCGTTTGAGGAAGTCCTTACTATAATGGGTATTAATCGTTCTAATCTACAACTTTTAGTATAAATAACATCTGTTCTCCAGCAGATAGCTTTAATGTTTTTAGAGAGTGCTAAGAAAAACTATAAAATATATGTGTAAAAATCACAATACTATACTAATATGGATAAGTAGAAAATGATTATAGAATATATTGTCTTTCTAATGTTACTAGTCCCAACAATCTATAATTTCATAATCCATAGAAATAATATAATAAACACAAAAAAGAAACCGATATTTGGATTTATATCGGCTATATTTGCTTTACTTGCTAGTGGCTTCTGATATAGACTAGATAATACAGTCTTGGGATATGCCATTGTTATCTCGGCAGTATTATTGATCTATACCGTAATGTTTTTTTCGGGTATCAGAAAAGATGGATTCAATATTTTCTTAGGATCAAGTCCAATTTTAAAATTTGTAAGTTTTGATAGGATAAAGGGTGTTGGTATTACGTCAAATAAAAATAATGACTTATAATTGACAATAAGGCCGCATGGCAAAACTTATAGTCAAATATGTGACTTACAAGATAAAGACTTTATTATAAAAAATATCGAAAGATAACTAAGCTAAAAACAAATATTTGACCAATAAAATAATACCAGTATATTATCATCAACAAATACATACGGAGGTAAATTTATAGTGATTTTATAAGCAATATGGAAATTTTGATACTATTTTTAGCCTATTGAGGCTAGTTTTAGTATGCCATATTGTGAATAAGATTGCTTTGTTTACACGAGGAGAAGGTCTATTCACTTATTTGTGGATAGGCCTTTTTTGTATTTTATTTATGATCTGGCATGCTTCTCCTAAGGAGGATTTATGTTAGAGATAAGAGATTTAACTATAAAATTAATAGAAGATGATAGGATAATTCTAAAGGATTTTGATTTTACCTTAAATGAGGGTGATAAGGTAGGTCTTATAGGTGAAGAAGGTAATGGGAAGTCTATACTCTTAGAATCAATTGTTAATATAGATGATGTAAAGAATTACTGTGATGTTAGTGGAAAAATATATCTGGGAAATGAAATAGTGGGGTATTTACCGCAAAGTTTAGATGAAGAATATTTTGATTTGACAGCTAATGAATATCTCTTTAGCAAAGTAGATGTAGAGCCGGTAGACAATAATAAACTTTATAAATACCTAGCAGAATTTAACTTATCAGCTGATATTTTGTCAAATGATATAAAAATGAGAGAGCTTTCTGGTGGTGAGAAAATAAAGTTTATTTTAGTAGTTGAACTATTAAAAAATCCAACTATTTTCCTATTTGATGAGCCTAGCAATGATCTTGATTATGAATCGTTATCTTGGCTTGAAAGTTTTATGAAAGATTTAGAAATTCCCTATATCTTTGTATCACATGATACAAATTTACTTTCAAATATATCAAATAGGATAATACACCTAGAACAAGTTAGAAGAAGGAGTGAGGCCAAACATACAGTATCTAATAATACTTACGATGAATATATAAGAAAAAGACAAAACTTTATAGATTCGGAAACAAATAGAGCTTGCAAAGAAAGAGAAGAATTTGATAAAAAAATATTCAGGTATAGAGAGTCCACGATGCAGTCCAGCATGACATTAGAGATACAAAAAATGATGTGGAAGGTAGGTTGCCAAAGGAGAAAATGCATACTGTAAAATCTATTGGAAGAAGACTAGAAAAAGAGGAAGCAAAGCTTACAAAAAAACCTGATTATGAAGCTCCTATAGATATTTTCTTTGATAATAGTATAAAAATAGCTAATAGCAAGCAAATCCTAAACTACAAATTAGATAGTCTAAGGGCAGGGGATAAGGTCTTAGCTAAGGATATAAGCTTAAAAATAATAGGTCCTGAAAAGATATGTATCATTGGCAAAAATGGAGCTGGCAAGACTACACTTTTGAAAAAATTAAAAGATCAATGCCAAAGTTTAAATCTTAAAGTAGGATATATGCCGCAGTCTTACTTTGAATATGAGAAAAAAGATATAAATGCTATAGAATATATATCTGATTCATTTATAAAAGATAATCATACCAAAGCTTCAAATCTTCTAGCTAGCCTAAACTTTAAAAGAGAAGAAATGTATAGAAATATATCAGACCTATCTGGAGTGCAAAAAGCAAAACTATTTTTCTCTAAAATGAATTTAGATAAGGCAGAAGTTCTGATCCTAGATGAACCAACTAGAAACCTATCACCCCTATCTAAACCTGAGATAAACAAAGCTCTAAGAGATTATAAGGGAGCAATAATTGCCGTTTCTCATTATAGGGATTTTATAGATGAAGTTTTTGATAAGGTCTATGAACTAGGTCCTCATGGGCTAAAAAGAGTCAAGTAATCATTTTGATTATTTGCATTTAGCGATAATAGGATTAAGCAAATCTGCCTTTAACAAGTATAGCAAGTAAAATAATATTAGAAAAAATAGAGAATCATCAAGCAAACTATGTTTCTTGATACTTAAATATGTAGATGAAGGAGGATGGTAGTCAGATTCTCGAAATCCTTAGAATCCACTACAGGTATTTTTTGAGAAATAAAATCAAAGATCAAGTGTCCTGAAAATATCTTTAATGTGATTGATATGAGTATTTCTACTAACTATTACATATCCTGGTTGAAGTGGATGTGAGAAAATAACTTATAAAAGTCTATAGAATTAGGCTTGGTATAAAAGATCTTAATCTAATAAATATTTATTTAAGCTCCAGATATCTGGCAGGAAGTGCAAAGATAGATAGATGGCTGCCCTTCTGATTCGCTAATGGGATTGAAAATTACTTAGTAATTTTCAAGTATGATAGTGACTTGCTCAAAGGGAGAGAATGAAAAATGGCTACTGGTACTCAAATGGTACTGGAAGTAAAAAAGAATAAACTAAATAATTCTTCCAAGGACTTTACATTTGGATAAAATAATTAGACCGTAGTTTTAGGATACGGTCTTTTTATGTACATACTTTTATTTTAAAAATATTTACTTTATGAAAAGACAATTTCGGATCTTTAAAATCCTAGTAAGCTACCTCACAGTTGTAATTATAGTTATATTTCTAATACAAAGATGAATTATTTAAGATTATATCATGTGTTACGGTACTAAGCTTGTAACGTTTCTTTACAATAATTATGGTCAAAAGTTGATTTATTCTTCAGAAATTATAGATAATTACTGCAAGAAAGAATACTTCATTAAATATCTATAGAATAAATCATATTATGTATATATTCCGTTAAAACTATATGATAAAAGATATAAGAAAACTAAGATTACTGCACAATAGATTATAGTATGTTTTTGGAAGAAGAGGGTATTAAGAGAAAATATTAATAAATACAGAAAGCAATTTAAAATACTTATGTAACCGTTTAATCTGCAATCTATTATTACTCTTTTAAATACTATTACATATTATCAAAAACTATTAAAATTAAATTGTCTAATTATAGAATGTTTTTAAAAATTATATTCGAACTCATTAGCAATTTAATAAAAAATATTTTTAATCATAGTAAGGAGATGTTATCGCCAGAAAGATAAGTAAGTATACGAATAAATATATAAAATAATGGGCTGAGATTAACGTAATACTCAATTTTGAATTTATTTTGTTATATAATATACTATATTAATTAATTTATTCTTTATGTCGCAACATTTTTTGTAAAAATAATAATTGCTTTGATAAAATCATAATGACAAATATAATTCTTTCACAGAACTCAATGACCAATAAAATAATTATAAATCAATTAATTTATAAATGGCTTAATATAAGCGTTAACGGTTTTATTATTTACATGACCAATAAAATTTATTGACTAGTTTTGTTAGATATTATATAATAAATATATAATTTATATGAAAGGAATATTCTAATGGAATCTAATCAAAAATTAAGGACTGATATTTTATTAGAAAGAATAATAAATGGATTTAATCCTCGTTCAGCAAAAAATGAAGATGATATTAAAATAAGAACTTATTCGGATATTATTAAGCCGATTATTCAAGAGGTTAATCCTGATGCTATAAATAATTATTATAGTGAGCCAAATTTGAATACTTCTTGTTATAAGGGTGGAAGAGCAGATGCAAGTTTTGAAAACTTGGTTTTTGAGTTTAAAAAATATGAAGTATTTGATAAACAATCTGGGGTAGACGAAGCACTTTATGGTAGACCAGGAAAAGAAGATCACGGATTAGAACACTACATTAAATCAATTTCTGGATGGAAAGAATCTGATGCTAGAGTAATTCAGGATAAAAAGTTAAGCTCTGTTTATGGGATAGGTTTTGATGGAAAGACTTTTTTATTTGCTCGTTATGCTTTTGATTATACATCAAATAAGTTGTCTTTTAAATACGACAGAATGAATTTTAAAGATGGGTTGTATTACCTTATCTTACTTTTCAAGCAAGATCAAAAAATTGCTTTAACCAAAAATAATTTACTAGATAAAATAAATCCTAATAAAAAATTTGTACAAAGAAGTATTAAATATTTATACTCTGACTTAGAAGAATATGTATTTAGCAATGATACCTTTAAATTGTCACCTCGTTCAAGAACATTATATGAAGAATGGAATCATGTTTTTGGTAAGATATATGGAGAGGAATCTGAAGAAACAGAATTTACTGAAGTTATTCCATCTATAAAGAAGTTATACAATATAGATAGTGAAAAAGATATAAACTCTAAATGGTTTTTATTTTCTTTACAAACATTTATGAATATTTTCTTGAAATTACTAATAAATAGATTTTTGTCAGATTTGATAAATCCATCTTTTAATTCTTTCAAAACTATGACTAAACCTGAAATTATGGGGTTATTTATGGGTGAAGATAAAGAACAAAATAGATTAGTTAGAAATTTTTTTGAAACACATTATCTCGAATGGTTTGTATTCTCTAAAGGGAATAATGATGTAAAAGTCGTTAATGATACTTTAAAAGTAATTGAAAAGTTCGATCTTACTTCTTTTGTTCTTAAACCAGAAAATCTACAAGATATTTTTGAAGAATTATATATGGGATTAATCCCTGATGAAATGCGACATATAATGGGAGAATACTTTTCGCCGGATTGGATTGTTGAACATACATTGAATGAAGTAGGTTATACAGGAATGGATATTAGTAAGAAGATAGTTGACCCTACATGTGGTAGTGGGAATTTTATAATTCAAGCACTAAAACGTGCAATTAATCATAAAAATGGATATTTTACTAAATCTCAAATTAATACAATATGTGAAAATATAGTTGGTTTTGATATTAATCCTATCTCTGTTGTAGCTGCAAGAGCAAATTACATTATAGCAATTTTTTCTGCTTATTTTTCTACGGGATATAATTATAATCCCGATGATTGGATTGGAGAGGAAATTGATATTCCGATTTATATTGCCGATTCAGTTTTAGCTCCTATAGTCTATTCTGAAGATAATGGAGAAGCTCTTTTAACTAAAACAACTGTAGGAGATTTTAAGATACCTAAGTTTAAAAGTATTAATAAAGCAAATCAATTTTTAGGATACTTATCTGAGTGTATCCATGAAAAGTCTCACGGAAAATTCGAAGTCTTCTGGGGTTTAATAATTGGTAATGATATACTTGAAGAAAGATACAAAGATATGGTCTACATATTATATGAACAACTATATATGCTTCATATGCAAGGACATGATAGTTTTTGGCCCATTATCTTGAAGAATAGTTTTGCACCGTTAATCATAAATGATAAATTTGATTATGTTGTAGGAAATCCACCTTGGATTGCTTGGAAATCTATGTCAAACGCTTATAGAAAAGGAACTTTAGATGTATGGTTATCTTATGGGATATTTGAAAAAAATGCATATGATAAAAAAACAACTCATGATGATTTTGGGATGGCTGTAGTATATGTTGCAATAGACCAGTATTTAAAAGATAGTGGAAAATTAGCGTTTCTTCTTCCAGCATCATTTTTAAAGTCTGCTAAGGGAGGACAAGGATTTAGAAAATTTGAAATTACAAGGAATAATCAAAACATTCCGTTTTCAGTCGAAATAGTTAATGACTTTTCAGATGTGCATTTGTTTACGATACCGACAATTTTATCTGTGTTTAAAAAAGGCACAGAAATGACTTATCCGTTTAAAAATTATAAAAGGTGGATACAGATAAATGGAAAGAAACGATTAGATTCGCACTCGACATGGAGTATGGTGAAATCAAAGTTTTTCTCCAGTAAACAAATTGCTCAGCCAATAGATCTAAGTGATAAAACTTCAGCATGGTTAACAGTAGAAAAAGATTTTTATAGCATTGCAAACACTATTACTAATTCTAATATAGTTTCTCCTTATCGAGGCAGAAAAGGAGTAGAACCCGCAGGTGCAAAAGGTGTGTATGTGTTAAAAGATGTTGTTAAACAAGACAACGAAAAAATAATTGTATCTGGTGATTTTTCAAGGCAAAGAAGAAAAGATATCAAAGATATCGGAGAAAGAAGAGCGAAAGTTGAACAAGAATTTATATATCCAATGCTTGGTGGAAGGAACATTGAAAAATGGCGTGTAAAATCATTTGAATTTATGCTGATACCTCATGACTTAGAAAACTTATATGGAATTCAAGAAGAAGATTTAGCTCGAAGAGCACCAAAAACATTAAGATATTTAAAGGTCTATGAAAAGCCTCTGTTTGCTTCGCGTTTACAAAACGGTAAATTCTTTAATCCAGATATTCAACCTTTTTATAGGTTGGACAATATTGGCTCTTATACTTTTGCAAGATATAAAGTCTTGTGGAAAGAACAAACGAAAAACTTTGCAGCGGTAGCGGTGGATACATTTAATAATACTTTACCTAGTGTTACAAATTTATATTTTGATTATGACCGTCCTTTTGTGGTAGATTCAAAAGTTTTGATGCTTGAATGTAATTCTATGGAAGAAGCTTATTATGTATCAGGAATATTAAATTCACCTGTTATTTCTAGAATAATTGATGCATATGCAATAGCTACTAATAGGGGGATAGATGTATTACAAAATATAAAAGTACCTAGATTTGATAGTAATAATCTTGTACATGCTCAAATTTCTAATATATCACGTGAATTACATCTTGACAGACAAAATCAAATTTCAAAATATAATATAATTGAGAGTTTGGAAAAGAAATTAGATTTACTTGTCCTACAGCTTTATTCAATAGAAGTTTAACTTAATTATAAATATGTTAATAAGAAATGAAAACAATAAATACTGGATAAAATATTTAATAGAAACTACAAAAGATATTTATAAATTTTATATATCTTATGGATGTGTAAAATAATATATGATTTTAAAAGTTAATTAGAAAGTATAATTTTGTAAATAGAAAATATTAATTATATATAGATTGAGTGATACTGGGATAGGTCTAAAAATTTGAAAATGTCCTATAATTAGATGGATTTGGTGATACTCTAAAAAATAGAATATAGTATTTTGAATAGTTTGGGATATATCGTACGTTTGGAAAAGAAGAATGGGAGTTTTACCCGAAAAATAGCGCAGTACGCGGCAAGCAGTGAAACTGAGATTTTCGTTAGTAGAAAAAAATTATAGAGCCTCTTAAATCAACGGTTATAGAAAATCGAAAACTGTAACTGGGATTAAAATGGGAACATTTGTAAAAAAGAATAAACTAAATAATTCTTCCAAGTACTTTACTTGAGGGCAAAAAATTAGACCGTAGTTTAAAGTTGCGGTCTTTTTGTGTACATGTTTTTATTTTAAGAATCTTAGTTTTATATTATTTTATAGATTATTCTAAATTAGAATATTTTTCATTTTTGAATTTTAAGCCTACATTTGTTTTTATAATAAGAGTATATGGCAAAAGTTTAACATAATTTCATAGATATATCTAACATAAATAGCCTTTATAAAAAAATGATTAAAATTAATTGGTAAAATTAGATTATTAATTAATTTAGCAAATAATTATATAATACGACAATAAATTGTTAGTTTAGAATTCTAGCTTTATCGCAAATCTGATATAATAATTATATTAGATGAGGATTTCGATAAACCGATAAATTGATTCAGAAACATTGGAACTAAAAGAAAAAATAAAGATACAATACAAAGGAAATAGTATCTTCCCTAATGGTACATGAGGAACAATTCTAATTGGTATAAAAGATAATGGACTTGTGGTTGGAATTTACAAAATTGTTGAAGTTTTTAGAGAAATATGGGGAAGACGTTTTTGAAATTAGAAGTAACTATATTAGATGTACTATTCCTTTTGAGAAAAAAGTAATTGGCTATATCGGCAATAAAAATGTCGGTTTTAGTGTCGTATTGAATAAGACTGAAAAGAAAGTGATAGAAATTTTTATAGAAAATCCAAGATTTAAATCAATTCAACTTTCAAAAAAATAGGTGCAGCAAAGAGAGCTATCGACAGGACATTGAAATCTTTACATTTAAAGAAAATGATATAAAGAATTGGATCAAAGCGTTATGGAAGTTGGATTGTGATTATGTGAGGAATAATTATGAAAATTGGTAGAAATAATCCTTGCCCATGTGGAAGTGGGAAAAAATATAAAAAATGTTGTTTGGGAAATGAGAAAACTTTTCTTATTGGAGAAGATTTTTTTTATAGCCAAATTAAGCCACATTATAAAAATGTTAAATTTGATATAAATAGATTTTTAGAATTTGAGATATCTTTGCCATTTCAATTAGCATTGGAAGATAAGAGTTTATTTAATTTTACAAAAGAAAACTGTATATTGCATTATTTTTATAAAACACATGAACGTGAAGAGATTATTGTGGAACATAAGGATTTACCTGTAAAAAAGTATTATACTTCTGTTATTGTTGCGATAAGTTATAATTTTGAGACATACAAGGAAGAAACTTATGAAGAAATAAATAATAAATTATTTGATTATTCATTAGAAGAGCTTAACAAACAAATTATAGCTTATGGTGTTTGTACAAAAGATGATAGTTGCTTCAGAGTGACCAAAGAGATGCTCTTTCCTGTAATACTTATGAATTTAGTAAATCTAGAGGAAATAAAAAATGAGAAAAGTATATTTATGCTTAATATGAATGTGCCATATAAAAAAGAAAGTTTAAAGCAAGAAAAAATTTATGAGTGTCTCAGAATTTATAATATTTATAATGAAAAATCAAATCCTTTGATATATTCGGAAATGTATGTTTTAAAAGCTAGGAGGAAATTCAGAGAGGGATGCTACGATGAGGCTGTTATAAGTATTCAGACGAATATTGAGATTTTAATTAGAATCATTTATAGAGAAGTTTTAATTTGTTCAGGTGTGAGTGAATTAGATATAGAAAATAAAATTGAGGATGAGAGCTTTATGAGTATAGTAAAAAAACAATTAGCAAGATATATTGGGGGGGATATGGGATATAACTAGAGAAGAAACACCAATTTATAATTGGTATAATAATACTTATAAATTGAGGAATAGAATTGTTCATGGTGGCTATTTCCCAACTTTCTATGAAGCGGATATAGCAATAATTTCAGCAATGGAGTTTAGTGAATATATTTTTAATAGAGTAAGGACAAAGAAAAAAGTATACTCAAAATTAAATGAATATTTTAAACAAATATAAATCTTGATCTGAAAAAATCAATTTATGCTTGAAAAAAATCAGATAAACAGTAATTAACTGGATGATGAGACTAAAACATATAATAATAACACTTATTTTGTACCGTTTATACAAAACAATATCAATAGGCATATCTAGCGGGAATAAGATACAAGATAAATTGAAATACCTAAAAATATACGTTTATCGTGGTGAAAGATGATTAAAAATCATTAAAATTAACCTAGTTTCTTTTCAAAAGCTTACAGTATTTCGGATATTAAATGCAAGATTGAATTATTCATCTTGCATTTTTTTGTTTGAAATATAATTTTTTATTGTATAAATATAGTCTTACTTTTAATAGATAAGCATTTTATAAGTAAAAACAACAGAGAGAAAATAAGTTGGGGAATGGTGGAAATATCAGTTTTACAATAATTTTTGTATTGTATATTGAAAAAATACAAATGTGAATTTTTATAATGAATGATATAATATAATTATAAATATAATTTTTAACAAGGGGTAGTAGTTGTATGGAAATCATTGTTTTATTACTTATAGCATTGGCTATTATAGGAATTCCTTCATATTTGATTTTTCGTATTTTTAAGAAATTCGATGAAAATAAGATTGTTTATTCTCCGGAAGAAGTTACTAAAAGACTTCGAAGAGGATTCTATTTGTCGAATTGGGGGATTGACTTATTATTTGGGGGGATCCTTTCTTTTATAATAATGTTTTGTGACGTTGATGAGGTTTTTATGCTTGTTGTTACAGTTGCTACATTAGTTATTGGGCTTATTGTATTTTTTGTTGGAAGAATTCAGGTGGGAATGATGACAAGATACATTAATTTTTGTAACAGAGAACGTACAGAATTTGAAGAATGGATTTTACAGAATATGCTGGACATAGAAGAAGCGGCTGCAAGTAGAAATGTATTAAATTCTATAACAAAAGTAACTCCTGGAGTTACAGATGATATGATTTCAGCTATGAATAGTAAAGACATAATCAGTGGTTATAGATCAGTAGGAAAAATTTATACTGGAAATAATATTTTTAAAAATCATTGGCCGATAATTTCTATTATAGGGATAATTCTAATCTCTGTTGTAACTACTATAGTAAAATGATCTTTATTGAAAAATTTATAAGAATTGGGTAGTAAAAATATTCGAAAAATATAATTAGTTTTAACGAATATTTCATTAGAAAATGTATGATAAATTTAGATATTAGGAAGTTTGCAAAAGAAACACTGCAGTAAGAGAGGGATTATGAAATTTATTTATATAATTATAGGGCCTTTTGATTCAAAGGTTGATAGGAAAGCCATTGGAAAAAACGATAATGCTGAAATTATTGGTGTTAGAAATTTGGATGAGGCTAAAGTGGTTGCTAAATCTTTAATTGGGATTGCTGATGTGATTGAGCTTTGTGGGGCTTTTGGGGAAAGTGGTGCAAGGGAGATTATTGATGCAACTTGCGGGAAAATTCCTGTTGGCTTTGTTGGACATTTGGATTGCCAAAATGATTTGTTTGATGAAATTTTTTCTTGAATTTTATTTTAAGTGAAATTTTTAACAATTGATATATAATTTTATAGGAATAATTTGGGGAAATTTAATGATTAAAAAAAGGATAATAGGAATTTTTTTATTTATTACTATATTTTTATCTGGATGTGGGAGAGCTTTTATGGCTGATTATTTATTTTCTTCTGATGATGAGGATTTTTCTAACATTCTTACGGATTTTCTTAGTGCGGCTGATGAAAATGATAAGGAAGCTATAAAGAAGATGTTTGCAGAAAATGTAAGAAATAAGGATAAGTTTGATAAGAAATTAAATGATTTTTTGAAATTTTATAAAGTAAATGCTAGATCCAGCGATTTTGATAGGAATGATATTTTGACTCGTACACAAGGCATTCAAGATAAGAGTTATTGGTGTCTGGATGCTGATTTGATGTTGAAAAAGGGTAAGGAAGAATTTTTTATTTATATGAAAGTTGTAACTTCGGATAAAAATAATCCAAAAAATCAAGGGATTCACATTATTGATTTGTCGACAAAAAATGCTTACGAAGATGGATATTTCCTTTGGCATTCTAAAGATGGAATATATGTGCAAAAAGAAGCTTGTGAAGATTACAAAACTATGATTTTGTATGGAAATAGAAGAGAATATGAGCCCGTTGATAGGAAGCTTTCTGTTGATTTTTTTAGAAATTTTATAAGAGAAAGTACTGACTATAAAAAACTTTTAAAAGAAATAGGAAAAGCTAATGGAGAGGTCTTAGAAGATGAAAATGTTTTTGAAATAAGGCAAGGGGTAAGTGAAAAAACTTATGTAATCTGCTATGTTTCGGGAGATGAAATAATTAAAATGGAAGTGGTAAATGAAGATGAAAGACTTGAGACAATTTATTCGAAAGATGGAAAAAGTGATTAAGTTTTTTCTTGAATGTGTTTTAAATAAAAACAAATCCTCAAATACAAATTTTAGGCTTTTAAAATTTTTGCATGAGGATTTGTTTATTTTTTAGTTGTAAGTGCCTTTAAGGCACTTTTTAATTGCCTTTTAATAAAAGGGATTTTTGCTAATTCGATTTATTTTTAGAGTTTATTTATTCCACAATTCTTCTGCGACTGGCTTCCAATCTTTGGCGTAGTCTTCGCATTTGTCGCACAAATCGTCTACGTTTTCTTTTTCTAGTATATCTGTGGATTTTGCCATTGATTTTTTCACCATATCTCTTAATAAATTTGGATTTTCTAGCATTGGACATGGTCTTAGCATATTTTCGTTAAATGGTTGTCCGTCGTGGTATGCCATAAATAATGGTGATTGTAGAGTTTCTACTAGGGTTTTTTCTTTTATATTTGAGTCTGAATAATGGATAAATACGCATGGTTCTAAATCGCCATTTGCATTTATGTGAAGGTAATTTCTTCCTCCTGCAATGCAACCTCCGATATATTCTGCATCATTTTGAAAATCTAAGAAAAATAATGGTTTTGTTTTCCTAAATTTCCTTAATTGATGGTAAACGTGTTTTCTTTGGTCTGGTTTTGGTAATAGTTCTTTGCCTGTACCTTTTCCTACTGGCATAAAGTGGAAGTACCAAGCAAACAAGGCTCCTCTTTCTATCATTTCGTCTACAAATTCTTCGCTAATTATTGACTTATAGTTTTGGGAAGTGTAGCAACATGATATTCCAAATGGAAGTTTGTTTTCTTTTAATAAATTCATTTTTTCTATAACTTTATTATAAACTCCATCGCCTCTTCTTGAATCGGTTGTAAATTCTTCTCCTTCGACTGATATGGCTGGAACTATATTTTTAAGTCTAAGCATTTCGCCAATAAATTCTTCATCGATTAGGGTTGAATTTGTAAAAATCAAAAATTCACAGTCATTGTGTTTTTCGCAAATTTTTATTATATCTTTTTTTCTTACAAGTGGTTCTCCGCCTGTAAAAATGTAAAAATAGATTCCTACTTCTTTTCCTTGACAAATTATATCATCAATTTGTTCGTAGGATAAATTTAGGCTATTTCCATATTCTGCTGCCCAGCAACCCTTACATTTTAAATTGCAGGCTGTTGTAGGATCTAGAAGAATTGTCCAAGGAATATTACACTTATATTTTTTTCTACTTTCTTTTTTTAAATCTTCACTAAATAAGACTGAATTTAATAGAAAATTTATAATTGTTTTGTCGAACACTTCAGGATCTATTGTGTTTAGCATATTTAATATGTATTTATGGTAAACATCTTCTGGATCTTTTATTACTTTATCTATTGTTTCTATTTGTGTTCTATAATCATTTGGCGAAATTTTTTTTGCTAAATCAATTGCTTTTTTCAAATTTTTTTCTGGATCTTTGTGAACATATTTTAAAGTTTTTTCTACACCGTATGTTTTGACTTTATTGTTTATATTCATAATTCCTCCTTTTTATTATTTGAAATATAAAAATAAATTTTCATATAATAATTTTTTCTAATTGTTCGTAGGATTTTTTTAATAGTTCTATAAGTTCATCTTCTTTTTCTGGATTTGCATCATATAATTTTACTGCAAGTAAAATTGGAGAATAAAAGATTGTTGATAAAACTTTCAAATCAGCAAATTTGCTTAGCCCGTAATAATCTATAATTTCTTGTTGTTTTGTCATTGGATTATCGATAAATTTTTCCACATAAAATTGCATGGCTTGTGGATTTTTGTACATTTCTATAGATAACATTTTCCTAACTTTTGAAACAAAGGGATCGTGGAGTAAGTATTTGAAAATATCTATAGATAATTTTTCTATATTTAGTGTTTTTTGATTATTTTTTATTATTTTGTAATCATCCACATCATCAATTTGATTGTCTATTCTAATCATTGCATCTTTTACGATAGTATCAAAAATATCTTTTTTTGATTTGAAATGTTTGTAAATAGAAGGAGCTTTTATGCCAACTTCTTTTGCAAGATTTTCCATAGACATATCAGAATATCCATATTTGGAAAATAAATCCAAGGATTTTGACAAAATTTTTTCTTTTGTATTCATTAGACCTCCTAAGAAATATTTCTTAATTCCATTATAGGCTAATAATCATTAGCTGTCAATTATATTTATTTTTTAAGATTTTTTTATTTTTAATTATAATTTGGTTTATTTTTTAAAAGATTTTTTAGCAGATAAAAATTTTTAAAAGGGGAAAATATTTGTCTGATTTTAATTTGTTTTTTTGTTTGAAATATTTATTTTTCAATTGTTGTTTTATATTTTTTATGATAATATTATAACTAGGTGAGATTTTTGAAAAATCTTTTATCTTAAAAAAATTATTTGGAGGAATTATGCAATTATCGACTTTATCGTCTTTGCAATGGAACCTTATTGCAGGGGGACTTGCAATATTTTTGTTCGGTATTAATTTGATGGGGGATTCTCTTACAAATTTTGCTGGACCAAAACTTAGGGGATATGTAGAAAAGTATACGTCAAATCCTATTAAGGGAATTCTAGTTGGAATTGTTATTACAGGATTAATTCAATCATCATCAGCAACCACCGTTATAGCTATTTCTTTTGTTAGGGCAGGTGTGATGAGCCTTGAGCAAGCAATCGGTGTAATTTTGGGTGCTAATATTGGTACAACTGTTACAGCTGTTTTGATTGGTTTTAATTTAGATTATTTATCTTATTTTATTTGCCTTATTGGAGTTATTGTTTTTTTATTTTCAAAAAAGAGAAAGGGCAAATATATTGGAGAAATTTTAATTGGTTTTGGACTTTTATTTATTGGTCTAAAAATGATGGGAGATAGCCTTGCTGAGCTTAAAAATATTCCAGGCTTTGAAGATATAGTTACAAATCTTGGCAAAAATCCTATAATTGCTGTTTTGGTTGGAGCAGTTCTTACTGCTATTATTCAATCTTCATCTGCTTTTATTGGTATTGTTCAATCTTTGTATGCGTCTGGAGCTATTGGCTTGAATCTTTCTTTAGGATTTTTATTTGGAGCAAATATCGGAACTTGTATAACTGGAATTCTTGCATCTTTGGGTGGTTCTTTGTCTGCAAAAAGAACAAGTTTATTTCATGTATTGTTTAATGTTTTAATTTCAGCAATATTTTTGCTATTATTGGTGCCTTACGAAGGATTTATTTCTTTTGTTTCTGATAAATTTTCCTTTAATCCTATGATGACAATTGCCTTGGGACATTTTTCATTTAACTTTGTGGGTATGATTTTATTTGTTCCAATTATTAAGCAAGTATCAACAATACTTCACAAAATTATTCCTGGTAAAGATTCAATTTTCTCTGACGTTTCAGACATTGAACTTGAAGAAAGTCTAATAAATACTTTCCCAGCAGCAGCTCTTGACCAAGCAAAAACTGCCATTATAAAAGAAAGTAAAATTGCTCTTGAAACTATAAAATCAACTCAAAAATATTTAAATTCAAGAGATAAAAATGATTTATCAACTGCCAATCAAGCTGAGGCTTTGGTAAATGAAATGGATACAAAAATTCAAAAATATATCTTAGATATTTCTAAATCAAATTTGGTAAGTGAGCTTGAGGGAGAAATTCACAATTATTTACAAGTACAAATAAATGTAGAAAGAGTTTCAGACCTTGCTCAAAATCTTGGAGAATATTTTGATGAAATAAATGAGGCAGGAGAAAAATATAATGATGAGGCCTTGGCTGATTTAAATAGTATTTATGAGCTTGTAATTAATAACTATGTAAATGCCATAGAAGTTTTTGAATCTGAAGATTCAGCTTTGTACGAAACTCTCAGAGAAGATGAGGCAAACTTGGATTTATTAGAACAAAATTTAAGAAGATCTCATTATAGAAGACTTACCGAAGGCGAAAAATTATCTACAGTTGCAAGTTCAGTTTTTGTCGATATTGCATCAACAGTAGAAAGAATTGGAGACCATGCCTTCAATATTGCTCGTCTAACAGTTGATCCTGTAAAGGTTCACGGCGAATACGAAAAGCCAGTTGTTAAAATTGATGACATAAATTAAATAAATTTTTAAAAATCTCACGGAAAATTCTGTGAGATTTTTTTGTGTAAATATTGGGTAAATATTTTCTAGGGTTTAAGATAAAGGAGATTTTATGTTAGAAGTTAAAAATTTTACAAAAAAATACAATAATGGCAAGCTTGCCGTTGATGATATTTCTTTTGAAGTGAAAAATGGAGAAATTTTTGGATTTTTGGGGCCAAATGGTGCTGGAAAATCTACAACTATAAAGGCAATTGTAGGTCTTATCAAAAAAACAAAAGGAGAGATCAGTATTGATGGATTAAAATTAGAAGATGATCCTATTTCATACAAAAATAAATTTTCCTATCTTGCCGATAATCCAGATTTATTTGATAAATTTACAGGAGTTGAATATATAAATTTTGTGGCAGATATTTATGGAATTGATGAAAAAACTAGAGATGAAAGGCTCAATACTTATCTTGATTATTTTAATATAAGAGAGGCTATGGCTGATTTGATTTCTTCATTTTCTCATGGAATGAAACAAAAACTTGCAATAATTGCATCCCTTATCCACAATCCAGATCTTTTGATTTTAGATGAGCCAATGGTTGGTCTTGATCCAAAATCTTCTTTTAATCTTAAAAAAATAATGAAAGAAAGAAAAGATGAAGGAAAGATGGTTTTCTTTTCAACTCATATTATGGAAGTTGCTGAAAATATTTGTGATAGACTTGCTATAATTTCCAAAGGAAAAATTGTAGCAGTAGGTTCGCTTTCAGAAATGAGAGCAAATCTTAATGAAAGTAAATCCCTAGAAGAATTATTTTTGGAGCTTACAGATGAAAAATAAAAGATTAAAAATTCTTTTTAGGAAAAATTTTAAGGAAGAAATCGCCCAATATTTGCCAGGAACAAAAGTTTATGGACTTCCAAATGATTATACACTGAGGATTTTATACATACTTTTGATGTATGGATTTTATACTGTTATGGGACTTGCAACATTTTCTTTGTTGGCGTTTTCGTATTTAAGTAAAAATGATGAATATTCCTATTTTTTATCTGCCAGTTTACTTATAAGTATTTTTACAATAATTTTATCGGCGGTTGATTTGATTTCTGATTATTCAAAAAGCAAGGACACAAATATTTTGATGACTATGCCAATAAAAGATGAAGAAATTTATTTGTCAAAATTTCTTGCCATAGTTTTATCCAAATTTGAAATATTTTATTTTTATATTTTGATGATTTTGGTTTATATATTTAATATGGGATTTTCCTTTATTAAATTTTTTGGCTTGATAATAAATTCATTTCCAATATTTGTAACATCAGTTGCCATAATTTCTATTTTTATAATGGTAATTATGAGGTATTCAAACATAAGATTTTACAAAACCAGTTTAAAATTTATTGGATATGGATTTTTGCTTTTGCTTTTGGGCTTTATATATTTTTATTCTTATAGGAAAAATGGAGATGTAAGTATAATCAAGCTAGTAACAAAATTTTTTCTTGACCATAAAGATAAGCTGTCACTTATATTTTTCCATACAAGAATTTACGGAAAAAGTTTAGGAGGAAGTGGAATAGATTTTATTATTTATACTTTCCTTCTTTATATATACACTTTTTTAATCCTATACATTTTGGCAAAGCTTGCATCAAAAATATATTTTGATTCCCTATTAGGAAATGAAAAAAGAAAAATTCACAAGAAAAATATAAAAATATCAAGCAAAAAATCATCAACTATAATAGCGATTTTTAAAAAAGACTTTAAAACTATTATAAAAAGTCCAGTATATTTGTTTCCAATTATTTCATCTATGATTATTTTTACATGTATATGGGGATTTGGGACAATTGAAATGTTTGATTTTATAAAAAAACTTGATATTTCAAATGTAGAAATATATTTATTTATAATTATTGGAGCATTTGTCTTTAGATTTTTCATAACAGCAAACGACTTGGCAATAAATTCTTCCCTTTCAAGAGAAGGAGAAAGCTTGTACCAAACCCTAACCTTGCCAATAAGCCCAAAAGAAAATATTTTGGGAAGAGCCCTATCAATAAATCTTGTAAATTTAATTATAAATATTTCATTTTGTATGGTATTAAAATTTATAATTAAAATAAATATTCTTGTAAGCTTTGTAATTTTTTTGGGATTTACACTTGCAAGTCTTGTTTCATCTTTTTTGGGACTTTTGATGGATGCAAATTCAGTCAACATTCATTGGCAAAAAGAAAGAGATCTTACAAAAGGCTCATCACAAAACGTAGGTTATTATGTAATTAGTGGAATAATAATGACAATAGTTGGAGTTTTTGCGTATTTAATTTATAATTTTACAAATGTTTACTTGGGATTTTTATTTGTAATAAGTTTAATAATAATTTCTATAATTTTTTTATACAAATCATGTTTGAAAAAATATCAAAAAGGATTTTATGATTTATAAAAAATACAAGAGTTTGATAAAAAAAGATTAGTTTATTTATCGAACTCTATTTTTTTACTAAAATTCAAAATAAAAAATAAATTTTGAAATTATTTCCTAGAAAACGGTATTTTTAAAAGGAAAAATTGAAAGTATTTTCACACTCTAAGCCTTGAAAATGTTTCTAAAAATTCTTGACTTTTTGAAAGTTATTAATTATAATAACAATATAGGTAATTACCATATACGAGGAGGAAAATATGAAAAAATGGAAAACAACTTTGGTGGCATTGTTAGCAGTATTTGCACTTACATCTTGTGGAAATAATAAAGCAAACGATACTAGTAACAATGCAGCGTCAAACAAGTCTTCAGAAACTGAAAAAAGTTCAGATAATTCTGAAAAGGCTTTCGAAGGTAAGACATTAACACTAGCAGGTCTTGACGGCGGATATGGAACAAAAGGCTGGAAAAAAGTTATAGCTAACTTTGAAAAAAAGACAGGCGCAAAAGTAGAAGCAAAATTTGAAAAAAATATTCACGAAGTAATAAGACCAGAAATTCAAGCAGGAAATGCTCCTGACGTAATTTATAATAATATTGGACAAGAATCAGGTCTTACAGAAACAATGATTAAAGAAAAAATGCTTATGGATATAAGCGATGTTTTGGACAAAAAAGTTCCAGGAGAAGAAAAAACTGTAGGAGAAAAAATAATTCCAGGATTTACAGATACTGCTGTAACAAATCCTTACGGCGACGGCAAAACATATCTTGCTCCATTATTCTATTCACCAACAGGACTTTGGTATAACAAAGCAATGTTTAAAGATGGTGGCGGAAAATATGAACTTCCAAAAACAATGGATGAATTTTTAGCACTTGGTGAAGAAGCTAAAAAAGATAAAATTTCATTATTTACATATCCTACAACAGGATATTTTGACACATTCTCATTTGCAATGTTCTACAACATTGGTGGAAATGAATTATTTGATAAGTTGATGAACTACGATGCAAAAGCTTGGGAAAATGAAGCTACACCATATTTTGAAACAGTAGGAAAAATTTTGGAATACTTAAATCCAAATACAGTAGCTCAAGCTAACAACGAATCATTTACACAAAACCAACTACAAGTTATGAAAAACGAAGCATTATTTATGCCAAATGGAACTTGGGTAGTTGAAGAAATGAAAGATGCAAAAGGCGTTGCTGATGGATTTGAATGGGGCTTTATGCCACTTCCTTCAATGAAAGACGGCGAAAGATATGCATATTCTTGGTTTGAACAAATATTTGTAACACAAACTGCAAAAGAACCAGAACTTGCTAAAGAATTTCTTGCTTACTTGTATTCAGACGAAGCAGCAAAAGCATTTATAGAAAACGGTGGAGCAGTTCAACCAATCAACGATGTTGAAAATATGATAACAGATGAAAATCAAAAATTATTCTATTCAATCTATGGCGATGATGTAAAAGCAGCTCTAGGTGGATGGGCAGCAGCTCCAGCAGTTGAAGGTGTAGATATGTCAAAAGAATTATTTGATGCTATAAACTCAGTAGCAAATAAAGATAAATCTGTAAAAGATTGGCAAAAAGATGTAGTTTCTGCTGCACAAAAAATATCAGAAGCTGTAAAAGCTGAAAAGTAATTGAAAATAATTAAGGCGGTCTATTCCGCCTTAAATTTTTATAAGGAGATATTATGAGAAATAGTAAGGAGAAAAAAAGATTTATAGTATTCGGATTATTACCTTCATTGATACTTTATACTATCTTTATGGTCTATCCTACCATAAATGTATTTTATGAGTCTTTGTTTAAAACGGGGGGCTTATCTGGAAATAAAACTTTTGTTGGTCTAGCTAATTTTAAATTATTATTTTCTGATAGTAATTTTATTAGGTCTTTTCAAAATACAATATTTTTAATAGTAATAGTTACAATCGTGACTATGTTTTTGGCAATTATTTTCGCATCAATTTTATCAAGAGAAAAAATAGCAGGCCAAAATTTCTTTAGGATTATATTTTATATACCAAACATCCTTTCTATAGCAGTTATTGCATCAATTTTTGCAGCAATTTATGGAATGGATCAAGGTCTTATAAATGGATTTATGAGATTATTTAATAGTAATCATACAAACATTCCTTTTTTAGGAGATAGGATGTATGTTGTTTATTCAATTGGCTTTGCGATGATTTGGCAAGCGATTGGATATTATATGGTAATGTATATGTCAACTATGAGTCAAATTCCTGAACATTTATATGAGGCAGCAAATCTCGATGGAGCTGGAAAAATTCGCCAATTTTTTGATATTACCTTACCACTTACATGGCAAACAATTAGAACTACATTAACATTTTATGTAATTTCAAATATCAACATAGCTTTCCAAATTATAAAAGCTTTGACAGGCGGAGGACCTGATGGTGCAAGTCTTACCCTATTAAATTATCAATATGAACAAGCCTACACCAATTCATCTTTTGGTTATGGACTTGCTATTGGTGTTGTCGTGTTCTTATTCTCTTTTATTCTTTCAGCAATAATTCATAGATTGACAAAAAGAGATATCATGCAATACTAGGAGAAAAAAATGAAGAAAAAATCAAAACTTTTTAATATATTTATTTATTTGTGTTTGGTTATTTTTGCCTTATCAATTTTAGTCCCAGTTTTTTGGGTTTTTATGGCATCAATAAAAACAAATCCAGAATTTTATGGCAACCCTTGGGCCTTGCCTATGAGTTTTTACTTAAATAACTTTAAAGATGCATGGGCCGCTGCTAATATGGGAGATTATTTTTTAAATTCTTTGATAGTTACAGCAATTGCTTTGGCTTTGCTTTTGCTTATATCACTTCCATTTTCATATATTTTGGCAAGAATGCAATTTAAAGGAAGAAGATTCGTAACTTCATATATAAAAGCAGGTTTATTTATAAACTTGTCATACATCGTTATACCAATATTTTTGATGTTAAGAGATGTTTCAAAATCTATTCCATTAGCTTTATTAAATAATAGATTTGTCCTTGCATTAATATATGCGTCAACAGCAGTTCCATTTACAGTTTATCTTTTGACAAACTTTTTCTCATCAATTTCTAAATCTTATGAAGAGGCAGCTTATATTGATGGGGCTGGTTATTATAGAACTATGATGGACATAATGATACCTATGGCAAGACCAGCAGTTATTACAGTTATTTTGTTTAATTTTTTGATGTTTTGGAATGAATATATTTTAGCCCTAACTCTTATGACTGATCCATCAAAAAGAACCTTGCCAGTTGGATTAATAAATCTTCAACAAGCAGCAAGAGGAGCAGCAAATTATGGAAGACTTTACGCAGGTCTAGTAATTGTAATGATACCAACATTAATAATTTATATTTTAGTTCAAAAACAACTTACTGAAGGAATGATGGTAGGAGGAGATAAGGGATGATAGATAAAAAAAGAGGAAGATTGACTCTTCCAAGTGAAGCTAATTTTTATGATGAAACTTGCGAGATGCTTGAAAAGCTTGGAGCAGATGCAATAAGAGATTCTGATGGAACATATCTTCCAGATGAGATTAAAGATATAGAAGGAGTTGACATATATACAAACTTCTTTCCAACTCGTGGTCACAACGAATTTGCAGAAACTGTTCCTTTTGAAAGATCTAGATTTTTCTTGATAAGTGATTTTGTAACAGCAACTAGCAATATTACAAAAATAGATTTTCTAAAAGGCTATTACAAAAAACAATTAATAGCTGATTATGATTATGATCCAAAAAAATGGTGGCAAGTTTATGATAGAAGCACAGGCGAAGTAGTTGATCCTTCAAATTGGGAAATTGATAAAGAAAAAGATATAGTTAGTGTAAAAACAATTCCTTATCATGTTTATACAGTAAACTTTTTGGCTTATGGAATTTGGGATCCAGTTCAAATGTACAATCACATAACAAATGATTGGGGAGATGAAGTTGCTCATCATATTCCTTTTGATGTTAGATATGAAAAATCTAGCGAATTTGTAGAAAAAAATTTAGAAAAATGGTTACAAGAAAATCCAAAAACAAATGTAGTAAGATTTACAACTTTCTTCTATCAATTTTCGCTTTTCTTTAATGAAGATGCTAAGGAAAAATATGTAGATTGGTTTGGATATTCAAACAGCGTTTCCCCAGAGGCTATGATTGCTTTTGAAAAAGAATATGGTTATAGATTAACAAGTGAAGATTTTGTTGACCAAGGTTTTTATAATAGTAATTACAGAATACCAAGCAAAAAATATTTAGATTACATTGATTTTCAACAAAGATTTGTTTCTAATAAGGCAAAAAAATTAGTTGATCTTGTTCATAAATATGGCAAAAAAGCAATAATGTTTTTGGGAGATCATTGGATTGGAACAGAGCCTTATGGAAAATATTTTAAAAATATAGGACTTGATGGAGTTGTTGGTTCAGTTGGAGATGGAGCAACTTTAAGAATAATTTCAGATATAGATGTTCCTATGACAGAGGGGAGATTTTTACCATACTTTTTCCCAGATGAATTTTATGAAGGAAATGACCCATCAATTGAAGCAAAAGATAATTGGGTAAAGGCAAGACGTGCTTTATTGAGAAATCCTCTTGATAGGATTGGATATGGCGGATACTTATCTCTTGCTTACAAATTTCCAAAATTTATTGATTATATAACAAAAGTTGCAGATGAATTTAGAGAAATTTATGATATTTCATCAAAGGCAAAACCTTATAAGGCTTGTAAAGTTGCAATTTTAAATTCTTGGGGCTCTATAAGAACTTGGGGAGCTTATGTTGTAGCTCATGGAAAATGGTTTAAATTAGCTTATTCATACAGTGGAATAATTGAAGCACTTTCTGGTATGGACATGGATGTTAAATTTATTAATTTTGAAGATGTAAAAAAAGGAATTGATAAGGACATTGATGTAATAATTAATGCTGGAGATGCTTATACTGCATTTTCTGGTGGAGAAAATTTCTTAGATCCAGAAGTTCTTGCAAATATTAGAAAATTTGTTTATGAAGGCGGAGGTTTTATTGGAATAGGAGAGCCAAGTGCTTACCAACATCAAGGAAGATTTTTCCAACTTGCAGATGTATTGGGAGTTGATGTTGAAAAAGGATTTTCACAAGGATTTGATAGATATTTTACACAAGAAACTAAAGATCATTTTATAACAAAAGATTTAAAAGAATATAAATATGGTGAAGAAAAACCAAATGTTTATGCGATAAATGAAAAGACTCAAATATTAAAATATGAAAATAATGAAGTCTATATGGCAGCAAATGATTATGGTAAAGGAAGAAGTTTTTATGCTATGGGCCTTTCCTATAGTTTAGAAAATACAAGATTGTTAAAAAGAGCTATTCACTATGTTTCTCATAAGGAAGATATTTTAGAAAAATATTTTGCTAAAGACATTAGGCTAGAAGTAACTGCTTATCCTGAAATTTCTAAATATTGTGTAATAAACAATTCAAATGAAAAAGTAAAATCTATTGTTTATGATGGAGATAAAAATGCGCACGAAATAGAAATTGATGCAGGCGAAATTATCTGGTTTGAGGAGTAAATATGGATTATTACAAAAAAGAAAAATTAAATAATATTGTACTTTTTATAATATTTGTTCTTGGAGTTATTTTGCAATTTGTAGGACATAGAAAAGCAGGCTATGGCCCACTTTTAATTCAATTTGTTTCACTAGCGCTTATGCTTTTAGTTTTGTTTTTATATAATAGAAGACATGTTTAAGGAGGTTTGATATGGCTGGATTAAAATTCGAGCATATTTATAAAATATATGATAATAAATTTACTGCTGTAAATGACTTTAATTTAGAAATAAAAGATGAAGAGTTTATTGTTTTTGTTGGGCCATCTGGTTGTGGAAAATCTACAACTCTTAGAATGGTTGCAGGACTTGAAGAAATATCAAAAGGAAAGCTATATATTGGAGATAGGTTAGTAAATGATATTGAACCAAAAGATAGAGATATAGCAATGGTATTTCAAAATTATGCTCTTTATCCACAAATGACTGTAAAAGATAATATGAGCTACGCTTTAAAAATTGCAAAAGTTCCAAAAGAAGATATAAATAGAAAAGTAAAAGCGGCAGCAGAAGTTTTGGGACTAGAACAATATCTTGATAGAAAGCCTGCAGCTCTTTCTGGTGGTCAAAGACAAAGAGTAGCCTTAGGTCGTGCGATTGTAAGAAATCCTCAAGTATTTTTGATGGACGAGCCTCTTAGTAACTTGGATGCAAAACTTAGAGTGCAAACTAGAGCAGAAATATCAAAACTTCACGAGCAACTTGCAACAACATTTATATATGTAACCCACGATCAAACAGAAGCAATGACTATGGCAGATAGAATTGTTATTATGAATAACGGAGTTATCCAACAAGTAGATACTCCTATAAACGTTTATTCAAAACCAGAAAATCTATTTGTAGCAACTTTCATTGGTTCTCCACAAATGAATTTAATAAGTGGTAAAATAATAAAAGAAGATGACGATTATTATATGGAAAATGAAAATGTAAAATTCCATATTAGTCAAGAAAAAGCATTAAAACTTCAAGATTTAGGATATTTATCAAAAGATATTGTTTGTGGAATTAGACCTGAGCATATATATGATGGATTTAGAAAAACTAATTCAACATTAATAGGACAAGTTGATTTTGTAGAATTATTAGGAGCTCAACAATATGCTTATATTAAGTGCAAAGAAGAAAAAATTACTTGCGCTTTGAGCGTTGAAAATTTATTGGAAAAGAATAAGGAAATAAAAATATACCTAGACGAAGAAAAAATGCATTTCTTTGATAAAGAAAGTCAAAAAAATATTCTTCTATAAGGAGATTTTAAATGAAAAATGTATTGATAACCGGTGGAGCAGGTTATATTGGAAGCCATGTAGCAGTTGAATTATTAAATAAAAATTACAAGGTTATAGTATATGATAATTTAACAAACTCATCAAAAATTTCTGTAAAAAGAGTAGAGGAAATTACTGGCAAAAATATAATTTTTTATGAAGCTGATATACTTGATGAAAAAAAATTAAGCGAAGTTTTTGAAAAAGAAAATATAGATGTAGTAATCCACTGCGCAGCTTTGAAAGCTGTAGGAGAATCAGTGAAAAAACCTCTAGAATATTATCATAACAATATAAGTGGAACCTTATCCTTATTAAAGATTATGAGAAAATATTCTTGCAAAAATATAATTTTTTCATCATCTGCAACAGTTTATGGAGATCCAGAAAAAGTTCCAATTACTGAAGATTTTCCAAAAGGAATTTGCACAAATCCGTATGGTTGGACAAAATCCATGATGGAACAAATTATGACAGATTTACAAAAATCAGATCCCGAATGGAAAGTTGTTCTTTTGAGATATTTTAATCCGATAGGAGCACATGAATCAGGAAAAATTGGAGAAGATCCACAAGGAATTCCAAACAATCTTTTACCATACATCGCCCAAGTTGCTGTAGGAAAACTTGACTATTTGAGAGTTTTTGGAGATGATTATGATACAGTTGATGGAACAGGAGTTAGAGATTACATTCATGTAGTAGATCTTGCAAAAGGCCATGTGCTTTCTGTAGATAAAATTGATAAGCTAGAAGGAGTTTCAATTATAAATCTTGCAACAGGCAATGGTTATTCTGTACTTGAAGTTTTAAAAGCATTTGAAAAAGCCTGTGGCAAGAAAATTTCCTATAAAATTGTAGAAAGACGAGAAGGAGATATAGCAAAATGTTTTGCAGATGCAAGCAAAGCTTACGAAGTATTAGGATGGAAAGCAGAAAAAGGCATTGATGAGATGTGCGAGGATTCATGGAGATGGCAATCACAAAATCCAAACGGTTACGAAGAAAAGGAGTAATAATGAATACAACATTAGTAGTTCTTGCTGCAGGAATTGGCTCAAGATATGGACAAGGAATAAAACAGCTTGCAAAAATGGATGACAACGGTTATACCATAATAGATTATTCAATTTATGATGCAATAAAAGCTGGATTTAATAAGGTTGTTTTTATAATTAGAAAAGATATAGAAGAAGACTTTAAAGAAATAATTGGAAATAGAATTGAAAAAATAGTAGAAGTAGAATACGCTTACCAAGATATGGATTTGCCAAAAGGATTTGAAAGTCCAAAAGACAGAAAAAAACCATGGGGAACAGTTGATGCTTTACTATCTACAAAAAATATAGTAAAAGAACCATTTTTAATAATAAACGCAGACGATTATTATGGAAAAGGCGTGTTTGATTCCCTACACGAATTTCTTGTAACAAGCGATAAAAAAATCGACGACAAGTTACAAATAGCTATGGCAGGATATAAATTAAAAAACACCCTATCAGATAAGGGAGCTGTTACAAGAGGAGTATCTATAGGAAACGAAGAAAATAAACTAGTAGACATAATAGAAACTCACGAAATAAAATTAGAAAAAGATGGAAAAATATCAAGTAAAGAGAATTTAGATAGCGATATACTTAATCTAGAAACAACAGTATCAATGAACCTTTGGGCATCATTCCCAGAATTTATTGATATGAGTGAAGATTATTTTATAAAATATCTAGAAAAAAATAAAGAAAATTTAGATTCATGCGAATACGTTCTTCCAGAAATGATAGGAGAGCTAATAAAAGAAAATAAAGCAGATGTAACAATTCTTCCAACAAATGACAAGTGGATAGGAATAACTTACAAAGAAGACCTGGTCCCAGCACAAAAATCCTTCCAAAAAATGTTCGACCAAGGATTATACCCAGATAATATTTGGGAAAAATAAATTTAAAAACACCAAAATAATTTTTGGTGTTTTTTAGTTTGATTTTTGATTTAAGGAATTTTGTAAAAATTTTATATGTTATGTTAATAGAAATTTAATAAGTAATAAAAATACCAAATTTAGTTTCGTAAATTTGGTATTTTTTGCACTATTTAAATGTGGATTTATAATAATTCTTTATAAAGGTTTTTGATTTCTTCTTGATTTGTATCTCTTGGATTTCCTGGCAAGCAAGCATCTTCAAAAGCAGATTTTGCTAAGAAATCTAAATCTTTTTCATCAACGATTTCTTTTAGATTTTCAGGTATACCAACTTCTTTTGCAAGATCTTTTACAGCTTTTACAGCAGCTTTTCTATATTCATCTTGGCTCATTGAGTCAACATCATTAACACCCATAGCTTTTGCAATTTCTTTGTATCTTTCTCCAGTTGCTTCAGCATTAAATTCCATAACTTTTGGAAGAATAATTGCATTTGCAACTCCGTGAGGTGTATCATAAACTGCTCCAAGAGGGTGAGCCATAGAGTGAACTAAACCTAGTCCAACATTTGAGAATCCCATTCCAGCAACGTATTGACCAAGAGCCATTTTTTCTCTTCCTTCTTTATCATTGTTAACAGCTAATGGAAGATATTTTGCTATTAATTCAATGGCTTTGATATGGAACATATCTGAAAGATCATTTGCGCCTTTTGTAATATAACCTTCGATAGCGTGAGTTAATGCATCCATTCCTGTTGCTGCTGTAAGAGATTTTGGCATTGATTCCATCATTTCAGGAGCAACTACTGCAACTATTGGAATGTCATGAGGATCAACGCAAACCATTTTTCTTTCAAGTTCTTCATCAGTTATTACATAATTAATTGTAACCTCAGCAGCTGTACCAGCTGTAGTAGGAACAGCGATTATTGGAGTTGCAGAATTTTTAGTTTCAGCAAGACCTTCAAGGCTTTTAACATCTTCAAATTCAGGATTTGTATTTATAATCGCAGCAGCTTTTGAACAATCAATTACAGAACCGCCACCAATAGCTATAACTGCATCAGCACCAAAATCTTTTAAAACTTTAAGTCCGCCAAGAACATTTTTGATTGTTGGATTTGGTTTGATGTCTGTGTAGAAAGTATATTCTACATCAAGTGCATCAATTTTGTCGGTAACTTTTTTAGCGATATTGTTTTCTTTTAAGAAAGAATCAACAAAAATTGCTATTTTTTTAAATCCCTTGTCATTAATAACTTCTATTATGCCATCAAGAGCTCCGTATCCATGATAGCTAGTTTCGTTCAAAACAAATTTGTAACCCATAATTTTCTCCTTTAAAATAGTTTATTTTAGTTCATTATAATTTAGGATATCGTTTTTGTCAATTTTTAATTTTCAGGCCAAATAAATTTTTCTCTAATATACATATCAAACTTTTCAAAATTATTAGGTTTTTTATCGGTAATAATATGATCAATTTCCCCCAAACTAGAGAGCTTTATGAACGAGCTTTCATCAAACTTAGAAGAATCAACCAAAAGAATAGTCTTCTTTGAATTCTTTATCATAATTTTCTTTATCTGGATTTGTTCATAGTCAGCATCATAGATATTGTCAAAATCAATAGACTTACATGATAGGAAATAAAGGTCAGTGGAAAACTCTGATATAAACCTAGATGAAGCACTGCCTATAAAATAAAGTGAATTAGGGTTTAAAAACCCACCTGAACAATATAAGTTAATGTTCTTGTTATCCTTGAGTGTGTAAGGTATTAAGGCTGAGTTTGTAATGATTATAAGTCTATTAAACCTATCTAATTTTGGGCACAAAGATTGAACTGTGGACGAAGCATCCATAAAAATCGACATGTCTTCTTTGATAAAATCAACAGCCAAATCAGCTATGATTCTTTTTTCAACAGTGTTAATCTTACTCCTGACATGGCTGGGTTGAATTTGGTTTTTTCTTTAACAATAGATGCCCCGCCTCTGACTCTACATATGGCACCGGATTTTTCTAAGTTTATTAAATCTCTTCTAACTGTAGATATTGAAATAAATAATTTTTCTGAGATTTCTTGTATACTAACAAATTCTTTTTTTTAAGTATCCCAAGAATTTCATACATTCTTTCGTCTGGAATCATAATTTCTCCTTTTAAGTATAATTTATTATAACACATGAACGATATTAAACACAAATGAAATAATTGAATGGTTTTTACGAATGATTACCAAAATTGGATTCAATGTTCACAAATCTACATTTGTATGTTATCATTTTAAATACAAGGAAATCGATATCTAGATAAAGGAGGGATATTTTATAGGAGATTGATAAAAGTTTTAATAATTGAGAGATTTTATTTAAATAAAATCCATTTACTTTAAATAATGTTGTATAACTAAATGATTAGAAAGGTTAATAATTATGTATGAAAATTCATGGAAAAGCTTAGATTCAAGGCCAATACCCAAATGGTTTGGTGATGATAAGTTTGGTATCTTTATTCACTGGGGCGTGTATTCTGTGCCTAGTTGGAGGGGATTAGAGAATGCGTTGTTTGGATCATATGCCGAATGGTATTATGCAAGTGTATATGGGAAATATAGAAATCATGACAAAAATTTCCATAAAGAGCATTATGGTGAAGACTTCGAGTATAGAGATTTTGCTAAAAGTTTCAATGCTGAACTATTTGATTCAGACAAATGGGCTAAGTTATTCCGCTCAGCAGGAGCCAGATATGTTGTAGTAACTAGTAAACATCATGATGGTTATTGTTTGTGGCCTACAGAAAATCAACATAAGAAAAATTGGAGAGTAACAGACATTGGCCCTAAAATTGATTTATTAGGTAGTTTGAAAAATTCTTTTGATAAAGAGAATCTCAAGATGGGTCTTTATTATTCAATAATTGAATGGGAAACAAATAGAAGTCATAGGGTAAATGGAGAACATTTCATACCTCAGAAAGATGTTGATAAATACGGCATTAATGAAGGTGATTATCCGAATGAAATTCTTATACCTCAATTAAAAGAATTAGTAAACAATTATCACCCGACTTTAATTTTTTCTGATGGAGGAGAATGGGATTTAAGTGAGGAATATACACAGACAAAAGATTTTTTAGCGTGGCTTTATAATGAAAGTCCAGTCAAAGATGAAGTTGTTGTAAACGACAGATTTTTTAAAGGTATGCCTGGCAACCATGGGGACTATTATTCTACTGAGTATAACGATGTAGATGGATTTATTAATCATCCATGGGAGGAAAGTAGGGGTATAGGTCAATCTTATGGCTACAATAGGGCTGAAGATGCTAGCAGTTACAACACTTTTGAATCTTTAATAAAGATATTAGTAGATGTTATAAGTAAAGGTGGAAATTTTCTTTTGAATGTTGGACCTACTGCAGATGGGCGTATTCCTGAGATTCAAGAAGAGAGATTACAACAAATTGGAAAATGGATGGATATAAATTCTGAGAGTATATATTCAACAAAATCAGGTCTTGATTATGTGAAAAACTATGATTCAACTGTAAAAGAGAATAATATATATGTGTTCGTATTTGATGTTGATAACCATATAAATGTGAAACTAGGAGAAGATTATAAAGTTAAAAGCATTAAAATTTTAGGGTTAGATAAAGAAATTAAATTCGAACAACATGGAAAAGAGTTAGGTATAGATATTCCATCCGAAGATGTTTATAAAAACTTGTTACTAAAAAATATAGATTTTGAAACGTATGTATTAAAATTGGAGGTAGAAAATGACAAAAAATAGTAAATCTAAATCGCTTTTTCCTTTTTTTGTATTAATGTTACTAATACTTTATGGTATGGTGATTAGACCTCAAGCACTAGATAAGTCCTCTATGCCATTAGAATTGATATTCGTATTTGCTTCCATTATAACCATATTTTTTATGCTTATAAATGGTATTAGTTGGGAGGAGATTCAAAAAAGTGTAGGAGAAAAAACTCTAGAAGCATTACCTGCTATACACATGCTTTTAGCTATCGGTTTATTAGTTGGCGCTTGGGTGTTTTCTGGAACAATACCTATGTTAGTTTATTATGGATTGAAAATAATAAATCCAAATTTAATTTATGTTATTGCTTTATTCCTATGTGCGTTATTCTCTATACTGACAGGAACCTCATGGGGCTCTGCTGGAACAATAGGAATAGTTTTGATAGCAATCGGAAGTGCTATAAATGCCAATCAAGCCATACTAGCTTCAGCAATAATAAGTGGTTGTTATTTTGGAGATAAACAGTCACCAATATCAGATACAACTATTATGGCTGCTATGGGTGCAGGTGTAGATGTTAGGGATCATGTTAGCTCTATGTTGAGAACTACAGGCCCTTCAATAATTATATCAGCGATTATATATTTAATTATTGGTATAGTATATCCTGTTAAGTCCGTGGATACATCTTCATTTGTTGAACCTATACTTTTATCATTAGATAGCATATTTAATTTTAATATTCTATTACTACTACCACCTATAATAATCTTAGTTGGTTCTATAATGAGAAAACCTTCATTAGTTGCGACACTATCATCAGTAGTTGTTGCGTGTATATTAGGACTAGCAGTTCAAAACTTTACATTTGATAATATGTATGAAACCTTAACCAATGGATTCAATATAGACATGATAACTTGGTCAAATAACATACCGGAAAGCGTATCAGTGATACTTACCAGAGGCGGCATGGCCAGCATGACTAATGCAGTAACGATCACAATATGGGTATTTATTTTTATAGGTGCTATAAATGTTCTTAACACAATGGAAGTGTTGATGGATTCAATCTTTACAAATATAAATACAAGGTCAAAAACAATAATCGCATCCCAAATTTCTTCAGCGATTATTAATGGAACAACATCTAATCAGTACGCAACAGCTATGATTGTTGGAAATGCCTTTAAACAAAAATATAGAGATCAGAAAATTCCATTAAAAGTTTTGAGTAGATCAATAGAAGACTTTGGAACTATGATTGAACCACTTTTACCATGGACAACAACAGGGATTTACATGTCAACAACATTAGGGGTGCCATATGCTGAGTATGTTCCATTTATGTTTATGCATTTTATAAACTTTGTTATTGCTATTATATGGGCTATTACAGGAAAGAATTGTTTCTATGATGAAATTGAAAATATATAATATAAAAAATTAAGTAAAATATATTATTGTATAAATGCCAGAACTTTAAGAATAAGCTCTGGCATTTTATTGTTCTTTATTTCCATGTGCTGAAAGCTTGGTATATTTTAAATTAGAAAAAATTATGATTTTATAGTTGCAAAGGCAATTATAATTGTGGGAACAATGAATGGTTTTGAAATTTAATTTGAATTATTTTGAATTAATGTAAATATTTGTTTCAATATTTACAAAAGCTGATATAAATGATATCATACATGCGATAAGAAAACATTATCATGAGGAGGTGTAAATGAAAAAATCTTTAGCCATAGATATGGGAGCTACTTCTATTAGAGCAATTCTTGGCTACATAGATATGGGAGAACTTGTAACTGAAGAAGTAATTAGATTTAACCATGTTATTAAAGATATTGATGGAAGAAAACAGTGGGATTTAGAAGGGATGCTTTCTAAAATAGAAAATACAATTTTAGAATACAAAGATGAAATTGAAACTATTGGAGTTGATACTTGGGGAGTAGATTTTGGATTAATTGATAAGGCTGGTTCTCTTATTTATAACCCTACATCTTATAGGGATGAATCTTGTGAAATAGGCTTTAAATCAATGAAAGAGAAAATCGATTTCAGCGACTTGTTCAAAAAAACTGGCAATCAAATAATGAGTATTAACACCTTATTTCAATTAGAAACTGTAAAAATAGAAAATAATGATTTCTATGAAAAAGCAGATAAATTATTGATGACACCTGATCTTATAAATTATTTGCTTACAGGCAAAAAATATGGTGAGATAACTATTTGTTCAACAAGTCAAATGTTTGACCTAAAAGCTGGTGATTGGAATAGGAAATTAGTTAAGGATTTAGGTCTTAATGAGGACTTATTGCCAGAGATAATTAATAATAAAATTGTTATTGGAAGTACAAAAAACTCCTTGATAGATTCTCTTAGAGATTTGGACATAAAGGTAATTTCTGTTGCAAGTCATGATACAGCAAGTGCTGTTTATGTTACCGAATCTTATACAAATGAGGATTGCTTGTTTTTATCAAGTGGAACATGGTCTTTGATTGGTTGTTGTAATGATAAGCCGATTTTAACAGACCAAGCTTATAATTATTCGCTCACAAATGAAACCGGTTATGATAATAAAAATATGTTTTTCAAAAATGTAACAGGTTTATATTTAATAGAAAAGCTTAGAGATCACCTAGTAAAAAAAGATAAAAGTAAGTTTTCTTTTGATGAAATAACAAATCTTGTAGAAAATTCCACTATTAGTGATGAATATATAATTGATGTCGATTATGAAGTTTTCACTAAGGAATCTAATAATTTTATTTATGATTTAGATAAGTATTTTGAGGAAAAAGAAAATAAAGTCATAAAAGAAAAAACAGATTATTTCAAAATAATATATCAAAGCATAGTTGAAAATTACAAATCAGTTGTTGAAAATATTGAAAGCTGTTTAGGTGAAAAATTTACAAAAATTCATGTAATGGGTGGGGGCTCTCAATCCAAGGTATTATGTCAAATGATAGCCGACAAACTTAAAATTAAAGTTATAGCAGGACCAAAGGAAGCTACGGCTGTTGGAAACATTTTAGCTCAATTAGAATACATGAATGAAAAAGAAAATATTAGGCAAATAGTAACTGACGGTTTTAAAACGGTTGAATATTTACCTATTATAAAATAAAAATTAAGAAAGGAAATAATATGACACATCCAAGAATTGGTATTAGACCTATAATTGACGGAAGATGGGGCGGAGTTAGAGAAAGCCTTGAAGAACAAACAATGAACATGGCACATCTTGCAAAAGAATTAATCGAATCTAATTTAAGATATGCTGATGGAGAACCTGTAGAATGTGTAATTTCAAATACAACAATAGGAGGTTCTGCAGAAAGTAAACAATGTGCTGAGCAATTTTCAACAGAAAATGTTGTAGCAACTTTAAGCGTTACACCTTGCTGGTGCTATGGTACAGAAACAATGGATTTAGATCCAAAAACACTTAAAGCTGTTTGGGGATTAAACGCAACTGAAAGACCAGGAGCTGTTTATCTTGCAGCTGTAATGTCAGCTTATGCACAAAGAGGACTTCCTGCATTTTCAATTTATGGCTCAGAAGTTCAAGAAGCAGATGATAATTCAATTACAGATGATGTAAAAGAAAAAATTCTAAGATTTGCAAGAGCTGCTATCGCTGTTGGACAAATGAGAGATAAGGCTTATGTAAATATTGGTGCAATCTCTATGGGTATAGCAGGTTCTGACGCAAACGCACTTTTCTTCCAAAATTATTTGGGAATGAGAACTGAATGGGTAGACATGACAGAAATTCTTAGAAGAATGAAACTAGGAATTTATGATCATGAAGAATTTGAAAAAGCTAAAAAATGGCAAAAAGAATATATTAAAGAAGGATTTAATATAAATGAAACATTAGAGTTACAAGAAAATCTAATGAGATCAAAAGTTGTACCTTACGAAGAAGAATGGGATTTCTGTTTAAAACATGCCCTAATAGTAAGAGATATTTTATTTGGAAATCCAAAGCTTGCAGAAATTGGTTGGTCAGAAGAAGCACTAGGTAAAAATGCTATAGCAGGAGGATTCCAAGGTCAAAGACAATGGACAGATTGGTTACCAAATGCTGACTTTACAGAATCAATTATGGCATCAACTTTTGATTGGAATGGACCAAAAGCTCCAACAGCATTCGCAACAGAAAATGATACATTAAATGGAGTTGCAATGTTGTTTGGAACACTTTTAACAAACAGAGCTCCAATATTCTCAGATGTTAGAACATATTGGTCAAAAGATTCTGTTAAAAGAGTTACAGGCTATCAATTAGAAGGAAAAGGTCAAGATGGAATTATCCACTTAATAAATTCAGGAGCTACTTGCTTAGATGCAACAGGAGCTGCAAAAGATGATGACGGAAATTCTATAATGAAACATTTCTGGGATTTAAAAGATGAAGATATAAAAGCAATGCTTGATAACACAGATTGGTGTCAAGCAAACCACCAATATTTTAGAGGCGGCGGATTCTCATCACACTTTAGAACAAATGCAGAAATGCCAGTTACTATGGTAAGAGTTAATATGGTAGAAGGCGTTGGTCCAACAATTCAAATTGCTGAAGGATATACAGTAAATCTTCCAGATAAAGAATCACAAATTCTAGAAGATAGAACAGATAGAACCTGGCCAACTACATGGTTTGCACCACGTTTAGGCATGGAAGGATTTGAATCAGTATATAAAGTAATGGCAAACTGGGGAGCAAATCACGGGGCAACAGTTTATGGACACGTAGGAGCAGACTTCATAACTTTAGCAAGTATGTTAAGAATTCCAGTTTCATTACACAACGTTGAAGATAAAGATGTATTTAGACCACAAACATTTAATGGATTTGGTACAAAAGATCTTGAAAGTGTAGATTATAGAGCTTGTGAATATTTTGGACCACTATACAAAGGTTAGGAGCAAGCAATGCTAAAAAATATTCCAAAAAATATTTCACCAGAGCTTTTAAAAGTTCTAGATGAAATGGGACATGGTGATGAAATAGTTCTTTCAGATGGAAATTTTCCATCTGAAAGAATTAACGATAAAGTTGTTAGATGTGATAGTACCGGAGTTACGGATTTATTAAAATCTATATTAGTTCTTTTCCCTCTTGATACTGATTATTCAGACGAACAAGTTTTCTTAATGGAAGTAACTCCGGGCGATACTTATAAGCCTGAAATATGGGAAGATTATAAAAAAGTATTAGATGAATCTAAAGAAAATTATACTATAGGAAATATAGAAAGATTTAAATTCTACGAAAGAGCAAAAGAGGCTTTTGCAGTAGTTCACACTGGCGAAACAGCTCTTTATGCTAACATAATCCTCAAAAAAGGTGTAGTAAAATAAAATAAATTCGGAGGATTTATGGAACAAGTTTTATTAAAAATGCAAAATATTACCAAAACTTTTGGAAATGTTAAGGCTTTAAATAATGTAAACTTAGAGTTGAAATCTGGCGAAGTTCATGCCTTGATGGGAGAAAATGGAGCTGGAAAATCAACTTTAATGAAAATACTTACAGGTGTTTATTCACTTGAAAGTGGAACAGTGACTTATCTAGGAAAAGATGTTAAATTTGACAATACTAAACAAGCACAAGAAGTAGGAATTGCGATAGTTCATCAAGAATTAAATATGCTAAATGATCTTACAGTAGCACAAAATATATTTATTGGAAGAGAATCTATGAATGGTAAGATTATAAACGACAAAGAGATGATTGAAAAATCAAAAGAGCTTTTCAAAATTCTTGAAGTTGACGTAGATCCTAGAACTGTAGTTGGAGAGTTGCCAGTTGGCATCCAACAAATGACAGAAATTGCCAAAGCTATATCTTTAAATGCAAATGTTATTGTATTTGATGAACCTACATCATCATTAACAGAAGAAGAAATTGGACATTTATTTAAAGTTATTGATCGCTTACAAAAAAAGGGCGTTGGAATAATTTATATTTCACACAGGATGGATGAAATAGGAAAAATATCTAATAGAATTACTGTTCTAAGAGATGGTGGATATGTAGGAACTGTAAATACAAAAGAAACAAGTAGAGATGAACTTATCAATATGATGGTTGGTAGAGTTTCTTATGTTGAACCAAAAACAAAATCAAGTATTGCAGATAATGCGGCAGTTGTTCTTGAAGTAAAAAATCTTAACAGAGGCAAAAAAATTAGAGATGTAAGTTTTGTTCTAAAAAAAGGAGAAATTCTTGGAATGGCAGGCTTAATGGGCTCTGGAAGAACAGAAGTTGCAAGAGCTATATTTGGTGCAGATAAATTAGACTCAGGAGAAATTTTATTATATAACAAAAAACCAGCAGCTATAGCATACGCAGCTTTAGATACAAAAGCATCAATTGATTTATTAAAACAAGCAAAAGATGATAAAATTCCAGTAGTTGGATTTGATTCTGGTGTTCCAAATGCTCCAGAAGGAACAATTAAAGCTACAGCAGCTACAGATAATATAGCAGCTTCAGCCATGGCAGCTGATAAATTATATCCAGAAATAGAAGCAAAATTGAAAAAAGCTTCAGTTGATAAAAAAGTAAGAGTTGGAGTTGTTTCTCAAGAAGTAAACTCAGCATCAATCAGTGATAGAACAAAAGGTTTTATAGATAAAATGGTTGAACAAGCTTCAAAACTTGACAATTTAAAAGATAAAATCGCTGTTGTAGGTAATGATAAATTTGCAAATGATGTAAAAGAAAAAGATGCTGCTTTAGTAATAGATTTAGCAGTTCCAGCTAACGTAACTGATGCAGAAGGACAAACTCAAGCACAAACTTTATTAAACAAAGAAGACTTAATAGCAATTTACGGTTCTAACGAATTTGCAGCAAAATCTATTATAAATGCTGACAATGCTGTTGGTGGAAAACTTGGAAAAGATAAAATTATAGGAGTTGGTTTTGACTCTGGTGCAATCCAAATCGACGCAATCAAAAAAGGTGTTTTATTTGGTTCAATTACACAAGATCCAATTTCTATAGGATACAAAGCAGTTGAGCTTGCAGTTAAAGCTTCAAAAGGTGAAAAAGTAGAAGATATTGATACAGGAGCAGTTTGGTATAACGCTGAAAATATTGATAGTAAAGAAGTAAAATCACTACTATACGAATAAAATAGGAAAAAAAATGTCACATGAAAATTTAAAACAAGAGTTAATTGAATATGGAAAAAAATTAGTAGAAGTAGGATTAACTAAAGGAACAGGTGGAAATTTAAGTGTATATATTCCATCAGAAGAAAAAATGTTGATTACTCCTTCAGGAATTGATTTTTTTGATATTAAAGTAGAAGATATAGTAACTATGAAACTAGATGGTACTATTTTAGAAGGGGATAAAAAACCTTCAAGCGAATGGTATATGCATGCAATCCAATATAAAAATAGAGATGATATAACAGCAGTTATTCATGCACATACAACTTATAGTACCGTTGTAGCAACTTTAAGAGAAACTTTGCCACCTGCTCATTATATGATAGCTGTTGCAGGAGTTGATGTAAAGTGTGCAGAGTATGCAACATTTGGTACAAAAGAATTAGCAGAAAATGCTTATGAAGCTATGAAAGATAGATATGCAGTTTTACTTGCAAATCACGGAATATTATCTGGCTCTTATTCGCTTGCGAATGCCTTTAATATAATTGATGAAGTTGAGTATTGTGCAAAAATATATTACATGGCAAAATCTATTGGAAAACCTGTTATTTTAGATGACGATGAAATGACAAAAATGCTTGTTAAATTTAAAGAATATGGACAAGTAAAAGAATAATTAAATTAGCTGTTGCTATATAAAATTTTAATTTTATTGGCAACAGCTTTTATTTGTGGAGGGAAAATGTACGATAAAGATTTATTTTTGGAAAAAGTCAAAGAAAATAATATTTATTTAGGAATTGAGCTTGGATCTACTAGGATAAAAGCTATAGCGATTGATAATAGAGCAAAAATAATTTCTAATGGAATATATGAATGGAAAAGTAAATTTGAAAATGGCTATTGGACTTATGATTTTGATTTATTGACAAAGGGGCTTCAAAGTTCATTTAAAAATTTAAAGGAAAATATTTTTAAAGATTATGGCTATAAAATTTCAAATTTTAAAGCCATTGGAATTTCTGCGATGATGCATGGACTTTTGGCTTTTGACAAAAATATGAATTTACTTACTCCTTTTAGAACGTGGAGAAATACTAATACTGATAAGGCAAGTTTGTTTTTGAGTGAACTTTATGAATATAACATTCCTCATAGATGGTCTTTTGCCCATTTTTATGAGGCTATATTGAATAAAGAAAATTTTGTAAAAGATGTTGATTATATTTGTACCCTATCATCATATATACATTATTTGCTAACAGGCAAAAAAGTTGTAGGCATAGGAGATGCTTCTGGAATATTTCCTGTGGATGATAGCTTAAATTATAATAAAGATTTTTTGAAAAAACAAATGATTTAGATGAGATTAAAAATCTTGGAATAAAATTGCAAGATATTTTGCCAAAAGTTATGGTTGCAGGGGAGTGTGCAGGAAAGCTTACAGAAAAAGGAGCGAAAATATTAGATATTGATGGAGAGTTAAAGGCGTCAATAAATTTTTGTCCACCAGAAGGCGACGCAGGGACTGGTATGATTGCAACAAATACTATTAGAGAAAATACAGGAAATATTTCTATTGGTACGTCTATATTTTCTATGATAGTTTTGGATCATCAATTAGAAAAATATTATAAAGAAATAGACTTGGTTACAACACCTGATGGCAAACCAGTTGCTATGGTTCATTGTAATAATGGTACGGCTGATTTTGATGCGTGGTTAAATATTTTTAAAGAATTTGCTTTAGATTTAAAAATTGATTTTTCTGAAAAAGGAGGAATATATTCCTATTTATTCAATAAAGCCTTGGAAGCAGTTGATGATGAATGTGGTTTTACTATTTTTAATTATTTATCAGGAGAGCCTATTAATAAGGTGCTTGATGGCTTACCAATGATAATTAGAGATAAGTCTAATACTCCAAGCCTTTCAAAATTTATATTGGCAAATCTTTACTCCATTATGGCAAGTATTAGAATTGGTCAAGATATACTGACGGAAAAAGAAAATATACAAATAAAACAAATGTATGCTCATGGAGGCGTTTTTAAAACAAAAAAAGTTATGCAAAAAATTGTTGCATCAGCTTTAAATACAAATGTTTCTATATACAAATCAGCAAGTGAAGGCGGTTGTTGGGGAATGGCTTGCTTAGCTATGTATATGGATAAAAAAGATGATTACAAATCATTGGATGATTTTTTGGAAAAGTTTTTGTTTGCAAATCAATCAAAATATACCGAGCTTGCTGATGATAAAATAATAAAAAGCTTTGACAAATTTTTAAATGATTACAAAAAATATTTGCCTATTCAAAGATTTGCTGATGATAATATTAGGTAAAAAATAAATTTAAAAATCTATATGTCTTATTCGGCATATAGATTTTTTTTGAATGAAATTTTTGAAAAAATTTAAAATCATATTTTTTAAGTTTGGGTATAAGTAAAGTAATAAAACTTGGAGGGTGGTATGTTTTTATTTTTTGTATGTTTGATTATTCCTATTTCTTTCTTTTTTATGTATTTTTTCTTAAAGAACAAGGCTTATAAAAAAATTTCTAAGTGGTCTGGTTTTAGAACTAGGCTTTCTATGAAAAATGAAAAAAATTGGGAAATTGGAAATCTTTATGCTAGCAAATTGTCTTTGATTTTTGGGATAATTAGTATGGTTATGACCTTGTTTGTTTTTTACAAATATGATTTGAATGATAAAATTGTTTTGATTTTAATTGGAATTCAAATTGTTTTTTTGATTTTGATTAGTGTGCTTAGTGAAATAAAATTATATTTTGTGAATAAGAAAGGGACTGTTTGAAATGATTATTTCATTTTCAAACAGTCCCTTTTTAATTTCTATTTTATATTTAATTCTTTATATTCGTAGCCGTTATCTTCTGCTATTCCTTCGTTTGTAACATATCCATCGTAAGTATTAACTGCAGAAATTATTTCAGGAGATTTTTCGCAGGCATTTTTTAGTCCAAGATTTGCTATTGTTTTTATATATTTCGTTGTTGCATTTGATAGGGCATAAGTTGATGTCATAGCAACTGCTCCTGGAATATTAGCAACAGCATAATGAATTACTCCGTGTTTTACAAAAACTGGATCGGTGTGGCTTGTTGGATGTCCTTTTGTAATATCTGTTGAACCACCTTGGTCGATTGCAACGTCAACTATTACTGAGCCATCTTTCATTTGTTTTACCATATCTTCTTTGATAAGTTGTGGAGCACGTCTTCCTGGAATTAAAACTGTTGAGATTACTAAATCTGCATCTTTAACAGAATCTTCAATATTTATAGGATTTGAATAGAGTGTTTCTATTTTATCTGGGAAAATATCTTGTAATCTGCTCAAAGCGTCAATATTTACATCCAAAACTGTAACTCTTGCGCCCATTCCTACAGCAATTCTTACAGCTCCAGCTCCAACAGTACCAGCTCCAACAATTACAACGTGAGCAGGTCTTACTCCTGGAACTCCTTGAAGTAAAATTCCTCTTCCGCCTTCGGGCTTTGTTAAATATCTTGCACCTTCTTGAACAGCCATTCTTCCAGCAATTTCACTCATAGGAGCTAGAAGTGGTAATTTGTTATCAAGTTTTAAAGTTTCATAAGCTATGCCTGTAACTTTTTTATCGACTAATTCTTTTGTTAATTCTTCATTACTTGCAAGGTGGAGATAAGTATATAAAATCAAACCTTCTCTTAAATATTTATATTCTTCTTTTAAAGGCTCTTTTACCTTGTAAACAATATCAGATTTTTCCCAAACATCTTTTGCTGAATCGACAATTTTTGCGCCAACATCTTCATAATCTTTATTTGTAATACCAGAATTTAAACCAGCATTATTTTCAATTAAAACTTCATGACCAGCTTTAACTAATTCCGCAACAGCGCCAGGCACAGTTGCAACTCTAGATTCTTGGTCCTTAATCTCTTTTGGTATTCCTATTATCATATTTCCTCCTTATATATTTCGAAATATCTCAATTAAAATATACCCAAATCAAATAAAAAATCAAAAATTTTAATTATTTTTCATTAAAAACAAATTTTTCCAAATAGTAAGCAATTCCATCATCATCATTTGATTTTGTAATAAAATCAGCTTTTTCTTTCATAAAATTAGCACCATTTTCCATAACTACACCAAGGCCTGCCATCTCAATCATGGTTTGATCGTTCTCCTCATCGCCAAAAGCAATCACATCTTTCATATCCATATCAAAATATTTAGCAATTTCAACAAGACTTTCTCCCTTGCCAATTCCCTTTGGCATAATTTCATAAAAATAAGGAGTAGATTTTACCTGAGTAGTTTTATTAGAAAATTTATCCATTAATTTTTTTGCATCATCATCAATCAAGTTAGGATCTTGAGAAAATAAAATTTTATTAGGAGCGAAATCCAAACTATAAGCTAAATCATCAATGACTTCATAATGAGTAAAGGCTTTTTGACAAATTTCCTCAAGCTTGTAAGTTTTAGAAGAGCTTGTAATAATTTTATCCTCAGTGTAAATAATATAGTGCATAAAAAGATTTTTTTCGCTAAATTGCAAAATTTCTTTTGCAAGGTCAAAATCCATAGGATGATTAATAATCACATCCTTTGTTTTATAATTAGTAATTCTTCCACCATTAAAATTAGAAATAAGCCCACCATATTTTTCAAATTCCAAAATATCCGCAAAAGGATAAACCCCAAGAGGATCACGCCCAGATGCAATAACAACAATATGACCAAGCTCTTGCGCCTTAATCAAAGCATTTTTAGTTTTTTCAGTAATCTGCCTTTTCGAATTTAACAAAGTACCATCTATATCAACTGCAATAATTTTTTTCATAATTACTCCTTTATTCTCTTATCTTATAATTATATTAGAGAAATTATATAATTCAAAAATCAAACTTCCATAAGTATGAGGAAAATGTTTGTGTGGAGATTTGTTTTTTTAATTATTATAATATTTATACGAGGTGGTTAAATGATTGAAACAAGAATGAAACAAATATTCGACTACTTAACTTTAGACTATGATTATCACACCTCTAAAGATATAGGAAAAGAAATGGAATTATCTTCAAAAACTATAAGAAAAGAGATAGATCTATTGAACTTAGTAATTAAAGATAAGGGAGCGATAATAGAGTCTAAAACAGGGAAGGGATTTAAATTCAAAATTAAGGATCAAGATAAATTTAAAAGTTTCCTAAAAAATGATTGGTATAAATATGCTTACTTTCAACAAGATGGAGGTGATAAAGATAGCAGATACGAAAATATTTTGAGAATGTTTTTATTTTCTAGTTCATATATTAAGCAATATGAATTAGCTGAAAGTTTTCATGTAAGTGAGTCACAAATAAATAAAGATTTACCAATAATAAAAAAAACTTTGAATAATTACAAGCTAGATTTAATTTCAAAACCATATTATGGAATGAAAATTGAAGGTAGCGAGAAAAATATAAGACTTGCAATAAAAAATGAAATAGGAGTAGATCCAAAACTTTTTGATGGTGATGAAAATAAAGAGCTTTTTAATAAAATTCAAGAAATAATAGATAATATAGATTTTGGTGAAGATTACTATATGCCTTATGTTAATTTTAAAAATTTAGTTATCCATATCTATATTTCTATATTAAGAATTAAGCAAAAAGAATATGTAAAATTGCCAAAATCAGTAGAAAAAAAGCTTGTTTCATACGAAGAATTCAAAATTGCAAATAAAATTGTTGATAGCTTAAAAGCTAAACTAGAAATAGAAATTCCAAATCAAGAATTAGTATATATAACCATGCACCTAATTGCAAAAAACACGATTAGGGATCAAGAAAAATTATCTTCAGAAATCTTAAAGTTATCTCAAGATATAATAGATGAGATATATAAGGTATCAAAATATGATTTCAGATCAAACATAGAATTTTATTTTGCTTTAGCAACACATCTTGGACCTTTAATATATAGGATAAAATATGGATTTAATATGAAAAATCCTATACTTGAAGATATAAAAAAAGATAAGATTTCTTTTATGTTAGCGACAATCGGCTCAAACATAATAAATGATAAATATATGACAAAATTATCAGATGACGAAATAGGATATATTGCATTACATATAATGGCTGCAATCGGTAATAATTCATCTAATAAGAAAAATATTCTTATAGTATGTGGATCAGGCAATTCTTCTGCTCAAATAATGAAATCACAACTTATGAAACAATTTAAAGGAAATATTGAGAACATAGCAACAACAGATGTTAGAAATTTAAAAAAATTTGATATTGATAGATATGATTTGATCATATCATCAGTAAATATTAGCGATAAATTTGATAGGTCAGTAATATATGTAGATGTTATTTTTTCAAAAAGTGATTTAAATAAATTGAAATTAGCATTTGAGAATTCTAATCTAGATGAGATATACAATATATTTTCAAACTCAATATTTGTTAAAGATAGATTATTTAAAAACAAGGATGAAGTTCTAAAATATATAGCAGAAAAAATTTCTACAAAATCAAATTTTCCAAATGATAAAGCTTTAAAACAGTTGATAGACAGAGAAAAGATGGGTCAAACATCTTTTGATAATATTGCTATACCACACATATTTGACCAGGTTGATGGAAAGTCATATTCAATAATTATAATCTTAAAAAAACCGATAGATTGGAACGGTAGAAAAATTAGGCTTATTTATAGCTTGGTAATCGGAAAAGATATAGGAGATATGAAATTTTACTATGAGAAACTCGGAAATTTTTTATCAAATAGAAATCTTATATCAGAATCGCTAACAGCTGACGATAAAATAAAATTTATGAAGATATTTTTAAAGGAGGAATAAGTAGTTTTATGGATGAAAATCAAAAAGTATACGAGTTAGTCTTTAATATAATTGTCCATGCTGGAGAAAGTAGAAGCTTATCATCAGAAGCTATGGATGCTGCAGAATTATATAAGTTTGATGAGGCTAAATCTTTATTAAAAAAGGCTAACGATGAATTTATAAAATGCCATGAAATTCAAACAAATATGCTCACAGAAGAAGCAAATGGAGAAAAAAATAAAATAAACATTATATTAGTCCATGCACAAGATCATCTTACAATGGCTACCATGGCAATGGAAAATGCAAAAAGGTGGATAAAATTAAATAAAAAATTACAAAAAATGGAGGGGGAATATGAAAAAAGTAATTCTTGTATGTAATGCAGGTTTATCTAGTTCTTTAATGGCAAAAGAAGTAACTAAGCAATTGCAAAAGGATGGACATGAAATATATGTAGAAGCAACTACAATTTCAAATAGTGAAAATATTTTTAAATCTGATGAGTATTCTATGATACTATTGAGCCCACAAATTAGAATGTATTTTGATGAATATAAGAAAAATGCAGACGAATTTGGAAAAATTATAGCTCAAACACCTTTTAATGCTTATGCCCCAACACCTATGGGTGTCAAAAATATGGAAAATATTATCCTAGAAAATATTGATAAATGAGGATAGAATGAAAAATTCATGGGATTATTTAGATAATCGTTCTTTGCCTGATTGGTACACAAATGCAAAATTCGGAATTTTTATCCACTGGGGTCCATATAGCGTTCCTTCATATAAAACTGTAGTTGATAAACAATTTGGTTCTTATGCAGAATGGTATTATGCCACAGTTTATGGAAATTATGGCGATAATAAAGATTCATTTCATAAAAAAGTTTATGGAAATAAAGAGTATAGGGAATTTGGATATGATTTTAAAGCTGAATTATTTGATCCTGATTCTTTTGCTGAAATAATAAAAAATTCAGGAGCCAGATATGCTGTACTCACATCAAAACATCATGATGGATTTTGTTTATGGAAAACAGATAATGTTCACAAAGTCAATTGGAATAGTGCAGACATAGGTCCTCATAGAGATTTAGTAAAAGAATTGTCAGAGTCTATTAGAAAAAAAGGCATAAAATTTGGGCTTTATTATTCAATTATTGATTGGGAGAGTGTACCATCTCACAGATGTGATGGAAGATATTTCATACCAATGAAAGATGTAAAAAAATATGGATTATCTAAGGAAGTTTATTTAAAAGAAGTACTGCAAAAACAATTATATGAAATTGTAAATAAATTTAAGCCTAGTTTAATATTTGCCGATGGTGGAGAATGGGATTTAACGGAAGATGAAGTTAAAATTAGAGAATTTTTATACTGGTTGTACAACAAATCTCCAGTAAAAGACGAAGTAGTAGTTAATGATCGATTTTATAAAGGGATGGAAGGAAAGCACGGTGATTATTTTTCAACCGAATACAATGATAAGGTTTTAGAAGGTTATCATATATTTGAAGAAAGTAGGGGGATAGGAAAATCATACGGATATAATAGATTAGAAAAACTAGAAGACTATTTAACAAGTCAAGAAATAATTAAAAAATTATATAAAACTGTTTCTAAAGGTGGAAATTTTTTATTAAATATTGGACCAAGAGCAGATGGACAAATACCAACATTACAGGTCGAAAGGCTAAAAGAAGTAGGAAGATGGCTAGAATTTTGTGGAGAAGCCATATTTAATACTAGAGCAAATTTTAAATTTATTAATAGTACTACAAATGAAGAATTTAATTATTATTTCATAAATCCGCAAAAAGAAAATGAATTTAAAATTGAAAATAAATTTTTGAAAGAAATAGGAAATAATGTAGATGTATTGGGAGTAGAAAATAATTGCAAAATTAGTGATGGAAAACTTTTAATAAATAATAAGTATGAATATTATAATCAAATTATTAATTATGATGTAATAGTTTTAAGAAAAAATAAAAAGGAGTAAAAAATGGAAAGCAATAACAAATTTAATAAGTTTTTAAACGATAAATTAGTTCCTTTAGGTGCAAAAATTTCAAATCAACCTCACTTAAAAGCTATTCGTGATGGAATGGTAGCTGCTACACCTGTGGCATTATTGGGTGGAATGACATTAATTGTAACATCACCTCCTGTAAATTTGGAAACTATGAAACCTACAAATATATTTTTTAAATTTTTAATTGCATGGAAGCAATGGGCAATACAGCATGGTTTAGGAATAGAACTTTTGTTTAGATCATCAATGGGTTTAATGGCTCTATTTGTATGTATGGCAATTTCAAACTCACTTGCTAAACATTATAAAATGCAATCAATGAATACAATGATTATTGCAGCAGTTTCATTTCTTATAACATCAGCACCTTCAAATCTTGTTGTATTTTCAGATATATTAAACAAATCAAAAACTATTGAAAAAGCTCTTGAAGGACAAAGTATGGCTTTACCAATGAATTATTTGGGAGCAGAAGGAATTTTTACAGCAATAATTATAGGACTGTTAGTAACGGAGTCAACAAGATTTTTACAAGATAGGGGACTTCTTATAAAAATGCCAGATGCTGTTCCAGAACCAGTTAAAGCATCATTTGCGTCAATTATTCCTTTGGTAGTTAATGTTGTTGGTATTTTTTTGATTAGTTTATTAGTACAATCTTTAACTGGTGGATTATTAATTCCAGATTTAATAAAGAAATTATTCTCACCTTTTGTATTTGCTGTCGATTCAGTAGTAGGAATATTTTTGATTTCAATTGTAACTCAATTATTATGGGTAGTTGGTCTTCATGGTTCATCAATTGTAAGTGGTTTAGTTGGAGCTTTTGAATTAGGAAATTTAGCAGCAAATGCAGAAGCTGTAACAAAAGGTTTAGCACCAGAATTTATTTACACTGAACCATTCCGTGCATTTTTTATGATATTAGGTGGGGCAGGTGCTACTATAGGATTAAATATTTTAATGCTAAGAAGTAAAGATAAACAAATGAGAACATTAGGTAAGTTAGCAATTTTACCATCTATATTTAACATTAACGAACCAATTATTTTTGGTGTTCCTATTGTTTTAAATCCAGTATTAGCGATACCATTTATTGGAGTTCAAACTGTTAATGGAATTTTAACATATATTGTGATGAAATTAGATATTTTAGGAAAAACTTATACTTATGTTCCTTGGACAACACCAGCACCTATAGGTGCAGCTATAGCAACTATGAGTATCATAGCTTTCTTTTGGATAATTTTTTAATTGTTTTAGATATTTTGATGTGGTATCCATTTTTCAAAACATACGAGAAACAATTACTAAAGGAGGAAAAAGAAGTTGGTAAAGAATAAAACTTTATGGGGAGCTGCAACAGCTGCTTATCAAGTTGAAGGAGCTGTTAGAGAAGATGGAAAAGGTCTAACAAGTTGGGATGTTTTTTATGAAAAAAATGACTTGGGTTATGATGGAAATATTGCAGTAGACCATTATAATCGTATGAAAGAAGATGTAAAATTATTTCATGAAATTGGGCTTGAAACTTATAGATTTTCTATTTCTTGGGCACGCATATTACCTAATGGAAGTGGTAAAATAAATGAAAAAGGATTAAATTATTATAGGAATTTAATTAATGAACTATTAAAATATAATATTGTTCCATTTGTAACAATATATCATTGGGACTTGCCACAAGCTCTTATGGATAAAGGTGGATGGTTAAATAAAGAAGTTATAGATAACTTTGTTAGTTATTCGAAGATTTTATTCGAAGAATTTGGAGATAAGGTTCCACTTTGGGCAACAATAAACGAACCTATGTCAGAAGTTATAGAAGGATATGTTCAAGCTAGCCATCCACCACAAATGAAAAATTCTTATAAGGAAGCTCTTCAAGTATCTCATAATTTTAATGTTGCAAGTGCAAGAGTTATAAAACTATTTAGACAAATGAAATTAAGTGGAAAAATTGGAATAGTATTAAACCCGATGCCATGTTATTTGTTAGAAAAAAATGAAAAAAATATTGAAGCTTTAAATTTTGCAAAAGATTATTTATGCGATTGGTATATTTCTCCAGCGACAACAGGGGAATATCCAAAAAATATGCTAGAATATTGTAAGAGTAATTTTAATTCACCACAAATAACAGAAGAAGATAAAAAATTAATGAAAGAAAATATAGGCGATTATTTAGGCATAAATTACTATATGAGAAGAGTGATAGAAGCAAAAAATTTGGATTCAAAACTTATTGAAGATAAATTTAATTTTATAAAAGTTCCAGGAGGGCAGTATACTAAATGGGATTGGGAAATTTATCCTAAAGGCTTATCAGATCTTTTACTTCACATTAAAAATGACTATAAAGATATGGAAATTATAATCGCTGAAAATGGAATGGGATTTGATGATCAGCCTGATAAATATGGCAATTTTGAAGATGATGAAAGAATTTATTATATAAAAAGGCATATAGAAATAATAGAGTACTTAAAAGCAAAAAAAGATATAAAGATAAGTGCTTATTACGTATGGTCTGCAATTGATTTACTATCATGGACAAATGGGTATCAAAAAAGATATGGACTAATAGGCGTAGACTTTGATACATTCGAAAGAAAAATAAAAAAAGCGGATATTGGTACAAAAATTTCATTGAAAATTATGGTTAAAAAATTTCTATTAAAATAAAAAACCTTTTATGAGATGCTACCTTAATTGGTAGTATCTTTTTTATTAAGTTTTTGTACTGTAATTTTTCACATACCAATCAAAACTATTTAGGAATTAAAAATTTTTTAATGATAAAAATTGAAAATAGAAACCAGATTTTAACTTCTTGTAACATAAGTTACCGATTAAATATTTTTTATTTTGTATTATAAGAATGTAAGTAAGATAAAAAAAAGAAAGGATTTTATTATGTTTTGTTTTCAATGTCAAGAAACAGCCGGCAACAAGGGCTGTACTAGAGTTGGTGTTTGCGGGAAAAATGAAAATACTGCCAACAGCCAAGATTTATTAATTTATGTTACAAAAGGACTTAGTGAGGTTGTAAATAAAATTGGAGAAGTTGATTCTAAATATTATGATTTAATTTCAAATAATATGTTTGTAACAATTACAAATGCAAATTTTGATGAGGAAGATATTTTAGATAAAGTAGAAAAAACTTTAAAGGCTAAGGATAAATTAATTGAAGAAAATAAACTTGAAAATTTATCTGATGCAGCAAAATATACAAGTGATGATAGGGATGAGCTAAAAAGAAAAGCTATTGAAGTTGGAGTTTTAAATATAATTAACGAAGATGAAAGGTCTTTGGTTGAACTTGTAACTTATGGTTTAAAAGGAATGGCTGCTTATAATCATCACGCAAATGTTTTGGGCTATAGAAATGAAGAAGTTGATAAATTTATCGCCCAAACTTTGGAAAAAACTTTAAAAGATGATAAAGATATTAATGATTTAATAAATTTAACAATGGAAACTGGAAAACATGGCCTTATGGCAATGGAGCTTTTGGATAAGGCAAACACAGAAAAATTTGGAAATCCAGAAATCACTGAAGTAGATTTTTCTGCTGGAGATAATCCTGCGATTTTAATTTCAGGTCACGACCTTAACGATATGGAAATGTTGCTTGAACAAACAAAGGGTACTGGTGTAGATGTTTATACTCACTCAGAAATGTTACCTGCAAACTACTATCCAAAATTCAAAAAATATGACCACTTCCATGGAAATTATGGAAATTCTTGGTGGAGTCAAAATGAAGAATTCCAAAAATTCAATGGACCAATTTTGATGACAACAAATTGTATAGTTCCACTTAAAAAAGATAATGACTATCTTGATAGGTTATTTACAACAGGAAATGCAGGATACCCTGGTGCAAAACACATAGAAGCGGATGAAAATGGCAAAAAAGATTTCTCTCAAATTATTGAGATGGCAAAATCTTGCAAGGCTCCAGAAAATTTAGAAAATACAAAAATTGTTGGAGGCTTTGCTCACAATCAAGTTGAAGCACTTGCAGAAGATGTAGTAAAAGAAATTAAGGCTGGAAATATTAAAAAATTTGTTGTAATGGCAGGCTGTGATGGAAGACACAAGGGCAGATCATATTACACAGAATTTGCCGAAAAATTACCAAAAGATTATGTGATTTTGACAGCAGGCTGTGCAAAATATAGGTACAACAAATTAAATCTTGGTCATATAAATGGAATTCCAAGAGTTTTAGATGCTGGTCAATGTAATGATTCATATTCTTTGGTAAAAACTGCACTCTTATTACAAGATGCCTTTGGACTTGAATCAGTAAATGATTTGCCACTTGAATTTAATATAGCATGGTACGAGCAAAAAGCTGTAATAGTTTTATTGGCTTTGTTAAGTCTAGGAGTGAAAAATATTCATCTTGGACCAACTCTCCCAGCATTTTTGTCAAAAACAGTTGTGAATTTCTTGGTAGAAAATTTTAATATTTCACCAATTACAAATGTAGAAAAAGATTTGGAAATAATTACTGCATAAAAAGAAAAAATAAATTTATATACATTTAAAAATACTTCCCCAAAATTTAAAAATTTTTTTGGGGAATTTTTTATTTTGAAATTAAAATTTAATTAAATATTTTGGAAAATTTTTTAAATCAAATTTGGAAAAAGTTTTCTTGTATGTTATCATAAACGTAGAGAGGTAATATGTATTATATTGGTATAGATATTGGATCAACTGCTAGTAAGTATGTTGTCCTAAATAATGAAAAAAATGAAATACTTTATAAAGAAGTTATAAGCAGCGGATGGAATAGCAAAGAAACTGGCAGAAAAATAATCAAAAAGCTAGAAGAGTTGGGATATGATAGAAAAGAAAGTCATATCACAGCTACAGGTTATGGAAGAATTGCCGTAGATTTTGCTGATAAAATTATTACAGAAATTACTGCCCACGGCAAGGGCGCACATTTTTTGGGCTCAAAAGATAGAACTATAATCGACATTGGCGGACAAGATACAAAAATAATTGTCCAAAACGAAGATAGGGTTGTGGATTTTTTGATGAATGATAAATGTTCGGCTGGAACTGGGAAATTTTTGGAAGTAATGGCAAACAGGCTTGGTCTTGATTTGAAAGAATTTTTTCAAATGGCAAAGAAAGGCAAGGACATAGAACTTTCTTCAACTTGCACAGTTTTTGCAGAATCTGAAGTTGTTTCTTTGATGGGCAAAGGAACAAAAAGAGAAGATATTGCAAGCGGGGTTATAAATTCTATTGTGTCAAAAGTTTCAAAACTTGCTCAAAAAAAATCTGATACTGATGGATATTTTCTTACTGGTGGTTTTTCAAATAATGAATACATAATGAAAGCTTTGGAAGAAAAACTTAACAGTAGTGTTAAAAGTCATCCCGATGGCAGATTTGCGGGAGCGATTGGAGCTGCTATTTTATGAACATAAAACTAGAAGATTTGAGAAGAGAAGCCTATGTGGATGCAATATATGCAAAAATGGAAAATGACAATGTAGTTGGAGTTTTTTCAGATAAGTTTGATGCTCTCTTAATCTCTTATGGTTTTATTGTTTACCCAATTATTGGACTTGATAGCTATATATTTGATTACTACAAATTAGAAAATGTATGTGATCCAATTAATTCTACAATTGCCTATCTAAAAACTAAAAAATGCCCCTTGATATATTCTTCAAAATTTTTTGTTCTTGATGATTATTGCAAGAAATTTAATGAGTATTTGGAAAAAAATACTAACAAAAAAATTGTTTATGAGAAAGATTTAAAAAAATTTCTTGAAAAATTGGACAATAGAAATTTTGATGAAAAAATATATTTTGAAAGTCTTGGAAAAATCGAAAAAATTAATCAGATATTAAAAGATTTACAAGAAAGTGATATTAGTGGGACTTTGCTTTATAAATTAGAATTTTACATAAGATTTATTAAAAACTTAGATGATAGAATTTCTTTTTTATTAGAGATAAAATCCAAATATAAAAAGAAAAACATAAAAAGAAAAATTATAAAAGCAACTTGTCCATTTGCTATAAGCGATATTATCGACAAAAAAGTTTACGAAAATTATAAAATAAGTAAATCAAAAAAACCAGATTTTACTTTCAAAAATTGTATCTATAAGGCGGATAAAATTTTAACTTATGAGGAGATATAAAATGGATAAAAATCATAAAATGTGGGACGATTTGAGTATGGATCTTGATAAGCACGATTTATTGTGTGAAGTTTTACCACAAGCTTTTGGGGATGTTTTTTTATCACAAGAAAACAGACCAGAAAAAATGGATTATTTTAATGCAGTTACAGCAGATATTCACGGAGTAAGACCTGCTGAATTGATTGAGGCTCAAAAAAAATGGACAAAAAGTTATAGGAAGTTTTTGTATCCATGTTCCAGAAGAAGTTGTTTGGGCAGCAAATGGAATTTCTACAGGACTTTGCTCAGGCTCACAATTTTGGGTTCCAGGTGGAGAGAAAAAATTGCCAACAGCAACTTGCCCTTTGATAAAAGCATCACTTGGTGCAAGATTTGATAGAACTTGTCCATTTTTTAGAATAGCAGATTTATTTGTTGGAGAAACAACTTGCGATGGCAAGAAAAAAGCTTGGGAAATTTTGGCAGAAGATGCCCCAATGTATATAATGGATATTCCACAAATGAAAAGGGACGAAGATTTCCAAAAATGGGAAAAAGAAATCAAATTATATATTGATAAATTAGAAGAATTAACAGGAAATAAAGTAACAGCAGAAAGCTTGCACGATGCAATTGTAATGATAAATAACAAAAGACGTGCAATGCAAAGACTATACGATTTTAGAAAATTAGATAATGTTCCAATTTCAGGAAGAGATACACTTTTAATTACACAAATTTCATTTTTCGATGATCCAGTAAGATTTACCCAAAAAGTAAATGAACTTTGCGATGAACTTGACAAAAGAGTTAAAGAAAATGTATCAGTATTTAAAAAAGGAACAAAAAGAATTCTTCTTACAGGAACTCCACTTTCAATTCCAAACTGGAAATTACACCAAATAATTGAAACAAACGGTGGAGCAGTTGTTGGAGAAGAATTGTGTACAGGAATTAGATATATAGAAAATCCAGTAGACGAAACAAAGGGCGATTTGGATACAGAAGTTAAAAATCTTGCACAAAGATACTTGGGAAGTATAAATTGTGCTTGCTTTACACCAAATACATCAAGAATTGATGATATAATAAGACTATATCACGAATACAATGCCGATGGAGTAATCGACATCAACCTTAAATTCTGTAATATTTACGATACAGAAGGATATTTTGTAGAAAAAAGATTAAAAGAAGAAAATATTCCTTGCATTGGAATAGAAACAGACTACACAGACGAAGATGCAGAACAATTAAAAACAAGAATTGGTGCATTTATAGAAATGCTTGACTAATGAAATATTTTATTCTAGTAGAAAATGCAATGATTGCGACAGAGCTTTTAGAAATTTTAAGAAAAGAAAAAATAAAAGCAAGCCTTGCGCCAACACCAAGACAGGCTAGCCATGCTTGTGGAGTATCAGTTTATCTATACAATAAGGAAGATTTAGAAAAAATTGAGCCATTGGCAAAAGAAAATAAGATAAAAATTGATGAAATTTTTGAATCAAATTTAGATTTTAATACAAAAAGAAATAAATTTTTATAAGCAAAAAGCGATGGAGAAAAAACTTCATCGCTTTTTAATTTGAAAAAATTTAATAAAAGATATAATTTTAATAGAGGTGGAAAATGAATTTAAGACAAATACCAATTTTTAAAAATTTATCAGAAAAAGATTTGAAATTTTTACAAGAAAAAATAAAAATCGAAGAAAAAATTTATGAAAAAGGCTCATATATTTTTAAACAAGGCGATATAAAAGAAGATTTATATTTTTTAATAGAAGGCTCAATTTTAGTCGCGAAATTTGACGCAAATGGGAAAAGATCAATAATTCAAACATTCAATCAAAAAGCAATTTTTGGGGAAGTTTATGCTTACCTAAAAGAACCTTACGATTTTTCAGCCTATGTTCAAAAAAAATCAAAATTAATAGTAATAAAAGAATTTAGAAAATTGATAAATGAAACCATGCCAAAATCATTTTTGCTAAATTATATAGATTTAATTAGCAAAAAATGTCTTGTTTTAAGCCAAAAAAATCAAATAACAAATCAATTTACCCTAAGACAAAAAATAGGAAATTATTTATTGATAGAAGAAAATGATGGAAAAATTATTTTAGACCAAACTAGAGAAGAACTAGCAGATTTTCTAGCAACAACACGACCATCACTTTCGAGAGAATTATCAAATATGGCAGATGAAAATATAATAAAAATAAAGGGAAGAGAAATTTATATTTTGGACAAGGACTTGTTGAAAAATTTATTGTAAAAAGTTTATTTTTATACAAAATAATTTATTTTGTTGCTGTAATCTGATATAATAATAAAAGAAATTAAAAAATATATAAAAGGAGGTCTGCGATTTTTTCGCAAGTAAAATGAAAAAGAAAAATATACAAAAAATAGCTTTGATAATGGCTCTTTCAAGCACATTTATAATTAATGGAGCAAATAAGGCTATAGCTGATGAAAGCGTTTATAAAGATTCTACAATTGAAAATCCTTCTGGAGAAAAAGACACAAAGGCAAAAACTTACGAACAAGCAAAAGAAAATTACGATAAGGCAAAAGATAATCTTGACAAAGAAGAAAAAAATCTAGAACAAAGCCAAAAAGATTATGAAAATTCCAAAGAAGAAGAAAAAAATCTTGAAAAAGAAAATAAAAATTTGGAAGAAGAAAATAAAAAAGCAAAAGAAGATTTGGATTCAACAGTAGAAGATTATAAATCCCAAAAAGAAAAAGATTTAGAAAATGCAAAAAATGAAAAAGAAAGTGCCGAAAAAGATTTAAAAGAAAAAGAAGAAAAAACAAATAAGGCAAAGGAAGAGCTTGATAAGGCAGATGAAGAAGAAAAGAAGGCTAGTGCTGACTTTGAAAAAGAGAAAGAAAAAAATCCGGATGCTGAAAAAAGTTTAAAAGATGCCGAAAATAAGAAAAAAGAAGCAGAAGAAAAAGAAAGCCAAGCTCAAAAAGATTTGGATGAAAAAAGTGAAAGCCTAAAACAAGAAGAAGAAAAATTAGCTTCACTGAATAAAGACCAAGAAAATTTGAAAAATGACCTTGATAAAGCAAATGAAGAATTGGCTAAGATAAAAGATGAAGAAAAGAATCTATCAAACGAAATAGATGAAATAAAAAAATCTATTGGAGAAGTAAGCGAAGATAGCCAAAGCTATAAAGATTTACAAAATAAGTTAGGAGAAAAAGAACAAGAACTTGAAAAAATTAAAGAAAATCTTGAAACATCAGAATCAGATAGAAAATCTATTGAAGATAAATTATCAAAACTTCAAAATGATATTGAAAATCTAAAAAAAGAAAATGAAGAATTTAGCAAAAAACTTGATGATTTAAATAAGGAAAAATCACAAAAAGAAGAAACTAAAAAAGAAAAACAAGATAAGTTAGATGAAGATAAGACTAAGGCGGAAAATCTTAGCAAAGAAAATGAAAATTCACAAAAAACTATAGACGAAGAAAAGGAAAATATAGAAAATCTTAATAATGAAAAAACTGAAAAAGAAAATTCTATTAAGGGAAAAACTGACGAAAAAACAGAGCTTGAAAAAACTCTTAACAGCAAAAAAGAAGAATTGAAAAGATTAGAAGAATCTTTGAAGACTGTAAGCGAAGAAGAAAAACAAAAAGCAAAAGAGCAATGGGACAAAGGCTCAGTAGGATTTTTTGAAAAAAATGGTTCAACAAAGGCTGTTGAGGTATTTACAAAACTTCCAAACAATGATAGGGCTAAAAAAATTGGTCAAGAGTATTTGGCTGCAAATAAAAATATGTCACCTGATGATTCTAGAAGTCTTGAAAATATGAAAAAAGCTATTGAAGCTTTAAAAGTTGTTAATGAAAAAAGACAAACCGATGGTGGAATTGATGGAAGAAAATTAAGTATTCTAAAAATCAGCGATTTTGATATGGCAGTTGCCCAAGCAAATGCGAATTATTCAGCAGATATAATTGGTCACGCTGGTATTTATAATCCACCTTATGAAAATTTGGCTTGGGGACCACCTACAGCTGAGTCTGCCTTATCTAGATGGTGGGATAGAGAAAAGAAATTATTTGATTATTTGAGAGGTAAGGGTATTTCTACTAGAAACCAAATGGATGAATATATAGCAAAGAATCCTGATGAAATCAATAAACTAGGTTTTGGGACCCAAGTAGGGCACTATACAAATTTAGTTGATGATTTAATGTATGGAGAATGGTTTTCTGGTGCTGATTCTAAAAGTTCAGGTTATGCAATAACTAAAAGTAATCAATACGGATCTGTTCAATCACTTGTATTAAATAATACAGATGAAAATAAAGCTTATTCTAAAGCTTATTCTATAGAAGAATACGAAAAAAAATTCAACGATTATTGTGAAAATCTTCAAAATTTAATGAAGGGAATAAAGACTCCTAGTAAAGAAGAACTAGCAAAAAATCGAAGAGTTAAAAAAGAAATTGATGCTTTAGAAAAACAAATTGCAGCTAAAGATTCTGAGATTGCAAAAGAAAATGAAGACCTACAAGCTATAAATCAAGATATAGAAAATAAGAAAAATGAAAATCAAGAAAAAATTAATATACTTGAAGCAAATAAAGAGGAAATTCAAAAATTAGAAGAAGAAAAGAAAGCCTTAGAAAGTGAAATAAATAATTTAACAGCTGAAATTAATGAGCTTGATGCTGAAATTGCAAATCACATAGCTTCTAATAAGGAATACGGAGAAAAATTAAAGGCATTAGAAAGTGATTTAGCTAGTACAAATAAAGAGCTTGAAGAAAAAAATAAGGAAATAAAAACACTAGAAGATGCAAAAACAAAAGCAGAAGAAGAAAAAAATAATCTTCAAAATCAAATTTTAAACTTAAATGAGAAAAGAAAAACTTTAGAAAATAATTTGAAAGCTAAAGAAAAAGAATTAGAAGACAAAAAATCAGAAGAAAATTCTAAAAATGAAGAAATAAATAAATTAAATGAAGAAACTAATAAGCTAAATCAAAATATAGAAAATATAAATAAAAATATAAGTGATTTAAAAACTAAAAAAGATGAAGCGGCAAAGGCTCTTGCAGAGGCTAGCGAAGAATTAAAATTAGCAAATGAATTATTAGAACAAAAAAATCAAGAATTTGAAAGTTATTCTACGGCAAAAGAAAATCTAGCTAAGGCAAATAGAAAAGTAAAAGCTATGAAAAAAGTTTTTGAAGATTTAAAAAAATCAAAAGAAGATGCCGAAAATAATTTAAAATTGAAAAATGAAAATTTAGCAAAGGATGAGGCTGATTTTGAAATTGCTCAAAATATTGATGTAAATAATCCACAAAGTTATGAAAATATTGAAGAAATAAATAAAAAGGTAAAGGCAAAAGAAAATGCTCAAATTGCTTTGGATAAGGCAAAAGAAAATCTTGATAGACAAAAAGAAAAAACAAATAAATTAAAAGATGAATTTGACGAAGCTAAAAAAAGATACGCTATGGCTCTTGCAGATTTCAATTTTGCTCAAAAAGATTTGGAAAGATTTATGTCTGTAAATATAAATCTTGATCTTGACGGAGGAGATTTAAATGGAGTTTTGGGAAATGTAGCAATAAAAGGACAAAGAAATACAAAATATAAACTACCAAAACCAATGAAAAAAGGATTTAAATTTTTGTATTGGAAAGATGGAGATATAATTTATTATCCAAATTCTGAAATTTATTTAAAAGATAATATTAATTTAAAAGCTTATTGGCAAGAATTAAAAGAAGGCAAAGAAAAAACACAAAGACCTAAACAAAAAATAAAAACAAAGGATAATCAAAGCAAAATAAAAATTGAAAGTCCATCAACAAATAATCCAAAAACAGGAGTAGGAAATAAAATATCCATAATTCTAACAAGCTCACTAAGCGGATTATTGTATGCTTTATTAAGAAAAAGAAAATAAAAAATTGATAAAATAAAACTACCAGCAAAAAACTGGTAGTTTTATTTTTTATTTATATATATTTTAGGTAAATTAAGCGTTTTATAACAGTTTATATTTATTTATTTATGTAATCTGTAGTCAGTTGAATTTTTTAAAAAAAATTTAATATTTTTCTATAAAAAAAACGCCCCGATAAAGGGACGATATAAACGTGTTGCCACCCTAATTCGCAAAATAAATTTTGCCTCATTAGTAAGACTAAAACGCAGTCAACGGGAAGCTTATGTATTATACTTCCAACTCCAAGCCTCTATTCAATTAAAAATATCATAGTTTCTTTCAGCAAACGAAACCTCTCTGCGATTAATATTTTTTAATTTACTTAACTCTTCTTAGTATTGATAAGATAATACCATGCTTTTTAAACTTTGTCAAATATATTTATAAATATTTTAATATTTCACTTTTAGAGTGCAGCAAAGATTTTTTGATTTTTATAAAAATAATTGAATTTTTAAAATTAAAAACTCTTACAAATTAATGTAAGAGTTCTACCTATAAATTTTCTACCAAATTTTTAATTTTATCTCTAAATTCTTTTGCGATTTTTATATCGAAATTTTCGCCGGCTGTTTGGAAGTAGTGGTTTAATTCTTTTACTGATTTTGCTATTTCTGGATTTTCTTTGCCACTTTCTTCTTTTATTTTGCTTGCTTTTTCTAAGTAGGTATTTATTTCTTCTACAATTTGCATTGTTTTGTGTTCTTGGTCGTTTTCTTCTAGTAAATATCTAAGTGTCCATTTTATATTTGTTGGAGTGATTGTTGCTTTGTGTTCTATCACAATGCCGTTTTCTCTCATTTTATCTATAAATGGAAACAAATCATTTTCTTCAAAATCTTTAAAAAACGCAAAGGTAAAATCAAATTCTTTTATATATTCTCCTTCGGATTCTATTTTTTCAAAACCATCAATTTCTGCAAGGTAGCCTACTTTTTGTTCAACATCTTCCATGCCAATTATTTTTAATTTTACATTTTCTTTTTTGCATAAAATTCTTAATTTTTCTTTTTCTATATCATTAGCGTTAAATAAAATTATTAAAGCCATACAATCTCCTTTTATTTTTAATTATTATTACTATACCCAAAAAGTTATTTTACTCACTTTTGGGTATAATATAATAAGAGAAAAATTTGGGGAGAGATTTATGAAAGATTATAATTATGAAAATACTAGAATAAAAGAAATTAATAAATTGCTTGATGAGGCAAGAGAAGCCCTTGGAGTTTTGCAAAGAGCAAGTATAAGAGTGGGAAAGGCGTCTGATTATTCTATTACAGGTCTTGTTGGACGAAATATTGTTGGAGATTTTTTAAGATCAAATAAAAATAATGTAATTAATAAATCGATTGATAGAAGTCAAGATGTTTTATTAAAACTTCATGCTGATTTATTGATTTTTGATCCAAATCTTGCAAGTATTCTAGATCTTCCTTATAAACTTAGTGAATTTTCAAGACCTAGAAATGCTCTTTCTGATATGAAATTAAGGATTGATATGAGAAAAAAGAAATTGGATATTCAAAAATCTGAAAAAAAACTTATCACTCTTATAAAAAAACTTTCTAAGGAAAAATCTAAGGAAATAAATAAAATCAAAAAAGATATTGAACTTAAATCTTTTGAAAATTAAATATTTTGGGATAATATCACCTTTTTACTTATTTATAAGTAGGAGGTGATTTTTTTATGGAAAAAATTTTTAAAGGAGAAAATATGGATAAATTTAAGGACTTAGTAAAAATATTTTTTACTATTTTTGGCTCTTGGCTAGGATTTTTTCTTGGAGATTTGGATATTTTTATCTATAGTCTTGTAGTCTTTGTGATTTGCGATTATATTTCTGGAATTATAAGGGCAGGATTTGAGAGAAAATTATCATCAAAAATAGGTTTTAAGGGGATTTTGAAAAAAATTATGATTTTTATAATAGTAGGAATTGCAAATATTTGCGATAAAAATTTGATTAAGAACCAAGCTATGATAAGAAGTTCGATAATATTTTTTTATATTGCAAATGAGGGACTTTCAATTCTTGAAAATGCCCTTGCTATGGATTTGCCAATTCCTAAAAAATTAAAAATACTTCTTGAACAATTCAAAGAAGAAAAATAAAAGATTTAGAAAAAGCATTGGACTTTTATGTTCAATGCTTTTTTTGTGTTTTACTTATATTTTTATATTTTACACTCCATTTTTATAAAGATAAAAAGAATAGATCGCAGGAATTATTCCTATTATCATAAATGTTAAAAAAATCAAATATTCATTTCCTATAAAGGGAGTCAATAAGAAAAATATTCCTCCAAGTATAAAAAAATATCCTGCAAGTCTGTGAGTTTTATTCCAATTTTCGTCACTATTTAAAGTCCAAGGAAGTTTGATTCCAACTGTATAATTTCTTTTTGTTTTTGGCAAATAATTTCCAATTAAAATTAAAAGAAAACCTACGAATATAGAAATTATTACCATAACATTGATCTTTTTCCCAAGCCCATAAAAAACGCTGATTACAAAAGTTATGAGCATAACCAAAGGAATTGTTGCCTTGCCGATTGTTATTACAAAATTATTTTTGTCTTTGTTTTTTGGGTCGTTATCAAGCATAAAGCAAGAAAAAATATTTAAAAAAATCAAAAGCAAGGGTGTTGTTATTAGGGTTGTAAATTTACTTGAATAGCCATCGATTTTGTTATTGAATCCCCAATGAGTAGGCAAAGTTTCTGGCATTTTTTTGTAAAATAATAAATTTACAAGGGCAAATAACAAGATAGAAAAAATTACAGAAATCACACTTTCTTTTTTAAATTTAATTTTATTTTTCATTTTCTACTCCTTTAAATTTCACAAACCAAGTCATTATATCCTCAAAAATACTTGTGTTTAGCTCGTAATAAATAAAATTTTTCTTTTTTGTTTCATAAATTAAATCTTCATTTTTTAATAATTTTAAATGGTGGGAGATGGTTGCCTTTGATAAGTCAAAATTTTCAGCAATTTCTCCCGCATTCATAGATCCTTTTTTTCTCAATAAATTTAAAATTTCAATTCTTACTGGATCAGATAAAGCTTTAAAAGTATCAGAAAACAATTTATCACTCCCTTTCAATCTATTTTGATAATTATCTAAATAGTTATCTTTATTATAGAATGTAAAATTAAAAAAGTCAAATCTATTTCGAAAAATATCTAAATAGATTTGACTTATAATTATTTTTAAATATTTTAAAATTTTTGAAAGGTCCAAGAATTTTTTATTTCATTAAAATTATTTCAATGACAATTACACTAATCACTAGACTTTTTGAATATTTTAGTATTGTAAATATAATAATATAGAAATAAGGAGAATTATGGCTGAAATTTTTTATAGAACTTATCCAAAAAAATTGAATAAAGATAAATCAGATTTGGGTTTTGTGGATATTTATGATCTTGATAAAAGATTTATGCTTGCAAAAATTCTTGGGGCTGATTGTTTGATAATAGAAGATATTTTCAAAAAGGATAAAAATAATTTTTTTGATTACGCGCAAGTTGATAAAAATTTGGGTCAAACTAGAGATTTTGTAGGAGAAATCTTATTGTGCCATGAGATGTCTTTGTCTATAATTTTAAGGATTGATATAAATAAAATAAATGGGCAAATGGAAGCGAAAAATATTTTGGCAATTTTAAATTTCTGGATTGATAAGGGGATTGATGGATTTTTATTTGATGATTGTAAAAATTCTAAAATAAATTTTAGGGAAGTCCTTTTATATTTGAAAAAAACTTACAAAAATCTGATTTTAATTGTAAATACAAAAAATGGGGAAGAATATAAAAATATTTGTAAAATTGTAGATTTATCTTATAAAAGTATGGAAAATGAAAATTTGAAAGAATTTATTTTAAATGAAAATAAAAATTCAAATATATTTTCTTTAAATAATGATTTTGATTTTTCTTGTCTTAATTTTTTGGATTTTAAACATTTTTACACAATATCAGCAAAACTTATAGCTATTATTACACTAATAAGGCAAAATGATATTTTTATTAAAGAAGGGGAAGAAACTTTATATTATTTAGATAAAATTGATTCTAGGATTAGAAAGGAAATATTTGATTTTTATAGGGAGATTTTTTTGGTAAGATATGATTATCTTGATATAATTAGAGGGGGATATTTTCCCATAAAATTAAAGGATAAAGATGTTCTTTCCTATATGTTTTACAATGGGAAAAAAGCTCTTGTGATTTTAAATAATCTTTGTCAAAAAGATATAATAGTAGATTTGCCAAAATTTATTGATATAAGAAAATCAACTTTTGTAATTGGAAATATTTCCAAAAGAACTATTGTAAAAAATATCAATTTGAGAGCTTATGAATCTTTTGTATTTGAAACTTACATAAAATAATTTATAAAAGGAGATAAGAATGGTTGAAAAAAATAATAAATTTGTACCAGAAGTACATTCAAAACTTAGAAAATCTTTTATAACAATGCCTGAAGAAATTTACAAGGCAAGTGGAATAAAAATTTATGAAAAAAGAATAAAATCTTTACTTTTTACAACAGATCTTGCAATAATAAGAAATTCTAATGCGGATTCTATTATGGCAGTTTATCCCTACACTCCACAAAATACAATTGCTCAATCAATAATTTCAACTGCATCAGTTCCTTGTTTTATTGGTGTTGGTGGAGGTACAACTCAAGGAGCAAGATCAAAATATATTGCTTTTGATGCAGAGCTTGAAGGAGCTTATGGTGTTGTTGTAAATTCTCCGATTCCAAATGAAGATATTAAAGCAATCTCAGAATTTGTAGACATACCAGTGATTGCAACTGTAACTGGCTTTAAAGATGATGTTTTGGGAAAAATAGAAGCAGGTGCAGAAATTTTAAATGTATCTGGTGGTCCAAAAACTCCAGAGCTTGTCGCTGAAATTAGAAAAATAATTGGGCATAAATTTCCGATTATAGCAACTGGTGGAAGTAAAGCTGAATCAATTAAAAAAACAATTGACGCAGGAGCAAATGCAATTTCCTACACAGCACCATCATCAGCAGAAGTTTTTGGAGAAATGATGGATAGGTATAGGAAGTAGGATTTATATTTTTTAAAATTTTAATAAGGAGAAAAAATGTATAAGGGCTACATAACAGATATTGAAGGAATAAAAGTAGGTCATGCTCAAAATTTTGATGCGGGAACTGGTCTTACGGTTTTGATTCCTCCAAAAGGAAATACAGCAAGTGTTGATGTAAGAGGAGGAGGAGGGCCAGGAACTCGCGAAACTGATCTTTTAAATCCTGTAAATACTGTAAGCGAAGTTTCAGCTATAGTTTTATCTGGAGGTTCTTCTTATGGCCTTGCAGGTTCAATTGGAGTCGTTGAAGAATTAGAAAAAGATGGAAGAGGATTTGAAGTTCCAAGTGGAATTGTTCCCATAGTTCCCCAAGCAATTTTATACGATTTGGATTATAAATCTTACAAAATTAGACCGGATAAAAAAATGGGAAGCGATGCTTACAAAAATGCAAGTTTTGATGAAAATCGTCAAGGAATAATTGGGGCAGGGACTGGAGCTACAGTTGGAAAGGCCTTGGGAAAAGAATTTTTGATGAAATCAGGACTTGGCTCTGCTACGATAAGCGTTGGCGATTTAAAAGTTTCTGCTATTGTTGCAGTAAATGCCATGGGAGATATTTTTGATGATGAAAAAAATAAACAAATTGCAGGAATTTTAAAAAATAATAAATTCATTCCAACCCTTGATGTTTTAGAAAAAATTTCTGAAAAAAATTCTTTGAACACAACAATTGGAATTGTTGCAACAAATGGAAAATTTAATAAAACTGAGCTTAGAAAAATCGCCTCAATGACTCACAACGGCTATGCCAGAGCAATTAGACCAGTTCACACAATGATGGATGGAGATACAATTTTTTCTCTTGCTACAAATAAAATAAAGGCAGATTTAAATCTAGTAGGAAGCCTTGGGGCAAAAGTTATGGCTCGTGCAATTGCAAATGCAATTTATTTTTCTAATATAGAAAATTCTTCCGAATTTATTTAATAAAATTATTGACTTTTAAAACTAATTATAGTAACATAGATAAGAATTCTCTACTCCGACAAAAGATCGGGGTCAAAGACCAAAGGGAGGTGAATAAGATGAATAACTACGAAGCAGTATTGATTTACAAACCAGAAATTTCAGATGAAGAAAGAAATAAATCTTTAGAAATCTTCAAAGGTATTATAGCTGAAAGTGGAGAAGTAGAATCTGTAGATGACTGGGGAAAAAGAAAACTTGCATACGAAATCAACTACATCAAAGAAGGATATTATTATATCGTTGATTTCAAAGCTAGTGGTGACCACATCAAAGAATTTGAAAGAAGACTTAGAATATCTGATTTAATTCTTAGATATATGGTAATCAGAAAAGAGGACTAAATGAATAAAGTTTTTCTTATAGGAAGATTAACAAAAGATCCAGATTTGAGATACACTCAACAAGGACAAGCAGTTGTTAGTTTTTCTTTAGCAGTTGATAGAGGTTTAAGTAAACAAAAACGACAAGAAATGGAATCAATGAATCGTCCAACAGCCGATTTTCCACGAATTACAGTGTGGGGAGTTCAAGCTGAAAATGTATCAAGGTATCTAAAAAAAGGAAATCAATGTGCGATAGATGGTAGAATCCAAACAGGTTCTTACCAAGATAAAGATGGAAAAACAGTCTACACAACTGATGTTGTAGCAGACAGAGTTGAATTTTTAGAATCAAGATCAGATGGTCAATATCAAAATTATAACAATCCAATGAACCAAGATAATGGTTTTGGAAATATGAACCAAGATAATTCTTACAATAATTCAAATAATTTCCAACAAAACAACAATCAAAACATGAATAATAATGATGACTTTTTTGACGATGACTTTACAGAAATTGAAGACGACGGAAGAATTCCTTTCTAGATTTTAGGAGGATAAAATGCGTAGAAATTTCAGACCAAGAAAAAAAGTCGATCCATTTGTCAAAGACCCTTCAAAAGTAATAGATTATAAGGATATTGATACTCTAAAAAGATTTATTTCTGATAGAGGAAAGATCCTTCCAAGAAGAGTTACAGGACTAAATGCGAAACATCAAAGAGAAATTACAAGAGCAATCAAAAGAGCTAGACAAGTAGCTTTATTGCCATACGAAGATAATTAAAGATAAATAAAAATATAAACTTTCAATAAGCAAGCAAAAGACGCCTAAGGGTGTCTTTTTTTATATAAAAGTAAAATAAAATTATGGAAATAAATAAAAAAAGATATAGGGATGTGGATTCCTATTTTAAAAGAAAATTTAATAAAAAAATAATAAAAATTCCTCTTGATGGTGGATTTACTTGTCCAAATAGGGACGGAAAAATTTCAAAATTAGGTTGTATTTATTGTTCAGAAAATGGGGCGGGTGATTTTACAAGAAATGATGATTTGGATAAGCAAATAGATTTTCAAATTAATAGATTAAAAAAACCAAATAGAAAAGAAGGCTACATGGCATATTTTCAAAATTTCACTTCAACCTATGGAGATTTTGAAAAAATTAAAAAATTATTTTATAAGGCTATAAATAATCCAAATATTATGGGCTTATCTATTGCAACTCGTGCGGATTGTCTTTCAGATGAAGTAATTGACTTACTTGATGATTTGAATAAAAAAACTTTTCTAATTGTTGAGCTTGGTCTTCAATCTGTAAATGAAAAATCTATAGAATTTATAAATAGAGGATATTCTCACAAGGAATTTGATAAGGGACTTTTAAAATTAAAAGAAAAAAATATAAAATGCTTGGCTCATCTTATAATTGGACTTCCAAACGAAAATTTGAATGATTATCTTAGAGCAATTTCTTATATAAACGAAAGAGAATTTTGGGCAATTAAAATTCACAATCTTTATATAGAAAAAGGCTCTAGAATTTATGATTATTATTTGGAAAATCAAAATGAATTTACTATGACTTTGGATCAGTTTGTCGATTATGTTATACTTATTTTGGAGAATTTAAATCCAAACATAATTGTCCAAAGACTAACCGGAGATGGACGCCGTGATAGAATTATTTGGCCGATTTGGTCAAAAAATAAGGCAAAAGTTTTATCTACAATTGATAAAAAATTAAAGGATAGAAATAAAAATCAGGGGGATTTATGGAAAGAGAAATAGGAAGTTTTTTTATAGAAGGCTATAATTTTGACACAAAAACTTATGATAACAAGGATAATACACTTTTATTGGTAATTGATTTGCAAGAAAAATTGATGCCAGCAATTTATGAATCTGATAAAATAATTAAAAATTCAGCTTGTCTATTAAAAGTTTTTGAAATGTACGGAATTAAAAAAATTGCAACAGAACAATATCCAAAAGGACTTGGACAAAGTGTAGATGAAATAAAAGAAAATCTTGATGATGAGAATATTTTTTCAAAAACTAGCTTTGATGCAATCACAGATGAAGTTTCTTCTTATTTAAAAGAAAATAAAATCACAAATGTAATAATAACAGGAGCAGAAACTCATATTTGTGTTTATCAAACAGTAAGAAGATTGTTGTTTGAAGGATATAAGGTTTTTGTGGTTGAAGATGCTGTATCAAGTTTTAATAAAGAGCAAAAAGATTTGGGCTTAAAATCTATGTCTGATATGGGAGCAAGCCTTGTAAATACAGAAATGCTGATGTTCGATTTGGCAAGTGATGCAAAAGATGAAAATTTTAAAGAAATTTCTAAAATGGTAAAAAATTTAAGAAAATAATTTAGCCTTCTTATGAAGGCGCAGAACGTAGACAAACCCTCAAGCACGAATATCTGACTCCAAAAATTGTTGATTTCTAAATTTCAAAATTCTAAAATCGCAAACTCAAGCTACGCTCTCATACAGTGCGATTTTTGACAAATTTTTAAATTTGAAATCAAATCAATTTTTTACGTATGATATTCTTAGCATGAGGATTTGTATACATTTCAACAGTCTAAGCCTTCTTATGAAGGCTATTTTTGTGCTTATTTTTATTTTTTTTATAATAAATAATTTCTAAATAATCCTTGATGAATTTTTCTTTTTATCTTATTATATATTGATACAAGTTTGGTTTTTTGTGTTTTAAAATTGTTAAAAATATTAGGTAAATTTGCAATAAGTTTACAAAAAATATTTTATATAATTTAATTGATAAAACCGACTTATTTGCTTGTATTTGACTTTATTTATAATAAAATATATAAGGTAGATATTTTTATTCTATTTGTATTTAAATATTTTGATATATAGGAAAGGAAAATGTATGAATTTACATATGGGACTTGATGTCGGATCTACGACTGTAAAGATTGTTATAACTGATGAAAATTTTAACACTCTTTATTCAGTTTATAGACGACATAAATCAGATGTAAAACAAACAGTTACAAATGTTTTGATGGAGGCCTATGACAGGTTTAAAGATGATTATCTTACCGTAAATGTTACAGGCTCTGGTGGAATGTTTGTTGAAAAATATTTGGGCATTAATTTTGTGCAAGAAGTTATTGCTGAAACAAAAGCTATAAAAAAATTTATTCCTCAAACTGATGTTGTAATAGAACTTGGGGGCGAGGATTCAAAAATAACTTATCTCAAAGGCTCTGTTGAGCAAAGAATGAATTCTATTTGTGCTGGTGGAACGGGCGCTTTTATTGATCAAATGGCAGCCCTTCTTGATACAGATGCTAAAGGTTTAAATGAATTAAGTAAAAATTATAAAAAAATTTATCCAATTGCAAGTCGTTGTGGGGTTTTTGCAAAAACTGACATACAAGCTCTTATGAATCAGGGGGCAAGCAGGGAAGATATAGCAATTTCTGTTTTTCAATCAGTTGTAAATCAAACAATTTCAAATCTTGCATGTGGAAGACCAATAAAAGGAAATGTAACTTTCTTGGGAGGACCACTTCATTTTTTGAAGGCTTTAAGAGATAGGTTTATTGAAACTTTGGGTGAGGAAGAAAATAATTTTTATATCCCAGAAGATGCAGAACTTTATGTGGCAAAGGGTGCTGCAATTTTATCTGAAAATGAAAAGCCAATTTCTTACAAATCTCTTATAAAATCTTTGGAAGAAGATAAAAAAGTTGATATGGAAATGACTAAGAAAATGGATAGGCTATTTGAAGATGAAAAAGATTATAAAAATTTTAAAATAAATCACAAGACAAATCTTGTAAAATATAGAAAAATAGAAGATTATGAAGGAGAAATTTTTCTTGGAATTGATGCAGGATCAACAACTTCAAAAATAGTTCTTATAAGTGAAGATAATGAAATTCTTTATGATGATTATAGGATGAATCTGGGAAGACCTCTCGAAGTTGTAATTTCTATGTTAAAAGATGCCTATAAAAAAATGCCTGCAAAAGCAAAAATTGTCTCATCAGGAATTTGTGGCTATGGGGAAGAATTTATTAGAAATGCTCTCCACATTGATAACGGCGAAGTTGAAACTATAGCTCATTATTCTGCGGCCAAATTTTTCAATCCAGATGTAGATTTTATTTTGGATATTGGAGGCCAAGATATGAAAGCTATGCATATTCGTGATGGAATTATAGATTCAATCCAATTAAACGAATCATGCTCATCAGGTTGTGGATCATTTTTGTCAACTTTTGCAGCAAGTGTTGGTCTTTCTGTAGAAGAATTTCAACAAAAAGCCCTTTTTGCAAAAGAGCCAGCAGATTTGGGTTCAAGATGTACAGTTTTTATGAATTCAAAGGTAAAACAAGCCCAAAAAGAAGGATCAGACGTTTCTGATATAGCGGCAGGACTTTGTTATTCTGTAATAAAAAATGCCATCCAAAAAGTTATAAAAGTTCGTGATCCAAAATCTCTAGGAAAAAATATAGTTGTCCAAGGTGGAACTTTTTATGGAGATGCAATCCTTAGAGCCTTTGAGAAATTATCATCAAGAAGTGTAACAAGACCAGAAATTTCTGGCCTTATGGGAGCTATGGGTATGGCTTTGATTTCCAAAGAAAAATCAACAGACCATTCCAAAATTTTATCGGAAAGTGAAATAGATAATTTTACCTATACACAAAAATCTGCAAGGTGTGGAAGATGTACAAATAATTGTTCCCTACAAATAAATATTTTCCCAGATGGATCAAGATTTATAACAGGAAATAGGTGCGAAAGAGGAGCTGGAGTAAAACAAGAAGAAACTTTGGCAGATCTTAATATGTACAAATTTAAAAATAAACTTTTGTTTGATAGGAAGACTTTGGGAGAAAAAAATATTTTTGGAAAAGTTGGACTACCAAGAGTTTTAAATATGTATGAAGATTATCCTTTCTGGCATGAATTTTTCACTTCCTTAGGTTTTGATGTTATTTTATCGGATGAATCAAATAGAAAAATTTATGAAAAAGGGATTGCAACAATTTCATCAGAAACTGCTTGCTATCCTGCAAAAATTGCCCACGGCCATATAGAAAATTTGCTAGAAAAAAATATAGATATGATTTTTTATCCTGCAATTTTTTATGAGTACAAGCAATTTGATAAGGCACAAAATCACATGAATTGTCCAGTTGTGTCAGGTTATCCTGATGTAATTGAAAATAATGTTGATGGACTTAAAAATGTAAAATATTTAGCACCATATCTTTCATTTGAATCTGAAAAAATTATTGGAGATAGGCTAGTCGAAATTTTTGAAGGCTACGAACATGATGGATATGTTTTGAAGAAAAATCAAATAATAAATGCTGTAAAAAATGCTTGGCAAAAACAAGCTGATTATCATGAAGATATAAGAAAAAAAGGAAGAGAAATTTTAGAATATGTTCATGTAAATAAAGAAAAAGCCATAGTGCTTGCAGGTCGTCCTTATCATATAGATCCAGAAATAAATCATGGAATTCCAGAATTAATTGAATCAATGAGAATTCCAGTTTTATCAGAAGATGCCCTTGCTTATTCAACAGAAGATTTGGAAAAAGAGACAAGAGTTTTGGATCAATGGTCTTATCATGCAAGATTATATAGGGCGGCAGAATTTGTAGGCAAAGATCCTTGCCTTCAATTAGTTCAATTAAATTCATTTGGTTGTGGTCTTGATGCTGTTACAACCGACCAAGTTCAAGATATTTTAGAGGCAAACGGAAAAATTTATACTTTGTTAAAAATTGATGAGGTTTCAAATCTTGGAGCTGTAAAAATTAGAATTAGATCATTAATTCAAGCTCTAGACCAACAAGATGACAAGGAGCTTCATTTAAGAAAAAGAAAAGATAAAATTTCTTATGAAAATCATGAATTTACAAAAGCAATGAAGGAAGAAGGCTATACAATTCTTGCCCCACAAATGGCAAGAGAGCATTTCCAAATTTTGGAAAAACTTTTTAATGGAAATGGATACAAGATAGAATTTTTAAATAAAGTTGACGAGAAAGTAATAGATAATGGATTAAAATATGTAAACAATGATTCATGTTATCCTTCAATTACAGTTGTAGGTCAATTTATGGAAGCTGTAAATTCTGGAAGATATGATCCAAACAAGTTAGCACTTCTTATGACTCAAACAGGAGGAGCTTGTCGTGCATCAAATTATGTAGGCTATATTAGAAAGGCCCTAAAAGATGCTGGCTATCCACAAATTCCAGTTATTGCCTTATCAGCTCAAGGAATAGAATCACACTCAGGTTTTGATTTAAAAAAAGTTTCAAATATTCCTTTACTAGTAAATTCACTAAGAGCCTTGTTATTAGGAGATTTAATAAATAGAGTTTCAAACGCTACAAGACCTTATGAAAAAGAAAAAGGCTCTGTAGATAAATTGAAAGAAAAATGGATTGAAATTTGTAGAGATAATATTGTAAAAATGAGTTCAAAATCTTACAGAAAAATTATAAACGATATTGTAGAAGATTTTGATGAGATTGAAGTTTTAGATATTAAAAAACCAAAAGCAGGAATTGTTGGAGAAATTCTTGTAAAATATTTAAAAGAAGCAAACAACCATCTGCAAGATACCCTAGAAGCTGAAGGAGCAGAAGTAATAGTTCCAGATTTGATAGATTTCTTTATGTATTGTCTTGCAAACACACAAATAAAAAAAGATTTATATGGCAAAAGTCCAATGACAGCATTTTTTGGAAAAACAGCCATAAATACAATAGAATTTTATAGAAAGCCAATAAGAAAGGCTTTAAAAAATTCAAAAAGATTTGATGAGCCAGTCTATATAAATGACGTAAAAGACTTTGCAAAAGAAGTGACAAGTCTTGGCAATCAAGCAGGAGAAGGATGGCTTCTTGCAGGCGAAATGATAGAATTAATTCATCAAGATGCACCAAACATAGTTTGCATACAACCATTTGGTTGCTTACCAAACCACATCACAGGCAAGGGAGTAATGAAAAAAATCAGAGAAATTTATCCACAAGCAAACGTAGTAGCAATAGACTACGACCCAGGTGCAAGTGAAGTAAATCAAATAAATAGAGTAAAACTAATGATGAGTCAAGCAAGAGAAAATCTAAAAGAAAATGTAAAAAGCATAAAAAAAATCTAGCATTTTGCTAGATTTTTTTTTATAAATTTTTTCAACATGATTTGTAATAATTCCATTTGGATTTAAAATTTCTAATTTTTCATAATCTTCCTTCTTATTTGAAAACCAAATATTAGTCAAAACTCCCATATTTTTTAAATCAATAATTTCTTTTTGACTAACGGCAGTATTTTTTGGATGATAATATTGCAAATTTAAATCCTTGCAAAGATTTTTAATATTATCAACTCTTTTGCTAGTCAAATAGGCAAGGGGAATTTCAGTGTCAATTTCTCTAATTTTCTTTAAAGAATTTAAATTAAAAGAAGAAATAATAATTTTATCGACCAAGCCATAAGCATAAATTTTTCCCATCAAAAGCTTTTCAATATTTTTGTATTCAATTACATTTGTTTTTACTTCAATATTTGTAATAATATCCTTGTCTTTAAAATAAGAAAAATATTCATCAATATCAGAAATTTTTATATTTTCAAAATCCTTGTCGTAAGAAAAAGAATATTTTTGTAATTCTTCTAAGCTATGATCTTTTATAAAACCAGAACCATCACTTGTTCTGTCAATTTTTTCATCGTGAATTATAATTAATTCCTTATTTTTTGATAAATGAACATCAAGCTCAATAGCATAAACTCCCATTTCATAAGCTTTTTTAAAAGCAAGCATAGTATTTTCTGGATAAAGGGAAGAAAATCCCCTGTGCGCAATAATTTTCATAAAACCTCCTAGTAATTTATACCCAAAATAAAAATATAAATATTTGACAAGACATTTAGAACTTGGTATTATATTTAAGTACTTGCAGGATTGGCGGAATTGGCAGACGCGCAAGACTAAGGATCTTGTGTCCGATTTTAGGACGTGGAAGTTCAAATCTTCTATCCTGCACCATAGAAAAATTATACAAGGATATAAAAGGATATTGGCGGATATAAGCTGATGTCCTTTTATAATTATTAAATTTATTGGATATAAAGGGATATAAAGGGATATAAAAAGACGTGTTTGTAGTTTTTTTGTAGTTACTTATGATTTATATATAAAAAGGACAGTTGTTGAATCTGTCCTTTTTTCTATGCTATATTTTCCATGTATTTTACAAAATTGGATAAATCTTTTTCTTTTGAATCTTTTGTAACGTGTGTGTATATGTTTAAGGTTGTTTTTACATCTGCATGACCAAGTCTTGTTTGAACATATTTTATACTTGCTCCACTTGCGAATAATAGGCTTGCGTGGGTGTGTCTTAGGTCATGGACTCTTATTTTTTTGATTTTTGTTTCTTTTATAGCTTGATTTAGTTTGTCGGCTATATTGGATAGTCTTGAGAATTTTCCTTTTTTATTTGGGAAAATTAGTTTATATTTTGATTGAATTTTTAGTTTTTGGAGTGCTATGATTGTTTTATCATCTAGATCTATTGTTCTTATTGAGCTTTCTGTTTTAGGAGTTGATAAAACCACTTTTTTGTGTGCACCTATACTAAGGGTTTTATTTACAGTTAAAGTTTTATTTTTAAAGTCAATGTCATCCCATGTTAGGGCTAAAGTTTCGCCTCTTCTTAAACCTGTATAGATCATTAATCTAAATAAGGTGTACCAATATTGGTCATTTTTGTAATAATCTAAAAGTGTGTTTACTTCTTCTACAGTCAAAAAGTTTATTTGCTTTTTACCCTTTTTAAATTCTGGTAAAATTACATTGTCAAAAGGATTTACTTTTATGTAGTTCATTTTTATTGCAAATTCTATTATTCTTTTTGCATATCCAAAGTATTCTTTTCCTTTTACGTAATTTTTTAATGAAAGGGCAAAATTTTGGCAATCTTGGACTGTAATTTCTTGTATTTTTGTATGCCCAAATACTGGTAGAATATGAATTTCATATATGCTTGTGCAGGCTTCGTAGGTTGTTTCTTTTACTTTTGTTTTGTATATTTCTAACCATTGTTTATATACATTTTGATAGGATATGTTTCCTTCTTGTTCTTCTTCATATTCTTCTAATAATTTTGTGTATGCAAATATAGCTTCATTTCTTGTTTTAAATCCTGATCTTGTTGTTACTTTTCCGCCTAATCGTATTTGAAATTTGTAAAAATTTTTATTCTGTTTTTGGTATTTTGTTATTTTCATAATTTCTCTTATTTTGGTATAATAAGAGTGCAGAGATAATCTGCACTTTGCGTTAAAAGACTTCCTAACTTTGGTCGGTGGGGGAGTCTTTTTTTGTTTAAATATAAAATCTTATATGGTAGCCATAATTTTCTGTAGGTCCATATTTATTTGTAAAAGGGTCAAGGTCTTTACAAGGTCCTCCTGATATATCTGCTTTTACAAAGTATGGTAATCTGGCTTGTTTTAAAAATCTTTTTTTATCATCATGTGCAATATAACCAATTGTTTTTCCTTGGATAGAAGCTCTAACAGCGTTTTTATCATATTTATTGGTTGGTTCTCTTTCTATTTTAATTATTTGGTCTTTTAATCTATGATATTTATAGACTCTATTCAAATTACTTTTATCTAATTTTTTCCAATATGGATTTTCGTGGTCTTTTAAAAAATCTTCTAAATTTTCTGTATAGTAGTAAATACCAACTAACTCAAAATAATTATAATCGCTTTTATAAGTAGGTTTTTCAGTAGTTTTATTTACTTTTTGATTTTTATTTAGATCATTTAGTATATTTTTTAAATTATTTAGGTTTGTTTTTTTATCTTTGTTTTTGTCATTTCCTGAAAGTTTATTTTTAACATATATAAAAATTAGTACAGGTATAGATATTAAATATAGTAAAAGCAATATTGCTCCTAAATTTTCACTCATACCACTTATTATAGCTGTTACAAAAAAGCCTCCAATTAAATATAGTATTAGGTGTTTAATTTTTATATTTTTCATCTTTATTTCTCCACAATTATTAGATTATTTACTACCCTTAACATACATTCCAACCATTTCTCCAAGTATTCTAATATTAGTAGATTCATCTAAATCTATTATTATAGGGGAATAGGATTTATTTTCTGGTTGAAGTATTATTTGGTTTTCTTTTCTGTAGAATCTCTTTAAGGTAGTTGTATCATCAACAAAAACAGCAGCTATTGTTCCATTTTCTACTTGTGGGGTTTGTTTAAAAAATACTAAATCGCCTTCATGAATACCCGCATCTACCATCGAATCGCCGTCTGCATAGAGGCAGAAGTCGGAGTTTATTATTTCTGGATCTGCTGGGAAATATCCCTCGTAGTTTTCTACGGACATTACTGGTTTACCACATTGGATGTGACCTAGTATAGGAATTTTTATTATTTTTTTTACTGGTATTACTCCTGGTATATTTGTTAGGTCGGTTTTGTCTTCTATAAGGTCTGATTTTTCTATATTGAAATAATTTGCCAACATTTCTATTTTATCAATCCTAGGATAAGAATTTCCCTTTACCCAATCTGAAACTGTTGAATACGCTATGTTCAAAATTTTTGATAAATCCATAGTATTTATATTTTTATTGTCCATATAATTTCTAAGATTTCTTGAAAAAATTTTTTTATTACCTAAATCACTCATATTATTTTTTCCTTTCTTAAAATGAGTATAACACTTTAATCGTAAAAAAGTCAAGAATAAATCTTTAAAAATTACGCTTTAAATGTAAAAAATAAATAAAAGTTATAAAAAAATTTGACATCACGATTAAAGCGTGATATAGTGTAGATAATAAAGAAAGGAGAGAAAAATTATGAAAGATAAAAAGTTTACACTTAAAGCACTACGAATAAATGAGAATTTAACACAAGAAGAAGCTGGAGAAAAGCTCGGAGTTACTAAAGATACAATAAGTAGGTGGGAAAATGGAAAATCATATCCTAATGCAAAACAAATTCATTCAATAGAAAATTTATATGGTGTTAACTATGATGCTATTATTTTTTTGACATCTAATCACGGTTAAAGCGTAAGGATAAAATATTTTTAAAAAATTTAATAAATAAAATCATAGAGATTTATTTTGGTGGATTAAAAAAAACAAAGAAAAAGAAAGGAGGGGGAATGGGAGATTATATTTATTCTGGAGATCATAAAAGGTTAGAGAAAAAAGATTATGAAAATTGTATTAACAAAATTTTTGATGTATTAAAAGAACTTCCTGAAGACAAACATTATTATGCAAGTTATGAGTATTGTCTTGAGGAAGTTTTGGAAAGGTTAAAATTTAGAAACTTTAATAATTTATAGGGTTTCTTCTACTAATTGTTGTATTGAACATATTAGAGCATTTATATCTTTATTTTTTCCGTTGTATCTGTTGTATGCATTATCTTTATTGGCATCTACTTTTACGCTAATATTTTCAGAATATTTTTTGTTAGATGTAGATGTATAAGATATTTGAAAGTTTAATATTAAATTTTCTTCAGGTGGATTTATTAAAGATTTATATGACTGGTTTGGTGCTAAGGTGCTTTCTTGTATTGAATTAAAAGGTGTTAAATCGTCTAAGTAAGATATTTTGCTTAGATTATAATCACATTTAAAAGCGTTAATCTTTCCAGCACTTTTTCCAAAATTTTTGATAATTAACATCTTATATGGAGTACCTAAATTTATAGTTTTTAGATAGACGGTTATATACGGTCTTGTACTTTCTTCAATTTGTTTTGAATTTTGTTTTAATGTACAGACTGAAATTATAACAGCAATTATAGCAGTTAGCGATTGTATTATTTCTAACATTTTGTACCTCCTCTCTGGTTTTATTATAGCAGATTGGAGTTATCGATAGGTTTTAAATAATTATGAAAGAAGATGGAGGGAGAATGAGGATTTATGGAGGAAAGGCTTACTGTTTTAAAAGAATATATGACACTTTCCGATATGAAGGAATATTTTCAATTCAAAGATGGAAAGACTTTTGGAGAGTGGGAAAAACAAGGTTTAAAGGTTGTTAAGTTGTCTGAAAAATCAAAGCTATATAGGGCTTGTGATATTAGAGAGTTTTTAAATAATTTGTAGGAGGAAATTATGGAAAATAAAAAAAATAGAAAAGTTAGAAAAAGAAGTCAAGTCTTTGAAATGCTAGATGGCAGAAAGGTTGATGATGTTTGTATTAAGCTTAGTGCTAAACCAGAAAAGGAAAGAATAAGAGATAAGGTTTTAGGTATTTTTCTTGTTGGCTTGTGTATGACTTTAGCACTTGCAGGTCCTAATGAAGTTGTTAGGGTTGTAGGAATAGTGCTGATGTTTATTACATCTTTGACTGCGTTTTTGGCATAAAAACAAGCCGACGGCAATCGGCTTTTTAGAAATATATTTATAGGGTTATTATACTACGTTTTTATTTTTTGGAAAGGCAAGATATTTCTCCGTGCGTTCGTTTCACTCACTTAGTCGAAATGGGTTAATCTTTGGCATAGTTTTAAAAATGGCAAGAGATTTCTCGGCTATTCTTGAGATTTTGATGTAGTTTTAATTAAAGGTTGTGAAAATGGAATATAAAAATTGGATAGATGGTTTAGATAATAAAAAAATAATTAAAATAAAGGGATTTGCTGGTAGAAGATTCCATATATACATCGAACCAGTAAGAGATGATAAGGAATTTATTGTTGAAGTATATTTTTGTGAAGTTTATGGAAAAAATACAATTCCTGAATTGTGGTTTAAAAATGGCAAGACTGAAAAAGTTTTAAATAATTATATGTGTATTTCAACGTGTCGTAGGAATAAAGACGGAATCCTTAGTACTGAATTTAATCCACAAAGTAAAGGCATACATGGAATTAATTTTGATTATATGTTGGAGAGCAATCAGGAAAATTTAAAGAAATTAATTGATAAAACTATAGAAATGTATGTAAAAAATATAAAAGAATTATAAATTGGAGATTGTTTATGAAAATAGAAAATCAAGTTATGTTTATGAAAAATTTAGTAAATGTAGATGATGAGGATGTTATTTCTCTTGGGGAGTATTTAAATGGGGTTGGCTCTGGAATTAATCCTAGAAAGAATGGTTGTAATGAAGATTGTTTTGATATGCACTTTTTAGTCTTATGTGAATTAAAAAGAAGGGGAATCTTTAAGGGAGACATTGAAAGATTTATTTAAAAGATATTTTAAAAATTAGTTGTAGATTTTGTGCAAAAAAAGAATGAGGTCGATTGACCTCATCCAGTGTGTATATCCTCATATATAATATACCTCTGGAAATTCTTTTTGCAAGGGATTTTGTCTATTTTTCAAGGAAGTTTCTACTTCCTTTAGGTGCTTGTAATGGGTATTATCTTTTGCGACATTCGTGAGGAATTATTATATGAGAAATTTTATTAGAGAAAAGAAAATAGTTTGTGGAAAAAAATATATGGAAGTTGACCTATATTCTTTGAATGAAAATCAACTTGACAAGAAAAAATCTAAGAGGAGCAAAAAGAAAAAAGTATCTCTACCAAAACAGGATAAGCTTAATGATAAAAATGCTAGAAGAAAATTTATATGGCTTGCTGAAACAAATTTTGGAGAAGGGGATATATTTTTAACTCTTACCTATAAGGATAAATACTTACCCAAGTCTTATGATAAGGCTACTAAGGAGATGACTAATTTTTTTCTAAGGATTAGAAGAAGGATAAAAACTTTGGGATTAGATCCTGAATTTAAATATATAGTAGTTACTTCTGAAAAGAAAAGTAAAGACGAATCAATTAGGTTTCATCATCACTTGCTTATAAAAAGTTCCTTGGGTAGAGATGAGATTGAAAATTTATGGAGGAGAAAAAGAAAAAAGGGAGAAAAGATTGGAGATACTATTGGTTATGCTAATAGTAAAAGAATTCAAGAAGATGTGAATACAGGTATTTTGGGCTTGGCAAATTATTTGGCTAGGCATTGTACCTATAGGAGAAGATGGTCTTGTAGTAAAAATTTAGAAAGACCATATATAAGAACTAATGACCACAAGTATTCCAGGAAAAGATTAATAGAGTATGCACTAGATCCTTATGATACAAAAAGGTGGGAGAAGATATATAAGGGTTACAAGATTACCGATAAAGATAATGGAATAGTAGCTACTTACAATGATTTTACTGGGTGGTCAATATATTTAAAATTGAGAAAGAGATTATGTTAGGAGAAAAAGATGGAAAGATTTAGTATTTTAAACCCGAATTTGTTTGAGGACTTTCTTGCAACCTGTGACAGCCATTTAAATGTAGTGATGGTAAAAATTTTAAAGGGGGAATTTTATTCTGGAGATATAGATATAAAAATTTCCCTATCTACTGTTGAAGATGAAATAAAGATACCAAGAGAAGGTAATGATTTTGAGATAAAACCTTTTGTAAAACCAGTTATTACTTTTAATGTAAAATCAAGCCTTAAAAAGTCTTTTTCTGATAAGGGAGCTAGTGATACAGATAATATGGCTATAGAGCTTTCAGGTAAGTGTATAAAAATTGGCAAGATTGATGATGGGCAATTGGATTTTTTTGATTAGGGGGAAGAAATGTTTATAAAAATTAAAAGTTTAGATGATTCAACCACATATTTAAATACTGACTTTTTTAGGATTTGTAGAGTTGAAGTAGTAGATGGATATGCTCATTTGGAGATTATAAATAGGAATGGGGAAGAAGAAGTGTTTGACGATATTGAATATTCTGGAGATTTTAAAAATTATGTGGAGGGTTTATAGTGCCTTTACTTATTAAAAGATTAATTATTATGCTGGTTATTTGTGACCTGTGCTATTTTGGCTTTAAAAGACTTGGAAAAATAAAATTAAGTTTTTCTAAGTTTGATTTTGGATTAGTATTTGGGCAATTATCAGCATTGGCGTTTGTTGGAATTATAGTTTATAGGTTTTGAAAGAGGAGATATTTTGTTAAAGATTAAAACTAAGAGATTTTTTGATAATTTATTTAAGGGTTTTGGAAGACCTAAAAAGATTTATGTAAGTATAAGGCAAGATGAGAAATCAACTATTATTTGTGTTAAGGAATATCAGTTTGATTTGAGGGAGATTGGTATTTGTTTGAAAGAAGTGGAGGAAGAGGAATGAAAAAATGGCAATTAGATAGAAAGGCGTATTATTGGGCAAAAACTTTTTTACCAACATATATCGAAGAATTGAAAAAGAAAATAGAAAATGCAGATGATGATATAGTGAAAATCGAACTTAACATCAAATTAGATGATGCAGAAAAAGATCTTACTGAAATATTAAAAATGTATAAAAAATTAATAGATGGTTGAAAAGTGGGGAAAAAAGATGAAAAAGAAAGTGAATGATGTAAAAGATATGGTTGTTAGTGTAGAATTTAATCCTATAGAAATTGGATTTATTCAAGCTAGTATTGATACTTATTTGGAAAACGCAAGGGAAATACGTGAAGATAAAGATGGTGTGATTAATTTACCATTAATTGAACCTGTTGGAAAGATTTGTCTTGGGAAATTTAATAAGGCTGTAGATGAGTTGGAAAAAAATTATGAATGGGGAAAAATAGATGATTAATAATTTAACTCTAGTAGGTAGGCTTACAAGAGCTCCTGAACTTAAATATACAAAATCTAGTATGGCTGTCTGTTCTTTTACCCTTGCAGTAGATAGGGAAATGAGCAAAGAAAAAAGAGAAGAAGCTATTGCAAATAATTATCCTACGGCAGATTTTCCAAGAATAGTTGTATGGGGCAAGATGGGAGAAGTTTGTTCAAAGTATCTACAAAAAGGCTCATTGTGTGCTATTGTTGGTAAAATCCAAACAGGTTCATACAAAGATAAAGACGGAAAGATGGTTTATACAACTGATGTTAGAGCTGATAGAGTAAGATTTTTAAATACAAAATCTAGTGGAGATAATAATAAGGCTAGTGCCTATAACAATATAACTAACATTGATGATTATTTTGATGATGATTTTGTGGAGATTGAGGATGATAATATTCCTTTTTAGTTTAGTAGATTTAATATGTGTTTGGTTATTGTATTCAATGACGGCAAAAGAGAAATGTTTTTGGTAGAAAGCTATCTGGTTTTTATAGAAAAAGGGACGATAGAATTTTGTGAAGGACTAACATGTATTAGAATTGCAAAGTTGTCAGAAATTAAATATTGGTTTGCATATTATAAGATTTAGGTGGGTTATGGAAAGATTATATTTTATGGTTACGGCAGATGAATTGGAACGGCCTATTGCTGTTGGCAGGACTATTAAGGAATTAGCTATAGATTCTGGTAAGCATGAAATGACTATTTACTCTAAGATGAGAAGTCAAAAGAAAGGCTTAAATATTAAAGATTATAAGGTGGAAGTTGTGGAGGTGGAAGAATGAGAACAATGATTAAAGTTGTATTTAAAGATGAAAAGCAATGTATGTTTGATGCAAATGTTTTTAGAATTGAAGATAACGGATTTTGTTATTTGGAGATTATTCACGAAAAAAATGACTATGAAGTTGTTGCTTTTATATCAACATCTGAAATTAAATATCTAATGTTTGTAGAGGTGGAAGAATGACACTAAAACCAACTAAAGATGTTAAAGAATATGAAAAATATGGATTTAAAAAATACAAGGGTTTAAGGATGAACAAGTGACAAGTTTTAATATTATGGTTTTACTTATGCTTATACTTGTAATATCGATATTATTAGTGGCGTATATATGGATTTCAGCATTGCTGATAGTTAAGATACTAGAATTATTTTATGATTGGTTTTAAAAGAAAATGGAGATTGCAGAATGAAAGTAAAAGATTTTTTAGACTGGTTTAAAGATTTTCACCCAGAAAGTGAATTGAAATTTGATTTGTTTGAAGAAAGAATAAACGGCGGAACTCACACCTTTTTAGACGCATTAGATGCGGATAATTTATATGAAGATGATACAGTTTTTGTAACACTAAGTTATTGAGGTTGAGAAATGAAAATAAAAATAAGTTATGACGAAATTCCTTGCGAGGTTTTCAAAGAGGATTTTCCTTTGAAATATTATGTAAGTGCAGATTATGTCGGATGTGTTGATAATGACAACAACAAAATACCTTTAAAGAAAAAAATGATAAGTGAAATTAGGGCTGATGGAATGAAAATTGAAAAATTAATTTACTATTTGGCATGTATTGATTTTTATTCCGAAGATAATTATACAGGATTTGATCTTCTGAATTTTCATTCTCAAGATGTCTGTGCAACATTGTGTTTTCATAGTGATATTAAAAATGTTGAATATGAGCATAAAGTAAAGATTTTTAAGAGAGACATACCAATCTTAATTAGAAGATGTATAGAAATATATAATATTGATAAGTCTTTAATATACAAGATGATTGGATAAATGTTACCTTATGCATAATATACGAAGATTTAAAAAGAAAAATTTAGAGGTGGAAGGATGAAAACTAAAGAAAATAATTTAGAAGATGAGTCAAAAATATATATGGTCTATGATTGTTCAAACGAGTGTATAAAGATATTATCTAAAGATAAGACAAAAGCTTTTGCTAAAGTTGGTAAAGATGCATTGCTTGGAGGTTGTATTAATGATTATAAGCTAATTGAAATTAATTTAGATGAGGTTGATGATGACTAATCTCCAAAGTTTTAAGTCTTTGCAGTCAAATGGTTTTGGTAAAAATTTTGAGAAATTAATTGATTTGGCTTGTAAGTATTATAGGGATGAGGGCAAGGCTGATATTTCTAAAATTGATGAGCCTTTTAGGGTTATTAGGCTTAAAAAGGCAGGTCGTTTTGAGGGGCAGTTTACTAAGAATGCTAATCCTGATTTTGAGGGAACTCTTGATGGTGGTAGGTCGATTTGTTTTGAGGCAAAGTACACTACAACAGACAGAATGAAACAAAACGTGGTTTCTTCTAAGCAAGCTGAGGTTTTGGAGATTAAAAGTAAACTTGGTGGTCTTGCTGGAGTTTGTATTGGGATTAAGGATAGGTATTTTTTTATTCCTTGGAATATTTGGACAAATATGAAAGAAATATTTGGCAGAAAGTATGTCAAGGCTGATGACCTATCCCGATATGAGGTTATTTTTAGGCAAGGTGTAAGATTTTTGGATTATAAATATGAGTAAGTTTTTAAATATTAATGATTGTTCTTTATTTTTGGAGATTGTTGTTTATGTTTTGAAAAATAAGTTTGATTTTTCGGATAAGGATATTGAAAATTTTATTTCTGAAATCGAAATGAAAATTGATGATAATTTTGAGGAGGTTTTTAATGATTAAGTACAAAGCACCTTATATATTAAGTAAGAAAGATGGAGATATTGGATATGATGTAAGAGCAATGGAGGATAGGGTTTTAGAGCCAATGGAAACTGCTACTATTTCTACTGGTGTTTTCTTGGAATTAGATGATGGATATTATGCTGATTTAAGACCAAGGTCTGGTAATACTAGTAAGGGTTTAATATGTAATCTTGGTCTTATTGATACTTCTTATAGGGGAGAGATTAAGGCTTCTATTATAAATCTTACTGGTAATGATTATGAGATTAGAAAAGGAGATAGAATCGGTCAACTGGTATTTAGGAAAGAAAGTATTGTACCCTTAGTAAAAATTTGGGAGATTAACACTAATACTCACAGAGGTGTTAATGGTTTTGGTTCTTCTGGTAGGTAGTGATTTATAAATTCAAAGGAGAAGTGATGAATTATAAAAAGATTAGGGAAAATAGAAAACATAGGGAAAATATTGAGATTGTAAAGATTAGGCTTTCAAATTATGGAAAAAATCTTAAATTAATTGATGAAATCAAGGCTGAAATTGTGGAAAAAAGGGACAGGCTTGATATGCTCCGTTGTGGTTGGTCTGATTCTGATCCTACTAATGGTGGTGGGAGTAGCCAAGAGGAAAAAATAACTTATATTCTTGATGAAATTAAATTTTTAGAAGATGAGATAAGAAAGATTCTACTTGATTGTGAGGAAATTTCTAATGCTATTGCTAAGCTTAGTGATAATATGTTACAGTCTATCGTTTTTAGGCTTTGGGTTTTTGATAAGCACAGTGATAAGCATGATACTATTAGAGGTCTTGCTTTAAAGTATGATTTGTCTAAGAATATGATTTGGAGAAAGAGTGATTGTGCTTTGTTGGGTATTTATAAATGTCTTTATAACGATTGAAATTAGGGTGGTTTTCCACTCTTTTTTATTAAAAATTTTTAGAAAAAGTGTTGACAAAAATATACGATGGGTGTATAATATAAATATGAAAGGAGGAAATAATATAATGATTAAAATTATAAAAAAATTGAAGATTACAGAAATTGAAATCGACCTCAACATTGTAATCTTCAAAATAAAAATTAAGCTAACTAAGAGCTTATAGCTCTTGGTTGGTATAATCATTATATTATAATTTTTATGAAAATCAATTTTGAATGCAAGAAAACTACAAAAAAAGAAAAAATAACAGGAGTTATTGGTTGGGGTGTTTTTATTTTGATTATTCTCTTATTTAAAAAGTTTTTATAGGAGGTAGTATGACTGAGAATAAAACAAGTGATGCCCAAGCTAGGGCAAGAAATAAATGGGATGCTAAAAATCCTGATGTTAAGAAGAAGTCTAGAAACAAATCGGGTTGTAAGGCTTATATTAGGGACTGGGCAAATGAAGAGGATTTGCTTGAAGTTGAAGAATGGATTAGGCTTAGAAGAGAAAATTTATAAAAAGTGGGACAAATTTCCTATTTTATGGTATACTATTTGTAAGATTAAAAGTGTATACATTTTAAAGGCGAACGATTGAGTTCGTCTTTTTTTATGCCTAAATGTTTGATCCAGACTGCTATCCTCCTTAATTATTAGATATTTATTGTTGTTGATACTATTCATAATTTGTTACAGCAGTCTGGATAAAATGCTTAGTTATTTATTTTATTGTTTCATACACTATTTTTTGATATATTATTAATATAAATTAATAGGAGGATTGTATGAAAAATTATGTTGTTTTACAAGTTTCTCTTAAAGAAAAGCTTGTGGGTACTGGTTCTAAAAATCTTAATGAATTAGAAAGGGTTATTAATGAACAAGCAGCTAAAGGCTACAGATTACATACTATTTCTACTTCTAATGGTGGTAGTAAAGGCTTAATGGGTGGAGATAGAATCCAAGCTACTATGGTTTTTGAATCGATTGATTAATTATTTATATTTGAGGATTGTCTTATGGCAATCCTTTTTTATTTGAATGTTAGGAGTTGTTATGGCCAAGGAAAGATTGGATAGGACTGGACCTCATAGGGCAAGCTTTGAAAGGAACAAGAAGATAATACTTAAGACGCAGAATGTTTGTGGTATTTGTGGTAAGCCTGTTGACTTTAGTTTGAAACCACCAAATCCTTTGGCTCCTTGTATTGATCATATTATTCCTGTATCAAAGGGTGGACATCCATCTGACATTGAAAACTTGCAGCTTGCTCATTGGTCTTGCAATAGAGCAAAGTCAGACAAGTTATTTAAAAATAAAGTAAACATGGAACCTGAAGTGATAGGAAATAGGAATCTTCCTTGGTCGACTGATTGGACAAAATATAAGCCGAAAAAATTTAAAGGTTTATAGGGGGGGATACCACCCGCCCCAGTCGTTCGGCTGGAGTTCAGCCGTCCACTGTACATTTTTTATCATGCGGAGTTAATTATTTTTTTAGAAAGGAAATTTATGGAATATGATTTAGAGTTTTTAAGGCGAAAATTGAATAGTTTTGAGCCTATGGTTAGGAAAAGATACTTATATTATGATTCTAAGTTTAGGGAAAGTGATTTTGGTATAACTATTCCTCCACATATTAGGCAGATGTATAGGTCATCTCTTGGTTGGTGTGCTAAGGCTGTGGATAGCTTGGCTGATAGGTTGGTTTTTAAAGAATTTTCTAATGATTTGTTTGATTTGAATGAAATATTTAACCTGAATAATCCAGATATATTTTTTGATTCGGCAATTCTATCTGCTCTTATTTCTTCTTGTTGTTTTATTTATATATCTATGGGAAATGAGGGCTATCCTAGATTACAGATAATTGAGGGAAGCGAAGCGACTGGAGTTATAGATCCTATTACTGGGCTATTGAAAGTCGGATATGCAGTTCTAGATAAGACTGAAAATGGAAATCCAAAGACGGAAGTTATCTTTTTACCAGATAGGACTGAATATTATTTGGAAGGTAAGATTTATTCTAGTGTGAAAAATCCTGCTGGTATTCCTTTGTTAGTGCCTATTATATATCGTCCAGATGCTGTAAGACCTTTTGGTAGAAGTAGGATAACAAGAGCTTCTATGTATTTTCAAGCTCACGCAAAAAGAACACTTGAAAGGGCAGATGTAACAGCAGAATTTTATTCTTTCCCACAAAAGTATGTGGTTGGATTAAGCCAAGATGCTGAACCATTAGACAAGTGGAAGGCTACAGTTTCATCTATGCTACAATTTACAAAAGATGATGAAGGGGATAGTCCAAAGCTTGGACAATTTGCTCAACAATCTATGAGTCCATTTACAGAACAATTAAGAACTTTAGCATCAGGATTTGCTGGAGAAACAGGTTTGACCTTAGATGATTTAGGATTTATAACCGATAATCCATCATCAGCTGAGGCGATAAAGGCAAGCCATGAAACTTTAAGAATTACCGCAAGAAAGGCTCAAAGGTGTTTCGGCTCAGGATTTTTAAATGTTGGATATGTAGCAAGGTGCCTAGCAGATGGTTATTCTTATTTAAGAAACCAATTTTATGAAATAAAACCTACTTGGTATCCAGTATTTGAACCAGATGTAACTACACTTTCAGGAATTGGAGATGCATCAATTAAAATTAATCAAGCCATACCAGGATTTTTTGGAAAAGATAATCTATCAGATCTTACTGGTTTTGATGCAAGCAAAAATCCTCCAGTAATAGAGGGCAAAGATGAAGAATGATGAAGTTAAGGATATTGTTCCTGAATTATTAAGCGATATTACCAAGTCATTTGATAGTAAATCTAAAGAATCTATAGTTTTAAAAGAAAAACTATCAAAGCTCAAAAATAATAAAGCTAATCATTTGGATTCTAATGAATTTGCTCAAGAAGTTGGAGAAATATTATCTAATTCTTTTAGAGAAAAAATTAGTGTAGATAGACTTCCAGATGGGGAAATGTATTACAATATTGTTAATAGAATTTTAAATCCTAATTTAAAAAATAATTACGATATTATAAATGAATATGCTAAAAATGTTCAATACAGCTTAAATAAGAAGGCAAATATAAATTTAAAAGCAGTGGATGCAGAATACAATCAGGATAGGGTAGATGGTATTGTAGAAAGTGTTTTAAAAAAAGATGATTATGATTCTATGATCAATTATTTATGCTCATCAACTGAAAATTTTTCAAGATCAATTGTAGATGAACTTATAAGAAATAATGCTGACTTTCATAGTAAAGCTGGATTAAAACCAGTTATTGAAAGAAAAATGCATGGAGGAGCATGTTCTTTTTGTAAAGCTCTTGCTAGAACTTACGATTATGAAGAGGCTAAAAGATTAGCTGAAATAGATCCTAAAAAGAATCCATTTGCAAGGCATAGACATTGTAAGTGTACTGTAATATACAATCCTAAAAATGGCAAAAACAAGCAAATAGTTCATTCAGCCGCAAAGCATAAGGCATTAGATGAAAAGCGTGATAGGATTGACTTGGCAAATAAGATAGTAGACAATAAATTAAGTAATATAGCTAGATCAAAAGCTATGGAGTTAGGTTATAATCCACTGCCAGATAATAAAGTTGTTAATACATTAAGAAGAGATGCAAAGAAATGGATTCAAACTTTAAGTGATGATGAAATAAAGGCTATTAGGAAATACACTTATAATGGCAAAGATGAAGATGGACTAAGATTATTTGAAAAAATCAATGGATTTTTAGATGGTAGATATAAACCTTTCAATGATAAAGAAAAAGAAATAATACTTAGAAATACAACTAATATTAATAAGGGTTTATTGAAAAATAAGTTAAAACACGATATAATCGTGTATAGAAGAGAAGAATTTACAGATAGTTTAAATGGAAAAGTAAATAAGTTTTTGAGTACATCAGTTACAAAAAATGGAGTTTTAAAAAAGTCTCCTAATGTTGCGATTATTGTACCCAAAGGTAGCAATGGAGCTTATGTAGAACAATTAGCTGATGGTAGATTTAAAAAGCAGAGGGAATTTTTACTTGATAGAAATAATAGATATAAGATAATTTATAATGATAGTAAATTTATGGTGCATATAGTGGAGGATATAAGATGAATCTAATGAAAGAGGAACTAACTGAAGAAGAAGTTGCTGAAATTATTGAGGCAAGATATGCTTCAGAAAGTCCTAGGAAATTAACTGAAGAGGAAAAAAGACAATCTGAGATTAATTTAAAAGAACTAGAAGAATATAGAAAGAAAATGAATAAAGAAAAATAAAGCACAGCTAAACTTACAGGTGTAAGATTTAGAGGTGCTTTTTTATTGAGAAAGGGTATATTATGTAAGTAAAACAACATGGTTTTATGTTCAGGAAGGATACATTGTGGAGTTTGAAAAAATTCTAAATATAGTTGTATTGATTTTAACTGTCATTCATTTGAGCATAGAAATCAAAAAAGAACTTAGATAATATAATTCTGTTGTAAGTTAATATTGGTTTTGAAGTTTTTGTGAAGTTAGGTATCTCGGCACCGCCTTAAAAGAAAAAACTAGGAACATAGAGTGCTGAATGTTGTCTTTAAAATCATTTACATTTACTACTATTTGTGGTACTATGTAGTTAACAACAGAATGATATTCCACAATATCCTGTTAAGAGAATAAGCAAAACCGAGAAGTGCTTATTGATGAAATGAGAATTAGTACCCCTCTATCTCATCTTAATCTCACACTAACCCGCTTTAAAGCCAAGCATTAGGAGAGTTAATAACTCTCCTTTTTGCTTATAAAAATAGAAGAAAAAATATAAAGCACAGCTAAACTTACAGGTGTAAGATTTTATAGGTGCTTTTTTAGTGGAGATTTTGACCTAAGTATGTCGTTAAACTGCTATTTTTTATTGTAAATTTTGAAAGGGGTTTGTATTGAATAGATTAGGTAAGCAGACTCCTACCCAAAAGATAAGTCAAGGATATAAGAAATCTGATTTTAAAAAATGTGTAGAACTTTATGAGGGATCTAAAAGAAAAACCATGCAGTGGCAAAGATTATTATTAAAAGATATCTTGGCCATAAATAAAGATGGGCTATGGACCCATACTAAGTGTGGTTATTCTTTGCCAAGAAGAAATGGTAAGTCTGAAATTTTGGTTATGAGAGAGCTTTATGCTCTTTTAAATGGAGAGGTTGTAAATCATACTGCTCACAGGACTAATACTTCTCATGCTTCTTGGGAAAAGTTGTGTAGGGTTTTGGATGATGCAAATATTGAGTATGAATCCTTGAGGGCTACTGGTCGTGAACGTGTAGAAATTCCTGAAACTGGTGGAAGGGTGGAGTTTAGAACAAGAACTTCTACTGGTGGACTTGGGGAAGGTTTTGACCTTTTAATAATTGATGAGGCACAAGAATATACTGATGACCAAGAGTCAGCTCTTAAATATACGGTAACATCTTCAAAAAATCCTCAAACTATAATGTGTGGAACTCCACCAACTCCCATATCTTCAGGTATGGTTTTTGTTAATTTTAGAAAACAATGTTTAACTTCAAAACCAAACAATGTTTATTGGGCAGAATGGTCTGTGTCTGAAATGTCAGATATTCATGATAGCAAGCTTTGGTATGATACTAACCCATCTTTGGGGACTATTTTTACAGAAAGGTCTATCGAAGATGAAATTGGTTCTGACGAAACAGATTTTAATATACAAAGATTGGGATTGTGGATTTCATACAACCAAAAATCGGCTATTACTGAAAAAGAATGGGAAAGATTAAAATTAAAGTCTTTACCTATTCTTACTGGAGAAATGCACGTTGGAATAAAATTTGGAAATGATGGAACTAATGTATCTTTGGCTATAGCTTGTAAGACTTTATCGAAGATGATTTTTGTTGAAGCTATTGATTGTCAGAATGTTAGAAACGGCGATAATTGGATAATAGATTTTTTAGTAAAAACTAAGCCTAAAGCTGTTGTAATAGATGGTGCAAGCAGGCAATTTATTTTACAGGATGAATTAAAAGAAGCTAAGGTCAAAAATATTATCTTGCCTACTGTAAAAGAGATTATAAACGCTAATTCTCTTTGGGAGCAGGGAATTTTTGATAAATCTATTGGACATTTAGATCAACCTTCTTTAAGTCAGGTTGTTACTAATTGTGAAAAAAGAAATATAGGTTCATCTGGTGGTTTTGGATATAAATCCCAATTTGATGATATGGATATAAGCCTAATGGATGCGTGTTTACTTGCTCATTGGGCAGTAAAGGAAATAAAGTCTACAAACAAGCAGAAAATTATATATTGATTATTAAAGTGGGTGTCAACTATTAGTTTACAGTCACTTTTTTAATATAAAATTACCGGACACGGGGAAATGGAGTAGAAGAAATGAGCGAATTTAAAGTAATTGAAAGTCAAGAAGAATTTGATGCGATTATCAAACCAAGATTAGAAAGAGCAATCAAAAAGGCAAAAGAGGAAGCAAAGGAAGAATTTGTTGAATCAATAAATAGCCTAAAAAGCGAAAATGCTAGTCTTAAAAATGAAGTGGCAGGATACAAGGAAAGTTTAGAAGATGTAAAGGTTAAAAATGAAACTATAAAAGGACTTAACGAAAAGATTTCAGCTTTTGAAAGGGCAGAAGTTAAAAGAAATATAGCCCTAGAATATGGTTTGCCTTTAAAGCTTGCTGACAAGATTTCTGGAGATGATGAAGATTCTATGAAAAAAGATGCTGAAGGTATGGCAAAATATTTTTCAGAATCTAAAAAATCTTATGAGCCACCACTAAAGTCTTATGAAAATAAGGTTGATGAAAAAGACAAAGCTTTGAAAAAACTTCTTGACGGTCTTGATATGGAAGGAGAATAAATATGGTATTAAGCAGAGGGGAATTGTTCCCAGAAATTTTAGTAAATGATTTAATGAATAAGGTCAAAGGTAATTCATCTTTGGCTGTTTTATCCAAACAAACACCAATTTCTTTTAATGGAAATAAAGAATTTGTTTTTTCTATGGATAAGGAAGTTGATATTGTTGCAGAAGGCGGACAAAAATCTGAAGGTGGAATAAGCCTTGATACTGTTATTATGGTTCCATTAAAAATAGAATATGGTGCCAGAGTAACAGATGAATTTTTGTATGCATCAGAAGAATATAAGTTAAATATCTTGAAAGCCTTTAATGATGGATATGCAAAAAAAGTTGCAAAAGGTTTAGACCTTATGGCTTTTCACGGAATAAATCCAAGAACTGGACAAGCATCTACTGTAATTGGAGATAATTATTTTGACAAGAAAGTTACTCAAACAGTTGTCTTTAACGCTAAAAATCCTGATGAAAATATTGAAAGTGCAGTTGGTTTAATTAGAGGTTCTGAAGGAGATGTAACAGGAGCTGCTTTTGACCCAACATTTGCAACCGCTATGGCAAAACAAACAGTAGATGGAAAAGAAGGTACACCAAGATTATTCCCAGAATTAAGATGGGGTGCAAATCCTGGTTCTGTAAACGGATTAAGAGTTGATGTAAATGCTACTGTTGGTAAAGGTACAAAAGATAAGGCGATTGTTGGAGATTTCTCTAATATGTTCAAATGGGGGTATGCAAAACAAATTCCTTTTGAAGTAATTAAATATGGAGATCCTGACAATTCTGGAAAAGATTTGAAAGGATACAACCAAGTATATTTAAGATGTGAAACTTACTTAGGTTGGGGAATATTAGACCCTAATCACTTTGCAATTATAAAAGAAGGAGAAACATCATAATGTTTGAATATATAAATACAAAAACAGGGGCTAGAATATCTAGCCCTGATGTTTTATATGGAGAGAATTGGCAAGTAGTTGGCGAAGAAGTTGAAGAAGTAGAAAATACTAAAGAAAAAACAAAAAAAGAAAAAGTCCAAGAAGAAAAATCTTCAGATGAAATTACAAAAAAGGACATTATGGCTCAACTAGATGCATTAGGGATTGAATATAATCCAAAAGCAAGAAAAGATGAATTATATAAGCTTATGATGGGAGAATAAAATGGAGTATTGCTCTGTTGATGATGTTATTTCTTTATGGAGACCTTTAAAAAATGATGAAATTTTAAGGGTTAAAGAGCTTATTCCTGTTGTAGAGAATTCTTTAAGAGTTGAAGCAGATAAGGTTGGAAAAGATTTAGACCAAATGGCAAAAGATAATGAAGCTTATAGTGATGTTTTAAAATCGGTTATTGTTGATGTTGTGGCAAGAACTTTAATGACTGCAACTGATCAAGAACCTATGACCCAATATTCTGAATCGGCTTTGGGATATTCTTTTTCTGGTTCTTTTCTTGTGCCTGGTGGTGGACTTTTTATTAAAAAAAGTGAACTTTCTAGGCTTGGACTTAAAAGACAAAGATATGGAGTGATTGATTTTTATGACACGAATAAAGGGAATCCCTGTGATTTTGATTTCGAAGAGTGATCCTATTGAGGATGAGCTTGGAAGTCTTATTTATGAAGATAAGGAAATTGTAGTTGAAAATGTTTTGGTTGCTCCTACTAGTTCAGATGATATTTTATCTACTACTAATCTTTATGGGAAAAAGGCTGTTTATACTTTAGCTATTCCTAAAGGCGATAAAAACAAATGGGAAGGACAAGAAGTTAGATTTTTCGGTCAAAGATGGAGAGTTTTTGGGAAAGAAATGCAGGGAATAGATGATCTTATCCCTCTTAATTGGAACAAGAAAGTGTATGTAGAAAGTTATGAGTGATTTTAAATTTGAATTAAATTCTGATGGAGTAAGGGAACTTTTAAAAAGCCAAGGAATCCAAGAAGAATTAAAAAAACACGGACAAGAAGTTGCTAATAGGGCTGACGGAATTTGGGAAACCAAAAGTGGAGTTGGTAGCGTTAGAGCTAATGTTAAAGTTGTTACTAATGATAAAGATACTTTTTATAAAAATTTAAAAACTAATACTCTTATAAAGGCTTTGAGATGATAGAAAAAAAGATTAAAAATTATTTAGAAAAAGCTCTAGAAGTTCCAGTTTGGGTTGAGCATAGGGAAGATGAACCAGACAGTTTTATTATTTTTGAAAAAACTGGTGGTTATATTAAAAATACAATAAATCATACAACCTTTGCATTCCAATCTTACGGAAAAACTTTTACAGAGGCTTTAAAGTTAAATAATAAATTGCTAGATTATATGATGTTATTTGAAGATGCTAATGTTAAATTAAATTCTAATTATAATTTTACTGATACTAGTACAAAAAAATACAGATATCAAGCGATTTTAGAACTAATATATTAGAAAGGATATTTTATGGCAAATACTAATAATGTAAGTACAGGAAAACCTAAAATAGGTGGAGCGATTTTTGTAGGCTATGATGGTGTAGCTGTTCCAAAAGATGCCAAGAGTGAATTGACAGGTTTTAAAGAATTAGGATATGTTTCTGATGATGGACTAACAAATCCCAATTCTTCAGATTCAGATAAAATTAAGGCTTGGGGTGGAGATACTGTTTTAGTTATTTCTAAAGGAAAAGAAGACGAATTGAAATTTAAATTAATTGAAGTTATGAATATTGATGTACTTAAATATGTTTACGGAGAAGAGAATGTTTCAGGAACTTTGGAAACTGGCATCGTATTGAAGTCGAATTCAAAACCAAAAAAGTCTCATACTTTGGTAATAGATATGGTTTATCAAGGTGGGGTTATGAAAAGAATAGTAGCTCCTAATGCAATTATACAAGAAATGGACGATATAGAATATAAAGATGAAGATGCTGTTGGTTATGCTGTTACGGTTTCCTGTCTTCCAGATACGGAAGGTAATAATCACTATGAATATATAGTTAAAAAGGGAGATAAAGAATGATTAAAGGAAAAACTAAAAGTGGTTTTAGATATAGCATAGATGAAAATGTAATAACAGATTTTGAATTTATAGAAAATTTAGAAAAAGTTATGGATAATGGAGCTGGTTTATCTAAAGCTTTAATAATTTTACTTGGAGAAAAGCAAAAAAAAGCATTAATAAATTATGTTAGGGATAAAAAGACAAAGAGAGTTCCTGTAAAAAATGTAATAAAAGAAGTTGAGGATATGCTATCCAATCCTAAATTAAAAAACTTATAGTCCTTGCCAAGATGATAAAGCTTGATGAAGAAGCTCTCATTTGTGATTTGGCAGAAACATATAATATCTTTGATTACAAAAAGCTAGCTTTAAACAAGCTAGCTATTTTAGCTTGTGGTCTTAGAGATGATTCAAGGATCAAATTAAAAATGAGTGAAAATATTTTAAGTCCTAATCAGTTACTTTTGGCTGGTATTCAAGATAGATTATCTTTACTTGTTTATTCAAAGACGAAAGATGCTGAAAAAGGAATAAATTATCCTAAATTAATTTTAGATATTCTAGAAAATAATATTAGTGGCTTTTCATCTGGCGAGGACTTTATGAAAGAAAGAGAAATAATTATGAAGGAGGGAAAAAATGCCAACTGAAATAGGTAAGGCTTATGTGCAAATTATACCCTCTGCTAGAGGAATAAAGGGAAGTGTATCCAAAATATTAAAACCAGAATCGAAAAGTGCAGGAGAAGATTCGGGATCTAGTCTTGGAAGTGGTCTTTTAGGAACTTTCACAAAACTTGCAATAGGGGCAAAAGTAGGTCAAGCCTTGGCAAGTGGAATAAAATCTTCTGTAATGGAAGGTGGGAAGCTACAGCAATCTATTGGAGGTATTAATACTTTATTTAAAGGTAGTGCTGATATTGTAAAAGGATATGCAAAAAATGCCTATAGAGATGCTCAAATTTCTTCTAATCAATACATGGAACAAGTAACAAGTTTTTCAGCTTCATTATTAAAATCTCTAGGAGGAGATACTCAAAAGGCTGCTAAATCGGCAGATATGGCAATTAAAGATATGGCTGATAACTCGGCTAAGATGGGAACTAATATTAGTTCCATTCAAGACGCTTATCAAGGATTTGCTAAGCAAAATTACACCATGTTAGATAACCTTAAGCTTGGTTATGGAGGAACGAAGACGGAGATGGAACGTCTTTTGGCTGATGCTGAAAAGATAACCGGTGTAAAATACGATATAAATAATTTGAATGATGTATTTAATGCAATCCATACTATACAAGGAGAATTAAAAATTTCTGGAGTTGCCGCTGATGAGGCTAAGACAACTTTAAGTGGTTCTTTTGCAGCTATGAAGGCATCTGCACAAGATTTTGCTGGAAATCTTGCTTTAGGAGAAAATATTGGTCCTAGTTTAATGAATTTAGCTACTACAACTAATACTTTTCTTACGGGTAATCTACTCCCAATGATTGGGAATATTTTTAAACAAATGCCTAATGTAGCAGGTGAGGGTTTTAATTTACTTGCTGAGAAATTTACTATATTTAATAAGATCAAAGAATTAATAAGTCCAGCTATGGAGAAATTTAAAACTGCATTTGACGGACTTGTTGAAAAAATGCAACCTTTTATTGATGCTGTAGGCAATGTTTTAAAACCAATACTTGAAGGTGTAGCCTTAGTGATTGGAAAAGTATTATCGGAAGGTATAACAATTTTATCTAATGCATTTAATGGTTTAGGTTTAGTTATTCAAGTTTTAACTCCTTTATTTAATTTTTTGGGAGATGTATTTAATAAAATTTTAGGTTTTGTTGAACCTATAATATTTAAATTGACTGAATTTACTACGAATTTGTTTGATAATAAAACTATTATGGAAGCATTAGGTCAAACATTTAATGTTGTATGGACTGCGATCCAATCTTTAATGACTGTTGTATGGGAAGTTATCGGAGTTGTCATTGGAGATATTAAAAATTGGTTTAATTCAATGGGTGTTGATGGTAATACTCTTAAATCTATTATGGATATTGTTTGGCAAGGAATTATGCAGGCAATTTCTTTTGCAAAAGATATTATAGCTGGTGCTATAAAAGCAATTGGAAGTGTATTTACTTTTCTTGGTAATCATAGTGGAGTTTTAAAAACTATTTTATTGACAGTGTGGTCTGTTATTAAAACAGCAATAAAAATCGCCGCTGGTATTATTGTCGGAGTTGTAAAGACAATTGTTGCAATATTTAATGGACTTAAAACAGCTGGTAATATTTTATTAGGTGCTTTAAGAGGTGCATGGAATGGAATTGTAAGTGCTATTTCTGGTGCTAAGGCAAGGATTTCAGGAATTATTAATAATATAAAAAGTATTTTTAATTCTTTAAGAAATATAAATCTATTTAGTGCAGGTAAGGCAATTATAAATGGTTTTCTAAGAGGGTTGAAACATGCTTTTGGTGCTGTTAAAAATTTTGTCGGTGGAATAGCAGGCTGGATTAAATCTCACAAAGGTCCTATATCTTACGATAGAAAACTTTTAATTCCTGCTGGTAATGCAATTATCGGTGGACTTAATAAGTCTATGATTGAAAGTTTTAAAGATGTAAAATCTAATGTTTTATCTATGGCAGGAGAAATCTATGATGGATTTGATATTAAAGTTAAACCTCTTAATTTAAGTCCAGATATTTCTGATCTTAATAAAAATATTTTGGATAATAATCTTAATTCTAAATTAGATTTTAATGCTTATAGCGAGTACAAGGCTAACAGGGATTCCAAGCTTGAAAGTATGCTTTTAGAAATTTTATCTTTGTTGAAAATCCTAAGCGAAAAGGATGATGATGTTTATATAGACGGAGAAAAAGTTTCTGTCATGCTTGGAAGAAAAATTGATGAGTATAAAAAGAAAAAAGATCTTTACGAAAATAGGAGAATGGGGGTGGTTATATAGATGTATGAAGTTATAGTTGATGGAGAATCTTTAAAAGATTTGATATTTGTTACTGATGTCGAAAGAACTATGGGTCCATTTGTAAAAGGAAGAATAATAACTATACATGCTTATATCCTCCATGATATTCTTGCAACTGTTGATGTTTTAAATAAGCTATTGACTGGAGAAATTCAAGAATTTATTTTTACTGATCAGCCTGATAGGTATTGGAAGGGAAAAGTAAAAGAGGATATTAAAGTTCCAAGTTCTTATGAAATTTCAAAAATTGATATTGATATAGAAATACCTGATGGAGTTTCCTATGCTGTAAAGCCTAGGGAACTTTCTTATTCTGGAAGAACAAGCTTAATATTAGAAAATGACGGGTCGGATTATGCATATCCGACCTTTGATTTTAAATTAAAAGATGATACTTATATGGTATCTGCTGTTAGTAAAGATAAAACTTTTCAATTTGGAGAACCTATTGAGGCAAGTCCTATAAAAGAAGTTGTTATAACAAAGGAAAAAACTACAGATGGTTATGAAACTACAAGGTCATATACATCGATAGATAGACGAGTAATGGATATTGTTCCGTACAACACTTATGATGTTAGTAAAATAAATCCACATTGGAAAACAGCAGGTACATTTATTCAAAGAAATAAATCTATGCCAGCCCCTAGCAATGGAAAGGTAAAAGTAGGAAAATGGGCGACTTATTGGCAAACTGGGGAAAGAATGTCTTCCTGGGTTAAGGGTAGAACTTTTCCAGTTGCTCAAACAAAATCAGTAAGGCAATCAAAATCTTCAAAGGCTTACTTATTAACTAATAGAGGTGTTTATATAGGCTGGCTTTTAGAACAAGATATTGATGGGGCAAGCAGTAGCGGTTTTGCCGCAAATAATAACAATGCGACGGACTTTGTAGCAAATTTTGCATCTAACCAAGGATATTATTGGCACGGTCCAGCTAAAAAAATTGATGTTGGAGTAGATTGCACAAATTTTCAATTGGAAACATATTTTTCATATTTTATAAAAGATAACAGCCAATATGGAGCTTATTATGTTGGAGTAATGAGTGGAGATAATGAAATAATGGGAATGTTTTTTTCTACACACAAAAATAATAGGGTAACCACTGTGAATTTTGAAGCTTACGGAAGGGGGCTTCAAGGTAGTGGCGCAAGTAGCAGAAATTTTGCATCAAATTTTTGGGGCAAGCTTACTATGACTAAAAGAGATGATAAGTTAGAATTTATATTTAATAATGATATGGATAAAAGAACTTATAGTAGATCTTATAATATAGCTGACAAAAAATTACAAGCAACCCATATAGTTATCTGGGCTGGGAAATATGCAAATAATCCAGGACCTTTTGACATGGCAGCAATAAGATTAAAATTTACTGGACTTAATAGCAAGGTTTATATAAAACCAAAGACTGAAACTTTTAAGGAAGTTTTTAATATTCCAGATCCTAGATATAAATTTAGTGCTGGAGATACAATAAGGCTTGAAATGGAAACTAATAAGGCTTATGTAAATGGAATAGAAACATTAAGTCCCATTGCATTTGGTTCTGATAATGTTAAGTTAAAGCCTGGTAAAAATGAAATTATGTTTGATATTTCTTCAGATGTTGTTCCAGATATTGATGTTTTTTATAGGGAGAGATTTAAATGATATTTTTTACAAATAGGGGATATGAAACTCTTGCTGTAGCAAGTGTCGATACTGAAAAAGGTCTTAAGCTTTTAGATGACGAATTAAATCAAACTATAAAGACAGGAACTGCAATTTATAATGCAAAAATTGCAAAAAATGATAAAAGTGTAGAAAAAATTGAAGCAGGCTCTTTTGTTTTTGTTCCTAATTTTAAAAATAAAATGATTCCCCTTGAAGTTATGGAAGTTGAAGAGGAAAGATCCTATAAAAAAATAATTGCTGAAGATGAAGGACTTGAACTTTTAAATTCTGATGTTGGCGACCATAAAATGAAGGGGACTTTAAGAGAGCATATCTTGGCAACAATTGGTAAAGATTCAGATTGGACAATTGGAATAGATGAAATTGGAGATTCCAGAAACTTAACTTTGGAATATACTGGAGTAACTAATCAAACAAAAAGGATTGTTCAAATTGCAGGAAGATTTGGGGCTGAAATTTCCTATTCTTTTATTTTCGATGGAAACGAAATTAAAGAAAAAAGAATTAATTTTGTAAAAGAAAGAGGAGAAGATAAGGCTATTAGACTTGAAGTCGGAAAAGAACTTAAAGATGTTAAAAAAAATGTTTCAATCGCAAATTTAAGAACTGCTGTCCTTGGAATAGGCAAACCTCATAAAGAAAATATAAAAACAACTAAAACTGTAACAAAAACTGTAAATGTTAATGACAATACAAGTTCTACAAAACACACCAATGGAAAGCTTGATCCTTTTATTAATTGGTTTCAAGCAAGAAAAGGCAAAGTTAGGTATTCAATGAATGCAAGACTTGGTCCAAGTTCTTATGATTGTTCTTCTGCTGTGCATTTTGCGGCAAAACATGCAGGTCTTTTGCCATCAAATCATTATATTGGTTCAACTGAAACCCTCTTTGCAATGAAGGGAAAATATTTAGATGAAATATCAAGAGCTGATATAAGATTTGGAGATATTTTCATTGCAGGAAGACAAGGGGCATCTGGTGGAGCTGGCGGTCATACTGGAGCGGTAATTGATAAAAATAATATAATACATTGTTCATACAGACGTGGTATAGCTATAACTCCAATAAATGGTTATACAGGAGGACCACCTGTTAGATGGTTTAGGTGGAGAAATTCTGGATATGGAAGTCAGACTGTAAGCAATAGGAGATATTGGACAAACTCAAATATAATTTACCATGATTTGGGCTTTAACCTTGGTGGTCTTAGTGCTGGACAACTTAATAACTGGGTAAGGGCAAAAAGTCCTGGAAGCCCATTTAATGGGCAGGGCAATGTTTTTATGGAAGCCCAAAAACAATCAGGCCTTGACGCAAGATATATATTAGCTCACGCTGCTTTAGAATCTGCTTGGGGCAAGTCAATTATTGCAAAAAAATATAATAATTATTTTGGAATCGGAGCTTTTGATAATGATCCAAATAATGCGAAAAACTTTTCAAATTCTGGTCTTGCTTCAGGAATAATAAATGGTGCAAAATGGATTGCAAAAAATTATTATAATTCCTCATACAAGCAAACCACTCTTTATAAAATGAGAAATAATAATGGAGTTCATCAATACGCAACTGATCCAAATTGGCACAATAAAATTGCCAATATTATGAAAGGTTCTGAAAGATATACAAGTCCATCAGGACCAAGTTCAACGAAAACTGTAACGCAAACTGTTACAGAAAGTAAACAGGTTGATAAGGATACTAATTTAAAAGGTTACAAATATGATGATGGAAGATTTTTTGTAGATAAAGACGGAAGAGTTTGTGATAGGGAAGCAAATGCTATTTGGGCAAAGCCAAATACAAAGGGAAAATATTTAACAAGAATTTATGAATCAGAAGCAACCAGCCAAAAAACTTTATTTGATGAATGTTTAGGTCAATTAAAGAAAAATAATGAACCTGAAGTTTCTTATGATGTAAATCCAGATAAAATTCCCAAAGAAATTGATATTGGAGATAGGGTCAGAATAATTGACCATGATTATTCGCCAGCTTTATATTTGGAGGCAAGGCTTGTTGATGTAACAACTTCAAGCACAAATGATTATATAGACCGTGCTGTATTTGCTAATTTTGTACCAAAAACAAGCGGGATAGCCGAAAGACTTTTTAATTTACAAGCAAGTGTACAAGATTTTAAATATTCATTTGAAAATCAACCTTATGTAATGAGCCTTGAATCAACATCAGGAAGTGTATTTAAAGATGATATTGTAGATACACATTTAATCGCAAAACTAACAAAAGCAGGAATAGACCAGTCGGCAAATGTTGATGGATATATTTGGGAGAGAATTTCAAAATATCCTGATAAAGTTTTTATAAAAGATGAAGATTGGAATGAAAATCACAAAAATTCAAATGAACATTTTATAGAATTAACTAGAAGCGATATTGAATTGGAAGCGACTTTTGTATGCTCAGCTATGCTTGATGACTTGGCAGTTGCTACTGCATCTTATACCATTAAAAATTTTTCCATTGGAGTATATAAACAAAAAGATGAGCCAGATAAAGCTGGTCTTCAATGGGGTGATATTTGGCAATGGGATGATGGAGATGTGCATTTTAAAAAGATATGGAAAGGGGATAAGTGGGAAGATGTAATAACAAAAAAAGACATTGAAGAAATAGAGCTTACCCCTGGTCCTCCTGGAGAAAAGGGTAAAGATGGGCAAGATGGCAAACCAGGAAAAGACGGCAAAAGCGGTAGACTTGGTAAAAACTTGTTGCTAGATTCTTTTAAAAACGCAGAAGGCACAAAAGGATTTTTAATAAATTACGATTATGCCGAACAAATCGAAGAAGGCGAAGAATTAACCCTAACAGTTAAAATAGATAAGGCATTAGAAGAAAGTACAAGTTTAAGTGCATACACTGGAAAAGATACCTTGTTAGGAGAATTAATCCAGTCTGAAAAAGACAAAACAAAATATGTATTAACTTTTAATTATTTAGATTCTGCTGATGATATTAAAAAGCTATATATCTATCTAAATAACCCAGCGGAAAAATCTTATACCATAAAGTGGGCAGTATTAGCACGTGGAGATGTGGAAGCTTTGGATTGGTATGGGGCAGAAGAAGATTTACAAAAACAAATCGATAGCAAAGCCGACCAAGAAAGTCTACAAGACTTGCAAGTTCACTTTGCCGTCTATCCAACAGCAGAAGAACTTAACCAAAATAAGGTAGATTTAATAAAACAACAAGCCTACCTAGACCAATTAAAAACAGCTATAGATTCTAATGCCTTAACATTAGAAGAAAGATTAAGCGTGATAGAAGCCAATGTAGGAGCAGGAAAATTATCCCTAGAAGCTATTAATACCTATCTACACTTTGGAGAAGAAGGAGTTTTAATTGGAAAAGAAGGCGAACAAGTAAGGTTAAGACTTATTAATAACGCCTTGGAGATTACAGACGGTAGCAAGGTAGTTGCAAGATTTGCAAATAACCAAACAGAAACACCAAACTTAAAGGTTACTGGAGCATTTGAATTTGGTTACCACGTTGCAAATAAAGTTGATTTAGATGGCAACAAATATACAGTAATAAGCTCTAATATTTAGGAGGATAGATGGCAACATATAGTGCAAGTATAAGAAATGGTACAGGAACTATACATTTAGAAATAAGACAAGAAAGCCAAAGCATAGCCAATAATACATCTACTGTATACTATAGACTATATATACAAGGCAAAGGTGGTTATGGGTTTTGGAATAAGTACCATACAGGAAAAACAAGTGTTGTAATTAATGGCTCAACAGTCCATAGTCAAAGTGGAAGAGATTTTGATATAAGGAATGGCGGTACCCAACAATTAGCTTCTGGAACTACAACTGTAAAACATAATGAAGATGGTAGTAAGTCATTTTCCTTTTCAGCTAGCCTTTGGTCATCTTCTGCTACAGGAAGTATTTCAGGTAATTTTACATTATCAAAAATACCAAGAGCATCTTCATTTTCCCTACAAAATACATCGGGAACAAATATATCAAGCATTTATGCAGGGAATACAGTAAAGATTGCAATAAATAAAAAAGTAAGTTTTTTTACTCATACTATAAAATTATCGTATTCTGGAACTGGAGAAACAGTTGCAAATAAAACAACATCAAGCTCTGTAAATTGGTCAAATTCTACAAATGTAATGACAAATTACATGCAAAATTTAAAAAGCATGAATTTAACATTTACCCTAGAAACCTATGATGGAAGTACAAGAATTGGTACATCTTCTAAAAATTTAACTTTAAACGTACCAAGTTCTGCAAGTCCAACTATTAATAGTGTAAATGTTACGGAAGCTAACCAGAATAAAATCAATATTATAGGGTCTAGTCCATTTTACCAGCTACTATCCGATTTGAATGTAGTTACAGATGCAAGTGCCAATTACGGGGCAAGTATTAAAAATATTAATGTAAGCTTAGGCTCAATAACCAGAACAGGAGTTAATGTAAAACTGGAGGATATAAACCTTTCAGGCAACCAAAATATTAAAGTTACTGTGCAAGATTCTAGAGGATTTAGTGCAAGTACAACAAAAACTATTAATTTAAGTCCATATAACTTACCTAATATATCTTTTTTTAATGCCTACAGGGAAGAAACAAATACAAAGTATGCAAGTGCAAGAATATCCTTAACATCTACCGTTATATCCAATAAAAATCCATTAGATGTAAAAGTAGACGTAGCGGAAAAAGATACAAATAACTGGAGAAATGTATATTCTGCAACTGTAGGAAATGGAAAATTTAATGGAACAATTTCCCTTGGTGGAGAGTTTAACGATTATAAGGCCTATGATGTAAGGCTAAGTATTGCTGATAAATTTAAAAGACACCAAGCTATATCCAGTATTCCAACAACAAGCCAATCTTTGGTTATTGGAGCAAATAAACCAGTTGTGGGAGTAGGGAGAGTGCCCACCCACATCGATAAAGGGTTAGAAGTAGATGGGGAGATATGTTTTAATGGAGAAATAAAACCATTTGGAGAAGCAGGAAAAGTTATTGATTTAAAGCTTTCCGATGGCTTAACTGGATTTATTAAAACAATAAAAGATCCTCTAGGTGGAGTAAGGATATGGGGAAAAGTAGATATTACAAATACTAATCCTATTAAAAAATATTATACATGGGCAACCTTGCCAAAAGGATATAATTGTAATCTATTTATAGGCTTTAGTTTATATTCTTATATATTAGGTGGACATGTAAATATAATCCCAGGTATGGGGATTACAGATGATGGAAGAATACGATATATTGGAATCATTAACGAAAATGACAAAATAGAAGTAGGCTCTACCAATGAATTTACTTTTTATTTTAAAACGGAGGGAGCATGGTAGAAAATAAAACAGAGTTTAAGGAAGTCTTTATTGTAGATGATAAAGGCTTTTTTATTGGAACAACATATTTAGATATAAAAGAAAAACAAGAATTTAATTTTACAACTCTTCCTCCAGACGAAACACTTGTGAAACCAAAATTTGATGGCAATAAATGGGTTGAGGGAGTAAACAAAGACGATTTAATGCTTGGAATGTTATTTCCGAGTGATGATTTAGAAATAAATTCTAAAGATTATTTAACATTAAAGATATTAGAAATATTAAAGAAAGGGGGAATGATTATGGACAATACATGGTTTTTTAAATATTGTATGTTTTGTTGGGCAGAAAGAAAAATTGATGAAGCCTATCTTGATATGGCAAAGAAAATGGATATGCTAACAGACCAACAAATAATGATGATAAAAATGACACCAAGAATAGAAGAAAAGTAGGTATAATATGGAATGGACAATGATAGCAAGTGCATTAATTAAAAATGGTCCTCTGGTAGTAATAGCGGCGATTTTTTTGAAAGTATATATGGAAGATACTAGCATAAAAAGAAGCGAAAGAGCAGAGGACAGAAAGCTACAGAAAGAAAATAACGATAAAATTTTAAAACTTACAGAAAAAGTAACACAATCAATCGAAACCAACAAGGGCGAAGTAAGATGCCTAGGGGAAAAATTAGAGGTACACAATTCTTCTTCCGGGGCTACCCTTGCTGAGATTAAGCAAGGGGTAAATCAAATACAAAAAGATGTTACGATTTTAAACAGTAAAATTGACGATATAGCAGATGATATCGATAAAAGTGCTTAGGACTAGAGAAATCTAGTCCTTTTTAAGTACACACATATACACATTAAATAACATAATGTGGAAAAAGTATTAGAAAATAGCTGATACAATTTCACAAGGAACTTCACAAGGAGGAGAAAAATGAACGATATTTTAATAAAAATTTTAGTGAGTATAGGAATATTAGTCTTAACAAATGTATTTGTATATTTAAGTAATTTATCAAAAGAGAAAATAGCAAAAATTGAAAATATAAAATTTAGGGAAGCAAGCTCAAAACTATTAGACATAATAGCTAAGTGTGTTGGTGCAACCAATCAAACATTTGTAAATAGGCTAAAAGAAACGGGAGGTTTTGATAAAACGGCACAAGAAGAAGCGTGGAACGATACGAAAGCATCCATTGAAAAGATCTTGGATAATGAATCTAAAGAAATTTTAGGCAAGGCTTATGGAGACTTAAACGATTACATTAACCAAACTTTAGAAGATGAAGTAAAAAGACAAAAGGAGAGCAAGTAATGGGAAAAATTGAAAATTATGTACAAAGTGCAATAAACATAGCAAATGACAACAAGCATGGATATAGTCAGTATTCTAGATGGGGAAGCCCTGATACCTGGTCTGACTTTGATTGCTCATCTCTAGTTATATCTGTGTGTGAGTGGGCAGGAATTCCTGTAAAAACCAACGGTGCTACCTATACTGGAAATATGTATGGGGTATTTACTAAGTGTGGATTTAAAGATGTTACAAATTCAATAAGCTTAGGAAACGGCCATGGACTTAAGAGAGGAGATATTTTATTAAATTCATACTATCATACCGAAATCTATATAGGAAATGGTAAGACAGTAGGAGCTAAGATTGACGAATATGGAGATATAGTAGGTACAAACACAGGAGACCAAACAGGAAGAGAAATATGTACTAGTTGGTACTATAACTATCCTTGGACCAGCGTGCTAAGATATGTAGGAGATAACACATCAGTTAGTAAGTCAACTAGTCAAAGTAAGAATTCAGGTTGGATAAAAGATGAATCCTGGTATGGAGTTACTGAATCTATATGTAATGTTAGGTCAGCTCCAAGCACAAAATCATCTGTAGTAGCTCAATATGGAAAAGGCGAAAAAATTTTTTATGACTCAGTCTATGAAGGAGATGGATATAGATGGATATCTTATGTTTCATACTCTGGTGTTAGGAGATATGTAGCTTACAGACAATTATCTGGAGATACTACACCTTGGATAAAATTCTAATAAAAAAGTTGACAAATGTTAAACCTATGTTATAATAATAAATGTAAGGAGGACGCTTCTTATGAAGAGTTATAACTCAAGAGAACTTATGAAACTTGCAAAAAAGCAAGGGTTTAGGTTGGATAGGGTTAGAGGTAGTCATCATATTTTTGTAAATGATGAAACAGGTGTTGAAGTTCCAATACCACATCCCAAAAAATCTTATCCAATAGGTACTCTTAAAAGCATTTTGAAAGGTTTAGGGCTTTTATAAGCCCTAAGTTCTCTATTTAAAGAAAGGATGATAGGATGGATAAAAATTATGTTACTTATGGTGCTATCTTTACTAAAGAAGATGAAGGTGGATATTCAATCGATATACCAGATATAGAAAATTGCTTTACATGTTCAGATACATTTGAGGAAGGTATAAGCATGGCACAAGAAGTTATAGGGTTAGTGCTTTATGATTATAAAGATTATCCGAAAATGAATATCATTGACAAATCTAAATTAAAAGACAATCAAGAAGTAGTATATATAAATGTTTTTCTACCATACCAATTTTCTTTAACAAAAGAAGTGTATAAAAACAAGATGTTAACTTTACCGACTTGGCTTGAAATGTTAGCAAAACAAAAAAACATCAATTTTTCAAGAGTTTTACAAGAAGGGTTAAAAGAAGAATTAAATATAAAATAGAAACTTTGAGCGATTACATAAGTAGTCGCTTTTTTAGTGGATAAAAAAGGAGATATAGAAATGATAACAAATGAAAAATTTTTAAGATTATGTCGAAGAAAAGTTGCTGAATATGAAAATAAAAGAGTAGATATTAAAGAAGAAATAGATGCAGATGATGTATTTTCTGTTTGGACTTGTAAAACTTTACAAAACAGTAAATGTTTGATGAGTACACCAGTAAAAGAGGCGTATTATTATGAATTTACCTACAATGGAGATAGGGGAGAAATATATATGGATGTTTACAAAAAAGTAGAAAATGTAGCTTTGGATGAAAATGGAAAAATAATAGTAGAACGTATTAAATAGTATAATATAATTGATAGGTAGACTATATATAGTTGGTTACCTAATTTCTACAATGACCACTGGCTTTTTGCTGGTGGTCTTTTTTTTGTGCTTATTTATATATATATTTTTATTTTTTATATAAATTGGTTTATTTGAGATATTTACGGAGTATATATTGACAATGTAAATATAATGTGGTATTATATAATTAACAAAAGAAAATAAACAATGATTAAAAAACAAGAAGAAAGGAAAAAAATATGAGAATTTATGTAGGAAATTACGAAAATACTTATGCAGTAGGAATGACAGAAGATAAAATTATTGATAGTTGGTATTACGATATAGAGATTAAATTACAAGATCTAAAAGATTTTGATGCTGACTTATATAAGAAAGCTACTAGTGTAAATACTTTAGAAGATATTAAAAACGTGATAAAGGCTATTAATAAAAAATATCCCGATGTGGAATATTTTCAATTTATGATTGAAGAAAAAGAAGATGAAAAATTTTTAAAATTAAAAGAAAAATATGATGGGATGACATTAGAGGGAAATGAAGAAGATTTTATAGATTTCGTATCACAAGATGGAATAGTAGAATATACTGATAATGGAATTAGTGGATATGATCCAAATTTACAATGGTTTACGGCTTATTCTAAAAATGGCGACGAATTTCAATTTTATGGTTAAAAAATAGGAGAAATAAAAATGAAATATATTTACGTTTTAGAAGATAATAGAGGAACTGAAAGCTTTTTTGAACATTTTGATAATAAGAATGATGCAAACGACAGAGGAAAAGATATTTATTTTAAAGATTACAGCGATACAGAAAGAAAAGAATTTAGAGTTTTAGTTACTAAGCTAACAGAAGAAAACTTTAAAAAATGGGAAAATGAAGAGCTTGAAGGATGGTATTTAGATTTTGCTGAAGATTATGACGGACTTTTTGATAGTGAAGAAGATTTCTACAATCTTTTTAAGAAAGAAGAACTAAATAAAGAAAACTTAAAAAAGGCAGTATATGATGATTCCAATAAATGCTACTACCTTAAATTTAAAATTAATGATGAAAAAGTATTGGCTGAAATAGAAGAAGAAATGATTGATGATATTGATGTAATAATTAAAGATGAGGAAACCCTTAAAAGATTAATTAAAAATTTAGATAAAAAAGATATAAGCTTATTAAGTGTAAGCGACGATTTAAAACTTGATCAAATGGAAAATTTAATTAAATAAATGAAAGCATTTGAATTGAGTTTGAGAAAATATAAATGTAACAATACAAAAATGAGGGGATATTAAATACCCCCTCTTGTATCAGAATCTGACACACAAATAAAAAAATATTTCAATCCGCAAGGCTTTCCACCTTGATGAGCTTTTTGCTTAAATAAATTATAACACAAATAAAAATATATTAAAAAGGAGAAAAAAATGAAAAAAATAATTAATGGTAAAAGATATGACACAGACACAGCAGAATTTATCGGAAGATGGGAAAATATATATAATTCCGCAGATTTACAATACGAATGTGAAGAACTTTATAGAAAGAAAACAGGAGAGTTTTTCATGTATGGAGAAGGTGGACCAGCATCAAGTTACGCTGTCCAAACTGGAAGCAACAGTTGGTCTGGTAGTGAGAAAATAACACCTGTAACAATAAACGAGGCAAAGAAATGGGCGGAAGAAAATTTAGATGCTGATGATTATGAAAAGTTATTTGAACTTGAAGAAGAAGGCAATATTGCTTTTAGTTTGTTGATTCCTGAAAATTTATATAATAAATTAAAAGATAAGAGCGAAAAAAGCGAAAAAAGTATGAAAGATATAATTGTTGAAGCTTTGGAAAGTAAATTAGAGCAATAAAGTTATATTTTAAGGTGGAAGTTATATAATAGGTATAGTAAATAATTTTAATAGCTTATACGCTAAAATATGAATGATTAGCTTATTTACAAGGTTGATAGATGAGAAAATGGCGAAAAAAGTAAAAGGGACATGGGTTTTTGAAAAAGGCGAAAAATTTGAACATGTAACAGTAGTAGACCCTAAAAGGATTGATAGATTATATATACTTGTTAGGTGTAATCATTGTGGCAAAGAATTTAAAGCCTTGGCTAGAAGGATAAAAGGTAAGCAAGCTATAAAAGGGTGCCCAGATTGCTCAAAAAATTTTATTACAGGTAGAACAAAAACTCCCGATTTAAAACCAGGATATAGGTCGGGGAAATTAGTTGTGGTAAAAAAATTAGATAAGAAAAAATATGATGATAGGATCTATAAATGTAGATGTGACTGTGGGAATTATACCGAGGTTAAACATTATAATTTAAAAACAAAAAGAATTTTATCTTGTGGTTGTTTAACAGAAGAAAATAGAGAATTATATGTAGAAGCAAGGAATGGGATTGCTTATAAAACTTTATTTCAAAAAAGAAGTAATAAAAATAATAAATCTACAGGAATTAAAAATATCTATTTTGTAAAAAGCAGAAATGAATATTTAGTAAGGGTTACCTTTAAGAAAAAATTAATAGCTAATAAATATTTTGGAAATTTAGTAGATGCTAAAAGATACAAAAATGAAGTTTTTAATAAAATAAATCCAGAAATAAATAAAGCGTCTGAGAGGACAGAAAAAGAATTAGAAAATAAAAGAAAAAGAGATAGAAAATAAAATCTATCTCTTTTTTACATATCATGTTATTAATCAAATTGTTTAAATTTTTTAGTTTTTCAACACATCAAATGTTAATAATCAACATAATCCGTTTATCAACTAATAATGATAATAAAAATGAAAGTATATGATTTTAGAACATTTTTATTACAACTTTATTGTAGACTATTTAATTTCATAAGTCAAGTATTTTTAAAGTAATAAATATTAGTTGGTTACCAACGTACATTTTTTAATAAAATAATTGTAGTTTTTTTGTAGTTATGCAACGATAGAATATTGCTAAATGCACAAAGGTTTTATACTTCTATCCTGCACCAAATTTATGCACTCAAAATTGAGTGCTTTTTTTGTGTTTATTTTTAGATTTTCGTTTTTAAAATATATTTTTTGATTTTCCTATAAAATATTTAAAAAGAATTGAGTTTTAATTTTAAATTAATAAGCAACTTATGAAAATAAATAGTTATAAATTTATCTAAAAGGAAAAGCTTTTTTTGTTTTTATTTTTAACGGATTTTTGAATAAAATTTTGAAAAAATTCAAATATCTATGAAGTCTAGCACTTTAAATATAGACGTTATAAGTTTTGACTTATGATAACGATTATAAATTAATAATTTTACTATTAAAAACGTTTTCTATATAATTATATTTGAAAAAAGCTACTAATATTTATTATAATTGTAAGTGATTTGAAATTAGAAATTGAAAATCGCTTAGTGAATTTATGGAGGAAATAATGACTAAGTTTCGTAGAGAACATGATTCTGTTGGTGAAATGGATATTTTAGAAAATGCTTATTATGGTGCTAATGCCAAAAGAGCTGAGGAAAATTTCCCAATAACAGGTCTTAAAGCTGATGATAAATTTTTGGATGCTATGGTTGAAGTTAAAAAGGCTGCAGCTTTTGAAAATGAAAAATTAGATTTAATTTCAAAAGAGCAAAAGGATGCTATTGTTTATGCTTGTGATAAAATTCTTGCTGGAGAATATAGGGATAATTTTATTGTTGATCCAATTCAAGGTGGAGCTGGAACAAGTTATAATATGAATACTAACGAAATCATCGCAAATATTGCAAATGAAAAACTTGGTGGTGGACTTGGCGTTTATGATAAGGTTCATCCAAATGATGATGTAAATAAGGGGCAATCAACGAATGATGTTATTCCAACAAGTGGAAAGATTGCTCTTGTTAGATATTTTATTGAACTTAAAGATGAATGTGAAAAACTTTTAAAATCTTTTGAAAAAAAAGCGGATGAATTTAAAGATGTTTACAAAATGGGTCGTACTCAATTGCAAGATGCTGTTCCTATAAGTTTAGGTCAAGAATTTAATGCTTATCATTCTGTAATTAAAAGAGATTATAAGAGAATTCAAAAAGCTATTGATGAATTATCAAATGTAAATTTGGGAGCTACTGCAATTGGAACAGGTCTTAATGCAGATAGAACTTATGTAAAAGAAATTGTTGGTGTTTTAAAAGATGTAACAGGTCTTGATTTAAAACAAGCAGAAGATTTGGTTGATGGCACACAAAATTTGGACGGATTTTTATATGCTTCATCAATTTTAAAAACTTTTGCGGTTTCACTTTCAAAAATTTCTAACGATTTAAGACTAATGTCTTCAGGTCCTCAAACAGGAATTGGCGATATTAATTTGCCAGTTAGACAAGCAGGTTCTTCAATAATGCCTGGAAAAATAAATCCTGTAATCCCAGAAGTTGTAAGCCAAGTTGCTTTTGCAGTTTGTGGAAATGATACTACTGTTACAATGGCAGTTGAAGCTGGACAACTTGAACTTAATGCTTTTGAGCCTGTAATATTTTATAAACTTTTTGAATCACTAAGAGCTTTAAAGGGTGCAATTTATACATTAAGAGTTAATTGTATTGATGGTATAACTGCTAATAAAGAATTATTATTAGAAGAAGTTGAACAATGTGTAGGACTTGTTACAGCCCTTGCCCCACATATTGGATATGAAAAATCAAGTAAGATTGCACACAAAGCACAAGAGAGTGGAAAAACTGTAAGAGAAATTGTTCTTGAAGAAAAATTATTAGGAGAAGATGAACTCGATAGGATTTTAGATTTCAAAAAAATGATTACACCTGGAATCTTAGAAGAGGATAAATTGGAAGAAAAATAAATTTTAGATAATAGATATTAGGAGGATAAGATGACTACAAATGAAAATAAAAAAATGAGCGCAACTAAAAAAATATTGTTATCAATGCTCATAGGTCTTGTAGTAGGTATAGGACTTCATTATATAGTACCCGACGGATTTTTTAAAAAATCTGTTTTGATTGATGGAGTATTTTTCTTATTTGGTCAAGGCTTCGTTAGATTGTTACAAATGCTTGTAGTACCACTTGTATTTTTCTCAATTGGTACAGGCGTTATGCAAATGAGAGATGTTTCACAATTTGGAAGAGTTGCTATAAGAACTCTTGTTTTATATTTGATAACTACTGCACTTGCAATTGCCATTGCCTTATTTATAGCAAAGTTATTAAAACCAGGCGTTGGAATGAATCTTGCTGAGGCTACAAAATCAGCGGCGCCAGCAGCAGATGCTGAAGAGGCTCCAACATTAATAGAAACTTTGGTAAATATAATTCCAAAAAATCCTATAGAATCTTTGGCAAACGGAGATATGCTCCAAGTAATTTTTTGGGCATTTTTGTCTGGTATAGTTATAGGAAGATTTGGTCAAGAATTAAAATTATTAGAAGATTTTATGAATGTTGGCAATGATTTTATGATGAAAGTTACAGCATTAGTTATGAAAGCTGCTCCAATCGGAGTATTTGCTCTAATAGCAAGAACATTTACAGATATTGGACTTGGCATAGTAGGACCACTTCTTACATTTTTGGGATCAGTATTAAGCTCAATGGTAATATTGATAGTTTTAGCTTACATTCCATTAATTGCAATTACATCAAAGACAAGTCCTAGCCATTTTTTGAAAAAAGTATTCCCAGTTTATACTTTTGCTTTTTCATCAGCATCATCAAATGCAACAATACCATTAACACTTTCATCATGTGATACACTTGGAGTTCCTAGAGAAATTTCATCATTTACAATTCCACTAGGTGCAACAATAAATATGAATGGTACAGCAATTTATCAAGGATGCGCAGTAATATTTATAGCAAATGCTTATGGAATAGATTTGACATTTGGAAATTTAGTTACAGTAGTATTGACAGCTGTTTTATCATCAATTGGTACAGCAGGAGTTCCAGGAAGTGGAATGATAATGCTATCAATGGTTCTTTCATCAGTAGGTCTTCCAGTAGAAGGCGTAAGCTTAATTATGAGTGTTGAAAGAATTGTAGATATGTTTAGAACAGCACTTAACGTAACAGGAGATGTTGTGTCAACATTTGTTTCTGCAACTAAAGAAAACTTATTAGATAAAAATAGATATTTATCTGATGAAAAGCCAGAAATGGAAGAGGTTGATTTTTAGAATATGAAAAATTTCTTTGTGATTTTGGGAGGAATGGGAACTCTAGCAACAACAAATTTTTTAAATGATTTAAATGAAGCTTATAAGCCAAGCTCAGATCAAGAATATTTAAATTATTTGGTAGTAAATCACGCCACAATCCCTGATAGGACTTCCTTTATATTAAAAAAATCAAAAGAAAATCCATTTGATTTTCTAAAAGAAGATATAGAAAGTGTTGATAAATTAAATCCAGATTTTTATGTGATTACTTGTAACACAGCACATTTTTTCTATGATGATTTACAAAAATTAACAAAAAAACCAATCATAAATATGATTGAGCTTGTTGAAAATAAATTAAATAAAATCAAAAAGCCTTCTACAATTGGAATTTTTGCAACAGAAGGAACGATAAAAAGTAAATTATTTAATAATATAATAGAAAGATGTTCTCATAAGGCTTTCGTTTCATCAAGAAAAATTCAAGATAATATAAATGAATGTCTTTATGGTGATGTAAAAGAAAAAGGGACAATTAATTTTGAAAGATACCACAACACTTTGAAAGAAATGATGGATCAAGGATGCGATTATATAATTATAGGATGCACAGAAGCTTCATATATAAATAGCAAAGATGAAAATTCAAATCTTTATCCATTAATAGATAGTGAAAAAGAATTGGTAAATGAGAGTTTGAAGTTAGGACTTAAACTTCAAAAAAATATAGAAATTTAGGAGCAAATATGTCAGAGATGGACTTGGAATATATTAGAGCTATTTTAAAATATGGTTCTATTACCGCAGCCTCAAAAAAAATTTATATTTCCCAATCAGCTTTAAGTCAACACATCATTAGGATTGAGAAAAAATTGGGAGTTGAAATATTTAATAGGGATTTTAAACCTATAAAACTTACTGAGGCTGGCATAATTTATAAAAAGTCCCTTGAAGATATAGAAAAATTAAAAGAAAATACTCTATTAAAAATTGAAGAAATAAATAAGTTGAAAATCGGAGAGCTATCAATTGGTTCTACCGATTATCAAACTTATTTTTTCCTATCAAAAGTTTTAAAAGATTTTAATGAAGATTATCCAGGAATTAAAATAAATTTATTAGAAGCAAAAACTAATCAGTTAAACACTTTTGCCCTAAATGGTTTGTGTGATTTTTCAATAACTTATGAAACTGATAGGTTTGATGATATGGAAAGCATAAATCTTTATAGAGAAGATGTATATTTGGCTATGTCAAAAGAAAATAAATTAAAAAATGATTTGTCAGGCAAAGGAAAAATAAAAACAATTAGTGCCAAAAAACTTGCAGGGCAAAATATTATAAGAATGAAAAAAGGACAAAATCTTATTTTGCAATACCAAGAGCTTGATGAATTTACAGATAATTCTTTGAATACAGTTTTTGAAACAGATTCAATATTTATAGCTGAAAAATGTGTAAGAGAAAATATGGGGCTTGCCATCCTTCCTCAGTCAATGTTAAAAGAAAAAAGGATGACCTTATATATTTTAAATTAAAAGAAGGCTTATCATCAAGAACAACTATGATAAATTATTCCAAAAATCACAAATTAAAAACTATTGCAAAAATATTTATAGATAGGTTAAAAAGATACGCTAAAGAAGAATTTTAAAATCGAGGTAAAAAATGAAATACAGACAAGAAGAAGATTCTCTAGGGATAGTAAATGTTCCAGCTAATCATTTTTGGGGAGCACAAACTGAAAGATCTTTAGAAAATTTTCCTCAAGAAGTTGAAAAAATGCCACATTCTCAAATTATGGCAATAGCAAGTATAAAAAGATGTGCAGCTATTGTAAATAATAAAGAAAAAAAATTAGATGATAATAAAAAAGATTTGATTGTAAAAGCTTGCGATAGAATTTTAAAGGGAGAATTCGACAATGAATTTCCATTAACAGTTTGGCAAACAGGCTCTGGCACTCAAACAAATATGAATGTCAATGAAGTTATAAGCCATATTGCAAATGAAAATGAAAAAATAATTCATCCAAACGACCATGTAAATATGAGCCAATCTTCAAATGATGTTTTCCCAACAGCAATGCATCTTTCAACTTACAAAAATTTATCAGAAAAATTATTAAAAGAATTAGAAAAAACAATTGATGCAATTAAAAAATTGGAAGATGAAAATAAAAATATAATAAAAACAGGCAGAACTCATCTTCAAGATGCAACTCCTTTAAAACTTTCTCAAGAAATTTCTGCATGGAGAACTTGCCTTGAAAGAGATTTGAAAGTTTTAAAAGAAGTAAAAGAAGAATTGACCTACCTTGCTATAGGTGGTACTGCAGTTGGAACAGGAATCAATGCAAAAAAAGAATTTGGTAATGAAATGGCAAAAGAGCTTTCAGATTTTTATGGTTTTGAATTTAAATCAGATGAGAATAAATTTTACCAATTATCATCAAAATCTGCTCTTGTAAATGTTCACGGAACAATAAAAGCTCTTGCGACAGATCTTTATAAAATTGCAAATGATATAAGATTTTTATCTTGTGGTCCAAGATGTGGAATAAGTGAGTTAATAATTCCTGCAAACGAACCAGGCTCATCAATTATGCCTGGAAAAGTAAATCCAACTCAAGTTGAATCAATTACTATGGTTTGTATAAAAATAATGGCAAATGATTTTGCAATTTCAATGGCAAACACTCAAGGCCAATTACAGCTAAACACATACATGCCTTTGATAATTCATTCAATGGACAATTCAATTACACTTTTGTCTAAATCATTAAAATGTTTTAGGGAAAAATTATTAGAAGGACTTGTTGCAAATGAAAAAAATATTGCAAAAAATTTAGAAAATTCTCTTATGCTTGTAACAAGTTTATCTCCACATATTGGATACGATAAGGCAAGCAAAATTGCAAAATATGCTTATAAAAATAATTTAACATTAAAACAAGCTTGTCACGAATTAAAATATTTAAGCGATGAAGAATTTGATGAAATAGTAAAACCAGAAAAAATGGTATAAGGAGAAAATAATGGAAAATCTAAAAGAAAAAGCACTTGACTTACACAAAGAGATTCAAGGAAAAATTTCAACAGAATTAAAAACAAAATTGGAAAACAAAGATGATTTATCTTTAGTATATTCTCCAGGAGTTGCTGAACCTTGTAAAAAAATTCACGAAAATGAAGACGATGCTTACGTTTATACTGGAAAAGCAAATACAATTGCAGTTATTTCTGATGGAACAGCTGTGTTGGGACTTGGAAATATTGGGCCCAAAGCAGCACTTCCTGTAATGGAAGGTAAGGCTTGTTTGTTTAAAAAATTTGGAGGACTTAATGCAGTTCCACTTGTAATTGATACAACAGATACGGAAGAAATTATAAAATTTGTAAAACAAGTTTCTCCAACTTTTGGCGGAGTAAATCTTGAAGATATTTCATCTCCAAGATGTATAGAAATTGAAACAAGATTAAAAGAAGAATTAGATATTCCGGTTTTTCACGACGACCAACATGGAACAGCAATAGTTACAATTGCAGCTTTAATTAATTCTTTAAAACTTGTAAATAAAAAACCAGAAGAATGTAATGTAGTCATCTCTGGAGTAGGTGCTGCTGGATCATCAATTGTAAGAATGTTAAATGATTTTGGAATTAATGATATTTATGCTTTTAATTCTAGAGGAATTTTAAGAGAAGACGAAAAATATTCAAAAGATTTATACAACAAACTTGCTAAAGAAACAAACAAAGAAAATAAAAATTTAACATTAGAAGAAGCGATGGCAGACGCTGATATTTTTGTAGGAGTTTCTGTACCAAATAAAGTAAGTAAGGAAATGGTAAAATCTATGAGACGTGATCCAATAGTTTTAGCTATGGCAAATCCAGATCCAGAAATTACTTATGAAGATGCAAAAGAAGCAGGAGCAAGAGTTGTTGGAACAGGAAGAAGCGATTATCCAAATCAAGTTAATAATGTTCTAGCTTTCCCTGGACTTTTTAAAGGAGCTTTGTCAGTTCATGCAACAAAAATTACAGAAAAAATGAAAGTTGCAGCAGCTAAAGCTATAGCAAGTTTAATTCCTGATGAAAAAATTTCAGAAGATTACGTAATACCATCAGCATTTGATTTAGGAGTTGCTGATGTTGTTGCAGAAGCTGTAGCAAAATGTGCAAAAGAAGAAGGAATTTCTCAAAAATAAAAAATAATTAAATATTTTAAGTGAAAATAAATTAAATTCTCCCTATTAAAATTAAGAGGGAGAATTTTTTTGTGAAAATTTATTTTTAAAAAATGAATTTAAAGCCATCAACTTGACAAATGTTTTCCTAAATGATAAATTAATATAAATAATATCTAAATTTTAAATTGGATATGTAGTATGTGATTAATGATTATTTTAGTTAAAATCAAATTTTGAAACTATTTTAGTCATTAATTTTTTTGTTTTTAATAATTTGTGCAGATTTTGGAGAGGGAGTTTATGATTAGATCTTATAAATGTATCGACAATCCACAAAATCCTATTAGCTATGACATTTTATTAAATCCAAATAAAATGGCAGATTATGCTTGTGGAGAAAAATTTATTTCCTTGCCTCTTCTTCCTATGATTTCTCTTTGTTTGGGAGTTGAATTTGAAAATGGAATCAAGGCAAATCCGATTTTTGAAAAAATTCAAGATGTAAAACTTGAAATGGATTATGAAAAAGAAGAATACAAGGCAATGGTTAAAGCCATAGAAATTATTGATGATAAAAAAACTGTAATAGAAATGAGAGGGCCTCTTGCTATTTTGGATAATCTTTTGGGAATAGATAAGGTTATGAGGGCTATGAGAAAAAATAGGGAAAATTTAAATTTTCTCTACGATGAATTTATTGAAATTTATCTTGAATATATTAAGAAGATGCAAGAGATGGGAATTACAATTTTTAGTTTTGCTGAAAGCATTTTGGATATAAAATTATTTGGACCAAGAGAAGTAGGAAATTATGTGGATGATTTTTTGCTTAAATTTTTAAAAGAAATAAGAATTTTGCAAAAAGAAAATCCCTTTACCTTTCATCTTTGTCCAAAATCAAGCCTTATCCTTGTTGATTTAGAAAAGGCGGATTTTTCTCCTATTGAATATGAAAGTCCTAAAAAATATATAGATATTTTGTATGAAAATAAGACATTTCTTGGAGATAGGTGTTTGAATTTGGCAGATAAAAAATTTAAAAGTGTAAATAAAATAATTTTGAAGGAGGAATAGATGACTAGTCAAAAAGAATATCTTGATAAAATGGCAGAAATGGTTGTTGAAATGGAAGATGAAGAAATCGGAGATTTATGCCGTGAGTATTTAAATGAAGATTATGATCCAGAAGATGCAATTTTTAATGGATTAATTAAGGGCATGAATGAGGTTGGAAGACTTTTTGAAGAGGAAGAATATTTTATTTCAGACTTATTAATTTGTTCAGATGCAATGTATAACGGCATTGATGTTTTGAAAGAAAAAATTGAAAGCTACGGAGAAAATAATCTTGCCACAGCTGTAATTGGAGTTGTTGAGGGAGATACTCATGATATTGGGAAAAACCTTGTGAAATTGATGCTTGAAGTCAACGGTTTTAATATGATTGATTTGGGAAAGGATGTTCCTTGTGAAAAATTTGTTGATGAGGCAATCAAAAATGATGCTCAATTTATTATGATGTCAACTTTAATGACTACAACAATGGAAAATATGAAAAAAGTAATTGATATTTTAAATGAAAGAAATATTCGCGACCAATTTATTGTAATGGTTGGTGGCGGTCCGGTTTCTGAAAGTTTTGCAAAAGATATTGGTGCTGATGCCTACAGTGAAAATGCAAATGAGGCGGTAAAAGTTGCAAAAAGTTTAATTAAAAATCATGAAAATTGAAATTGAAAATTTGAATAAAATTATTGATTCAAAAGGAAAAAATATCCTAGAAAGTCTACTTGCAAATAATATAAAAATCGATAATTTTTGTAACGGCAAGGGGACTTGTGGAAAATGTAAAATTAAAATTTTGAAAGGAGAGCTTAATCCTATAAGCTTATCGGAAAAATCTTCGCTCACTGATGACGAAATAAAAAATGGCATTAGACTAGCTTGTCTTACTTTTCCAAAATCTGACCTTAGAATTAAAACTATAAACAATGATTTAGATTTTAAAATTTTAGATTATGGAGAAATTCCTGATTTTGAAATGAAATTTGATAAAGGTTTTGGTCTTGCCCTTGACATTGGGACTACAAGTCTTGCTATGTACTTAGTTGATTTATCAAATGGAAAAATAATCGATAAAATCTCATCCATAAATTCTCAGGTAAAATATGGCCTTGATGTCATGACAAGAATTAGTTTTGAATATGAAAATGAGAATGGCAAAAATTTACTTCAAGATGAAATCATAATAAGTATAAATAATTTGATTGATGAGCTTGTAAATAAAAACGAAATTGAAAGAAGTCAAATTAAAAAACTTGTAATTGGGGCAAATACTACCATGCTTCACATGCTAGTTGGCGTTGACGCAAAATCTTTGGGGAAATTTCCCTATAAGGCGAAATTTTTAAATTCTTTAAAAATTAATTCCAAAGATCTTGGTCTTAATATTCCAGCAAAAGTTTATACCCTTCCAAATATTTCGGCCTTTGTGGGAAGTGATGTTGTGGCGGGAATATTTTTGACAGATTTAAAAAATCAAAAAAATACACTTTTTATCGACATTGGAACAAATGGAGAAATAGTTTTAAAAACAAAGGATAAACTTTATGCAACGTCAACTGCAGCAGGACCTGCCCTTGAGGGGATGAATATTTCTTGTGGCATGCGAGCAGAAAGCGGGGCAATTGATTCGGTAAAAATTCAAGATGAAAATATAAATTTTTCTACAATATATAAGAAAAAGCCCAGAGGGATTTGTGGGAGTGGACTTTTAAGTTTAGTATCTCAAATCATTGAAAAAGATTTTGTAAATAAAAGAGGAAGGATTTTAGATCCAAAAAAATTGGATAAGGAGGATTACAGGAGAAAATTTATAAAGGAAGATAGTAAGAGAAAAAGAATAATAATTCTTGATTCGAAGGAAAATATTTATATCAGCCAAAAAGATATTAGGCAGGTTCAACTTGCAAAAGGGGCAATTTTATCAGGATTTTTGATTCTTCTTGAAAAAGAAAATATAGAAATTGAAGATTTAAATTCTGTAATAATTGCTGGTGGCTTTGGAAGTCATCTAAAAAAAGAAGACTTGACAGAAGTTGGAATCTTGCCAAAAAAAGTAGAAGAAAAGATAAGATATGTTGGAAATTCTTCCCTAATCGGAGCCTATATGGCATTGATGAATGAAAATATAATTAGAAAAATGGAAGAGCTATCCCAAAATATTACTTATCTAGACCTTGCAACAAGTGAAAATTATGAAAGAAAATTTGCGAAAGCAATGCAATTTTAAGGAGAAAAAAATGAAAAATTACAAAAAATTATTAACCGTTATTACCCTAACAACTTTAACTCTTACTTCATGTGCAAATAAAAATGAAGAAAAAAATTCTAATAATTCAAATCAAACAAGTGTAGTGAGTATTGAGTCTAACGAAAAAGAAGAGGTCACAAACGTAAGTATTTTAATTAAAGATACAGTAAATGACAAAGAAATTTTAAAAGAAGACGGAAAAATTGATAAGGATGGTCTTCAAAAATACCTTGAAGAAAATCACAAGGCAAAATTTGAAGATGGAATGATGACAGAACTTGAAGGAATAAAACAAGACAAAGAAAAAAGCCAATATTGGATGTATTATGTAAATGGAGAAATGGCTGAAGTTGGAATAGGCGATTACCTTCCAAAAGAAAATGACCAAATAGAATTTAGATTTGAACAAATGTAGATGGATACAAAAAAACTTACAAGGCTTGCAGGTCTTTGCGCAATTTGCGTAATCACAAGGATATATTTGAAATTAATCCCAAATGTCCAAATTCTTTCAGATATAATTTTAATTCTTGCAATAAATGGAAAGCTTGACGAATCTTTGATTGTAAATGCGACTACTATGATCATAACAAGTTTTTTTCTAGGTTTTGGTTATTGGGTTATATTTCAAGTTTTGGATTTTGGAATTTTGGGAATTTCAAATTATATTTTATTTAATAAAATAAAAATTAAAAAACAAAAATAAATAAGGCAATTGCTCTAGGGATTTCTGGTTTTATATATGGATTTTTGATAACTTTGATGCAAGTTTTTTTGGTAGATGGAAATAAATTTACTTTTTTAGGACTTTATGCTGGTTCAATTCCTTTTGATATAAACCATATGGTAGGAAATATAGTAATATATATTTTTCTTATCTTTAGGCTTGAAAAATATATTACAGGAGAAAAGCATTTTAAAAATTAAGGAGAGATGATGGATAAAATAAAACTTCAAAAAGAAATTTCAAATTATAAACCAGAAATGACTTCAGACGAAAGATTAAAAGCCTATTTTAAAGGAGAGCGAGTTGACCACTTGCCATTTAATCTAATGAGTCTTGATATGGCTTATGGAATGAATTTGGGATACACATTAAAAGAAACTGACCAAATTGAAAATTTAATAGAAATTATTAAAAAAAGATGCCAAGAATATAAAGTTTATGGAATTTCTGAAGGTTTAAATCTTAGGGCAATGGGCTATGCCCTTGGTTCAAGTGGAATTTTTCCAGAAAATGATATAGACCATGTCGAAAAATATTTGTTAGAAGATAAAATTGATATGAGTTTATTAGAAATGCCAGATCCCTACAAAAATAAATTTTTAAAAAGAAAAATTGATAATGCAAGAAGGCTAAAAGAAAATTTCCCAGACCATAAAATTTCTACTTTTGTAGCAGGACCAATGACTGTTCTTTCAGCCCTTAGGCCAATTGAAAAACTTTTGAGAGATTTGAGAAAAAATCCCCAAGGAGTAAAGGACTTGTTGGATTTTGTTCTGGAAGCAAATATGAAATGGATTGAAGTTTTTAATAAAGAATTTGGAGATGTGGGAGTGATGATTGCAGATCCAGTTTCATGTGACGATATTTTAAGCCCAAAACAAGTAAAGGAATTTTCCTTTCCATATTTAAAAGAATTGACTGACAGGATTTATAAAGTTAATAATATAAAGGCAAATCTTCATATTTGCGGTCACACAAAAAGGCAATGGGAAAATCTGAAAAAATTACAAATTGGATCATTTAGTGTTGATAATTGTCATGACCTTAGTGAATGTAAGGAAATAATTCAAGATAAATTATCTTTGATGGGAAATGTTCCGCCAGTTGATGTGATGAGAAATGGTAGCGTGGATGATGTAATAAATTCTGTAAAATCTTGTATAAAAAAAGGTGCAGATAATAAAATGGGCTTTATTTGTGCAACTGGTTGTGCAACACCTGCAAAAACTCCAAAGGAAAATTTGGATGCCTTTGTCTATGCAGTTCAAAAATATGGAGAAGATGCAAAAATCGGAGAAATTCCACAAGCTGTGTGGGAAGATTAATGGGAGGATTTATGAACAAAGAAGAACTTAAAGAAGAGATGAAAAATTATAAACCAGAAATTACTTCATCAGAAAGAATATCTAAATATTTGAGTGGAGAAAGAGTTGATCACATTCCATTTGCAATTATGAGTACAAATAGGATTATTGCAAATCATCTAAATTATACAATTAGTGATATGGAGGATGTGGACAAATTATCAGATATTGTCCAATACAAATACGATAAATATAAAATTGTGGGATTAACCGAAGAATTAAGCCTTAGGACTATGGGCCATGCTGTTGGTTCAAAATTAGTTTTTCCAGAAGATGACATTGATTACATTGAAGAATTTGTAATGGATGATAAGCTTGATATGAATTTAATTGATTTGCCAGATCCTTATACAAATGAAGTTTTGGCTCCAAAATTAGAAAGAGCAAGAATCCAAAAAGAAAGATTTCCAAATATGGCAATAGAAACAGAAATTCCAGGGCCAATAACAACAGCCGCCGCCATTAGACCAATTGAAAAACTTTTGAGAGATTTGAGAAAAAATCCTCAAGGAGTAAAAGAATTATTAGATTTTTGTTTTGAAGCAAATATGAAATGGGCGAAAGCTTTCAAAAAAGAATTTGGTCCAACAAGTGTCATGGTTGTAGATCCAGTTGGTTGCGATGATATTTTAAGTCCAAAGCAAGTTGAAGAATTTTCTATGCCATATTTGAAAAAACAATTGAGCGCATATTACGAATTAAATGGAATAAAAGCAAATTTACATATTTGCGGTCATACAAAAAAACAATGGAAATATTTTAAGGACTTGGATATAGATTTTTTCTCAGTTGATAATTGTGAAGACTTAGAAGAATGTAAAAAAGAAATTGAAGATAAATTAATTGTTGTAGGAAATATTCCTCCAGTAGAAGTAATGAGATATGGGAAGGTTGATGATGTAATAGAATCAGTAAAAACTTGCATAAAAAAAGCAGCTGACGCAAAATGTGGATATATAGCAGCAACCGGTTGTGGTTCTCCAGTAAAAACTCCAATAGAAAATTTGGATGCCTTTATTTATGCAATAAATAAATACGGCAAAAATGCAAAATTAGGAGAAATGCCACAAGCTATAAATGAATAAAAAAATTATAAAAATGAGCCAAAAATTTCTAACAAAAATTTAAGGCTCATTTTTTTTGTCTATCAAAAATATAAAAAATTTTTATTTGAAAATTTATTTTTAATTTTCAAATAAATCCAGATATTTTTCGTATCCTTCTTCTTTTAATTTCTTTTTTGGAATAAATCTAAGGCTTGCGCCGTTTATGCAATATCTTAGTCCGCCTTTTTCTTTTGGTCCGTCAGGAAAAACGTGACCTAGGTGTGAATTTGCATTTTTGGATTTTACTTCTGTTCTTATCATTCCATGAGATAAGTCCTCATTTTCTTTTATATTATTTTCTAGTGGCTTTGTAAAAGAAGGCCAGCCACAACCAGAATCAAACTTATCTAAAGATGAAAATAAAACCTCTCCGCTAATTATATCTACATAAATTCCATCCTTATAAAAATCATTGTAGATACTAGAAAAAGGTTTTTCTGTGTAAGATTTTTGAGTAACCTCATAAGATAATTTAGAAATCTTATTAAGTTTATCTTTTTTTATTTTCTCATCCATAATATCCTCCTTACAAATATTTTACTAATTTATAATAATTTAGGCAATAATTTTAATTTACTTTTAAAATGAATTAATTAGTGATACAATATTTTCAATAATAATGAAAAATGGAGATAAATTATGGGGAAAAATATTATAGCAGACCATGCGAAATGGCCTAGACTTGAAGATGCAATTTTTAAAATTAGCGGAGAGTGTAAAAAAGCAATAGCAAAAAAAGGAAAAGATAAAATTATAAATTCCACTTTGGGAACTTTAATCGATGATGATGGAAATATTATTGCCTTTGATAGCGTTTATGATACTTTAAAAAATATGGACAAAAAAGATATAGCAAGCTATGGAGCAATAGAAGGCGACAAAGAATTTTTGGATCTAGTAATTGAAAAATGTTTTGGAGCTTATAAACCAAATGGATTTATAAAATCAGTTGCAACAGCTGGGGGAAGTGGAGCAGTAAGACATACGATTTGGACTCTATCAGGTGTGGGCGATTATGTAATTTGTCCAAATTGGTATTGGCCAGCTTACGCCACAATGTGCGAAGAATACAATAGAGAATTTTTAAATTATGAATTTTTGGATGAAAATTTTGAATTTAATTTAAAAGAATTTACAAAAGCCTTGGATTTTTCTTTAGAAAAAAAAGATAGGGTAGTGTGCGTTTTTAATTCGCCTGCAAATAATCCAACAGGATTTTCAATTGAAGATTCTATGTGGGATAAAATTTTAGAAATTATAAAAGATAGAGCAGATGATGGGAAATATATTGCGATTTTATTAGATGTAGCCTACATTGAATTTGCAGGAGATGGAAGGCAAAAGAAATTTTTCCAAAAATTTGGAGATTTACCAGAAAATATTATCACAACAGTTGCCTATTCAATGAGTAAATCTTACACAGCTTATGGACTAAGGTCAGGAGCTTGTATAATTGTTTCGTCAAATGAAGAAATTGCAAATCAAGTTTTTGATTCAATGAAACACTCAAACAGGGCAATTTGGTCAAACATAACTCATGCAGGAATGAATATATTGGTAGATTTAGAAAAGGATGAAAAAAAGAAAAAATCCTACGAAAAAGAATTAGAATTTTACAGAATAATGCTTGAAAAAAGAGCCAAAGCCTTCACAGAAAATTCAAAAAAAGTAGGACTTGTTACCCTTCCATATTTTGGAGGATTTTTCATATCAATACCTTGCAAGAATTCTAAAAAAATCGCAGAAAAATTAAAAGAAAAAGATATGTATATAGTTGCAAACAAAGAAGGATTAAGATTTGCAGTATGTGCAGTAAGCGAAGAAAAATGCAAAATTTCTCCAAAGATTATAAAAGAAGTGATGGATAATATAAATTAGAAAATATATTCAAATATTACAGTTTTATAAAAAATAAATATTTTGCTATTTTGAGTGAGCATAGTAAGCTGAGAAGTATCAAGAACTCTCTATATGTTTATTTCACTCAAACTGAAATGCGTTTGTTTTGAAAACTTCTTATTGCTTTCACACTTTGTTTTAGGGGTAAATGTGTCAAATCAAGGCGTATTTGGCTAGTTGAGAATATGGTGTAGGATGGTTTTATTTTGATACAACCAAATTGCTTCTGTCTAAATTCTTAAAAATCTTAAATTGTCTTGAGCTAATATCTTTGTGATTTCAGAAAATATTTATGATTTATAATTTTATATTTTTATTTTTTATATAACTTTTAAATTATTACAATTAAACTATAAAATTAATTTTTTATTAAAAAACTTGAAAAAAAACTTGAAAAAAATTTTTTTTGGATAATAGTAAAAATATAGATAATTAGAATCAATTTAAAATTAATAATTAAATTAAAAAGGAGAATAAAAAAGATGAAAAAATTAAACTTATATATCGCTAATCTTGCGGTTGAAAATATTAAATTTCATAATTTACATTGGAACGTTGTAGGAAAGCAATTTGTAGCTATTCATGAATATTTAGAAGCTGAATATGATAAAGCAAGTGAAAGACTTGATGAAGTTGCAGAATTAATCAAAATGTCTGGAGAATTTCCTGTAGCTAATTTAAAAGAATATTTAGAGATTACTACAATAAAAGAAATAGAAGAATCTAAAGAAATTTGTGTGAAAGATGCTTTAGAAATTGTTCTTTCAGATATAAAACTTCAAAAAGACCTTGCTTTGGAAATTAGAAAAGAAGCTAATAATAAAGATGATTTTTCTATAGCAAATGTTATGGAGTCCCATATTGAAGATTATAATAAACAAATCTGGTTTATTGAATCAAGCTTGAAATAAAACTTTGTTGAAACTATTTTAAAAATATATTAAATCAAAAAGTCTGTAGATAAAGTTACAAAATAATCTTAAAAAGATTTATTTAATAACTTTATCTACAGACTTTTTATTTTGATTTGATATAAATTCCTTCTGATTAAAACCTATATTTCGGTCTATTTTTTTACATATTTTTAATTAATTCAAAAAGCTCAATGGCTGCGGATCTTGGGCCTTCAAATTGCATGTTGTTAAGTCCTAGTTGGGTTTTTATTGTTCCTACTTTTACTTTATTTTCAAATAAGTTATCAAAATATTTATCTAGTAATTTGTCACATTCTTCTCTTTTTTGAACTGGGCCAAATGGATTTGCAAAATATGTTTGAACAAGTCCTGTTTCGGTTGTTGTTCCTTTGGCAAGTCTTGCACCTCTTTTGAAAACTCTTAGGGCTTCTTCTTTTTTATCAAAAATTTCTATTGAATCACATCCGTCAAGAACTGCTGAATAATTGTCAGCGTATAGGAAAAAATCAACTTCATATCCTAAATTTATTTCATCAAAAGATGCAACTGGCATTATTAATCTTGAATTTACTTTGTCAGGATTCATAAAAATTGACCTGTCGATTTGTTTAAAGGCGTAACCTGCATCAAGGTCATCAAGTCTTACAAAGGCTCCAATTTCTGTTCCATAAGCATAAACTTTATTATTTTGAATTCTAAATGAACCCATATCGTCAAAGACTATTGTCATTTCTTTTATATAATCTTTGGCAAGTGATCTGAAAGCTTCTATTGATTCGCTTTTTCCTGCTCCGCTATCGCCAAGAATTACAATATTTACAGTTTTATTATTTTGCAAAACTACAGAAAGTCCTGCACCATGAATTGGCAAATATTCTTTTTTAATATTTATTACGTTATTTAATGTAAGGACCATTTTTTTCAAATAACCAAAATAATCAATTTTATCAGAGTAAGCAATGTAGCCTACATATAATTTATTTTCCTTATCATAGTAAAAAGAATTTTTTCTTTCGCCTTGATCTTTTGGTCCATAAATATAAATTGCATCTGGCGTTTTTTCTTCGATTTCTTTAACGTCAGCTAATTCGAAAAGGTTTGATGCAGAAACCCCATGTGTTAATAAATCTCTATGAAAATATATAAAAATTAAATTATCGCCAACTTTTGCTGGATAACAGAAAAAGTGTGGATAATTTATATTTGTATTTAAAATTGGATTTTCATAAACTTCTTCAAAAACCCCATCTCTCTTGTTTGATTTTGTATAAGTTATATAAGGAGTTTCAATCATAACTTGAGTTATAAATGGAATTTTATTTAAATCTTTATAAATTTCTGGATAATTTTTATTAAATTGCCTAATCATAATAGACGCATCGGCAGCAGCTGGGACTTGCCTATAAACCTTTGGCCATTCTCCAAGAATTGACATTTCAATTCGCCTGTAGGCTTGAAGAATCATATTTTTTAATTTTTCATTTATTTCAACAAAATTTACAACTCCAACTCCTCTTGAATTTTCATTTTGTTTTATTATTGAATATCTTTCAAGATTTCTCCAATAATTATAAAATTCCTCAACTATTTTTAGTAAGCCATCTTTTTCCTTATTTAAATTGTGATATTTATTAATTTTTGATGAAACTTCATCAATATTCATTACTGTTAAAAGTTTTAAAATATCAGTTAGCTCTCTTGCAAGAGAATCGACAGATGAATTTATAAAAAACTGTTCAATATAAGCATATACTCTTGTCGAATCCTTTTTGTGATAATTTATAAAACATTTTGTCAAATCAAGAAAGGATTCACTATTTAAAAGTTCATTTACATCATTAAAAAATTGTTCGGATAAATTTAATATGGCTTTGTTGCCTGTAATCGAAAATTCTTTGCTCATTTTATCTCTCTTTCTTTACTCTTTTCTATTTTTATTAATAATTTTTATTAATTATATATCAAATCCCCATCTAAAACAAGAAAAAAAGATTCTTTATAAGAACATTCATCAAAATCATTTAATAAGTTCTTACAAAAAATCTCATTTTAAAATTACAAATTTATTTTTTTATTTTCCTATAAATATAATAAGAATAAATAAAGGAAAATAAAGTTGAAATTATTAGACTAGCTATAAAAATATAAAAGCAAATATTTAAAGAAAATGATAAGGATGTAAGTGAAATAATTCCGCTAAAGAAAAATAAAATCCCTGCAAATTTTTGAGTTTTTTTCCACACTAAATCATCTTCCATAGCCCAAGATGTCCTAAATCCCATGGTATAATTTCTTTTTATTTTTGGCATAAAAATTCCGCTAATTGCTACAAGCAAAGAAAAAAGTCCAAGTAAAATTCTGCCAACATCAATATTATCATTAAAAGTTTTCCAAACAGTCAAACTTACGATAAGAAAATTTAAAATTGGTATAAATAATAAAAAATGTGCTTATAATTTTTGTCGTGTTTGTCAGATTTTGGATCAAGGCTAATGATAAGAAAAAATGCTATATAAAGCAAAATCATAAAAGTAATCACAAACAACAAAGCATTAGTTTTATTTGTATAAAAATTAGAATCTGCATACAAATCATAATGAATTGGAATTCTTACTGGAAGCCTATCATAAAAAATAATTGCTATTATTATAGATAAAATAAAAATAATCGTTGCAAAAATTAAATTTTTTTTATTTTCTTTCAAAAAATCCACCTACCTTTCTACTTTAATTAATATCATTATATTAAATTTACTTGCAAAAGTATATAAGTTTAAAAATTTAAAAATAAAATTATTTTGTTTTTTATTTTTAAATGCTATAATAACTATGTATGCGAAACAAGAAAGGAATATTATGAAAGAATATGATGTTGTTGTAGTAGGCAGCGGCGCTAGCGGATCTTTTATGGCCTACGAATTTACTAAATTAAATTCAGAAAAAAAAGTTTGTGTAATAGATGCAGGAAGAAAAGTAAAAGCTAGAAAATGTCCTATATCAGAGGGAAAAGTTAATTCTTGTATAGGATGCAATCCTTGCAATATAATGTATGGATTTGGAGGAGCAGGAACTTTATCAGATGGAAAATATAATATAACAACCAATTTTGGTGGAGATTTACATAATTATATTGGAGAAGATAAGGCTCTTAAATTAATGGAATATGTAGATTCTGTTCTTATGGATTTTGATAAGGGAGATGCTACACTTTATTCAACAGAAAATACAGGATTAAAAAGTGAATGTCTAAAAAATGATTTGCATTTATTAACAGCAAAAGTTCGTCATTTTGGTACAGAAAGAAACAGAGAAATTTTACAAAAAATATACGATTATGTAAAAGATACTGTAGATTTTGAATTTATGACAAAAGTTATAAGTGTAGATTTTGAAGATGGATATTATTTTGTAAAAACTGACAAGAATGAAATAATAAAATGTAAATATTTAGTTCTTGCTGCAGGAAGATCTGGTTCAAAATGGATTTCAGATACTTGCCAAGAATTTGATGTAGAAATGAAAAAAAATAGGGTTGATATTGGAGTTCGTGTAGAAGTTCCAGCAGAAGTTTTTAAACACATCACAGATAAAGTTTATGAAGCAAAAATTGTTTATCAAACAAAACAATATAACGATCTTGTAAGAACATTTTGTATGAATCCTTATGGAGAAGTTGTAACAGAAAATACAAATGGAATTATGACTGTGAACGGTCACTCTTATGCAAACCCAGAACTTAGAACAGAAAATACAAATTTTGCTCTTTTGGTTACAAATAAATTTACAGAACCATTTAAAGATTCAAATGAATATGGCGAATCAATAGCAAGAGTTTCAAATATGCTAGGTGGCGGAGTATTGATGCAAAGATTTGGAGATCTTGTAAAGGGAAGAAGATCATCAGAAAGAAGAATGAAAAAATCTTTCCTAAGACCAACCTTAAATGCAACAGCTGGAGATTTGTCATTAGTTATGCCAAAAAGACAATTAGATGACATAATAGAAATGATTTATGCTCTTGATAAAATTGCTCCGGGAATGGCAAACGACGATACACTTTTATATGGAATAGAAGTTAAATTTTATAATTCAGTTGTAGAAGTTAATGAAGAATTTGAAACAAGCCAAAAAAATCTATTTTGTCTAGGCGATGGATCAGGAGTAACACATTCCCTATCACAAGCTTCAGCATCAGGAGTTGAAATGGCAAGAATTTTAAATGAAAGAGCTTAATAATTTTAAATTTTGATTTAAAAAATTTTGATTTTTAAAATTAAATTTTCAAATAAAAATATTTGACAAAAAATATAAATTCTTGTATCATAACAAAAGAGAGTTAAAGAAGTACCCACAACTCACCTGCCGACAATTTGTTTTCAGGTTACAATCTCTTGTTAGAATAATTTTCTAATTATATTTTGTATTTTATATGGGTACTTTGAGTGCCCATTTTTTTATTTGAATATTTTGGAGGTAACATTATAAAAGATTTAAAAATTAATGACGAAATTAGAGACAATAAGCTTAGACTTATAGACGAAGACGGATCACAAATTGGAGTTGTATCAAAAGATGAAGCTTTGGATATGGCTTATGATAAACAATTGGATCTAGTATTAATGTCACCAAATGCTAAGCCACCAGTTGCAAGAATTATGGATTATGGGAAGTTTAAATACGACCAAGAAAAAAAAGCTAAAGAAAATAAGAAAAAACAAAAAACAACTCAAACAAAAGAAACAAGATTTAGCTTAAATATCGAAGATCATGACCTAGCAACCAAGGCTAATCAAACAAAGAAATTTCTTAACAACGGAGACAAGGTAAAAGTCTCATTAAGATTTAAAGGTAGAGAATTGGGTCATAAAAACTTAGGCTATGATGTATTAGATAAATTTATGGAATTTGTTGGAGATTGTGCACAAGTTGATAAGAAACCAGCAATGGAAGGAAGATCACTTGTACTATTCATTTCACCAAAGACAGAAGAAAAATAGGAGGCAAATATGGCTAAGAACAAAATCAAAACAAAAAGAGCAGCTGCAAAAAGATTTAAAGTTACAGGCAGTGGAAAAATAAAAAGACACAAAGCTTATAAGGGACACCTTACAGCTAAAAAAACACCAGCAAGAAAAAGAAGATTAAGAAAATCTACAATGGCATCTAAAGGCGATACAAAAAATATCAAAAGATTATTAAATATCTAATAGGAGGAAACAATGGCAAGAGTAAAAAGAGCATTAAACGCTAAAAAAAGACATAAAAAAGTTCTTAAACAAGCTAAAGGTTACTACGGTTCAAAATCATTACTTTTCAAAACTGCAAATCAAGCAGTAATGAAATCTTTACAATATGCATTCATTGGAAGAAAAAGAAGAAAAAGAGATTTTAGAAAATTATGGATTGCAAGAATAAATGCAGCAGCAAGAGCAAATGGAACAAGCTATTCTAAATTAATGGGAAATCTTAAAAAAGCAAATATAGATATTAATAGAAAAATGCTTGCAGAAATTGCTGTATCAAATCCAGAAGAATTTACAAAATTAGTAGAATTAGCTAACCAAGCAGCTTAATGATAATAAAATCAGAATCTAACGAAAAATATAAGTATTTAAATAAATTAAAAAAGAAGAAATACAGGAAAAAGTTTAATTCTTTCGTAGTCGAATCAATAAAAATTGTAGAACAAATTCCAAAAGACTTTGAATGTGAATTTGTTTTTGTAAATGAAGATATGAAAGATTATGAAACTAATTTTAAAAAGATAGTTTTTTCAAATAAATTATTTGATAAGCTATCTTTACTTGAAAATCCTGAAGGTGTTTCAGCTTGTTTGAAAATAAAAAATCAAAAAGAAATTTCTTCTGATAAAATTTTACTTTTAGACCATATACAAGATCCAGGAAATCTTGGCACGATTATAAGAAGTGCCGAGGCATTTTCTTTTAAGGATATAATTTTATTAAATTCTTGTGTAGATATATACAATGAAAAAACAATTAGAGCAAGTATGGGTTCTCTATTTAGGTTAAATTTTATCGAATTTGAAATAAATGATTTAAAAAAATTGTTAGATAAAAATTACAAACTGGTTTTGGCAGATATGAATGGAAAATCAGTAGATTATTACAAATCTTGTGATAAAATAATATTAGCAATAGGAAACGAGGCTAATGGAATTAGTAAATCTTTAAAAGATTTATCAAATGATTTTGTATCCATAAAAATGGATGGAAAAATCGAATCATTAAATGCGGCAATTGCTGCATCAATATTGATGAATAATTTTAGCCAAAGCGGATAAAAGCTATACTATCCAAGCAAAGCAAGTGGTAGATGATGAGAGGCCACCTTGTAACGGTATAGTAATTCCCCGCCTAGCTTTGATACGAATTAAGTAGTTGAGACGGTAATGCGTTATAATTATTGAGTGGATTATTACAATCAAATTAGGTGGTACCGCAGATAAGTCTGTCCTTTTACAGGGCAGTTTTTTTGTACCAAAAATTAAAGGAGAAAAAATGAAAGAAAAATTAGAGGCCTTGGTTGAAGAAGCGACTGAGGCAATTGAAAAAAGTGAAGACTTAAAAGCTCTTGACGATTTAAGAGTCAAATATCTTGGTAAAAAAGGTGAAATAACTTCATTAAAGAAAAATATTTCAAAATTGCCAAATGAAGAAAAGCCAATGGCAGGAAAACTTATAAACCAAACTTCAAACGAAGTTGAAAATAAACTTGAAGAGAGAAAAGAAGAAATTAAAAAAATTCTTTTAGATAAAAAAATTAAAGAAGAAAAAATTGATGTAACTGCAAATTTCGACCTTTATTCTAGTGGACATTTTTCAGTTATAAATCAAACAATGGCAGAGCTTGAAGAAATTTTTCAAAATATGGGCTTTGACGTTGTTGAAGGACCAGAAATTGATACGGTAAAAAATGTTTTTGATGATTTAAATTCTCCAAAAAATCACCCATCAAGATCACTTTCTGACACTTTTTATATAAATGAAAATACACTTCTTCGTCCTCACACATCAAGTATGCAAATTCGTGTTATGAATGAGGGAAAACTTCCAATAAAAATGGTTTCAGCTGGAAGAGTTTTTAGAAATGATGAAGTAGATGCAACTCACTCTCCAATGTTTCATCAATTGGAATGCTTAGTTGTTGATGAGAATGTATCACTTGCAAATTTAAAAGCAACTCTTGAAACTTTTATAAAAGAAATGTTTGGTGACCAAATGAAAATGCGTTATCGTCCTCATCATTTTCCATTTACAGAACCATCTCTTGAAGTTGACGTAACTTGTCCAATTTGTGGTGGCAAGGGATGTCCTGCTTGTTCAAATACTGGTTGGTCAATGGAACTTTTGGGTGGCGGAATGGTTCATCCAAATGTATTAGAAAATTGTGGAATTGATAGTGAAAAATATACTGGTTTTGCCTTTGGTCTTGGTGTTGATAGAATTGCCATGGTTAAGTACGGACTAGATGATATTAGATTACTATTTGATAATGACAAAAGATTTATTGAGCAATTCTAGGAGGGATTATGTTAGTACCTTTAATTTGGCAAAATGATTATATAAAATTAGACGAAGATTTAAAAACAATTACAGACAGATTATCAGAAACAGGATCACACGTAGAAAGTGTAAATTCTATTTCTGATAAACTTGATGGCCTTGTTGTAGGAAAAGTTTTAAAACAAGAAAAGCATCCAAATGCCGACAAATTATTTGTTCTTAAAATTGATGTTGGAGAAGAAATTACTATAGTAACTTCTGCAAAAAATACAAAAGAAGGCGACTATCTTATAGTAATTAAATCAGGAACAGAAATTAACGGACAAAAAATTGATGACCATGAATTTTTTGGAATTGTAAGCGAGGGCATGCTTACATCATACAAAGAAATTGGCTATGATGATTCTGTTATTGAAAAAAAATCAAAGGATGGAGTTATAGTTTTATCTGGAAAATTTGAACCAGGAACTCCTGCTGTTGAAGTTTTATTTTCAAATACTCCAGTAATTGAATATGAAATCACTCCAAATAGACCTGATTGTCTTTCAATTATTGGAATGGCAAGAGAATCTGCTGCATCTTTTGATAAAAAAATTACTTATCCATCATTAGAATACCCAACAGTTTCTGATAAAAAAGAAGATTACTTTAATGGGATTGAAATCAAATCAAAAAATTGTAAAAGATTTACAGGAAGAATTATTAAAAATGTAAAAGTTGGCGAATCTCCTCAATGGCTTAAAAATTGTTTGATGCTTGCTGGAATGAGACCTGTAAATAATGTTGTAGATATTACAAATTTTGTAATGCTTGAAACAGGTCAACCTCTTCATGCTTACGATCTTGAAACTTTACATGATAGAAAAATAATTGTAAGAGATGCTAATGAGGGAGAAATAATTAAAACCCTTGACGGAGAAGAAAGAAAATTAAATGAAGAAGTTTTGGTAATTTCTGATGGAAAAGAAGCAATTGGTCTTGCTGGAATTATGGGATCAATGGATAGTGAAATTACAGAAAATACAAAAACTATTCTTCTTGAATCAGCAAATTTCGATTCTGATAATATTAGAAAATCTTCTAAATTTTTAAATTTAAGAAGTGAGGCGTCATCAAGATTTGAAAAAGAAATTTCTGTAGAAAATGCAGACTTTGCATCAAAAAGAGTGATGAAACTTATAACTGATCTTGGAATTGGAGAAGTTTTAGAAGATCGTTTTGATGAGGGAATAAAAGAAAGTCCAGAAAATAAAGTAAAACTTAGAATCTCTAGATTAAATTCTTTAATTGGAAAAGATTTTTCAAAAGATGAGGCTGTTTCTTATTTAAAATCTTTGGAATTTGATATTGAAGATATTGATGATGACACAATTGAAGCAAATATTCCAAATTTCAGAATGGATATTTCAATTGAGGCAGATTTAATCGAAGAAGTTGCAAGACTTTATGGAATGGGAAAAGTTGAGTCAAAACCACTTTATTCATCTTTGCAAAGAGGAGAAAAAACTCCAATGAGATTATTGAAAGATGAATTGAAAAATAATTTATTTGGACAAAAATTCTCAGAAATTACAACCTATTCATTTATTTCTCCAAGAGATTATGATAAATTGTTGGTTGATGAAAATTCAAAATTAAGAGATTATATAAAAATTATAAATCCTTTGGGAGAAGATTATTCTGTAATGAGAACAACCCTTCTTTCAAATATGCTTGATACTTTTTATAAAAATATTTCCAAAAAACAAAATGATTTGAGATTTTATGAAATTGGAACTGCTTTTATTAAAGATGGAGTTGACCTTCCAGAAGAAAAACAATATTTGACCATGGGTCTTTATGGAGATTATTCTTTCTATGATTTGAAAGATTTCTTTATTAAAGCTATGGGTAAAACTGGTTTTTATGGATTCAGATTTGAAACTGAAGAAAATATAAGAACTTTCCACCCAGGAAGATGTGCAAATATTTATCTTGATGGAGAAAAAATTGGTATTATGGGACAAATTTCCTATGAAGTTATGGAAGAATTTAAAATCAAAAATCCAGCCTTGGCACTTGAAATTGATCTTTCTATGATAAAAGATAAAAAAATCGACCAAGTAAAATACAAGGCCCTTTCAAAATTCCCATCAATTTTACGTGATTATTCATTTACTTGTGATAGGAATGTAGAAAGTCAAATGATTGAAGATATAATTATTTCAAGAGCGAATGGTTTGGTAAGAAATATTGAAATTTTTGATATTTATACTGGAAGTCAAATTGATGAGGGACAAAAATCAATTTCTTACAAAGTTTCCTACGGTAAAAATGATGCTACATTAAAAGATGAAGAAGTAGAAAAAATTGAAAAAGAATTTTTAGAAGATTTAAGTAAGGGAAATATAAACTTGCGTAGTTAGGAGTTAAAGTGGCAGATAATAAAATTGTTGTTAATATTGCTGGCATGGACTACACTTTGATAAGTGATCAAGATGAAAATCAAATTGAACAAATAGCAGCTTATGTCGACAAAAAAATAAGAGAAATCGATAATGACAAGCTAACTCGTGAAAACCAATTGGTTTTGGCATCTTTAAATATTGCTGATGAAATGTATAAACTTTTGATTAAGCATAAAAATTTAAGAAAAGAAGCCGAAGAGCCAATCGAAAATTATCCAAAAATAAAAGAAGCCTATGAAGATTTGGAAGAAGAAAATCAACTTATAAAAGATGATTTTGAAAAATCCAAAAAAGATTTTATGGAATCTATGAAAAAAATCGATGAATTAAATTCTACAATCAATAGGTTAAATGATGAAATTGACAAAAAAAATAAAATAAATAAATCCAAAGATGAAAATCTTCAAAAATTAAGAGAAAATCTTATGTCTTTGCAAGAAGAAAATTTAGATTTACAAAAAGAAAATGAAGATTTGAAAAGAGATTTATAATGAAAGATGTTGAAATATTAGCTCCTGTTGGGAAAATGTCCATGCTTTATGCTGGACTTTCTGCAGGGGCTTGCAGTTTTTATTTGGCACTTGACGATTTTGGAGCAAGAGCCTACGCCAAAAATTTCTCGCTTAAAAATATTGAAGAAGTAATTGATTATGTTCATTTATTTGATAAGAAAGTTTTTATAACTATAAACACTCTTATTAAAGATGAAGAAATTGATAAGGCGATTTTTTATATTGAAAAACTTTTTGAATACGGAGCTGATGCGATTTTGATCCAAGATATTGGTCTATATTCTTTGGTTAAAGATATAAATGAAAATGCAAAGCACAAATTAGAATTTCATGCCTCGACGCAGATGGCGATAAAAGATTATGAGGGAGCAATTACTGCAAAAAAATTAGGTTTTGATAGGGTGGTTGTTGCAAGAGAAACTGAAATTGATGAGATAGAAAAAATTTGCAAAATAGATATTGATACAGAAGTTTTTGTTCATGGATCTCTTTGCGTTTCTTTTTCTGGAGAATGTTTGATGTCATCATATCTTGGAAAAAGATCTGCAAACAGGGGTAGGTGTGCAGGAATTTGTAGAAAAAAATATCAGCTTATAAATGATGGGAAAGTTTTGGGAGAAGATTACTATCTTTCAATGAAAGATTTATCAACCATAGATTTTACTGATGATTTAATAAAAGCTGGAGTCGATTCATTAAAAATTGAAGGACGAATGAAAACTGATGAATATGTCTACAATACTGTAAAAAATTATAGGCAAAAATTAGAGAAAAACTCTTATGATAAGGACCAATTAAGAGATATTTCAAATAGGTCCTACACAAACGGTTTTATATTTGGACAAAAATCATCCTATCTTGCCCTTGAAAATGAAAATAAACACAGAAAAATTGGCGAAGTTTATGAAAAAAATGGTAAGAGATTTTTTAAATCAAATTCAAATTTGATAAAAGAATCAATTCTTCAAGTTACAACTGAAAAAAATAGAAAACTTCCTTTGACCTTGACAGAGGATTTGAAAAAAAATCAAGAATTAGAATTAAAAGATTTCCCAGATGCAAAATTGAATTCAAATATTTATCTTCTTTCTTCAAAAATTTTAAAAGAAAATCTAGACCAAGGTCTAAATTATTACAAAAATTTGCCTTTAGACATAAAATTTGAAGTAAAGATTGGACAAAAGCCAAAAATTACCCTCAAATATAAAGATACAAAAATTTCTTATGAAGGAGAAAATTTGGTTGAAGAAGGAAAAAATATTTCTTTAACGAAAAAAGATATTTCAGAAAATCTTACAAAACTTGGAAATACAATTTATAAGGCTAATGAAGTTGAAATAAATATAGCACCAAATATATTTTTGAGAAAAAAAGATATAAATTCAATGAGAAGAAAAGCAATAGAAATTTTAAATGAAAAAAGACTTTCAATTTACAAAAATAAACCAGTTAAAATTGAAAAAAGAAAATTAAAAGATAAGAAAAATTATAAAAGAGAAAAAAATATAGAACTTTTGTCAAATGACATAGATATTTCTTTATTAAAAGATTTTGACAATATTTATTTGAGAAAATACGACAAAAAGTTTGGTGGGCTAAATATTTTCTATATTATGGATGCTGATAAAAAATATGACCTTGATTTTATTTCTTTTTTAAAAGAGAAAAATTTTAAGGGAGTAGTTTTTAATAATTATAAAGACTTTGTCCTAAAAGATGAACTTTTAAAAAATGGTTTTGAAATTAGGATCGGTAGATACTTAAATGTTTTTAATTCCTATGCTTTTGATTTTTACAGTAATTTTTCTTCAATGATTTCATCTTCAGTTGAAAATTCTTTTGAAAATATAAACAAAAATTCAAGAATTTATCCTACAGAAATTTTGGCATACGGTCCAATTGAGCTTATGAATATGCGCCATTGTCCGTTTTCTGCCATAAAAAAATGTGGGCTTGTTGGCTGTGAATCTTGTAAATTTTCAGATTCAAAAATAAAAGATGAAGACGGAAATCTTTTTGATATAAAAAGAAGGGATGGACTTTCTAGAATTTATTCCAATGAAAGTGCCAACATTGACCTTAAAAAAATTGAAAAATCAGTATCTTTATTGTATCTTGTAAGAGATGATGAAGATTTAAAAAATATAAGAAAAAATAAGATTAACAATCTTGGATATGACAGGGGTGTTATTTAATGCAGGAAAAAACCTTAGAAGTTTTGGAGTTTGGAAAAATTCTTGAAAAACTCCAAACTTATGCAAGAAGTGAACTTGTTAAAAAAGAAATTTCAAAAATAAAACCTAAAAATAATATAAAAGAAATAAAAGATGAACTTGAAAAAACCAAGGCCATGGAAGAGGTTCTTGTAGAAAATGGAAATATAGATATTTTTGGCCTTTACGATTTAAAAGAAATTATTGGCTATGTAAGAAAAAAAGGAATACTAGAACCCTTTGAGCTTTTAAAAGTTTTAGACCTACTTAGGGTTAGCAATTATTTGAAAGAATATGGGGAAAATATTGAAAATCCTTACATAAAAGACTTGTTTGATAGGATTTCAGTAAATGATTTTATAAAAGATGAAATCGAAAGGTCAATTATTTCAGAAGATGAAATAGCAGATAATGCCTCAGCAAATTTAAGGTCTATTAGAAAAAAAATAGGCAAAAAAGAAGCTGAAATTAAAAATAAATTGTCCTTTTATATTTCATCTCCAAAATTTGACGAATCTCTCCAAGATAAGGTTGTTTCAATTAGGGACGGAAGATATGTTCTTCCAGTAAAAACAAATAAAAAAGCAGTTTTAAATGGAATAATCCACGACAGATCCCAATCAGGAAATACACTTTTTATTGAACCAAATGCCATTGTAGAATTAAACAATGACCTTTCAAATTTGCAAATTGAAGAAAGTGATGAGATTAGAAGAATCTTAGATAGGCTTTCAAGATTTGTAGAAGGCTTTGACCAAGAAATTTTAGAAAACCAAAAATTAATTCAAAGAATAGATTTCTTACAAGCAAAGGTAAAATATTTTTTGGCACACGAATACACCATGCCAAAACTTACCGACAAAAAAATAATTAATTTAAAAAATGCCCGTCATCCACTTTTAAAAGGAAATGTTGTTCCGATAGATGTAAAAATTGGAGATGGATACAAGACATTAATAATTACAGGACCAAATACAGGAGGAAAAACTGTATCTCTTAAAACTGTTGGTCTTGTTTCTTTAATGGCTCAAGCAGGATTTTATATTCCTTGTGATGATAGTTTGGTAAATGTTTTTGATGATATATTTTTAGATATTGGTGATACCCAATCAATAGAGATGAGTCTTTCAACTTTTTCAGCGTCTTTAACAAATATTGTAAAAATAACAGAAAATGTCAGCGAAAATTCATTGGTTTTACTAGATGAGGTCGGAAGTGGAACAGATCCAACAGAAGGCGCTGCCCTTGCAATTTCTATTTTGGAATTTTTGAAAAATAAAAATGTAATGACCTTTGCAACAACCCATTATTCAGAATTAAAATACTATGCCTTAGAAAAAAAAGGGGTAATGAATGCAAGTGTTGAATTTGACCTTGAAACTCTATCGCCAACTTTCAAATTAATTATAGGAACACCTGGAAAATCAAATGCTTTTGAAATTTCGAAAAGACTAGGTTTAAATAAAGAAATATTAGCAAACGCCCAATCAATTCTTTCTGAAGATAATAAAAATTTCAACACTATCCTTGAAGAGCTTGACCAAAATAAAAAAGAAATGGAAATAAAAAATCAAGAGATAGAAGACTATAAGAAAAAAATTAAAATAGCGAGAAATGATCTTTTGGCTCTTTCAGAAAAAATAAAAAAAGAAGAAAAAGAAATAATTGAAAAGGCAGAAGATAAGGCAAATAAAATTTTGGAAGATGCAAATATGGCAAGTCAAGAAATGCTAAAAATCGCCAAAAAATCAAAAAATGCCAATATTTCTGATATAGATAGGTCCTTAAATGATATTAGAAATAAATATAAATCTTCAAAGATTGACAAGGAAAATGAAATAATAAAAGAAAAAAGAAGTAAAAATGCACCAGATACCTTAAAGGTTGGAGATACAGTTATAATTGCAGGCTTAAATGAAAAGGCTCAAGTAATTGAAAATCCCGACGAAAAGGGTAATATAAAAGTACAAATGGGTATTTTGAAAATGGATTCTAATATTAAAAATGTTACAAAAGTTAAGTCAGAAAATAAGACTAAAGAAAATACTAACAGAATTTATAAAGCGAAAAAAGCCATGCACATTTCACCAACTCTTGATTTGAGGGGGCAAAGATATGATGAAGCTTTGAGAAATTTTGATAAATACCTAGATGATGCTATGCTCTCAGGCCTTGACCAAGCAAAAATCATCCATGGCAAGGGGACTGGTGCTTTGAGAAATGGCATAAACGATTATTTAAAAAATAATAAAATGATCGACTCCTATAGACCTGGAAATGAAAAAGAAGGTGGATATGGAGTTACAATTGTAAAATTCAAATAATATTGGAGGAAATATGAAAGATTTTAAAGAATTAATAGCTAAAAAGCTAGAAGAAAAAGACCTAGGCTTGGATTATGAGAAAATTTATGATTTAATTGAAATTCCACCTCAAGAAAATATGGGAGATTTTGCTTTCCCTTGTTTTACATTGGCAAAAACTATGAGAAAAAATCCTAAACTTATAGCAGAAGAAGTTGCAAGTAGTTTAGAAATTGATGGCGTTGAAAAAATTGTAAATGAAAATGCTTATGTAAACTTTTATCTAGATAGACAAAAAGTAACAAACGATGTAATTAATGAAGTTATAGAAAAAGAAGATGACTATGGTAAAAGTGATATGGGTAAGGGAATCAACGAGCTTGTTGAGTTCTCATCTGTAAATATTGCTAAGCCTTTCCATATTGGTCACATTAGATCAACAGTAATTGGAGATGTTATTAGAAATATTTATGAATATCTTGGATATAATGTAACAGCTTCAAACTATATTGGAGATTATGGTACACAATTTGGTGTAATGATTGCAGCTTACAAACTTTGGGGAGATAAAGAAGCAATCGACAAAGACCCTATCAATGAACTTTTAAATTTATATGTAAGATATACAAAAGAAGAAGAAGATAACGAAGAATATCAAGAAAAAGCTAGACAAGAATTTAAAAATCTTGAAGATGGCGAAGAAGAAGCTATGAGATTATGGCAATGGTTTAAAGACTTATCTTTGAGAGAATTTGATAGAGTTTACGGAATGCTTGATATAAAATATGATAACTATCACGGAGAAAGTTACCATTCACAATGGATGCCAGCAGCCCTTGAAGAATTAAAAGAAAAAAATCTTTTAGTAGAATCTGATGGAGCTTATATTGTAGATTTGAGCGAATTTAATTTGCCACCATCAATGTTAATTAAATCAAATGGTTCATCAGCATATATTACAAGAGACGTTGCTACAGCACTTTATAGACATAGAACTTACGGACTAGATAAAAATATATATATTGTAGGAAGCCAACAAAAATTACATTTCCAACAATTAAAGAAAATTTTATACTTAATGGGACACGAAGATGTAAGCGAAGAAGTTTTACACGTACAATTTGGTATGGTTTCACTAAAAGACCAAGTTCTTTCAACAAGAAAAGGTCACGTTGTTTTCTTAGAAGATGTTTTAAATAAAACAATCGAAAAAACATATTCAATAATGAAAGATAGAGATAACCAAATTGAAAATCTAGATGAGGCAGCAAAAATTGTAGGTATTGGTGCAGTTAAATTCCAAGAATTATACAATTCAAGAATCAAAGACTATGTATTTGATTGGGATGAATTATTAAACTTCGAAGGAGAAACAGGCCCATACGTACACTACACTTATGCAAGAGCAAAATCTGTATTAAGAAAAGCTGGAAAAGAAGAATTTGAACAAATGAATTTTGAAAAATTAAATACAGATGAAGAATATAGTTTGATTAAAGCATTAGAAAGTTTCCAAGACGCAATAATACTTGCTAAAAATAGACTTGAACCATCAGTAGTTGCAAGAAAAGTAATGGAAGTTGCTCAAAAATTCAATAAATTCTACAATTCTACACAAATCTTGGTAGATGATGAAAAATTAAAAGAAGAAAGACTTGCCCTAACTAAAGCTACATCAATTGTAATTAAAAATGGTTTAGGAATATTGGGAATCAAAACAGTGGAACAAATGTAATGAGTGAAAGAATTATAGATTTTTTAGAATGTTCTAAATACGCATTTTCAGAAAGTGTAAAAAAAATAAAAAAATCCTATATTCTTTTCATATCTTTGGTAGTTAGGTCGATATTTGAAGGCATGAAGGGTTTATCAATTTTAAACTCTTCATACCTATCATCATTAATAAATTATTTTATAGAAATATTAATTTTGTGTTTTGTTGCTCAAGCCTTAAGATCAATTGTTCTTTACAATAATACAGGCAAAAAATCCATAGAAAATTCCATATCGAATTTTTTCTATTTAATAATGGCAGCAATGTTTTCAATTTATATAATTGAGCTTATATTTGATAATTTATTGAGTGGACTTGATCCTGCAATTTCTAATTTGCTTAAAATTTTATTTAAATTATTTACATCAGCTGTAATAGAGCTTGTCTATATAGATAGCGTTTATGGATTTAGTATACTTATAGACTCATTTAATTTTGTAAAAAACAATTTTTTTGTTTGGGGAATTTATGCCCTAATATTTATTTTGATAGATTCATTTTTGATAAATAAGATTGTAGTAAACACATCAGCATTTGCAAATGAATTTATATATGTAATATTGCTTGCCCTTTGGGATACAATATCTTTATTATTTAAAGGACATTTATTCAAAACATTATCAAATCATTCCTACAGACAAAGAAAATTTATGAGAGGATAAGATGGCAAAAATTGACCAATATTTTTTGAATTTTACAGATAAGCTTGGCTATATTGACCTAAAAAAAGAATCATCATACGATTTATTAAACAAAACTCCACTAGCTCTTTACACAGAAGACTTATCAGAAAATGTAATAAATGGAGAATTTGAAAATAAAATAAATCTAGATATAATTTTAGACGGCTTAATAATGAACCTTGCCATAGATAAGGATTTTAAATACAAAGATACCTATATAAAAATAATAGAAAATTATATAAAAAATATAGGAGCCTACGCCACACAAAAGGCCCTAAAAAATTTGGAAAACAAAACAGAAAAATCCTTGCTTTTATTGAGAGGAGCTTATATAATAAATCCATTTGATAAATATAATGCCTATAATTATGCAAGAATTTTGTGGCCAAAAGCCTACGAAGATACAGAATACAAGGACGAATTTATCAAAGAATCCCTTAGAATTTTGCAAGATATAATAAGCCAAGACGAAGATTTTCCACTTTCATATTATGAATTAGGAAATATATATGCAAATCTTGGAGAATATATAAAAGCAAGATCCTATTATGAAAATGCTCTACAAAGAACAAAAGACATAGAAGCCCAAAACGAAATAAGAGATAAAATCAAAATGATTTTTGACAATGCCGAAATTGAAGAAGGACTATATTATATAGGAAAAGGAAACTTCGACAAAGCAATACAAATTCTAACAAGGCTTTTATCAAAAACAAAAAGAGCAGACGCTTATTATTATTTAGGAGTGGCCTATCAAAATATAGGACAATACGAAAATTCCATCCTAGCCTTTGAAAATTCCCTAGAAAAAGGCGGAGAATTTAGAGAGCTTTATAACGATTACTCAATAAGCTTATACGCAACAGAAAAACCAATAGATGCAATAGAAATAATAAATCAAGGATTAAAAAAATACCCAGAAGATCCAAGAATGATCTACAATAGGTTGCAAATAAATTTATCACTAAATAATATCAACAAAGCCAAAGAAGATATAGAAAATTTAGAAAGCTATGACGACCTTAGCGACGAATTATCAACAAACTTACAAATAATTAAAGAACAATATAAAATAAATTAATCTCAAATTAAATTTTGAGATTTTTTTATTGCAGTTGAATAAAAATAGAAAAAAAGTATGTTTATAATGTAATAACGTTTACTTTTAAGGAGGAAATTATGAAAATAATTGAAACAAAAAATGCTCCAGGAGCAGTAGGAGCATATTCACAAGGAATAGCATCAAACGGATTTGTATATTCATCAGGACAACTACCATTAGTACCAGAAACAGGTGAATTAATTTCAGATGACGTTAAAAAAGCAACAAGACAATCATTAGAAAATGTAAAAGCTATCGTAGAAGCAGGTGGCTCATCAGTAGAAAAAATTGTAAAAGTAAATATTTTCTTAGATGACGTAAACGACTTTGCAGCAGTAAACGAAGCTTATGCAGAATTTTTTGGAGATCATAAACCAGCAAGAAGCTGCGTAGAAGTTGGAAAACTTCCAAAAAATGGATTATTAGAAATTGAAGCAATAGCAGAAATCTAATAAATTAAGAAAAAAATATTTGACAATAGAAAAAAATAATAATATACTAATATAGCTGTTAACCAACAGCTATATTTTTTTTATCACGTTTAAAAAAGCAAGAAAAAAAGTCTTGACAAGAAAAATAAACGCGATATAATAAAAAAGTCGACATCAAAAAAAGCAGTCGAGAAAAGTAAAAAAACACAAAAAAAGAAAGAAAAAAACTTGACAAGCGAAAATAAAGATGGTAGACTAAAATAGTCAGTTAAAACTGGCGAAT
>NZ_HE978531.1:1010300-1157377 GCF_000311745.1 Anaerococcus obesiensis ph10 | reverse complement strand
TTACTTTTTTGTGAAGATTATTTCTTCACAAAATTTGTAAGAAAATTTTGACAAAGTAAATTTAATATTTTATAATTATACATATTGTATGTGCTTAGGTAGCTCAATGGTGGAGCACCCGGCTGTTAACCGGTAGGTTGTGGGTTCGAGCCCCACCCTGAGCGCCAAATGCCGGGGTGGCGGAACTGGCAGACGCACAGGACTTAAAATCCTGCGGTGGTCAAACACCGTATCGGTTCGATTCCGATTCTCGGCACCAATAACGCGGGATGGAGCAGCTTGGTGGCTCGTCGGGCTCATAACCCGGAGGTCGTAGGTTCAAATCCTACTCCCGCAACCATACTTTTTAAGTAATAAAATTATATAAGGCCCTATGGTCAAGCGGTTAAGACATCGCCCTTTCACGGCGGTATCCCGGGTTCAAATCCCGGTAGGGTCACCATTTTAATTTTAAAATCAAAAAGAGATTTATCCTTCGTTTTAGAGGGAAACCACCGTGTTACGGCGGTATTGTTCTTCAGATTCGCTCAAGGGCTCATCTTGAAGATTTAAAATCTTTCAGATTTTAAACCCTACATGGGACAGGATTCAAATCCTGGTAGGGTACCAAATGGAAGTATAGCTCAGTTGGGAGAGCATCTGCCTTACAAGCAGGGGGTCACAGGTTCGAGCCCTGTTACTTCCACCATAATATTTTTAATATTAGGCTGTTTTAATTATGGCTTAGTAGTTCAGCTGGTTAGAATGCCGCCCTGTCACGGCGGAGGTCGTGGGTTCGAGTCCCATCTAAGTCGCCATTTGGATTTCAATAGAGATCCAATGTGCTGATGTAGCTCAATTGGTAGAGCAATTGATTTGTAATCAATAGGTTGTAGGTTCAAGTCCTATCATCAGCTCCAATTTTATTGTGATATAAAATTGAATAAATATATAGTTTATGCTATAATGTGTTACTATGAAATACAAATTTTGGGGAAGTTCCAGAGTTGGCCAAATGGGACGGACTGTAAATCCGTTAGCTTAGCTTTCAGTGGTTCGAATCCGCTCTTCCCCACCAATTTGCGGGTGTAGCTCAGTGGTAGAGCCCCAGCCTTCCAAGCTGGTTGCGAGGGTCCGATTCCCTTCACCCGCTCCAATATGCGCCTGTAGCTCAGCTGGATAGAGCAACGGACTTCTAATCCGTGTGTCAGAGGTTCGACTCCTCTCAGGCGCGCCATGTTGGGATATAGCCAAGTCGGTAAGGCACCAGACTTTGACTCTGGTATGCGTAGGTTCGAGTCCTGCTATCCCAGCCAATTTGATCCATTAGCTCAGTCGGTAGAGCACTTGACTTTTAATCAAGGTGTCCGGAGTTCGAATCTCCGATGGGTCACCATTAATATTTTTAAATATTATTTAGTGGTTATACTGGCAAGCTAAATAGGCAAGAAAGGCAAATTTTTAGCCACTGTATTTCTAGATTGATCCATTAGCTCAGTCGGTAGAGCACTTGACTTTTAATCAAGGTGTCCGGAGTTCGAATCTCCGATGGGTCACCACAATTTGGAGAGGTACCGAAGCGGTCATAACGGGGCGGTCTTGAAAACCGTTAGAGTCTTACGGCTCACAAGGGTTCGAATCCCTTCCTCTCCGCCAAATAAAAAATCAATTTATATATTGATTTTTGGAGAAGTACTCAAGTGGCTGAAGAGGCTCCCCTGCTAAGGGAGTAGATCCTTTCAAAAGGGATGCGAGGGTTCAAATCCCTCCTTCTCCGCCATATGCCCAGATAGCTCAGTCGGTAGAGCAGGGGACTGAAAATCCCCGTGTCGGTGGTTCGATTCCGCCTCTGGGCACCAAAATAGCCCGTCTAATTTATGAAAATTATTTTGTTTTCATATATAGGACATTATCATTTATTTTATTTTTTAGGATATTTGATTTAATAGGGGTTTAGTTCAGTTGGTAGAACGTCGGTCTCCAAAACCGGATGTCACGGGTTCAAGTCCTGTAACCCCTGCCATTTAAATTTTATATATGGACCTGTAGCTCAGCAGGTTAGAGCGCACGCCTGATAAGCGTGAGGTCGGTAGTTCGAGTCTACTCAGGTCCACCAAAAACAAACCTAATTATGAATTTATTTCATAAAATTTTTTATTAAAAATTATAGGGTTTTGTTTGGGCCTCTAGCTCAGTCGGTTAGAGCGCCCGGCTCATAACCGGTAGGTCCAGGGTTCGAGTCCCTGGAGGCCCACCAGATTTAACACCAATCTTTTGATTGGTGTTTTTCTTTATGAAAAAATATATTTTTGAATTTGGATTGTAATTTTTATGAGTCTATAATAAATCTTGTTGGTAAGAGTTAATGATATTTTTCTGATGTGATTTTACTAAGAACATTTTTATCTATAATTATGTCTTTGTTTTTTTAAAATTTTTATTGGCTATATAATCTTAAATATTTTCTATTTATATATGTATTTTAAAATGTTTAGCTGATAGGTTAAGGATTTTAAATTTTAATATTTGAAGATTTTGAAAATTTATTTGTTTACGTGTAAAGATAAATCTAAATGAATTGATTTTTGATTTCGAAAGTTTTTATTTTTTACTTTAAGCATCTGTTATTTTAATTTTCCTGTATTCTAATGTTAAAATATTTTCTATTTTTTAATTTTTAATTATATATTTTCGATTTTTTTGATTTTCCATAACTTTGACAAATTTACTTTGTTTTTTTTTCTAGTTATTATACAATGTTATTAGGTATTTCTACCTTTAGGAGGATTTATGAATGTTATTATTGTAGGTGCTGGTAAGGTTGGTTCTTATCTTACTAGCAAGCTCTCTGATGAGGGGCACAATATTTTAGTTATAGAGAAAAACAAGGATGTTTTGGAAAGATTGTTGGCTTCTAATGATGTCATGGGGATTTTGGGCGATGGTCGTGATCTTGCTGTTCTTGATGAGGCTAATGTGGATGAGTGCGATGCTTTTATTGCAATGACTTTTAATGATGATGTTAATTTGATTTCGTCTATGATTGCTAAGAAAAAGGGTGCTAAATCCACTATCGTTAGGCTTCGTGATCCTAGATATATTAAATATGATGAATTTATGAGAAAAACCATGGGTGTTGATAGGCTTGTAAATCCTGAGTATTATGCTGCTAAGGAAATTCAAAGGACTTTGAAATATACTTATGCTGTTAATGTGGAAAATTTCTTGGATTCTAAGGTTATTTTGATTGAACTTGAAATTGATGAAAATTCTAAACTTGCTAATAAGTCTTTGATGGATCTTAATGCTGAGGGACTTTTGGGAAATACGATTATTGTTATTGGGGAGAAAGATGATCAGGTTGTTATTCCTAATGGTAATCATATTCTTGAAGTTGGCGAAAAAATTTATGTTGCAGGTCCTAGGGAAGATATTGATAAATTTTATAAAAGACAGGTTGATAATAAGAAGTCTATCAAAAATGTTTTGATTATTGGTGGGGGTTCTATTGCTCTTAATCTTTCTGAGCTTTTGCTTAAAAGAAATTTTAATGTTACTGTTTTGGAAATTGATAAGGAAAGGGCGATTGATTTTTCTGAAAGACTTCCTGAATGTGAAGTAATCAATGCTGATGGATCTGATCCCGAAATTCTTGATGAGGTAAGAATTGAAAATTATGATGCTGTGGTTGCTCTTACTGGAATTGATGAGGAAAATATTTTGATTTCTCTTCTTGCTAAAAAAAGAGGAATTGACAAAATTATTGCTAAGGTAAATAGGACTCAACTTCTTAAAATTACAGGTATTCTTGATGTTGATACGACTGTTACTCCAAAAAAATCTGCTTCATTTTTTGTTTCAAGGCTTTTGAGATCTAAGGAAAATTCTAGGGGAGAATCTATTTCTAATTTGTTTAGATTGTCTGATGACAGGGTTGAGGCAATTGATTTTACTGTAATTGAAAATTCTAGGGTTACTGGAAAGAAATTGAAAGATTTAAATGTAAAGGCCAATACTTTGATTGTTGGTATATCAAGACAAAATTTGGGTGGCAAAATCGAAGTTGCAAACGGAGAAAGTACAATTGAACTTGGCGATAGGGTTATGGTTGTAACTAAAAATAAAGATTTTAAAGAAATTGACGATATATTGGAGTAGGCATGAATTTAAAAATTGTAAAATATTCACTTGGAAAACTTTTAATAGTTCTTGCAGGGCTTTTGGTTTTACCTTTAGCGGTTGCTTTTATTTATAGGGAAAGCCTTCAGGATAAAATAAATTTTGTAATTCCTATTGTTGTTTCTTTAATTTTGGGATTTGCTTTGAGCAAAAGAGGAGATAATAAATCCCATCTTTATACAAAAGAGGCAATGTTTATTACTGCGTCAACTTGGGTTTTGTTTTCTTTGATAGGAGCTATACCTTTATTTTTGACAAAATCTAATTATAATGGCTACATAGATGCTTTTTTTGAAATGGTATCGGGTTTTACAACTTCTGGTGCATCAGTTGCTATTAATGTGGAACTTTTGCCACATTCTATAATTTTTTGGAGGTCTTTGTCCCACTTTGTTGGGGGTATGGGAATTTTGGTATTTACCTTGGCTATTTTGCCAAATTCAAACAAAGAATCATCTCTTTTGATGCAAAGCGAAGTCCCTGGACCAACTTTTGGTAAAATTACCCCAAAACTTTCTGATACAGCTAGAAATTTGTATGGAATGTATATAGTTTTGACAATTATTACAGTAATACTTCTTCTTTTTGGGGGAATGAATTTATTTGAATCAATAATTCACGCTTTTGGAGCTGCTGGAACTGGAGGATTTTCTAATAAAGGAATTTCGATTGGTGCATATAATTCAAGATATATAGAAATGGTACTTGCGATTATGATGGCAGTTTTTGGAGTGAATTTTAATATTTATTTTTATGCTGTGACAAAAAATGTAAGAGAAGCAGTAAAAAGTGAAGAACTAAAATGGTATATATCAATTATTTTGATAGCATCAGGACTTATTTTTGCAAATATAGTTACTATTTATAAAGATGTTTTTTATTCATTTGTAAATTCGATTTTTACTGTATCATCAATAATTACAACAACAGGATATGTTTCAGCAGATTTTGGAACTTGGCCCTTATTTTCTAAATCTGTAATAATAATGTTAATGTTTATAGGCGGATGTGCAGGTTCAACCGCGGGAGGACTCAAGGTTTCAAGATTTGTAATTTTGGTAAAAGGTGGAATTAATCAAATAAAAGAGTCTATGAATCCAAAAAAAATAACAATAAACAGGATGGATAGAAAAAAAGTAGATGCTCAAACAGAAAGGTCTGTTTTAAAATATTTGGTAATATATATAATGATCTTTATCGTTTTGTTTATGATAGTATCATTAGATATGGATGATTTTGAAACAGCTTTTGCAGCAGTTTCAACAACTTTCAATAACGTAGGACCAGGACTTGGAGCATTTGGACCAATAACGACCTTTGCCGAAATGACAAATTTATCAAAATTTGTTCTAACCATAGCCATGCTTTTGGGAAGATTAGAAATATTCCCAATGCTTTTACTTTTGTATCCATCAACCTATAGAAAATTGAGAAATAAATAAAAAAAGAATCCTATTTTGTCTGAGTGCAAAATAGGATTTTTAATTTAATCAATCAAAATAAAGTTGTAATCAGCCCATAAATAATAGGAATCAAAATAGCAGGAATAGAATTTACTATTTTAATATCAACCAAATCCAACATTGAAAGCCCAATGGCAATTATGCTAAGACCGCCAACACCTGAAATATTATCAAGAATTTCCTTGGTTAAAATTGGAGAAATAAGACCTGATAAAATTACTATTAGCCCTTGATAAACCAAAATTGGAATTGCACCAAAAGCAACGCCAAGTCCCAAACTTTGAGCCATAAAAAATACAGTAACACCATCAATCATCGACTTTAACAGAAGAATTTCATTATTAGAATTAACAGAAGCTTCAATTGAGCCGATAATTCCCATGCTACCAACACACAAAATTAAAGTAGCATTAATAAAAGCTTTTGGGAAAGTAGATCTTTTATTTTCAGAAAAAAGTCTGCCCAAAAAATAAGCAAAACTATTTAATTTATCGTCCAATTTTAAATAATTTCCAATAATTAAACCGATAACTATAGAAATAATTACAACCAAACTATCTCCTTTTCTTGCAGAATTCATCCCAGTAACCATTATTAAAATTGCAAGAAATTTCATCATATCATTTTTTAATCTATCAGAAAAATGATTTCCAGCTTTTGCTCCCAAAAAACCTAAAATCAAAACAGAAATAGCGTTAATAAAAACTCCAAACATAAAAAACCTTCTTTACATATTATTCTGTTAAATTATATCAAAGCTCTGAAATAATTGCAAAAAAGCCATAAAAGGGCTAAAGAAAATTGACAAAATTACGCCTTTGACCTATCATAATAAAAGAAAAATCTATAAAAAGATTAATTGATATAAAAATTTTTTATTTTTATATAGAAAAATAATTAGAGAAAAACGATTTATTAATTAGGTTTCTACGATTATTTGAAAAATAAAATATGAAATAATATTCATTTTTAACAAAAGAAAGGAAAAATTATGAAAATAGGATTGACCATAGCAGGAAGTGACTCATCAGGTGGAGCTGGAATTCAAGCTGACATAAAAACTATGACACTAAACGGAGTGTATGCAGAAAGTGCAATCACTGCCTTAACTGCCCAAAATACCACAGGAGTTTTGTCGGTTTTAGACTCAAGCCCACAATTTTTAAAAGACCAGCTTGATATGATATTTGATGATATTTTCCCAGATAGCGTAAAAATTGGAATGGTTTCAAATTCTGATTTAATTTTAGTTATAGCAGAAAAATTAAAAGAAAAAAAGCAAAAAATATTGTAATAGACCCAGTGATGGTTGCAACAAGCGGAGCAAAATTGTTGAAAGATGAAGCAATAAATGTTTTGAAAAATGAACTTTTGCCATTGGCAGATCTAATAACACCAAATATTCCCGAAGGCGAAATTTTATCGGGGATAAAAATAAATGATGAAAAAGATATGCAAAAAGCAGGAAAAATTATCTCTGAAAAATACAATTGTGCTTGCCTATTAAAAGGTGGACACAAAATAAATGATGCCAATGATTATTTGTTTGAAAATAAAAAAGGAGTTTGGTTTAAAGGAAAAAGAATAAAAAATAAAAATACCCACGGAACAGGTTGCACCCTATCATCAGCCATTGCAGCAAATCTTGCCAAAGGCTATGATATGGAAAATTCAATAAAAATGGCAAAAGAATTTTTGTCAAACGCTCTTTTGGATATGCTAGATTTGGGCAAAGGCTCAGGTCCGATGAACCATGCCTTTGACATAAAAGATTCTTACAAAAAATTATGTGAAAAGTAAAAGTGGATTTGATTTTGTATTTTTGTTAAAAAGTTTTACCTTTTTTATTGGCAAATTAAAATTAAAGAATAAAAAAGGTAAAACTTATTTTTTATCAAGTATTATATTTTTCATAATAGCTCTTGGCTTGTTCAAATTTATTTATTAAATTATAATTTTTAGCAAGGTTTGCTATTAAAATTGCCTTGTCATAGTCTTCTTTATAATCCATATTTTTAAGTCTTTTGTACAAAGCTCTAGTGAAATACAAAATAGGATTAGGAATTTTATTTCTAATTAAAAAATAAGAAATAGCATCATTTATTATTTCTGGACATTTTTCATAATCTTCTAAAATTATATAAGCATTAGTTAAGTTTAAGCTGATAATAGGGAATAATGATGAATCTTTGTTGGTTTTATCATATACAAAATTAAGTAACTCAAGATATTTTTTGTTATCAATGTTTGTATAAGTCATAGCTATATCCATTAAAATTCTTAATTCAAATATAGAAAAAGATTGTATTTTGAAGTTATCATATTTATTAGTAAAAGAATTTAAAGCTTTTATTAGAATCTCTCTTTCTTCTGATTTTGATAAGTCTTCATTCATTGATTTAAGAAATAAAATAACTTGCTTACATGAAGTTTTGATAAATTCAATATCAGTAAAATCTTTGAGATAAATAATTATTTTTTCTTCATCATCAAAAGGCAATTTATTTTCTACTTTGTCAATTATTTTTTCAAAAGTTTCATTGAAAATTAAGTAATCTTTTAGACTAGAATTCAAATAGTCTTTTATAAAATCGTGATTTAAGATATATGATATTTTATAGAGAGTAGAAAAAGAAGGCTCATTAATACCATTTTCTATACGACTTATAGTTTTTCTGTCTATATTAGCTTCAATAGATAAATCTAGTTGACTAATTTTTCTATTTTTTCTAACTTCTTTGATTTTTTTAGCTAATAGTATTAACTTATCCTTTTCCAAAATTTCCTCCAAAATGTACCATATATGCCGTTGTTTTGATTTTATTATAGATAATATAATTAAGTTAATCAAATACAAAGGAGAAAAAAATGAAAAAAAGGAATTTGCTTATAATTTTATCTTTAATAGTATTTATACTTATAGGGATTTTTAGTCAAAAGGCCAAAGAGAAAGCTGAAAAAGAAAGAGAAATAAAAAATTATGAGTCTAGTGTTTCAAAATATGAAGAGATAACAGACTTACAATTCTTAAATAATGATAGAACTTTAGAAGGTTTTGTATTTATAGGAAGAAAAACCTCATCATCATGTCGATTATTTGTAAAAGTCATCAATGAAATTACTTCTGAAAAAGAAATAAATATAAAATATTTTGATACAGATAAATATAGGAACTCAAAATATTATGATGAAATATTAGAAAAATATCAAATAGATCAAGTACCTTATATGGTATTGGTAAAAGAAGATGGTAGTTTTGAAACTTTTGACAAAAAAAATATTGATAAAGGCGAATTATTTAAAGATTGGTTAATAAAAAATAAGGAAAAATAAAATTAAAAAAATTCCAATTTAAAAAGGCGAAAAAATAGACAAAAAGCTTGACAAAAACACGATTTCGGTGTATCATAATTTGGTATGAAAAAAGTTCCAAATACTTTTGACATAATCGCAGATCCTGAGGGCGATTCATAAATGTCAGGACGAGTAAAGCCGCCACCTATCCGAGCGGTTTCTAAATTGATAGGCAAAATATTTAAGGAGGAACTTGATGAAAAATCAAAAGACATATGTACCAACAAAGTCAACAATTGAACCAAAATGGTATGTAGTTGATGCAACTGACATGGTTTTAGGTAGACTTGCAAGCCAAGTTGCAGCAATTATTAGAGGAAAACACAAACCAACATTTACTCCAAACATGGACACAGGTGACTATGTAATAGTAGTAAATGCTGAAAAAGTCGTTCTTACTGGAAACAAAGAATACCAAAAAGAATACAAAAGATATTCTGGATATGCAGGTGGATTAAAAACTACAACTTATCAAGATATGATGGACAAACATCCAGAAAGAATTGTAGAACACGCTGTAGTAGGTATGCTTCCACACAACAAATTAGGTAGACAAATGGCCAAAAAACTTAGGGTTTATGTAGGTGAAAATCACAATCACGAAGCTCAAAACCCAGAAGTTTTGGACTTAAAGTAAGGAGGACTTAGATGGCAGATATTATATATCAAGCTACAGGTAGAAGAAAAACTTCAGTAGCAAGAGTTACAATGAAACCAGGTAGCGGAGAATTAAAAGTTAATGGAAGAGATCTTGATGATTATTTTTCATATGATACATTAAAAATCATAGCAAAAGCACCATTAAAATTAACAGAAAATGAATCAACTTATGACATTAAAGTTAATGTACAAGGTGGAGGATTTAACGGACAAGCTGGAGCTATAAGACACGCTATAGCAAGAGCTTTACTAGAAGTAAATCCTGATTATAGACAAGCTCTTAAAAGAGCAGGTTTTCTTACAAGAGACCCAAGAAAAAAAGAAAGATACAAATACGGTCAAAAGAAAGCAAGAAAATCTTCACAATTCTCAAAAAGATAAGAAGAATTTTACAAACAAGGAATTTTTATTCCTTGTTTTTTTGTGGGAAAAATTATAAGATTTTTTTCATCAAATAAATTTATTTGTTTTAGCTTGAGATAAATTCTAATTTTTTTTATTTTCAAAAATTTTTACTACGAAAAATCTATAGTAAAATGTAAGGAGAAAGGACTTTGGTATGGATTTTAAAAAGTTATTTAAATTATTTTTGCACACACTTTATTTGTCTGCCTTTACTTTTGGTGGTGGCTATGTAATTTTATCTTTGATGGAATCTACTTTTGTAAAAAAATTAGGATGGATTAATAAGGAAGAGATGCTTGATATGACGGCTATTGCTCAATCGGCTCCTGGGGCTGTGGCTATTAACGCATCAATTTCTGTTGGTTATAAATTATTTGGTTTTGTTGGTGCTTTGGTTGCAACTTTGGGGACTCTTATTCCGCCTCTTGTAATTATTTCTGTAATTTCTTATTTTTATAATGCTTTTATTTCTAATAAATATATTGCTTTGATTTTAAAAGGAATGCAGGCGGGCGTTGGGGCTTTGATTATTAATGTCGTGATTGATATGACAAAAGATGTAATTATTGGCAAGGGATTTTTGATTTATGGAATATTTTTTATTTCTTTTGTCTTGAATGTTTTCTTTGATGTAAATATTATTTATATTATCACTGGACTTATTTTATTTGGTCTTATTTACTCTTTTGTTGAAAGGAAAAAAATATGCTAATCAAATTATTTATAAGTTTTTTTAAGGTCGGACTTTTTTCTTTTGGAGGTGGCTATGCTGCTCTTCCTCTTATTCAAGAAGAGGTTGTGAATTTAAATTCTTGGCTTAGTATAAGTGAATTTAATAATTTAATTACAATCAGTCAAATGACTCCAGGCCCAATTGCTATTAATTCTGCATCTTTTGTTGGGACAAGGGTTTATGGTTTAAGTGGGGCGATTGTTGCAAGCCTTGGTTGTGTGACTCCTTCTTTTATAATTGTGGGGACTATTTCTTATTTTTATAATAAGTATAGAAAGCTTGATTCAATGCAAAGTGTTTTGGGGTTTTTGAGACCTGCTGTTGTGTCTATGATTTTGGCGGCTGGAATTGATATATTAAAAACTGCTTTTTTTGATGTAAATAAAATTTCTTTTGAAAATCTTGATATTAGTATGGTTATTTTGTTTTTTTTGATGCTTTTAGCTATTAGAAAGACAAAAATCGACCCTATAATTTTGATGCTTGGTTCTGGTTTTATATATCTTTGTATAAATTTAATTTTGTGAGGTTTTATGGGAAAAATTAATTATAATTTGAAAATGGAAGAGATAATTAAAAGTATAAAAAAAGAGGAAAAAAAACCAAGGCTTTTACTTCAAGTTTGCTGTGCTCCATGTTCTTCAAGTGTTTTAACACGATTGAGAGAATATTTTGATATAGATATTTACTATTACAATCCAAATATTTATCCAGCAAATGAGCTTAACAAAAGAGTAGAAACAGTAAAAGAACTTGTGGATGAAATGAACCTTGATTCAAAGGTTATTTTTCCTGAAAATAATCCTGAAGATTTTTATAAATTTGTGGAAAATCGAAAAAATGATCACGAAGGTGGAGATTCTTGTTATAAGTGTTACAAATTAAGGCTTGAAAAATCTGCCAAGTATGCCAAAGAAAATTCTTATGATTATTTTACGACAACTCTTTCGATTTCTCCTTACAAAAATTCAACTTGGCTTAATGAAATTGGAGAAAAATTAGAGGAAGAATATGGGATAAAATATTTGTATTCAGACTTTAAGAAGAAAAATGGCTACAAGGATTCGATAGACCTTTCAAAAAAATATAATTTATATAGGCAAGATTATTGTGGTTGTGTATTTTCATTTAAAGAAATGCAGGAGAAAAAACACGAAAAATAAATGTTATTTTTATCTTACTTTGGGTAATTTTATATAAGGAGAGATAATTATGGCTGATGTATTACTGATAAAAAATTTAAATGAAGACCAATTAAATAGTAAAAGTCTAATACCTGTAACATTTCAAACAAATATAAGCGATAAAGACAAGCTTGTAAATATTTTTAATGTTTTGAAAGATAAAAAATTAGTCGAAAATAAAAAACTAGGGATAAAAAAATCTTCAATTACCTTAGAATTATTCTCTTCAAATATAACAGAAGTAATAAAAGAATTGATAAAAAATGATTTTATGATATATGGGGTATATATATTGTATGATAATTATTTAGGAGGAAAATAATGAGTGAAAAATTACTAGATATGATTAACGAACAAATGAATTTTGAATTACAATCAGCTTATGAATACAAAGCAATGCAAATATATGCTGATGATGAAGAATTCGAAGGATTTGCACATTGGTATGGTCATCAAGTTAGAGAAGAAATTGAACATGCAGAAAAAATGACCAAATTCTTACAAGAAGTAGGATATAAACCAGTTTATAAAACACTAGAAGCACCAAATACAGAATTCAAAGATCTTCTAGACGTTGCAAAACAAGCTTTAGCACACGAAAAAGAAGTTACAAAAAGAATTCATGAAATAGCAAAAGCTGCAAGAGAAGAAGGAGACGAAAGAGTAATTTCATTTATCCAATGGTATGTAGATGAACAAATCGAAGAAGAAGATACCTTCAACAAATTAATCACAAGACTAGAAAGAATAAACGGAAATTACGGTGGCCTTTACCTACTAGATGGCCAACTTGCACACAGAGGATAAAAAATAAGGCCAAGTTTAAGCTTGGTCTTTTTTTGTAAGAAAAAATAATATGAAAATAAATTTAAAAGAAAAAGATATGGAGCTTACAGTAAATACCTATGGGGCCTACATAGAAAAATTTACCAAAGAAAAAAAGCCTATATTTTTCCCAAAACTTCTTATAAAAATTAAAAACGAATTAAAAACAAGAGGCGGTATGCATCCATGCCTTCCAAATTTTGGAAAAAGTGAAATAAAAAAATTAGACCAACATGGATTTGGAAGAATTTCGTTTTGGGATATAGAAGAAAAAACTGAAAATTCAGTAAAATTAAAATTAGAAGGTAAAGGAGAATACGAAAAATCCATCTATTATATAAAATACAAATTAATAGATTCATCACTATTGGTAGAATTAGAAATAATAAATAATTCAAAGGAAAATTTACCAATAGGACCCGGCTTTCATCCGTATTTTTACGTAGACAAAAATTTTAAAATAAAAAATCTAGATCTAGAAAAAATAGATTTAGAAAAAACATATTTTTTAAAAGAAAAAAAAGCAAGCATAGAAAGCAAATACTACAATATAGATATAGAAAACAATAATTTCCAAGAATTTGCAATATGGACAGATTTTCACGGAGATTATTTGTGCCTAGAACCATGCCTAAACGGGCCAAGTTTTACAAAAAAATTAAACAATCCCTATATCCTAAAAGCAAAAGAAAAATTCAAAGAAAATTTTACAATAACAATAAAAGAAAAATAGCCAGCTAGGCTATTTTTTATTTTTGAAAAAATAGATAAAATAAATATTTATAACAAAAATAAATATAAATTAATAAAATTAAAGTAAAAAATTAAATAAATTAAAATAAAACTTGAAAAATATAAAAAGGAAGTATAATAAAAATAAGATGGGAGGAAATTATGAACCAACAAGCAGAAAGAGTACTAAGAGTTTTTGTATTAGCCATAATAGCAACGATTATATTAAAACTTTTGGGAGTAGCAATAAAAATAATTTGGTCAGTAGTAATACCCTTATTTGTTATATATTTCCTATACAAAGTTTTGATAAAAAAAGAAGACATATTTAGATAAAGGTAAAAAAATGAAAGATAAAAATCAAATTATAAAAATAATCCTAGGAATCTTAGGCATAATACTAGGATTTAAAATTTTAAAAATAATATTTTCAATAATATTTGCCCTACTAATACCAGTTTTTATAGGAGGAGGACTAATCCTTATCCCAATCTTACTTTTAATAATTCCTCTAGGAATATTGTCAGCAATAGGATACGCTATCTACAAATTTTTCCTAAAAGAAAAATCTGTGTGGTAAAAAATACCCCAAAATCAAAAAAAAAGATTTTGGGGTATTTTTTAAATTTATATTTCATTTAAAACAAATTTTTCTATCGCCTCGCCTACTGCGCCTTGGTTATTTGTTGCTTTTGTTGTGTATTTTGATATATCTTTTAATAAAAGATGGGCGTTTTGGACTGCGGCGGAATAGCCTGCTTCTTCTAGCATTTCTTTGTCGTTGTAATTATCTCCTATTGTTAGGACGTTTTCCATTCCTATACCATAGTGAGCGCACAATTTTTCTAGGGCTTTTGCCTTGTTTACATTTTTTCTGTTTATTTCCATGAAGGTATCTGATGAGTAGGAGATTGAAATATCCCAATTGCATATTCTTGCTATATCTTCTTCTAAGCTCATTAAATAGTTTAGATTTGAATTTTTTATTATTACTTTTACTATTATTTCTTTATCTAGATTTTTAATGTCTTTTGCTTTTTGGACAAATTTGTAGATATTTTTGTCGTAATTTCCTTCTACCTCGTTTCCGTTTGCAAAAACATAGCAGTGTTTATCGGTATAAATTTCAAAATGTACTCCTACTTCGTTGCAATAATCTGAAATTTCAACTGCTTTTTTGTAATCTATTGGGGATGCTTCTACAACTTTTTTTGTTACATTGTCCATTATTATCCCACCATTACAAAGAATTGAAAATCTATCTTCTTTTACATTATCGATTTGCTCTAGTATATCAAAAAGTTGGTAGGGTCCACGACCTGTTGCTGTTGCAATTATTATTCCCATTTCTTGGGCTTTTTTTATAGCGTCTATATTTCTTTTGTGAATGGTCTTATCGTCTGATAAGAGGGTTTCGTCGCAATCTGTTGCTATTAATTTTATCATAAACTCTCCTTTCTAACTTTATACCCAAAGTCTTTTTTTATTTTGTAAATTTTAAATATAAAAAAAACGTGCATTTAAAACACACGCCTAAAAATTTATTTGTTTTTTAAAAATTCTATTATATCATTTGATTCGTACATGTATTCTCCATCATGGAAAAGACATGGTACTTGTCTTTTGCCGCCTTTTTCGATTAATTCTTTCATAGCTTCTCTATCTTCATTTATATTTACTATTTGAATTTCTATATTATTTTCTTCCATAAAATTTTCAACTTTTCTACAGTGAGGACAAGCTGTTCCTACAAATAATTTATATTCTGACATATATTCTCCTTAAAATAAATTTCAAAATTTTTCCATTTTATATTATTATACTAATAGAAAGGAAGTTTTAAAGGTGAGAAAATGAAAGATAAGATTTTAAAATTTATTAGGCTTATTCTTGTTATAGTTATAATTGTATGTTTATTCCTTCTTGGTAGAAGGGGATATGACTATTATAAAAATTATAAGAATAACAAACACATATCAGATATAGTAAAAAATGTTGAGAAAGATCAAAGCGAAAATGACTCAAATGATAATTTAAATGATTTTGAAAAATTAGAAAAGAAATATATGGCTATTTTGAAAAAATTGCAAAAAGAAAATTCTGATATTGTTGCTTTTTTGGAAATTCCAGGAACTTATATTTCTTATCCGATTTTTCAAGCTAAGGACAATAATTTTTATTTAAGAAAGGGTATAGATAAAAATTATGATATAGCTGGTTCTATTTTTATGGATTATATGAATGATCCTAAAATGAATGATGACAATAGTGTAATATATGGGCATCATTTGGATGATATAAAATCAATGTTTACAGGTCTTGATGGATATAGAAAAAATGATTTTGCTCAAAGTCATAGAACTATATATGTTACAACAAATGAAGGGCTTAGAGAATATCAAGTTTTCGCAGCTTATGGTATTCCATCAAATTATGATTATAGGACTTTGGATTTTGAAGATAAAGAGGAAAAACTTAAATATTTTGACAAGTTAAAATCAAATTCTGAAAATGAACTTGAAACTCGTGATTTTAAGGAAGATGACACGATAATTACCCTATCAACTTGCCAATACGATTATAAAGATCAAAGACTTGCAGTCCATGCTCTAAGAATAAAGTAGGAAAAAAATGAATAGATATATAGAAGAAAATAAAAATAAATTAAATATAAAAGAAGAAAAGGGTCAATTGATTTTTTACCATGAATCTTTTGACCCAAAAGATATTTTTACCTGCGGCCAATGTTTTAATTTTTTTGAGGAAGAAGATGGATCATTTACTGCAGTTTTTTTGGGAAAAATTATAAATCTCAAAAAAGAAGGGGAAAAGATAATTATAGACAATGTAAGTGAAAAAGATTTTTATGATATTTTCTACGATTATTTTGACCTTGGAGTAGATTATGGAAAAATAAAAGAAAAAATTTCTCTAGATAAGACCCTAAAAGAGGCTACAGAATATGGGGCAGGAATTAGAATATTGAATCAACAATTTTTTGAAACCCTAATTTCTTTTATAATTTCAGCCAACAACCAAATCCCAAGAATTAAAAAAGCTGTGAGGATAATTTCTGAAATGTATGGAGATTATATTGGAGAATATAAAGGAAGAAAATATTATTCTTTCCCTAATCCTGAACAACTATCCAAGGCAAGGCCAGAAGACTTAAGAGAAAAGGCAAGAGTTGGTTTTCGTGATAAAAGAATAGTTGAAACTGCAAAATTAATTAATGATGGATTTTTTGACTTTGAAAAAGATATAAAAATGCCGACAGAAGATTTGAGAAAAAAACTACAAGAGCTTCCAGGAGTTGGACCAAAGGTTGCCGATTGTATTTTGCTTTTTGCCTTTCACAAAAGAGAAACTTTCCCGGTTGATGTTTGGATAAAAAGAGTTATGGAATTTTTATTTATAAAAAAAGAAGTTCCAAAAAAACAAATTTCTGCCTACGCTGATAAATATTTTGGACAAAATGCAGGATACGTTCAACAATATTTATTTTATTATGGAAGAGAAAATGCCATCGGCAAATAAAACTTGCATTATTTTAAATTACTTGTATATTTAAATTAGAGCTTAGCAGTCAAAGACAAAGAGTGCTAAAAGGAGGAAATAAAATGAACTTAAAACCAATCGGTGAAAGAGTAGTTATAAAAAAATTAGAAGCAGAAAAGAAAACTCAATCTGGCATAGTTTTACCAGAATCTGCACAAGAAAAACCACAATACGCAGAAGTTGTTGCAATAAGCAATGATATTTTAAATGACAAAGACAAAAAAGATTCCTTAAAAGAAGGAGATAAGGTTATTTATTCCCAATATGCAGGAACTGATGTAAAAATTGACGGCGAAAATTACGTAGTTTTAGCATACAAAGACGTATTAGCAGTAGTAGAATAGGAGAAAATTATGGCAAAAGATATAAATTATGGCAAAAATGCAAGAGATGGTCTTGAAAGAGGAATTGATAAATTAGCAAATGCTGTAAAAGTTACTCTAGGACCAAAAGGAAGAAATGTAGTTTTAGATAAATCATACGGAGCACCAACAATCACAAACGATGGTGTAACAATTGCCCAAGAAATCGAACTTGAAGATAGGTTTGAAAATATGGGAGCTCAACTTGTAAAAGAAGTTGCTACAAAAACAAATGATGTAGCAGGAGATGGAACAACAACAGCAACAGTTCTTGCCCAAGCAATAATAAAAGAAGGACTTAAAAATTTAGCTGCAGGAGCAAATCCAGTAGTTTTAAATAAGGGACTAAAAAAGGCAAGCAGTGAAGTTGTTTCTTACATCAAAGAATCATCAAAAGAAGTAGAAGATAAAAAAGCAATCGAGCAAGTAGGAACAATCTCATCAGCAGATCCAGAAATTGGTAAATTTATTGCAGATGCTATGGAAAAAGTAGGAAATGATGGAGTAATCACAGTAGAAGAATCCAAAACAACAGACACCTACCTTGATGTAGTAGAAGGAATGCAATTTGACAAGGGATATTTGTCACCATACATGGCAACAGACAACGAAAAAATGGTTGCAGATTTAGATGACCCATATATACTTGTAACAGACAAAAAAATCTCAAATATCCAAGAAATCCTACCACTTCTTGAAGAAATTGTTCAATCATCAAAACCACTTTTAATAATTGCAGATGATGTAGACGGAGAAGCTTTAACAACATTAGTATTAAACAAATTAAGAGGAACCTTCAACGTAGTAGCAGTAAAAGCACCAGGCTATGGCGATAGAAGAAAAGAAATGCTTGAAGATATAGCAATTCTTACAGGTTCAAAAGTAATTTCAGAAGACCTATCAATGGAATTAAAAGAAGCTACAATAGAAGATCTTGGATCAGCTAAAAAAGTTAAAGTTGACAAAGACCACACAGTAATCGTAGAAGGAAAAGGCGACAAAGAAGCTCTAACTGAAAGAGTAGAAAAAATCAAAGGTCAAATCGAAGCAAGCGATTCAGAATACGACAAAGAAAAATACCAAGAAAGAGTAGCAAAACTTGCAGGAGGAGTTGCAGTAATAAACGTAGGAGCTGCAACAGAAACAGAAATGCAAGATAAAAAATACAGAATCGAAGATGCCCTATCAGCAACCAGAGCTGCAGTTGAAGAAGGAATAGTTGCAGGTGGTGGAACAGTTCTGATAGAAGCAATCAAAAAAGTTCAAGCTCTAGAAGAAAAATTAGAAAACGATGAAAAAACAGGAGCAAAAATAATAGAAAAAGCTCTAGAAGCACCACTAAGACAAATCGTAGAAAATGCTGGAATGGACGGATCAGTTGTACTTGAAAATGTAAAAAAATCAGACAAAAACAACGGCTACGATGCCTACGATGATGAATATGTAAATATGTTTGAAAAAGGAATAGTAGAACCAACAAAAGTAACAAGATCAGCCCTAGAAAATGCAGTAAGCATTGCAAGCATGATTTTAACAACAGAAGCAGCAGTGGCAGATATAAAAGAAGAAAAACCAGAAATGCCACCACAGATGCCAATGGGATATTAATAAAAAATTTGCTCTTGCAAGACAATAATATTGTTTTGCAAGAGTTTTTTTATTTTTAAAATTAAATTTATAATTTTTTAAGCATTAAAATAAAAATATTTTTTGAAATTTAAAGCTTATAATTCACAATAGATTTATAGTTATTAACAATACTATAATAAGTAAAAAAATAATTTAATAAGGTAATTATCTAGTATAAAAAAGTTTAAAAATATGGTATAATTTAGAAAATGAACAAAATATAATAATTTTTTACAAGCTAATAAAATTTTTAAAAAATTTCTTGTAAAAAAAATATTCAAAAACAAGTATATTTATACGGGGGGGGTAGCAATCAGTTCATTTAAAATTTGTTGGATTGTTGCACGTTAAATGTTTTTGAAAAACGTTTACAAAAACTAGCTGAAACGCAAATTTGACTTGTATTTGTGATTTATGCTAATGAAAAAGAGGAGAATTATGAGAAGGGAGAATAAAAATCCAAGAAAGATTTTGTTTTCTGTATTAATTGCTATTGCTTTTGTAGTTTTAGCTGGTATTAAATTAGGTTATGCCAATATAATATCTCCAAAACAAGGAATCAATGAGTATCATTTCTATAATGACACAATAGAAAACAAAGATACAGCAAAAGAGATTCAAAAACAAATCATTCTTGATGGAAAATCAATTTCTGATCCAGGTCATGTCTTCAAAGATAAAAGCAATGTTTTGGAGAAATGGCAAGATGAAGAAGGTAATGATATTAAATTTGATACGCCAATAGAAGTTAAAGGTAACGACAAAAAAATAATTAATGTTTACCCAGTTTTCAAAAACCAAGTAGTAATAACTTACTACATAAGTGGCAGTACAAATGATAGAGTTTATATGACTGACACCATCACTGATGCTAGTTCTTATAAACTGCCAGTAGATCCTACAATTTATGATGCTAATAAATACTTCGTAAATTGGTCAACATCAAAAGACGGAAAATCTGGTGTTTATGATGAGGAATCATTGAAAAAAGATATTGCAGCAGGAAAAACTGACATTAAACTTTATGCGATTACAGAGTTTAAACACAAGGCGACATTTATAACAGGAGACGGCGCAAGCTTCCAAGATCAAATACTTGCAAGCAAAGATAGCAAGCTTGACAAAATGCCAGAAGATCCTACCAGACCAGGTTATGAATTTAGCCATTGGTCTTTGACAGAAGATGGAGATCCTGTTGATCTTAATACTCTAGTGTTAGACAAAGACATTAATGTTTATGCTGTATGGAAACCAGTTGTAGTTGACTATAAATTTAAAGTTATGGTCCAAAATATAAATGATGATGGCTACACTTTCCATGAAATAATATCAGCAAGAGGACTTAATGGAGAAAAAACAAGCCTACCTTTTAAAGGAAGTGAAAATCCAGATCCTAAAGTTGCTCCATCTGGTCCAATAGTTGAAGATATTGCTAAGCTAACAGAAAAAGATGGTAGATTTAATGATAGCTACAACAGTAAAGACGAAAATGGAAAAATGGATCACACCTATTCTAATCCTCAAACCCTAGATTATTTAGGCTTCCATTTAAACGAAGAAAAAACAAAACAAGCTTTTGAAACAATAAAAGCTGATGGCAGTACAGTTGTGCCTGTCTATATGGATAGAAATGTTCATACTATATGGGTCTATAAAAATGCAAGTGGAACTAGTTATTATCAAGCTAATTGGGTCAATGCTACAGATGAAAACGGAAATATTCACGTAGATTTGCGCTATGGTCAAAGTTCTGACCAATGGTTTTATCAGCTAAATAAAGATTATATTTATTACAAGGATAAAAGCATAGGATCTTTCTATACTAAAGCCCCGGTAATGGGTGATAAAGATGTTTATATGTATAGAGTTTATGCTAAAGGTCAAGGATTCCAATTGCGTTTTGTTGAATGGGATCCAAGTAAATTTAATGCACAAATAAATAGCGGATCACTAGACCAATTGAAAGCTACTCTTGGCACCATGAAAGAAATAGGCGATAGAGTAAAATTCGAAAATACAGAACATTATGTCACTTACTACGGAAGAAATTACAGAGTATTTGAACCTAGTGATGGTATGTGGGCTAGTAAAACAAATACTTGGGTAGATGAGACTGACCATGTAGATGACATAAAAGGATTCCAACCTAAAACTGGAGATATGTCAGCTGATGGTTTGCAATCAGTAAATGTAAATAATCCAGCCTTTAGAGATTATATGTTTACTCCAAAAGGTTATGGTGGATATTTTAATTACACAGGAACAAAATATATAGATAATGGTTCTTATGTAGGTTTCTTATTCTACGAACGCAAAACTTATAATATAATTTATTACTCTGGAAATAAGAAATTAGCTTCAAATCCTTACAAATATGAAGCTGATACAAGCGATTTTGGACTTAATTATAAAATAGGAGAAACCACAAATCCTGACAATCCTAATCAAGTATTTATGGGTTGGTATGAAGACTCAACATTTAGCGTAGAACACAAACATGAAAATGGAGCAAAAATGCCTGCTCATGACATTACAGTCTATGCAAAATGGGATTCTCGTCAATACGAAGTGACCTTCCACACCAACCAAGATGACTATGAAAGAGATATAGAAAAAATAACCGAAATTCCTGAAGATGACACTCTTTATGATGGAAAATATAAAGATGATAAAGTTAGCGAAGAGAATTTCCCTCAACCAGTTAAACCAGAAGGTGCAAGAGCATTTTTGGGATGGTATGAGAAAAATGAAAATAATAGATTTGTAAAAGCAAATCTTCACAAACCAATTAAAAATAATGATACTCACTTATATGCTAAGTGGAAATATGATTATCTAGAATTAAAATACGATTTGAATTTGCCAGATACTGACAAAGTAGAAGGAACTGCTCCAACAGATTCAAACTCTTACATCAATGATGCAAAAGCGTTAGCAGCAGATGTGGGAGATGTTAAGGTAAATGACGGCAAAAAAGTTTTCGTAGGTTGGAGTGAAACAAAAGATGGTTCTAGCGGACTAATTCTACCAAGCGAAACTGTCTTAATGGATAAAAATAAAACTCTTTACGCTCAATGGAAAGAAATTCCAGATTTACCAACTACAAAAGTAACCTATGATGCAAACGGTGGAGTTGGCGATCAACATGTAGTTGACGAGATTATTACAAATGATTTTCATAAAGTTTTAGGAAACGGCGAAGGCGAAAAAATTAATTACACCCGTGAAGGTTATGTATTTAAGGGATGGAATAGAGATAAAAACGCAACAAAAGCCGAATTCCAAAAAGATGATGAAGTTACTGTAACTAGTTTAGATGAAAGCAAAAATAATTATATCTATGCTATCTGGGCTCCTATCATCAATTACACAACTGATGGCAATGGACAAGTTAAGGAAGGCGAAAACTTTGTAGATAATACAAAAGAAGAAGTTGAACTTAAATCAAATCCAAAAGGAACCGACACAAAAGCAAAAGAAGGATATAAATTTAGCCACTGGACAGCTGATAAAGAAATTACACTAAATGATGGAACAAAAATTCCTGCTGGAGAAAAAATTACTGATGAACAATTAAAACAAGCAGTAATAACAGAACCACTTACATTTAAAGCTAATTTTGTAAAAGATGCACCTAATGAATTTAACGTAAGGCACGAATTTAAAGTTTCAGAAGATTCTCCAATAAAAGAAATGCCAGCTGATGTAAAAACAGCAGTTGATGCTCAACTTCCAGAAGATAAAAAAGCAGAAGATGGCAGCGTTGTTAAACCAACTGCTCCAACACAAATAGAAGTAAAAGATACAGAAAACGATGGAACATGGAAATTCGAAGGCTTCAAAGACCAAGATAAAACTACAGACGAAGTAGACGCAAAAGTAAACGGAGCCGATGTAAAATTCGAAGGCGAATGGAAATTCACACCAAACGAACACGAAGTAACATACGAATACGTAAGTGGAACAGAAGGTAAAGAATTACCAGAAGCATTAAAAGCAAAAGCCCCAGAAAAAGTAACCAGCAAAGTAAAAGGCGATAAAGTAACATCCCCAGTTCCAACAGGCGATGAAGCTACATTTAGAGATGAAGCAAACAAAGGAACATGGACATTCAAATCATACGATAAGAATGACGTAATAATCTCTAACAAAGACGAAAAAGTCACAGGAACATGGGAATTCACACCAGATCCAGAACCAGGAAAACACAATGTAAAACACGAATTTGTATCCGCAACCCAAGGCAAAGACCTTCCACAAGCCGTAAAAGATCTAATACCAAAAGATCAAACAGGAAAAGCAGATGGAAGTACAGTAAAACCAACTGAGCCAGAAAAAACAAAAGTAGCAGATACAGAAAACGATGGAACATGGACATTCGAAGGCTACAAAGACCAAGATAAAGAAACTCCAGAAGTAGATGCCAAAGTAAACGGAGCCGATGTAACATTCGAAGGAAAATGGAAATTCACACCGAACAAACACAAAGTAACATATGAATACGTAAGTGGAACAAAAGGCAAAGAATTACCAGCTGAATTAAAAGCAAAAGCACCAGAAAAAGTAACCGGCAAAGTAAAAGGCGATAAAGTAACATCCCCAGTTCCAACAGGCGATGAAGCTACATTTAGAGATGAAGCAAACAAGGGAACTTGGAAATTCAAATCTTTTGACAAAAATTCAGTAGAAATTTCAAACCAAGATGAAAAAGTTACAGGAACTTGGGTATTTACACCAGATCCAGAATACAAAGTAGAACATAAATTTGTATCATCAACAAAAGGAAAAGACCTTCCAAAAGCTGTTACAGATTTAACGCCGGTTCAACAAACTGGTAAGAAAGATGGAGAAACTGTAACACCAACTGCACCAAAAGAAACAAAAGTAGAAGATAAGACAAATGATGGAACATGGACATTCGAAGGCTATGATGAAAATAGTAAAACCATAAATAAATCTGATGTAACATTCGAAGGAAAATGGAAATTCACACCAAACAAACACAATGTAACACACAAATTTGTAAGTAAAGATCCAAACAAAAAACTTCCACAAGAAGTACTAGATCTACTACCAGCAAATCAAACTGGAAAAGTTAAAGGCGATGTAGTAAAACCAACAGAGCCAAAAACAAAAGAAGTAAAAGTTAAAGATGGAACATGGAAATTTGTAAGTTACGATAAAGACAACAAAACTGTAGAAGATAAAGATGTAGAATTCACAGGAACATGGGAATTTATTCCAGATGTAGTTACAGAATACGTCGATGAAAATGGTAAGACTATAGCTCCAAAAGAAAATGGAACAAAAGACAAAAAAGATATTGACGGATATGAATTTGTAAAAACCGAAAAAGATGATAAGGGTAATACAAAACATATCTACAAGAAGAAAGTCACACCACCTGCTGATGTAGTTACAGAATATGTCGATGAAGATGGTAATACTATTGCTCCAAAAGAAAATGGTAAACAAACTAATAAAGATATCGATGGATATGAATTTGTAAGAACCGAAAAAGATGATAAGGGTAATACAAAGCATATCTACAAGAAAAAACCACTCCTAGTCCATCTATAGTTACTAAATTTGTAGATGAAAAAGGAAATCCTCTTGCTAAGAATGAAGATGGAAAACAAGATAAAAAAGATATTCCTGGATATCAATTTGTTGAAACTAAAAATGACAAAGATGGTAATGTAGTTCATGTTTATAAATTAATTCCTAGTTCAACTGTAGAAACAAGATATGTAGATACAGAAGGTAATCAAATACTAGCTGATAAAGCAGGAACACATGATCCATCAAATATAGAAGGTTATCAATTTGTAAAAACAGAAAAAGATGAAAAGGGTAATACCGTTCATATTTACAAAAAAATCGCACCTGTTCCAAAAGTTGAGACAAGATATGTTGATGAAAATGGCAACCAACTACTTCCTCCAAAAGAAGGAACACAAAATCAAGTAAATATTGATGGCTACGATTATGTAAGTACAAATAAAGATAATAATGGTAATACAATTCATGTTTACAAGAAAAAACCTATCCAAGATGTAGAAACAAGATATGTGGATACAGAAGGTAATCAAATACTAGCTGATAAAGCAGGAACACATGATCCATCAACTATAGAAGGTTATCAATTTGTAAGAACCGAAAAAGATGAAAAAGGTAATACAAGACATATTTATCAAAAACTTGCACCTGTTCAAAAAGTTGAGACAAGATATGTTGATGAAAATGGAAACCAACTACTTCCACCAAAAGAAGGAACACAAAATCAAGTAAATATTGATGGCTACGATTATATAAGTACAAATAAAGATAATAATGGTAATACAATTCATGTTTACAAGAAGAAAGTTATTACACCAGATGTTGTAACTAAGTATGTTGATGAAAATGGAAATGAAATTGCTGACACTCAAAAAGGAAAACATCCAAGCAAAAATATCGAAGGATATGAAATAATAACTACAAAATCAGATGAGAAGGGAAATATAATCTATGTTTATAGAAAGAAACCTGATCCAACAAAAGTAGTTACTAAGTTCGTAGACGAAAAAGGTAATCCTATCGCAGAAAATGAAGATGGTAAAAAACCTAAGAAAGATATTAAAGGCTATGAGTTTGTAAAAACTGAAACAGATAAATACGGCAATACTATTCATATCTACAAGAAGAAAGAAAATACTCCAAAAGTAGTTACTAAATTTGTAGATGAAAAGGGTAATCCTATCGCAGAAAACGAAGATGGTAAAAAACCTAATAAAGATATAAAAGGCTATGAGTTTGTAAAAACTGAAACAGACAAAAATGGCAATACTATTCATATCTATAAAAAATCTTCATCTGAAGAAAATAAATATAAAGTAACTCACAAATTTGAATCATCTACACCAGGTAAATCTCTACCAAAAGAAATCTTAGACCTTCTTCCAAAAAATCAAGATGGAATAGAAAATGGTAGAAAAGTTTCTCCTACAAAACCTTCTAAATTAGAAGTTAAAGTAAAAGATGGTATTTGGGTATTTGAAGGATATGATAAAGATAGTAGCGTAGTTAATAATAAGGATGTAAATTTCACAGGAAAATGGAAATTTGTTCCAAACAAAATTGGAAAGGTAAAAGTTTTAACTGGAACAAATTCTAGAAGCAAATCAAATGTTAAGACTGGTATAGAAGGTTCTTCAAATCTTATATTTGTCTTAATTGGATCAGCATTTGCTCTATACAAAAATAAAAAAATAAATATTAAAATATTTATTAATAAGGAATAAGCTAAGAGATATAAAAGTATCTAGCTATAAAAAGGCGAGGAAATTAAAAATCCTCGTCTTTTTTTAAAAAATTTATGAAATTAATAGAAAGTAAGTCTTATAAAAATTTAGATTCAGATAGTGGAATTTTAAAATGGATAATGATAATAATAAATTGTGAGGTAAAATCACATTAGATATATTACATAAAAAATCAAATAAATAGGAAAAAGTTATGAAAAATAAATCAAAAACCTTTACAACTTATCTACTAATAATATTAATGTTAGTTCTTACTTCTTCAAGTCTTTCATTAATAGGAATATTTATGGGAAAAGTTGTAACTGCTATTTCAAATTTAAATATGGGACAATTTAAATCAAATCTTTCAAAATTGGGCTTATTAGTTTTGGTAAATTTTCTTTCTTCAAATTTGGCGTTTAGACTTAATTATAGGCTTGGTATGGAAAAATTCATTTATCTAAAAAATGAGCTTTTTAAAAAGGATTTGGAAAATACTGGAGAAATAAATATTGCAAATTACACGACAAATATTGAAAATATATATGCTAATAGGTTTATGATAAAAATAAATACAATAAATTTAGCCTTGACCATGTTTTTTGCAGTTATTTCTATTATATATATATTAATTACAAACTTCTTCCTGTTGCAGTAATTGGAGCAAGTTTACCACTTTTAATTCCTTTGCTCTTAGGTAAAAAAATTCAAAGAAAATCTCAAAAATTTAATGAATTTTATGATTTTTATCAAAAATACATTGGCAAAAAGTTAGGGCAAAAAAATGAATATTTGAGATATAAGGTTGAAGATAAACTAATTGAAGAAAAAAGTAAGATAGAATTTGACCATGAAAAAAACAGGAAAGATTTAAAAAATATAAATAATTTTTCCAATATATCTTCCCAAGCTTTGGGTTCGATTTCATATATTTTGATTTTTATTTTTGGCGGATATCTTGCTTTTAAAGGAGAAATTGAAGTTGGTTCTATAATTTCGGTAGTACAGCTTATGAATTATATAGTAGATCCTGTTATTGCATTATCTTCTCTTATTTCTTTGTATAATGAATCTAGACCTATTTATGAAAGTATTAAAAAACTTCTAGATGAAAAACAAAAGGGTAAAAAAGCTTTTGGCTTAACATATCCAATAAATCTTTTTGCAAAAAATATATCTTTTGCATACGAAGATAAAAAAATAATAGAAGATTTTAATTATGAATTTTATTATGGAAAGAAATATTTGATTAAGGGAAAATCTGGTAAGGGCAAGTCGACTTTGGCAAAAATTCTTTGTGGGGAGATTTCTCCTGATAAGGGAGAAATTTTGTTGAATGGTTTAGATATAAAAGATTTTGACTTTAGGGACTATATTCTATATGTTGACCAAAAACCAACAATAATAGATGGAAATTTGGAAGATAATATTAAGTTTTATAGGAATAAATTAGATAAGAAGATTGATTTGAATTTATTTAATATAAATAAAAAATTAAGTGACAAAGTAAGTACAAATGATGGGATATCTGGCGGAGAAATGATGAGAATAAGTTTGTTAAGGTCGTTATTAAATCCTAGGGACATAATGATATATGATGAACCTATAGCAAGCTTGGATGATTATAATTCAAAGATTGTCATAGAAAGATTATTATCTTTAAAGCAAACTGTAATAATTATCTCCCATAAAATGACAAAAGAAGATTTGGAAAAATTTGATGAAATAATTGATATATAAATTTATAATATTTTTTTAGGATTTGCGAATTTATTTTGACAAATCCTTTTATTTTATCTAGGTACAGAGGGAAAACTATATCATAAATCAAATAAGTGTAAAATTTTTATAAAATTTTAAAAAATAAGTGTATAACAAATAAATATAAATTTTATAATCTTTGAACTTACAAGATTTAAAATAAATTTTGAAAAAAATCTCAGAGAATAAAAATATATTTTTAAAATCATAAATAAAGTTGACATGAAAACGTAAAACTGATATTATTTAGTTGATCTTAAGATCAATATTATTCATTTCAAGGAGGAAAAATAGAAATGAAGAAACTAGGTTTATTGCCAAGACTAATTATTGCAATCATTCTAGGTATTCTAATTGGGCTTGCAGGTCAAAAAGTTGACGTTTTAAAAATCTTAGTTAGATTACTAATTACTTTTAATGGTCTATTTGGCAACTTCTTAGGATTTGTTATTCCACTAATTATTATGGGATTTGTAATTCCAGGTATAGCAGATCTTGGAGATTCAGCAGGAAAGACACTAGCAATTACAGCAGGTATTGCATATTTGTCAACCGTTATCTTTGGAACTATTACATATTTTGTAGGCAGCGTTGTTCTTCCTAACTTTATTAAAAAGGGAGCAATCTCATTTGATCCAGAGAAAAACTCAGGAAAAGCTCTAGAAAAAATATTTGAATCACCAATGGATCCAGTATTTTCTGTTACAACAGCACTTATCATTTCATTTATACTAGGTGTTGGTATAGCAGCAGCTAAAGCTGAAGTTCTTAAAAAAGCAGTTCATGAATTCTCTGATATTATTACAAAATTAATATCAAATGTTGTAATTCCATTATTGCCATTCCACATTTGTGGTATTTTTGCTAACATGGCTTATGAAGGAACTGTAGCAGTAGTATTATCAGTATTCGCAAGAGTATTTATCATGGTATTGATACTACACTATCTAACAATTACTGCACAATTTACAATTGCAAGTTCAATGTCAGGTGGAAATCCATTCTCAAAAATCAAGACTATGATTCCAGCTTACATGACAGCTATAGGAACACAATCATCTGCAGCAACAATCCCAGTTACACTTAACCAAACTTATAAATTAGGTGTAAACAAAGGTATAGCAGACTTTGTAATTCCACTTTGTGCAACAATTCACTTATCAGGTTCAACAATCACATTAACATCTTGTTCATTATCAATTCTTATGCTTAATGGATCAGATGTAGGATTCCAACACATGTTCCCATTCATCCTTATGCTAGGTGTTACAATGGTAGCAGCACCTGGAGTTCCAGGAGGAGCAGTAATGGCAGCACTAGGTATTCTTCAATCAATGCTAGGATTTACAGAACCTATGACAGCATTAATTATTGCATTATATGTTGCTCAAGATTCATTTGGTACAGCATGTAATATCACAGGCGATGCTGCAATAGCTTGTATAGTAAATAAAATTTCAGGATTTAAATTAGATCCAGAAGCTAATGCAGAATACATTGATGAACTAGTTAAGCAATAAAAAAATAGAACTCTTTTGAGTTCTATTTTTGAGCTTATGATCTTAAGACAATTAATTATGAAAATTTATTAAAAAGGAGTAATTTTTATGACGATAAAGAGAAGAAAAGTTACCATGGACGGTAACACAGCAGCAGCTCACGTATCTTACGCTTTTAGTGAAGTTTCAGCTATATATCCTATAACTCCATCTTCACCAATGCCAGAATTTATAGACAAATGGGCAGCAAATGGAAGATTAAATTTATATGGAAATCCAGTTTCAGTTACAGAAATGCAACATGAAGCAGGAGCAGCAGGAGCAGTTCACGGATCACTTGCAGCAGGAGCACTTACATCTACATACACAGCAAGTCAAGGACTTCTACTAATGATTCCTGATATGTACAAAATTGCCGGCGAAAGACTTCCTGCAGTTTTTCACGTAGCAGCACGTTCATTATCAACATGCTCAATCAATATGTATGGCGACCATCAAGACGTTATGGCAGCAAGAGCAACAGGTTTTGCTATGCTTGCATCAGGTTCTGTACAAGAAATTATGGATCTTTCTCCAGTAGCTCATCTTTCAGCTATAAAAGCTAGAGTTCCATTTGTTAATTTCTTTGATGGATTTAGAACAAGCCATGAAATTCAAAAAATCGACGTTTGGGATTATGACCAATTTGAAGATATGGTTGATTGGAAAGCAATTGATGATTTTAAAAATGATTCATTAAATCCACACAGACCAACTATGCGTGGTGTATTTGAAAAGAGTGGATATTTCCAAAGAACTGAAGCTCAAAACAAAGCTTACAATGGACTTCCAGAAATAGTTGTTGATTATATGAATAAAATTAATGAAAAAATTGGAACAAATTATTCATTATTTAATTATGAAGGGGCAGAAGATGCTACAGATATAATTATAGCTATGGGTTCTGGTACTGATACAATTCAACAAACAGTAGAAGAATTAAATAAAGATGGAAGAAAAGTTGGACTTGTAAAAGTACATCTTTATAGACCATTTTCAACAAAACATTTACTTGAAGCAATTCCAGAAACAGTTGAAAGAATTGCAGTTTTAGATAGAACAAAAGAAAAAGGTTCTGCTGGAGAACCTCTATACTTAGATGTATTAGAATCTTTCTCAGATTCAGATAGAAATCCAAAAATAATTGCAGGAAGATATGGACTTGGACAAAAAGATACAAGACCTGCTCATATAAAATCAGTATTCGATAATTTAGCAAAAGATGAACCAAAAAATCACTTTACAGTTGGAATTATTGATGATGTAACTAATACATCTCTTGAAGTTGACAATAGTTTTGTAATTTCTGATGGACAAACAACACGTTGTATATTCTGGGGAAATGGTGGAGATGGAACAGTAGGAGCAAATAAAAACGCTATAAAAATTATAGGCGATAATACAGATATGTTTGCTCAAGGATATTTTGACTATGATGCTAAAAAATCTAATGGTCTAACAATGTCTCACTTGAGATTTTCTCCAAACCCAATCCATGCAGCATACTTTATAGATGAGGCTGACTTTGTATCATGTTCTCCTCAAGCTTATGTAAGACAATATGACCTTGTTAAAAACCTTAAAGAAGGTGGAATTTTCTTATTAAATACAATTTGGTCAGAAGAAGAACTTGAAGAACATATACCAAATTATTTATTAAAAGAAATAGCAGATAAAAATATTAAATTCTACACAGTAAACGCATCAAAAATTGCTCAAGAAGTTGGACTTGGACACAGAACAAACATGGTTATCCAAACAGCTTTCTTCATTCTTTCAGAAGTTTTACCAATTGAAGATGCTATAAAATATCTAAAAGATTCTATTGAAAAATCTTATGGAATGAAAGGTCAAGATATTGTTGATATGAACAACAAGGCAGTTGACCGTGCAAGTGAAGAATTACAAGAAATAAAAGTTAAAGAAGAATGGAAAAACCTTGGCGAAGATAGAGAAGGTGCAAATGAAAATGAACCAGACTTTATCAAAAACATGGTAAGACCAATAATAAATCTAGAAGAAGATGATCTTCCAGTTTCAACATATCTTCCATACGATGATGGTCAATATATGGCAGGAACATCAAGATATGAAAAACGTGGTATAGCATTATTTGTTCCAGAATGGAATATAGATAATTGTATCCAATGTAACCAATGTTCATATATCTGCCCACACGCAACAATTAGACCATTCTTATTAGATGAAGATCAAAAAGCAAAAGCTCCAGAAGGATTTGAAACTAAAAAAGCTATAGGCAAAGGACTTGAAGGTTACGAATTTAGAATTCAAGTTTCTCCATACGATTGTATGGGATGTGGAAACTGCGTTGACGTATGTCCTGCTCCAAAGAAAGCTTTGGCTATGAAACCAATAGATGAACAAATCGAAAAACAAGCAGAAAATTGGGAATATGCTCATGGCGAAGTTGGATATAGAAATGATGAAATAGCTCCAACAAATGTTAAAAATTCTCAATTTAGCCAACCATTGCTTGAATTCTCAGGTGCATGTGCAGGCTGTGGAGAAACTCCTTATGCTAAATTAATCACTCAATTATATGGTGATCATCAAATTATTTCAAACGCAACAGGATGTTCATCAATTTGGGGTTCATCAGTTCCATCAATGCCATATTGTACAAATAATAATGGCGAAGGACCAGCTTGGGCATCATCATTATTCGAAGATGCAGCAGAATATGGTTATGGAATGTTGCTTGCAACAAAATCAAACAAATTCTTACTAGAAACTTTGATGAAAAAATTCTTAGAATTAAAAGTTTCTACACCATTAAATGATGCATTTAACGAATGGTTAGAAAATAACGATGACTTTGAAGAAAGCAAAAAAGCAGCCATAAAAATTGAATCATTAATTGCAAATGAAACTGATAATGAAGAAGCTAATAAAATTATCGAAAGAATTAAATCATTAAAAGATTATTTAGTTAAAAAATCAGTTTGGATTTATGGTGGAGATGGTTGGGCTTATGATATAGGATTCTCAGGAGTAGACCATGTTCTTGCAAGTGGCGATGACATTAATATTATCGTATTTGATACAGAAGTTTATTCAAATACAGGTGGACAAAGCTCAAAGGCAACTCCTCTTGCAGCAGTAGCAAAATTTGCAGCAAGTGGTAAAAAAGTTAGAAAGAAAGACCTTGGATTGATGATGACAACTTATGGTTATGTTTATGTTGCACAAGTTGCAATGGGAGCAAACCAAGCTCAAACATTAAAAGCAATAAAAGAAGCAGAAAGCTATCATGGTCCATCATTAATAATTGCTTATGCTCCATGTATTAACCACGGACTAAAAGCAGGAATGGGCAAGACTCAAAGAAGAGAAAAAGAAGCTGTAGCAAGTGGATATTGGCACTTATGGAGATTTAACCCACTTCTTAAAGAAGAAGGAAAGAATCCATTTAGCCTAGATTCAAAAGATCCTACAGAATCATTCCAAGAATTCCTACAAGGCGAAGTAAGATACGCTTCCCTTAAAAAAGCCTTCCCAGAAGATGCAGATAGATTATATGCAGAAGCTGAAGAAGCTGCAAAGGAAAGATTAGAATCTTACAAAAAAATGGAAAATAAATAAAAATTAAATCCTAAAAATAGTATATGAATCACTAAGTGTTTTAATAAACCAGACTTTCAAAAGTCTGGTTTATTTTTTTATATTATTTTCTATTTAAGTTTTCAAATCGCTTGCTATTTAATTTTTAAAATTATTTTTTGCTTAATTTTTTGATGTTTAATTTTTTGATGTTTAATTTTTGAAATTTTAAAAATTTAAGAGATTGTATTATTTTTGCTTTTATTAAATAATATTTTTAGCGTATGGATATTTTTAGACTGCCAAAAAATTTAAATTTTCTTTTTTTATTTTTTAAAGTTTTATTTAAAAATTTTATAAAAATAATTAGTTTTATGGCACTTTTTTAACTCATAATTTTAGTGTATAATTAAAAAACGAGGTAAAAATATAACAAGCGCCAGATCCTTTTGGGATGACGAGGAATGGAGTTATCGAAAATTCGGCGGGTGCTCCATAGCTTTCACAGGCTCAGTATTTTACAAAAATAAGAAGCAATTCTTATGACAAAGAAAATAAAGTGATACCTCTAAAATTTAATATTAGGAGGATACTATGTGCGGAATAGTATGTTATAAGGGAAGGCTAAATGCCAGAGAAGTTATTATGGATGGTCTTGAAAGGCTTGAGTATAGGGGATATGATTCGGCGGGAATCTCACTTATTGATGGTGGTTTAATTAAAACTGTCAAAAAAAGCGGCAAGGTTAAAGTTTTAAAAGACGAGCTTTCAAAAAATCCTATCGATGGAAATATCGGGATTGGTCATATTAGATGGGCAACTCACGGTGGTCCTTCAGATATAAATTCTCATCCACATCTTTCAAATAATGGGAAAATTTCTGTAGTTCACAATGGAATTATTGAAAATTATAATGAGCTAAAAGAAAATCTAAAAAAGGAAGGATATAGCTTTAAGTCTGATACTGACACAGAAGTTATTGCAGTTTTGATTGAAAAATATTATAAAGATGATATTTTAGAGGCTGTAAAAAAAGCAAAAAATGACTTGAGAGGATCTTTTGCTCTTGGAATTTTGTGCCAAGATGAAAGCGATAGACTTATAGTTTTAAGGGAAGAAAGTCCACTTGTTTTGGGAATAACAGATGACGGCATTCTTGCAGCAAGCGACCTTCCTTCAATTATAAAATATACAAAAGATGTAATTTATCTTGAAAATGGAGATTTGGTTGATATTAAGGGCGAATCTTTTATAATTTATGATAGAAATTTCCAAAAAATCCAAAGAAAAATTTCAAAAGTTGATTTTTCTTTTGAAGATTCAACTAAGGAAGGCTTTGATCATTTTATGATTAAAGAAATATTTGACCAACCAAAGGCGATTTCTGATACAATAAGATTCAAAATGACTGATGAAATGATTGATTTTAAAGAAAATGCCTTTAGCAAAAAAGAAATTGAAAATTTCAATAAAATTTATATAGTTGCTTGCGGAACAGCTTATCATGCTGGTCTTGTTGGTGCCTATGCTTTGGAAAAATTTGCAAAAATTCCTGTAATTTGTGATATTGCAAGTGAATTTAGGTACAATGACCCATTTATTGACGAAAATACTTTGATGATTTTGGTAAGCCAATCTGGAGAAACTGCCGATACTCTTGCAGCTTTAAGACTTGGAAAGATTAAGGGAGCAAAGACTTTGGTTTTGACAAATGTAGTTGCATCATCTCTTGATAGGGAAGCTGACAAAACCATTTATTGTTATGCAGGGCCAGAAATTGCAGTAGCATCAACTAAGGCTTACACTACACAAATAATTTCTCTTTATATGCTTGCCCTAGATTTTTCTTTAAAGCTTGGAACAATTGATGAAGAAAAATACAAGGAAATAATTTCAGAAATGAAAAAAATGCCTGAAAAAATAAAAGAAATTTTGGATGACAGTGAAAAAATAAAAACTTACGCGAATGAGATAAAAGATTTTGATTCTATGTTTTATATAGGACGTGGTCTTGATTATAAATCTGTAATTGAAGGTTCTTTGAAATTAAAAGAAGTTTCTTATATTCACTCTGAGGCTTTGGCTGCAGGGGAATTAAAACATGGAACAATAGCTTTGATTGAAGAAGGAACACCGGTTGTAGTTGTTGCAAGTCAAGAAAATATAATGGAAAAAACCATATCAAATGTAAAAGAAATCATTTCAAGAGGAGCCAATATTTTTTCAATTTCAAGAAAAGATGATCATCTAAAAGAAATTTCTAATTTTACTTTTGAATTGCCAAAGACAATTGACCCTCTTTATCCAGTTTTGTCGGTTGTTCCTCAACAAATTTTGGCATATTATGTTTCCTGTGCCAAAGGACTTGATGTGGATAAGCCTAGAAATTTAGCAAAATCAGTAACGGTGGAATAACTTGCACAAATAATTAAATACAGTATATTATAAATGAATTTATTTTACCAAAACCATGAGAAGCCTTAGGGCTTCTTTTTTTTATCTAAAATTAATTTTAATTTGTATTCTCTTAAAAAATCTGAATAAATTATTTTTAATTTACATGAGCAAAAGTTTGAAATTAATGGGTTTTTATTTATAATATACTAAATAAATTTATAAAAATAAAAAAAGACTTGACAGGATTTTTCAATCATAGTATTATTGACTTATCAAATAGATTTTAAAAACCAGATAAAGAGAAGAGTAGTCGTATGGATTATTGTACAGAGAGCCCTGTTTAGCTGAGAGGGGTGAATAAAAAGTGTGATGAAGATGGTCTCAGATGGGATAAGTCGATATTTAGACTTATACGGGAACTCCCGTTATAGAGTTAGGATATGATAGTATCTGAAGAGGCATTTTTTAGTGCAAAAAAGGTGGTAACGCGGAAAAATTTCGTCCTTATTGTAGTTTATCTACAGTAAGGACTTTTTATTTTGCATAAATTTAGAAAGGAAAGGTTTTGGAAATGACAAATATAAGTGCAAAAGAGATTAAAAATTTGGTAAAGGAAAATTTAGATTTTGCAAAAAAAATCAAAAATTATTTACACGAAAATCCAGAGCTTTCAAGCAAGGAATTTGAAACTCGCAAATTTTTAATAAATGAGTGCAAAAAAATTGGTTTGGAAGTTGAAGAAGTAGAAAATTCCACAGGCTTTGTGGCAATTCTTGATACAAAAAGAAATGGTAAAATTTTGGGACTTAGAACTGATATAGATGCTCTCCCAATTTTTGAAAATGAAAATAATTTAAAAAAAAAGAAGTTGTATCAAAAAATCCTGGCGTGATGCACGCTTGTGGTCACGATTTTCACATGGCTCTTGCCCTTACAAGTGCAAAAATTCTTTCAGAAATAAAAAATAACTTAAATGGAAAAATTTATTTTATTTTTGAAGAAGGCGAAGAAACAGGAGCTGGAATTTATCCAATGGTTAAGCATTTAAAAAATATAAAATTTGATGCAATTTATGGAAATCATATTGATACAGAAATTCCTACAGGAAAATTTGCCATTTCCAAAGGAAAAGTTTATGCGGGTTGTGCAGGGGTTGATTTTGATGTAATCGGCAAGGGCGGTCACGGCTCAAGACCTGATTTATTAATTTCTCCAATAAATGCTCTTGTTGCAATTATAAATAACCTAAACCAAACATGGGCGAGTGGACTTAATCCAAATGAAATTGTAACTTTGGGAATTGGGTCGATAAATGCAGGGGTTGCTTCAAATGTAATTCCTGATAAGGCGAATTTAAAGGCTACCTTGAGATTTTTTGAAGATGAGGTTGGAGAAAAAGCCTTGGAAAAATTAAAAAATGTAGCAGAAAAAACTGCAAGTATTTATGATTGCAAGGTTAAATTTAATGATTACACAAGAGTAGTTGCCTATCCAGTTATAAATGATGAAAAACTTGCTGATTTTACAAGATTTTCTTTGGATGAAATTTTTCCAAATGCAAGAGTTGATGAAGAAATTTCTTTTGGATCTGAATCATTTTATGGCTATGGGAAAATTGCTCCAAGCGTTTTTGTAAAAATCGGTGTAAAAAATGAAGAAAAAGGATGTGGAGCGGGAGCTCACACTGAAAAATTTGATGTAGACAACGACGGTCTTTATTATGGACTAGCTTGTGCCTTAAATTTTTTGATAAATTTTGATAGAAAAGAGAGAGATAATGATTGAACTAAAAAATATAAGCGTAGACTTTGATGGTTTTAAAGCAGTTGATGGAGTTAATCTTAAAATTGAAAAGGCCGATGCCTTTGGCATAGTTGGATTTTCAGGAGCTGGAAAATCAACTCTTGTAAGGTGCATAAATCTTTTGCAAAAACCATCTGAGGGAGAGGTTTTAATAAAAGGAGAAAATCTTTTGAACTTATCTGAAAAAGATTTGAGAAAAAGACGTAAAAAAATTGGTATGATTTTCCAACACTTTAATCTTTTGAACAATCTTTCGGTAATTGATAATGTAATTTTTCCAATAAGAAAGGAAAAAATTTCAAAAGAAGAAAAAATTCAAAAAGCAAAAAACTTTTAGATTTGGTTGGGATTGGAGATAAGGCAAAATCTTTTCCAAGAGAACTATCTGGAGGTCAAAAACAAAGGTGTGCCATAGCAAGAGCCCTTGCATCTGATCCAGAAATTTTACTTTGCGATGAGGCAACAAGCGCCCTTGATCCAAAAACTACCAAGCAAATTTTAAAACTTTTGGGAGAAATCAAAGAAAAAATTGGAATAACAATTGTAATAATCACTCATCAAATGGAAGTTGTAAAAGATCTTTGCAACAAGGTTGCGGTAATGCAAGATGGAAAAGTGATTGAAAAAGGCACAACTCTTGAAATTTTTTCAAATCCAAGACACAAACTCACAAAAGATTTTGTAGAAACTTCAACAAATGTAAATCAAACCCTTGAGGAAGTTAAAAATAATTTAAAAGTTTTGAAAAAAGATGAATTTTTGGTAAAACTTTCTTATGTTGGAGAAGCTACAACTCAGCCGGTTATAAATGAAATTTATGAAAAATTTAAAGTCAAAACCAATGTTTTGGCAGGAAACATAGAATTTATTACAAATGTTCCAGTCGGAAATCTTATAGTGACTTTTAAGGCAGAAAGAGAAAATATCGACAAGGCGATTGAATATTTAATAGCCTGTGGAACAAATGTACAACTTTTAGGAGATAGTAATGGGATACTTTGATTATGCATTTTCAATAAAAGATAGAATTTTTGAAGATATTGGTCTTACTTTTTATATGTTATTTTTATCAGCCATATTTTCAGGAATTTTTGGACTAATAATAGGAGTAATACTTGTAGTAACAAATGACGGAGGAATTTTAGAAAACAAAAAAGTTTATAGAATTTTGGATAAGATAACAAATCTTTTTCGTGCAGTTCCTTTCATAATTTTACTTGCAGTAATTAGTCCTATAACAAATTTAATTGTAGGAACGAGGATTGGACCGACAGCTGCAATAGTTCCTTTAGTTTTTTCTTGCGTGCCATTTTTTGCAAAGCAAGTTGAGCAAGCTTTGGCAGAAGTTGATCCGGGAGTAATAGAGGCGGCGGAAGCTATGGGAAATTCACCATTTGAAATTATAACAGCAGTTTATTTAAGAGAGGGACTTCCATCACTTGTAAGAGCTTCATCAATAACTTTGATTTCGCTTTTGGGACTTACAGCGATGGCTGGAACAATTGGAGCAGGAGGAATAGGAAATCTTGCAATAGCAGTCGGATACAACAGATACAAAAACGATGTAGTTATTATATCGGTCATAGTTATTTTGATAATTGTCTATGCCATCCAAGGCATTGCCAATTTAATTATAAAAAAGACATCACATTAAAAAATATTAGGAGAAAAATGATGAAAAATTTAAAGAAAATTGCCCTAGGCTTGTCACTTGTACTAACTTTAACAGGATGTGGAAATAAAAAAGAAGATACAAATTCAAATAGTAATCCATCAAATCAAGCAAAAAGTGAAGACAGATTTGCCGATGCAAAAGAAATTAAAATAGGAGTTTGTGGCGAAAAAAATGAAGTTTTAGAAGATGTGGCAAAAAGATTTGAAAAAGATACGGGAAAGAAAATAAAAATCGTACCATTTTCAGATTATAACCAACCAAATGAAGCGTTAAATTCTGGAGATATTGATATAAATTCCTTCCAACACAAAAAATTCTTGGAAGATTATAATAAATCACACAAAACAGATATAGTTTCAGTTGGAGACACCTTGCTTGCACCAATGGGAATATATTCTAACAAGATAAAAAATGTAAAAGAAATAAAAGATGGGGATAAAATTGCAATTCCAAACGATCCAACAAATGGAGCAAGAGCACTTTTTCTTTTACAATCAGCAGGATTAATAGAAGTTGAAGGAAAAGAAGGAGATGCAATTACTATTGATAATATCAAGAAAAATCCAAAAAATTTGGAAATAATTGAACTTGATGCAAGCCAAACAGCAAGAAATCTTACAGAAGTTGCTGCATCAGTTATAAATTCTGGAATGGCAGTAGATGCTGGATTTATTCCGACACAAGATTCAATTTATTTAGAAGATAAAGACGATCCAGCAAAAGCAATTTATGTAAATATATTTGCAGCAAGAAAAGAAGATAAAGATTCAAAAACATTAGAAAATTTTGTAAAAAATTATTATCAAACAGAAGAAACTAAAAAATTAATAGAAAAAGAAACAAAGGGATCAGAAATCCCAGCTTGGAAATAAAAAAAGGAGATAAAAAATGAAAAAAATAGGAAAAATTGCTTTAGGACTTGCCCTACTCCTAGGACTTAGCTCATGTGGAAACAAGGAAGAAAAAAATACATCAAATTCAAACGAAAACGCAAAAGAAAAACAAAGCATAAAAATCGGTGTGGTTGGAGAATATAACGACGTATTAAATGAAGTTATAAAAAGATACGAAGAAAAAACGGGAAATGATGTAGAGCTTGTAGTTTTTACAGATTATAATCAACCAAATGAGGCTTTGGAATCTGGAAATATTGATTTAAATGCTTACCAACACAAAAAATTTCTAGAAGAATTTAACAAAGACCACAAGACAGAACTTGTTTCAATAGGAAATACAATGCTTGCACCGCTTGGGATTTATTCCAAAAAATATAAATCACTAGACGAAGTAAAAGAAAATGACGAAATAGTAATTCCGAATGATGCATCAAATGGAGCAAGAGCCTTGTTTTTATTACAAGATGCAGGCCTTATAAAAGTAAAAGGCGAAAAGGGAGATCCGGTAACAGTTGAAGATATTAAAGAAAATCCAAAAAAATTAAAAATCACAGAAGTTGACGCAGCACAAACAGCAAGAAATCTCGATTCAGCTGCTCTTGCAATAGTAAATGATACTTTTGCCCTAGATTCAAAAATTGCAACCGAATATCCAGCTTTAAAATTTGAGGAATCAAAAGCAGATGACACTAATCCATACGTAAATGTATTTGCAGCCAAAAAAGAAAGAAAAGACGATAAAGTTTTAAATGATTTTGTAAAAAATTATTACCAAACAGACCAAACCAAAAAAGACTACGAAAAATTAACAGGAGGAGCATGGATTCCTGCTTGGTAAAAATTAAATAAGACCACCTTAAATATATATAGGCTATGAGTTTTGCTCATAGCTCAGAGTGTAGACAAAGTCTAATTATTAAGAATTATTAGTAATTTAGAATTAAATTAATAATAACCCATCTCGACTAAGTGAGTGAAACGAACGCACGGAGAGATCTCATGAGATTTCTCCGCTCACTACGTTCGGTCGAAATGGGCGAATTTTTAGTTTGTCAACAGACTGGGCTATGAGTTTTCTCATAGCTTTTTTATTTTCAAAACCAAAAGAAATTTTGAAAATTTAATAAAAAATTTTTAATGTATAATGATTGTATGAGAATAGCAGAAATTAAAGATTTAGATGAAATAATGGTAATAATAAATGATGGGAAAAAAGCTTTGAAAAAAGATGGAGTTGACCAATGGCAAAATGGACTTCCTGATAGAAAGGGGATTTTGGAAAATATTTTGACGGGAGAAAGTTTTGTTTATGAGGAAAATGGAGAAATTTTATCTTTTGCTTTTTTAAAAAAATCTTACGAAGAAGATTACAAAAACATTGAAAATGATTTTAAAAATCATGGACCATTTTTTACTATTCACAGATTGAGTGTGAAGGAAAGTGCAAAAGGCAAGGGTCTTGCTAATAGATTTTTTGAAGAAATTATTTCTTATGGAAAAAATTCAAAAATGGAGTCGATTAGGATTGACACTCATCCTGATAATTATAAAATGCAAAGTTTAATTAAAAAATTTTCTTTTGAAAAAATTGGAATTTGTACTGTTGATGACAAAATTAAAAGGTCTAAAAGATTTGTGTATGAGTTGATTTTATGATAAATGAAAAACAAAAATTGATTGTGGAAGATGCAAAATATCCTTGTGCAGTTTTGGCAGGGCCTGGTACGGGAAAAACTTTCACAATTGTTCAAAAAATTATTTCTTTAATAAAAAATGACGGAATTAGTCCTAACAAAATCCTTGTAACTACTTTTACAAAAAAAGCAGCGAATGAGCTTATTGAAAGGGTGGAGTCAGGTCTTAAAAAAGAGAAAATTTTTGCTGATACTTCAAATATGTTGATTGGAAATTTCCATTCCCTTGCTCTTTCTTTTTTGAAAGAATATAAATCCTTTACGAATAAAATTTTTGATCCTTTGGTTATCGACTCTCATATTGAAGGATATTTGATTGAAAAAAATATGGATATTTTTGAAAATCTTCCAAATTTTTCAAAATTTATTTCTTATAATGAGGTCGGACAAATTCAGGGGATTTTTGCGAATATTACCAATAATTTGGTCGACTTGGATGAACTTCGTAATTCTAATAATCCTCGTGATATTCTAGCTTTGGAAATTTATTTGGCATGGGCAAATTTTCTAGATGAAAATGACCTTATAAATTATCAATTGATTTTAAAAAAATTTTATGATCTTTTAAAAGATCCTTTTTATGGAAAAAAAATTAGGGATAGGATTGATTTTGTAATAATTGATGAGTACCAAGACACAAATACTATTCAAGAAGAAATTTCTTTTAGCCTTTGTAAGGGCAAAAACCTTATGGTTTTTGGAGATGATGATCAGGCTCTTTATTCATTTAGGGGAGCAAGTCCTAAAAATTTGAGAGATTTTGATAAAACTTGCAAGATGAAGATGAAAAGAAAGGCTAATTTTTATCATATTGATATTAATTACAGGTCTAATCAGGAAATAATTGACAAATCCAGACAATTTCTTGTAAATTCTAATGCTTTTGACCTTGAAAAAATAAAAAATCTTAAGGCTAATGATGGCGAAAAAAATGAAAATTCTGTTGTAAGGGCTAGGGCAAATGAATATGAAAATATTGAATATATAGTAAAATTTTTGAACAAAAAAATAAATTTGAATCAAATAGCATTTTTGTTTCCGTCTTTAAATAGTGATTATCCAAAATCTTTGCAAACTTATTTTGAAAATCACGGAATAAATGTTTTAAATAAATCATCGAAATTGTTTTTCAAAAGAAGAGAAATTAGACTTTGCCTTTATGTTCTTATTTCAATTTTTTCAAAAAAACCAAAAAAACTTACTGGTTCAAATCCAGATAAGTACAAATGGACTCAAGAAACGAATTTCAAAAAATATATTGTTAGCATTTTCGATGATAAAGAATTTACAAAAAATGAAGAATTAAATGCCTATATAAAGGAAGAAAAATTAATTATTGAAGAAAATAAATCCTACACGGATATTTTATACAAAGCTTTTGGACTTGAAATTTTTAGGGAGATTTTGGATAAAAAAATTGACAAATTAAATTCAATAAGAGAGCTTTCAAATATTGGGAAATTTACATCAATTTTATCAGATTTTACAAATCTTTGTGGCTATGATATAAATTATTACAAAAAATCAGTGGATTTAATTTATGGATATATTTTTTATCTTTTCAAAAATTCAGCCGTAAGCGAATTTGAAAATTTTGATGCTCCAAAAAATTCTGTAATATTTTCTACAATTCATCAAGCAAAAGGACTTGAGTATGATGTGGTATTTGTATCAAGTTTAAATGATAATCCAAGAAAAGATATGCGCGCATTTAGTCCAAAACTAGAGGCTGCAAAAGAAAGTGATTTTTTAAAAAATTATTATAGGAAGTATTATACAGCCTTTACCAGAGCAAAAAATCTTTTGGTTTTATTGGATAATTCCAAAAATTCCTACATTAAAAATTTTGCCTTTTCATTAAATTCGTCTTCAATATTAAAAACCATAGATTTTAAATTCAAAGAAGATATTGTAAAAAAAGAAATTTTGGCATATACAACGGATATTTCAATTTACAAATCTTGTCCATTAAAATATAAATTTATAAGAGTTTTGGATTTTAAAAAAGAAAAATCAAAATCTTTGGAATTTGGTTCAAAAGTTCACTCTCTTGCCGAATATCTTACAAATTTAAAAAAAGAAAATCTTTCTTACCATGCAATAAATGACTTTATAAAGGAAAACAAAGAATTTCAAAAACCAATTGAAAATTTTGTAAATAGAAATTTTCCGATAAAACATTCGGAAATGAATATAAAACTTGATAGATTTTCCTATATTTTGCAAGGAAATATTGATATAATCCTTGAAGATGGAACAATTATCGATATAAAAACTGGAAAGGCAGATGAAAATAATTTAATTTCCTACAAAAACCAACTACTTACTTACTACAATTTGTTAGTTTATAATAATAAAAAAGTAAACAAGATGATCTTATATTTTATTGAAGAAGACAAACTTATAGAAGTAGAAAAATCGGATTTTGATATGAAAAATATAGACGAAATAGGAAAAAATATAGTAGAAAAAAATATTGAAATAAAAACTCAAGATAAGAAACAATGCAAATTTTGTCCTATGGCATATTTTTGCAAAAGAACTTGATTAAGTCCTACTAAAGAATACAATTTTTTAAGGTGATAAAATGAAATCTCAAATGTTAAAAGGAGTTATCGAAGGGGTAATTCTAAAAATAATCAAAGACAAAGAAACTTATGGATATGAGATTGTAGAAACCCTAAGACTTAACGGTTTTTATAATATGACCGAATCTACAGTCTATCCTATTTTGCAAAGATTATCGAAAAAAGGTCTTATATTTTCTTCAAAAGAAAAATCAAAAGTTGGACCAAAAAGAAAATATTATTATATAACAGCAAAAGGCGAAGAATATTTATTAGGATTTATAGAAGATTTCCTAGAATTAGAAGAAAATGTAAGAAATATTTTAGGAGTTAAAAATGATAATGAGAGTAGATAAAATGATTGGAAACGCCAATCTTGATACTAGAAAAAATATAAAGAAAAATGCAAAAAAAGGCGGGCTTGTAATAAACGGAGAAATTATAAAAGATTCATCAGTAAAAGTTGATCCAAATATTGACGAAGTAATCTATATGGGAGAGCTTGTAGATTATTTTGAAAATATTTATATAATGATGAACAAAAGAGAAGGATTAATTTGCCAATCAAACGAACTTGATGGAACTGTAATGAGTGACTTGGATGAATTTTATTTAAATTTAGATTTGGCAATAGCGGGTCGTCTTGATAAAGATACAACAGGACTTTTGTTAATGTCAACCGATGGAAAATTTATCCACAGAGTAATAAGTCCAAATTCAAATATTTGGAAAAAATACGAAGTAGAAACATCAAAAAAAATCGAACCTGCCCTAGTAGAAATTTTTAAAGAAGGCGTATATATAAAAGAAGATGATTATTATGCAAGAAGTGCAAAGCTTGAAATAATTGAAGATAAAAAAGCCTACGTTTACGTAACAGAAGGAAAATTTCATTTAGTAAAAAGATTATTTTCAAATAACGATAACGAAGTAGTAAAATTAAAAAGACTTGCAATAGGAAAATTGCAATTAGATAAGACCTTAAATCCAGGAGATTACAGAGAACTTACACAAGAAGAAAAAGAATTATTTACAAAAGAACAATAAAGATGGATTATTTCCATCTTTTTTATTTGAAAAATTTAAAATTTAAAATGATTTCAAGATTTTATTTTAAAAAATAATAATTAAAAAATAAAAAAATCTTTGAATTTACAATGATAAGAGAAAAATTTAAAAAATAAAAAATATTAGATGAAATTGTTTGCATTTATAAATTTTATGTGCTACAATGAGGGTGTAATAAATATATTTGGAGAAGCGAGCACTTATTTTTTATAAGGCTCGCTTTGTGTATTTGGAGGAAAAATGATTGATATAGTGGATTTGCTTTTTGATAATCCTTGTATTATGGCAATAAAAGATAATACGGATTTGAAAGAATGTATTAAAGATGATTACAAGAATAATAAAATAGTTTTTGTTCTTTATGGAAATATTGAAAATATAACCAATATTGTTGAAAAATTAAAAGACCATGATAAGATTGTTTTTGTTCATGAAGACCTTATTGAGGGACTTTCTTCATCATCTCTATCTTCATCATTTATCAAAAAATACACAAATGCCGATGGAATTATTACAACAAGAAGTCAAAATGCGGCTTATGCAAGAAGAATAGGACTTTTATCCATACTAAGATTTTTTGTACTTGATTCCTTGTCCTATAAAAATGTAAAAGAAACTTTAAAAAAAGCAAATTGTGATCTTGTTGAAATACTTCCTGGTATTATGCCAAAAATACTAGATGATATAGAAAAAAGAACATCTATCCCAATTATTGCTGGAGGGCTTATTAGAGATAAAAAAGATGTTTTTGATGCCCTAAATTCAAAGGCGATTGCTGTATCATCATCAAATTATAATGTTTGGAAAATGTAAAAGGAGTTTGTATGACAAAGTATATTATGGCGTTGGATGCTGGAACCACAAGTAACAGAGCAATTATTTTTAACAAAAAAGGCGAAATAATGTCTGTTGCTCAAAAAGAATTTACTCAATTTTTCCCACACCCTGGTTGGGTTGAACATGATGCTACAGAAATTTGGTCTACTCAACTTGGAGTTTGTACTGAAGCGATTGCAAAATTAGGAATTGAATCAAAAGATATTGAAGCTATAGGAATTACAAACCAAAGAGAAACAACAATAGTTTGGGAAAAAGCTACGGGCAAACCAGTTTATAATGCAATCGTTTGGCAATGTAGAAGAACAGCTGATATGGCTGACAAATTAGTAGAAGATGGTTACAGAGAAACAATTCAAAATAAAACCGGACTTGTAGTTGATCCATATTTTTCAGCAACAAAAATTAGATGGATTTTAGACCATATCGAAAATGGACAAGAAAGAGCAGAAAACGGAGAGCTTTTATTTGGTACTGTTGATACATGGTTAATTTATAATTTAACTCGTGGAAAAGTTCACGTAACAGATTATACAAATGCTTCAAGAACTATGATATTTAATATTCATACTCTTGAATGGGATGATGAACTTCTAGAGATTTTAAATATTCCAAAATGTATGCTCCCAGAAGTTAAACCATCAAGCTATGTTTATGGAAATACTTTTGCTGGATATTTTGATGGCGAAATTCCTATAGCAGGAATCGCAGGTGACCAACAAGCAGCTTTGTTTGGACAAACATGCTTTAACAAAGGGGATGCAAAAAATACTTATGGAACAGGTGCATTCTTACTTATGAATACTGGAGAAGAAGCTGTAAAATCTGATAACGGACTTGTAACAACAATTGCTTGGGGACTTGAAGAAGGAAAAGTAAATTATGCTCTTGAAGGTTCAATCTTTGTTGCAGGTTCTGCAATTCAATGGTTAAGAGATCAATTAAGAATTGTTGATGCAGCTGATGATACAGAATATATGGCTACAAAAGTTGATGATACAAATGGTTGTTATGTAGTTCCAGCTTTCACAGGACTTGGTGCTCCATATTGGGATGCTTATGCAAGAGGAGCAATCGTAGGAATTACAAGAGGAACTAGCAAATACCATATTGTAAGAGCAACTCTTGAGTCCCTTGCATATTTAACAAATGATGTTCTAACAGCTATGGCAAAAGATTCTGGTGCGCCACTTAAAGAATTAAAAGTTGATGGTGGAGCAAGTGCAAATAATTTCTTAATGCAATTCCAATCTGATATGATTCAAACAAAAGTTGAAAGACCAGAAACTCTTGAAACAACAGCTCTAGGTGCTTGCTACTTGGCAGGACTTGCTGTAGGATTCTATCAAGATCTTGAAGAAATTAAAGAAAACAGACTTGTTGATAGAGAATTTACACCAGAAATTTCTGTTGAAGAAAGAGATAAAAAAGATAGAAACTGGCAAAGAGCTATGCAAAGAGCCTTTGGTTGGGCAAATCATTACGAAGAATAATTTTACAAAGATTATATAATGTAATATAATAAAATTAACAATAAAATAAGACGATGAGAAAGCGAGTTAAAGTAGGCCCTACTTTAACTTGCTTTTTTTCATTTAAATTTATTTGAAAGGAAGAAATATGTTTGATGCAATAATTATAGGAGCAGGAGTAACGGGTACTTCTATTGCCTACCAACTATCAAAGAAAAAAGGAAAATTTCTAGTTTTAGAAAAAAATGAAGATGTATGCACAGAAACCTCAAAAGCAAATTCAGCAATTTGCCATGGTGGTTATGATGCAGAGCCTGGAACAATGAAGGCAAAAATGAATGTAAGAGGAAATCACATGATGGAAGATGAAGCCAAAAAATTATCTTTCCCTTACAAAAAAATTGGAACTTTTGTTCTTTGTCACAGCGAAGAAGATATGCCAAAATTGCAAGCTCTTTATGATCAAGGAATTGAAAATGGCGTTTCTGGAATGGAAATTTTAAACAGAGAAGAAGTTTTAAAAATGGAGCCAAATATAACAGATGATGTTGTGGCTGCTTTGTATGCAAAAGAGGCAGGAATTGTTGATCCATTTTTGATGAACATTGCCTTTGCAGAAGTTTCTAATATTAATGGAGTTTCCTATAAATTTTACGAAAAAGTTATAAAAACTGAAAAGAAAGACGGATATTGGGAAGTTTCTACTGAAAATAATACATATCAAACTAAGGCAGTTATAAATGCTGCTGGAGTATATTCAGATGAAATCCACAATGCTGTTTCAGATGAAAAATTTGAAATAAAAGCAAGACGTGGAGAATATTTACTTTTGGATAAGGATACAAAAGGCTTTGTAAATCACGTTATGTTTAATCTTCCTACTGAAAAAGGTAAGGGAATTTTGGTATCTCCAACAATCGATAACAACACTCTTGTAGGACCAACTTCAGATTTTATTGATGATAAACATGATAGACGTTCAACAAGAGAACACATTGAAGAAGTTATAGAAAAATCAAATCACACTGTAAAAAATGTTCCTGTAAGAATGGTTATAACATCTTTTTCTGGAAACAGAGCTCATGAAGTAGGTGGAGATTTTATTTTAAAAGAAAGTCTTGATGGATTTTTTGACTGTGTAGGAATTGAATCCCCTGGTCTTACATCAGCTCCAGCTATTGGGGAATATATGGCAAATCTTGTAAGCGAAAAATTAAATCTAGAAGAAAATAAAGATTTTACTTATGATAGAAAACCTACTCCAAAAACTAGCGAATTAAGTCTTGAAGAACACGACGAATTAATCAAAAAAGACAAGAGATATGGAAAAATCATTTGTAGGTGTGAATCTATAACAGAAGGTGAAATTGTAGATGCAATCAATCGTCCTCTTGGGGCAAGAACTGTTGATGGAATCAAAAGAAGGGTAAGAGCTACAGCAGGAAGATGCCAAGGAGGATTCTGTTTGCCAAGAGTTATGGAAATACTTGCAAGAGAATTGGGCGAAGACTATGACGATGTAGTAAAAAATGGAAAAGATTCTTACTACATAAAAGGACATGTAAAGTAAGGAGCATTTAAATGAAAAATTATGATTTAGTAATAATAGGTGGAGGTCCTGCAGGACTTGGAGCTGCTGCTCGTGCCTATGATGAAGGAATTGAAAATATACTTATAGTTGAAAGAGATGAAATGCTTGGTGGGATTTTAAACCAATGTATCCACAATGGTTTTGGTTTACACAGATTTAATGAAGAACTTACAGGTCCAGAATATGCTCAAAGATTTATTGATGAAGTTGAAAAAAGAAATATTGATGTTTTATTAAATACAATTGTAATAGATTTTGCAAATGATAAAACTATAACTTTGATGAATGAAGAAAATGGAATGTTTACTTTAAAACCAAAGGCAGTTATTCTTGCTATGGGTTGTAGGGAAAGACCAAGAGGAGCGTTAAATATTCCAGGAAGTAGACCGGCAGGAGTATTTTCAGCAGGAACAGCCCAAAGAATGATAAATCTTGAAGGCTATATGCCAGGAAAAAAAGTAGTTATTTTGGGTTCTGGTGATATTGGTTTAATTATGGCAAGAAGAATGACCTTAGAAGGAGCAGATGTTCAATGTGTTGCTGAAATTATGCCTTTTTCTGGAGGATTAAAAAGAAATATTGTTCAATGTTTAGACGATTTTGATATTCCACTTTATTTTAATACAACAATTTCATCAATCGAAGGAGATGAAAGAGTTACAGGTTGTACCCTTTCACAAGTAGATGAAAATATGAAAGTAATTCCTGGAACAGAAAAACACTTTGACTGCGATACAATTTTACTTTCAGTAGGACTTTTGCCAGAAAACGAACTTACCAAAGAAGCAAAAATTGAAATTGATCCAAAAACTAAGGGAGCAGTAGTCTCAGACAGGTTAATGACAAATGTTGATGGAGTATTTGCAGCAGGAAATGTTCTTCATGTTCACGATTTGGTAGATTATGTAACAGAAGAAAGTGAACTTGCAGCCAAAAACGCAGCAGATTATATTAAAGATAATTTCCAAAAATCTCAAAAAGAGCCAATATATTTAAAGGCAGGAGATGGAATTTCTTATACACTTCCACAATATATAAATCCAGATACCATGCAAGATGAAGCTATAATTAGGTTTAGGGTAAACAATGTTTATCAAAATAGAATTTTAAAAATGTTTGTCGACGGCAAAGAAGTAACAAAGAAAAGAAAATTAGTTTATGCTCCAGGAGAGATGGAAAATTTAATTTTAAAGAAAAAAGATATAGATGAAAATGCAAAAGAAATAGAAATTAAATTGGAGGAAATATGAAAAAGGATTTAACTTGTATAAATTGTCCTCTAGGCTGCCTTGTGACAGTAACAATGGATGAAGAAGGAAATATAAGCGATATTACAGGAAATACCTGTAAAAGAGGGGAAGTTTACGCTAGAAACGAAGTAAAAAATCCAGTAAGAGTTGTTACATCAACTGTAAAACTTGATGGTGGAAAAGAATATTCAGTTTCAGTAAAAACTGCCGATGCAATTCCAAAAAATAAAATGAAAGAAGCTATGGTAGAAATAAATAAGGCAAGTATCAAAGCTCCGGTCCATGTTGGAGATATTGTTATAGAAAATATAGCAGATACAGGAATTTCCTTAATAGCTACAGCAAATAGAAAATAAAATTAAATTAAAATTGCATTAACTAATAAAAGTGATGAAAATAGAATTTTCTATTCTCATCACTTTTCTTTTACTTAAATTTTTTATTTAATTTTTCTATATCAGCCTTTATTGAAAAATATATTAATGTCCAAATAATCAAGTAAATAATGATAAAAAATACTAAAGAAATAACAGCAGATTGTATATTTGGTAGCCATTTTAGATAAAATCCTACTATTATAAAATATATGGCTAAAACTGAAAAATGTAAAAGACTTGCCTTTAACAAATTATCTTCTCTTATTATCTTATCTCCGATAAAAGATACTATTCCAAAACCACCGTATAAGATTATCTCAATAATTCTTGCTTTTAAAAGAGAGTCTTGTCCATTTAAAAATTCTGGAACTCCCAAAGTGATTTCTCCTATAGCAAGGGAGATAAATATTTCTATGATACTTCCAATTCCAACTCCTATCAAAAATGATTTTAATAAATTTTTTAAATCTTCCATAATTTCCTCCTAAAATCCTAAGGCTTTTTTAAATTCTTTTAAATATCTTCTAGAAACATAGGAAATGCTTCCATTTTTAAATTCCACTGCTATTGTTCCTTTAAAAGAAAGGTCTAGTTTTTTTACATAATCAAGATTTATAATTTCATATCTTGATATTTTTATAAATTTATTTTTGTTTAGCCTTTCATAAAGTTCATAAAGTCTGATTCTAGATTTATACTCACCGTTTTTGCTTTCAATAAATACATTTTTATCCTTAGTTATGCACCTAATAATTTCTTCATATTCCAAAAGATAAATTTCATCATCTTTAAAAACAACAAGTTTATCAATATTGGTAGTTTCAAGACTTCTTTTTATATTTTCAATATCTTCGTTATATGAAGGAGCATAAATTTTTACAAGACTTTCATCTAAACTTTCATCAATTATTAATTCGACTTTCATTAAATCCTCCCTGTGTTTATATAATACATAAAAATTTTTGCCTTGACTACAATATTTGGATAAGCGGTCATTAAATTTATATAAGCGGTTTTTATCGAAAAATTTGAAGAAAATAAGTGTAGAATAAATAAATATTAAAATAATATTTAGAACCTAGTTTTTATAAGAAAAAATTAAAATAAATTAATTTTTTTGGAAAAATATTTCAACTTTTCGTTTTTTGAAATCGGCGAAAAGTATTGATAAATCTTAATTTATAACGTTATCACATTAATAATTTACTGTGCTTGCAATTTATCTTGATAAAGTATATAATTAGATAAAACAAGGAGGAAATATGATTAAGTACATAATAAAGAGAATTTTACAAGCGATAGCAGTTTTGCTTTTGGTAACTTGTATTACTTTTTTTCTCATGAAGCTCGTGCCTGGTTCACCTTTTGCAAGTGAAAAATCTCAATCGCCTGAGGTGCTAGAGGCTTTAAATAAAAAATATGGATTAGACCAACCTTATTCTGTGCAACTAAAAAGATTTATTGTAAATGCTCTTCACGGAGAATTTGGCGTATCTTTAAAAATGCAAAAAAACAGACCAGTTATCGATATTATAAAAGAAATGCTTCCAACAAGTGTAAAACTTGGACTTATCGCACTTTTGTGGGCGACTTTGGTGGGAGTTCCTTTAGGTGCTCTCGCAGCTTATCACAGAGGCGAAAAGTTGGATTCATTTTTGAGGGTTTTGACAACCATAGGAATTTCCGCTCCTGGCTTTGTAGTAGCAACTCTCCTACTTTTATTTTTTGGTGTAAAATTAAAAATTTTTCCAACAATGGGACTTAACACTGTTGGCTCTTATTTTATGCCATGTTTTTCTTTAGGATTTTATCCTATGTGCTACATAGCAAGGTTGTCAAGATCATCAATGCTTGATGCAATTGGTCAAGATTACATTAGAACTGCAAGAGCAAAGGGAGTTTCTGAAGGAAAAATTTTATTTAAACACGCCCTAAAAAATGCTTTTATTCCAGTTTTAACTTATCTTGGACCACTTACTGCTGGAATTATTACAGGATCTATGGTAGTTGAATCAGTTTTTTCTGTTCAAGGACTTGGTAGATATTTTATTAACTCAGTTTTAAATAGAGATTATCCAATAATAATGGCGACAACACTTTTTTTTGCCTTTATGGTAATTGTTATGAATATGGTTGTTGATATTTTATACAGATTTATAGATCCAAGAATAGACTTAACTAAAGGAGATTAGTATGGAAGATTTATTTAGTTTAAATTCAAAATTAAAATTAGAGGAATATGAATTTTCATCTGATGATTTTGAGCTTGCATCTGAAAGCTCAAAAGAAAATTTCATGACAAAAACTCCTCCAACTTCCTATCTTCAAGATGCCTTACGAAGGCTAAAAGAAAATAAAGTAGCTATGGTTTCTATTGGATTTTTGATAATTGTTTGTATCTTTGCTTTTATCGGACCATTTTTGGTAAAAGGAGATTACACAACTCAATACAGAGGCGATGAAAATTTATTTCCTTGTCTTAGGTATCCTTTTGGAACTGATAAATTAGGAAGAGATTTGATGGTTCGTACAATGTATGGAACTAGAGTTTCACTTATAGTTGGAATTTTTGCATCATTTATTGTTTTGATAATAGGAACAATTTATGGAGCAATTTCAGGATATTTTGGTGGAAAAGTAGATGCTATAATGATGAGAATTTTGGATTTGATTTATTCAATTCCAGATGTACTTGTAGTAATTTTACTATCAATTGGTATATCACAACCTATGAAATCTTTTGTAAATTCCTCATCATCAGAATTTGCAAAAAAAATTGGTGTCCTAGGACCTGCTCTTATTTCAATATTTATTGCCTTTGGTCTACTTTATTGGGTAGGAATGGCAAGAATTATAAGAGGACAAGTTTTAATGCTAAAAAAACAAGAATTTGTTACAGCAGTTGAAGCTTTGGGTGGTTCTAAAAAAAGAATAATTAGAAGACACTTATTTCCAAATTGTATTGGACAAGTAATAGTTATGACTGCCATGCAAATTCCATCAGCAATATTTCTAGAATCATTTTTATCATTTTTAGGAATAGGAGTTTCAGCACCTATGACATCCCTTGGTGCTTTGGCAGCAGACGCTCTTGGAGGAATTTATTCCTACGCTTATAGATTAATAATTCCTTCTTTACTATTAAGTTTGATGATTTTATCATTGAATTTATTTGCAGACGGACTAAGAGATGCCTTAGATCCAAGGTTGAAAAAATAGGTGGCTTATGGAAAATATAAAAGAAAATAAAAAAGAAGTTTTAAAAATTGAAGATTTAAGCATATCATTTTACACACCTGTTGGAGAAGTTAAGGCAGTTGATTCAATAAGTTATACCCTACACGAAAATGAAATTATGGGAATAGTTGGAGAATCTGGCTCTGGAAAATCTGTAGAAAGCTACGGCATAATGGGACTTTTACAAGAGCCAGGCAAGGTAAAATCAGGAAAAATTCTTTTTAAAGGAGAAAATGTTCTTGATTATGACAAAAATAAAATGAGTGAATTTAGGGGAGCAAAATGCTCTATGATTTTTCAAAATCCAATGACTTGCCTAAATCCAGTTTATACAATTGGAAACCAACTTATGGAAGCTTTGTTGGTACACAAAAAATGCTCAAAAGATGAAGCCTATCAAAAGGCTGTTGATATGCTTGATAGCGTTGGAATTTCCAATCCAAAAAGACGTATGAAACAATATCCTCACGAATTATCAGGAGGAATGAGGCAAAGGGTAATGATTGGAATGGGACTTATTTGCGAACCAGATATTTTGATAGCAGATGAGCCGACAACAGCTCTTGACGTAACAATTCAAGCTCAAATTCTTGAATTAATAAAAGAATTTCAAAATAAATCAAAAATGAGTGTAATTTTTATCACTCACAACCTTGCAGTAGTTGCACAAATTTGCGATACAGTTAGTGTAATGTATGCAGGAAGAATTGTAGAACAAGGAAGTGTAGAAGAAATATTTTACAATCCTAAACATCCTTACACCAAAGGACTTTTAAAATCAATGCCAAGAATTGATTCAAAAGAACAAGTAAGGCTTGAAAGTATAAAAGGAACTCCTGTGGATATGCTAAACCCACCAGAAGGATGTGGATTTTCGACAAGATGTGAACATTGCATGAATATTTGTCTAAAAAAAGAACCACCAATGCTTGAAATGGGAAATGGACACAGATCAAAATGTTTCCTACACATAAAGGAGTCAATAAATGGAAGATAATAAATTATTAATATGTGAAAATATAGTAAAACATTTTGAAGTTCAATCTTCCTTTAATAAAGTAAGCAAAGTTCATGCAGTAGATAATGTATCCTTTTTTATAAGAAAAGGAGAAACACTTGGGATTGTAGGAGAATCTGGTTGTGGAAAAACAACACTTGGAAGAACAATTTTAAGATTACACGAACCTACAAGTGGAAAAATAATTTATGATGGAGAGGCAATTTTTGATAGCGAAAAAAATATTCGCCCAGAAATGTATAAATTAAGAAGAAAAATGCAAATAATTTTTCAAGATCCATCAGCATCTCTTGATCCAAGAATGACAGTTCAAGAAATTGTTGGAGAGGCTTTAGACATTCACGGCCTATACAAAAAAAATAGGCAAGAAAGAATAAATGAACTTTTAAGAACAGTAGGATTAAACGAAGAACATTCAAACAGGTATCCTCACGAATTTTCAGGAGGACAACAACAAAGGATAGGAATTGCAAGAGCACTTGCAGTTGAGCCAGAATTTATTGTTTGCGATGAGCCAATTTCAGCCTTGGATGTTTCTATTCAAGCACAAATTGTAAATATGCTTGAAGATATGCAAAATGAAATGGGTCTTACATATTTATTTATAGCTCACGACCTGTCAGTTGTAAAACATATTTCAGATAGGATTGGAGTAATGTATTTGGGAAAAATGGTTGAACTTGTTGATGCCGAAAGACTTTATGAAAACCCATTACATCCTTACACCCAATCCCTACTCACAGCTATACCAGTTCCAGATCCCAAACTTACTAGATCGTTAAAAAGAATAAAGCTAGAAGGAGAAGTTCCATCGGCGATTAATCCGCCAAAAGGTTGTAGGTTTCATGAAAGATGTCCGTATGCGACAGAAATTTGTAAGAAGGAAGAGCCGGAGTTTAGAGAAGTAGAAGAAGGACACTATGTAAGTTGTCACAATTTAGGAGGTAATAAAAATGAAAATGAAGGCTAAATTATTAGTAGGCTTGTTGAGTTTATCAATGCTGTTTACAGGATGTGGAGGAAATAATTCTAAAAGCAATGATAGTAGCAATTCTAATGTTGCAACAAACGAAGAAGAAGGCAAAAAAGATGGAGTATTGGATATAAATATTGCATCAGAACCTGAAACTATAGATCCACAACTAAATACAGCATCAGATGGATCAATAATGATCTCTCACATGTTTGAATCTCTATTAAGATGGGATGATGATGGAAAAGGAAATGCTGTTTTAAAACCAGGTATTGCTGAAAAATGGGATGTTTCAGAAGATGGACTAAAATGGACCTTTAAATTAAGAGATGCAAAATGGTCAGATGGAAAACCAGTAACAGCAAATGACTTTGTTTATGCTTGGAACAGACTTGTAGATCCAAAAACAGGAGCAGACTATGAATATATGCTTGATATGGTAAAAGGATATGAAGATAAAAAACTTGATATCTCTGCTCCAGATGATAAAACTTTTGTAGTAAATTTAAATGTAAAATGTCCATACTTTGAAGAAATTTGTGCTTTTCCTGCAGTTATGCCAGTTAGAAAGGATATTGTAGAAAAAAGTGAAACTTGGACAAACTCTCCTGATACATTAGTATCAAATGGACCATTTAAATTAGAAAAATGGGATCACAATCAAACTTTAACAATGGTTAAAAACCCAGAATATTATGATGCAAAATCAGTTAAGGCTGAAAAATTATCTTTCCATTTACAAGATGATCAAAACGCAATCTATGCTGCTTATAGATCAGGAGATTTGGATTTTGTAAACTCAGCTCCACAAGAAGAAATTAAAAAACTTCTAGATACAAAAGAATTAAAAACTCTTCCATACGTAGGAACATATTTTGTATGTTTCAATACAGAAAAGAAACCATTTGACGATCCAAAAGTAAGAAAAGCATTCTCACTTGCAATTGATAGAAACTTTATAGTTGATCAAGTTACAGGAAGAGGAGAAAAAGCTGCTAGCGGTTTTGTACCAGCAGGAGTTTATGATGCAGATGGAGCTAAAGGCGATGACTTTAGAACAGTTGGTGGAGATTATTATTCAATAAAATCTGACGAATATGAAAAAAATATTAAAGAAGCCAAAAAACTTATGGAAGAAGCTGGATTTAAAGACGGCAAGGGCTTCCCACAAATTGATTATCTATACAATACAGATGATAACCACAAGGCTATAGCAGAAGCTTTACAAAATATGTGGCAAGAAAATCTAGGCGTTCAAGTTAATCTTCAAAACCAAGATTGGAATGTATTCTTAAAAGAAAGAAAAGAAGGAAACTACAATATAGCAAGACACGGATGGATTGCTGACTACAACGATCCAATGAGCTTTATCGATATGTGGTTAACAGGCGGTGGAAATAACGACGCTCAATATAAAAATGAAGAATTTGATAAATATGTAAAAGCAGCTAAAGCAACATCAGACCAAAAAGAAAGAATGGAAAACATGCACAAGGCTGAAGACATATTAATAAAAGATGATTCAGTAGTAGCTCCAATTTATTTCTATGTAAATCCATACATGATGAAACCAAATATCAAAGGAATGTACTACACACCACTTGGATATTTCTTCTTTAAATCAGCAACAGGATTCTAGAAAAAAATATAGTAAGTAGGGAAAATTTTATAAAATAAGTAAAATTTTTAAATCAATTCTTTAAATAGAAATTTAAGAATTTATAAAAAGTCTATGGGTTTTTACTCATAGATTTTTTTTGTGATTTTTTAATGTTTTAAGCTTTATTGGTAAAAAATAAAAAAATTATAGAAATAGTTGATTAATATTAAAAAAAAATTATATAATAAGAAAAACAATTTATTATTTTAGATTAATCAATTAAAAGGATCTTGTATGACTTTTATTCAAATAAAAAATGTAAAAAAATATTATAAGCTTGGTTCAAATATTATAAAAGCTTTAGATGGAATTGATTTAACAATTGATAAGGGCGAATTTATTGCTTTGCTTGGAACTTCTGGATCTGGCAAATCGACTTTGTTAAATATTCTTGCAGGTCTTGAAAGACCTTCTTTTGGAGATGTTTTATACAAAAATATTTCTTTAAATTCTTTGAGTGAGGAAGATATAACTAGATTTAGAAACTTGAATATTGGTTTTGTTTTTCAATCATATAATCTTATGCCTTATCTTACGGCTATAGAAAATGTGGCTTTGCCTTTAATTTTTAAAGGCGAAAGCAAAAAAGAAAGAGAAGAGAAAGCCTACCAAATTTTAAAAGACATGGGACTTTCTAAAAGAGTTTACAATAAACCAAACGAGCTTTCTGGTGGACAACAACAAAGAGTTTCCATTGCTCGTGCTTTTGTGGGAAATCCAAATATTATTTTTGCTGATGAGCCTACGGGAAATCTTGATACAAAAACTTCTTTTGAAATTATGGAATTGATAAAATCAATTGTTAGAAAAAATAATCAAACCCTTATTATGGTAACGCATGATGAGGAAATGACAGAATTTGCTGATAGAACCCTTTTTATGAGAGATGGACTTATAGAAAAAATACATGAAAAATTAAGTATAGATGAGGTATTAAAAAATGGAAAATAATCAAGTTGAAAACACTACAAATTTTAATAAACAAGATGATTCTGCAAGTGAGCAAGCTCAAATAAGAAATAAACCAAAATTAATTATTTCTTCATATAAAATCCAACCAAAAATGGTTGAAGCTGGAAAAGATTTTGATATAATTTTGACTTTGTATAATACGAATGCACAAAATGCTATATTTAATTTGAAAGTTTCTCTTGACCAAACATCTTCAACTGAACAAGTTTCTGGAAATAATCAAGCAGGTTCGGAAACTGCTTATGGGAATGAGGGATCCGTTTTTACACCAGTTGAAAGGTCAAATACTTTTTATAGGTCTGCAATTTATCCTTGGAATTATTCAACAGAAACTATAAAAATGAATGTTTTGCCTAATACAAAAGCTGGCAATTATCAAATGAGCGTTAATTTTGAATATGAAGATTATCTTGGCAATCAATATCAAACTACAGAAAGTATAGGAATACCTGTTGTAGCAACTGCAGCAATAAGTACAAGTGACATAAATATAGATGAACTATTTGTTGGAGAAGATACAAATGTTTCGATGAATATTTACAATACTGGCAAGGATAATTTGACAAATTTTATGTGCAAAGTCGAAGGAGAAGGCTTTGATGTAGATGAAAATAGTCATTTTATTGGAAATTTTGCACAAGGAGCGAGCGAATCTTTTTCTTTTAATATGAATCCTAAAAAAGAAGGTCCTTTAAAGGGAAAAATAATTTTAACTTATGAAGATTCCAAGGGAGAAGTGCACAAGGAAGAAAAAACTTTTAAAAAACAAGTTCAAATGTCCCAAAATGAAAATGTGGATGAAAATGGCAATCCAATAGAATCTACCGAACAAGTAGAACAAGATTTTAATATGGCACCTGTTATAGGAATCGGCTCTATTTTTCTAATAGTTTTATTGATTTATTTTATAAGAAAAAGGAGTAAAAAGAAAAAAATAAGGAATTAGATTTAGATGAAAATTAAAGATAGGATAGATATTGCCTTTAGAAATCTTTTGAGAAGAAAATCTAGAACTATTCTTACCATACTTTCAGTTTTGATTGGAACAGTGTCAATAATAATGATGATTTCCTTGAGTTTGGCGATGGCAAAACAACAAAGAGATATGGTTGAATCTTTTGGAGGATTGGAAAATATAGAAATAAGTTCTGACAAAGCACAAACTTCTATAAATCAAAGTAGCATAGGCAAGTTTAAAAAAATAAAACATGTAAAATATGTAATTCCTCATAAGGATTTATATACAGAAATTTTTTTGAAAAAGAATAAAGATACAAAACTTGAAGCAAATAATGGAATAAGCCTTATACCTGATAAGGTCTTTGCTCAAATAAAATCTGACATGTTAGATTCAGGATCAAATTTAAATCCATCAGATGAAATGTCTATGATTTTGGGTTCAGACTATCACTTATATAAGATGAAAAAACAAGGTGAATCCTTTGAACAAGAAGATGTTGAAGGCCTAAATATTTTAAAAGAAAAATTTATTCTAAGATTAGGTTATGAAGATATGGAAAATAATCCCACAGACGAAGAAGGAAATTCCAAGCCAACTTTTGCAGATCTTGAAATAAAAGTTAAGGGGATAATGAATGAATCAAGTTTTTTAGAAAAAAGTAGAATGTATATAAATGAAAAAACTTACAAAACTTTGCAAAAAGAAGATAAAAAATTGCAAAGCCCAAGCCTTGATGATATGAGCGAAAATGGCGGGAAAAAATCAAATTATTTGTACGAAAATATTACCCTTGTATGCGATGAATATGAAAATGTAAAAGCAGTAGAAGATGAAGTAAAGTCGATGGGTTATCAAACATCATCATCAATAGATATGATAGAAGAGATAAATAAATCCACAAAAACAATAATGCTCATACTTGCAGGAATAGGTTCAATCGCCTTTATTGTAGCAGCGATAGGAATAATAAATACAATGCTTATGAGCATATACGAAAGGCAAAAAGAAATTGGTCTTATGAAAGTAATTGGCGCAAGCGTTTCAGATATAAAGACTATGTTTTTATTAGAATCAGGATTTATAGGATTTTTTGGAGGGCTTGTAGGCTTACTTATTTCTTATTTGTTAGGATTTATAGCAAATAAATTTTTGCTAGCAGGATTCGCCCAAGCCATGGATACAGCTTTGGAATTTAATATCCCAATTTGGCTAGGAGTTATGGCAGTGATTTTTTCATCATTTATAGGAATTCTAGCAGGCTATCTACCAGCAATAAGAGCAACAAAATTATCAGCAATAGAAACATTAAGAAGCAATTAAAAAACCACAGGCATGAAGCCTGTGGATAAGATTGTAAACAAAATAGAAATTTCGCCTACTTCGACCGAACGTAGTGAGCGGAGAAATCTCATGAGATCTCTCCACACTAAAACCAATTTGCTTTGCAAATTTTCCCTTGATTTCACACTAGTTTTAGGGATAAATATGCCAAATCAAGGCATATTTATCAGGTCGAGATGGGTTGTAGCGTAATTTTTTTAATAATTAATAATGAATTACTAAACTACTTTATCTACGTTCTAACCACAGGCGTATAGCCTGTGGTTTTTTTATTATTCTTCTAAATTTTTTTCTTCTAATTCTTTTATGAAATTATTAATATCTTTTTTATTTATTCTAGAAATTCCAGAATGTTCGCTGTCGAATTTTCTGTTTAAAATTTTTTCTCCTGTTTCGTCTTCCATAACTTCTAGAACTCTTTGCCTACAGAAATTTCCTTGGCAAAATCCCATTCCACTTCTTGTACGTCTTTTTATTGCGTCAAATGTCAGACAAGGGATACCCCTGTTCATTGCATCTCTTATTGTTTTTTCGCTAACTTGTTCACATCTGCATACAAGTCTTTCGGGATTTCCAAGTGGCAAATCAATTTTATCTTTTACCTTATTAAAATCTTCAAGCTCTTTGTATTCTATAATAGGTTTTCTATAAGGATTGTAGGAAGGATATTCTTCCAATTTTAAATTTAAATCTATTAAAATATTTTCAACAATTTTGGCAACTTCTGGAGAAGAAGTTATACCTGGAGATTGGATTCCTACAACATTTATAAAACCAGAAGTTTTGGTATTTTCTATTATAAAATCTCCCGTTGATGAAGCAGGTCTAAGTCCTGCAAAGGAGCGGATAAATTTTTTCAAATCTATTACATTATCTTTTACAGATTTTAATCCAAGCTTGTAAATTTCTGCAAGCCTTTCAATGTGTGTTCCAAGATCGATTTCTTCTTCATCAATGGCATCAGGGCCCAAAAGAAGATTGTTGTGGTAGGTTCTTGTTACAAGAATTCCTTTTGATTTTTTAGATGGCGTTTGGAATAAAACTTGTTTTATTTTCTCGCCAGTTCCTTTTTGCATAAGTAAATATTCGCCACTTCTTGGATGGATTGTAAAATTAGTTTCTGTAATCATACTTGAAATTTTTGCTCCATTTAATCCAGAAGCATTAATTACAAATTTTCCTTCATAAGTATTGTCATCAGAAGTTTTTACTTTAAAAATATCCTCTTCTTTTTTTATATCAACAACTTCACTTTGAAGTTTTAATTCAGCGCCATTTTCTATGGCATTTTCTACAAGGGCAATAACGTATTCGTATGGAGAACAAACACCAGCTCCTTTGCAATAAAGAGCAGATATTGCATCATCGGATACATTAGGTTCTATTTGTCTAAGCTTTTCTTGATTAATTATTTCAATATCATCAAGATTATTTTCAAGACCCATTTTGTAGAGTTTATTAAGTTCTTTTTCATCATCTTCATCAAAAGCTAAAACCAAAGATCCGTTTTCCAAAAATCCAAAGTTTAGCTCTTGGTTTAACTTATTAAATTCCACTCTTCCCTTGTAACAAATTCTTCCTCTTAGCTCATCATGGCTTTCAGCATAACCACCATGAACTATGGCAGAATTTGCCTTGCTAGCTCCCATGGACACATCAATTTCTTTTTCTAAAATTAAAATATTTAATTTATACCTAGAAAGTCTTCTTGCAATTGATGCACCAGTTACACCAGCACCGATTATTATTACATCATACATTTTATTCTTCTCTTTTCTTAAAATTATAAAAAACTAAAATATAAAATTAAAAACTGGAACTGCTAAGATACCACCAATTATTGGTCCAACAACAGGAATCCATGAATATCCCCAGTTTGGATCTACTTTGTTTTTGAAAGGTAATACTGCATAAGCAATTCTTGGTCCCAAATCTCTTGCAGGATTAATTGCATAACCTGTTAGTCCACCTAAACTCATACCAATTGAAACGATAAGACCAAATACATATAATTTGTCAACGCCACCCATTCCAGCGCCAGCAACATTACCAAATCCTAAAATAGCAAATACTAAAACAAAAGTTCCAATAATTTCTGATAATAGGTTTCTAAAAGTGTTTGGTATAGTTGGAGCTGTGCAGAAAGTTGCTCTAACTGTTAATGGATCATCGCTTGTTGCGTCATAATGATCTTTAAATAAAATATAAACTAAAATAGCTCCGCAAAAAGCTCCAAGCATTTGTCCAATTATATAAGAAGGAACTGTATTCCATTCGATTCCACCGTTAAATGCAAGAGCAATTGATAGGGCTGGATTAAAATGAGCACCTGTTAATGCACCAAAAATACAAGCTGGAATCATAACTGCAAGACCCCAAGCAAATGTAATTTGAACAGGACCTGCACCTTTTTGTCCACTCTTATTCAATAGAACGTTTGCAACAACTCCATCTCCTAATAAAATAAGTAACATTGTTCCAAAAAATTCACCTAGTATTATGTCTCTCATAATAACCTCCTGTTTTATTACTAAATATAAAAAAAGCAACAAAAATAATGGGATAAATTTGTTGCAAAGTCTCTTTCATATTTAGTTGTGAAAATGTTTACACCAATATTATAGCACATATATTTTTATAATACAAATATTTATTTTATTTTTAAATTTACAAGGAAAAAAATTTAATTTATAATTAAATTATAAGAAAATAAAGGAGTAAAAATGGACAAAAATACAATAATAACTTATATAAAAGAATTATGCACAAGACCATCACCAACTGGTTTTACAAAAAAATGCGAAAAATATTTGATGGAAGAATTTAAAAATTTAGGATACAAGCCTTACCAAAACAACAAGGGAAATGTAATTGTTCCAATTTATGTAGATGAAAAAAATAAAGACGATGGACTTTTATTATCAGCTCATATCGACACGCTTGGTCTTATGGTAAGAAGTATAAAAGAAAATGGAGGAATTCAAGTTACAACTCTTGGTGGCTTTCCATTAAATTATGCAGAATTTGAAAATGTAAAAATTTTTACAAGAGATGGAAAAGAATTTGAAGGAGTTTTTAGATTAAATGAGCCTTCAGTTCATGGATCAGATACACCAAAAATTTCAAAAAGAAATTTTGATGAAATGGAAGTTGTTATCGATGAGCTTGTTGAAAGCGATGAGGATGTAAAAAAACTTGGAATAAATCCTGGAGATTTTATTGCCCTTGATTCAAGATTTAGATATTCAAATGGCTTTGTAAAATCACGTCATCTTGATGATAAGGCATCAAGTGGAGTTTTGCTTGCACTTGCAAAAGAAATTAAAGAAGAAAATTTAAAATTTGATAGAAATATTTATATGATGTTTACAACTTATGAAGAAGTAGGACACGGAGCAAGTTCGGGCCATCCATCTGGAATAAAAGATATGATTGCGGTAGATATGGGAGTTGTTTTCGATGATTTAAAAACAAATGATAGATTGGTTTCAATTTGTGCAAAAGATTCATCAGGTCCTTACAATTTTGATTTAACAAATGATTTGATAAATACATCCAAAAAAATTGGAATTGATTTTGCAATTGATATTTATCCATTTTATGGCTCAGATGCATCTGCTGCTATGAGCTCATTTTATGATTATAGGCACGCCCTTGTAGGCTGTGGAATTTCAGCATCTCATGGCTATGAAAGATGTCACGAAAATGCCTTGATGAATTTGTTTGATTTATTAAAAACTTATATATTAAAATGAAAAATAATTTTATTATTGTAAAATAGCTAGACAGAAAGATAAATTTCATATAAAATAGTATTACACAAAAAAACAATTTCTTAATTTAAGGGGGAGAGATGAAAATTAAAAAAATTATGGCTGGAGCTCTAACTCTAGCACTTTCACTAAGCATTACAGCTTGTGGATCAAAAAAAGATTCTGATAACGGTTCAATGGCTTCTACAGCCTCTAATGCAAATGGAGCAAAAGTATCAGCTACAATGGTAACTGACCAAGGTGGAATAAATGATAAATCATTTAACCAATCTGCTTATGAAGGATTAAAAGCTTACGAAAAAGATGGAAAAATTAAATTTGATTATATTGAATCACACAAAGATTCTGATTACCAACCAAACCTTGAATCAGCTCTTGATAGTGAATCAGATTTGATTTTTACAGTAGGATATGCTCTTTATGATGCAACAAGCAAGGCTGCAAAAGACAATCCAGATCAAAATTACGCAATAATCGACAACGCAAATCCTGATAAAATTGAAAATCTTTTAGGAATAACATTTGCAGATAATGAAAACTCATTTTTAGTTGGATATATTGCAGGAATGAAAACAGAATCTAACAATGTTGGATTTGTAGGTGGAATGGAATCAGCAGTAATCGATAGATTTGAATATGGATTTAGAGCTGGTGTAAAACAAGCAGCAAAAGAAAAAGGAAAAGACATAGAAGTTCAAGTTCAATACGCAAATTCTTATGCTGACCAAGCAAAAGGAAAAAATATTGCTAACCAAATGTATCAAAAAGGTGCAGATGTAATCTTCCACGCAGCTGGTGGTACAGGAATTGGAGTATTTGAAGCAGCAAAAGAAAATAATAAATACGTAATCGGCGTTGACCGTGACCAAAAAGAAGAAGCTCCAGATAATATTTTGGCTTCAACAGTTAAAGGCGTAGGAAAAGCTGTTCAATTAACACTTGATGATTACAAAGATGGAAAATTCAAAGGTGGAGAAACAAGAGCATTCTCACTTAAAGATGGAGATGCTTTGGATATAGCTTATGGAGATAATGACCTAGTAGACCAAGAAGTTAAAGATAAGGTTGAAGATTTAAGAAATCAAATCGTTGATGGAAAAATTAAAGTTCCACAAAACGAAGAAGAATTTAAATCAATGGGTTACGACAAATAAGTAAAAATCTACTTAGAAAAATAAGTAATTAAAAGAGTAGGAAGAAAAACTACTCTTTTTTTTACAAAAATATTTAGAAAATTCTAAATTAATAGTGAGGTATTATGGATAAGTATTTAAATGAAAGCCCAGTTGTTTCATTGAAAAATATTCATAAAAGCTTTGGCGACAAGAAAGTTTTAAAAGGCGTAGATTTTGACCTTCACAAATGTGAAGTACACGCTCTGCTTGGAGAAAATGGAGCTGGTAAAACTACTCTTATGAATATTTTATATGGAATGTTTCCTCAAACTGAAGGAAACATTTACATAAAAGGCGAAGAAATTATAAATAATTCACCAAAAAAAGCAATTAGCATGGGCATAGGAATGGTTCACCAACATTTTATGCTGATAGAACCATTTACAGTTACAGAAAATATAATATTAGGTTATGAAGGAAAAAATTCTTTCATTGATAGAGCTAAGGCAAAAAAAGAAGTTGTTAAATTAAGCCAAGAATATGGACTTATTATAGATCCGGACAGCAAAGTTGCGGATATATCTGTTGGACAACAACAAAGAGTTGAAATTTTAAAAGCTTTATATCATGGAGCAGATATTTTGATTTTTGATGAGCCAACAGCAGTTTTAACTCCTCAAGAAATAAATGAATTTATAGAAATAGTTGAAAAATTAACTGAACTTGGAAAATCAGTTATAATAATTACCCACAAATTAAAAGAAATTAAAGCTATGGCAGATACTTGTACCATAATTAGAAGGGGAGAATACATCGACAAAGTTAATGTAAAAGATGTAAGTGAGGCTGATCTTGCTGAAAAAATGGTAGGCCGTGATGTAAGCTTTAATGTAAAAAAAGAAAAAATTGACCTTGGAGAAGAAATATTTAAGATAGAAGATCTTTGGGTTAAGGACAACAGAAAAGTTGACAAGGTAAAAGGCTTAAATCTTTCGATAAGAAAAGGAGAAATTCTAGGAATTGCAGGAGTTGATGGAAACGGTCAAACAGAATTAATAGATGCAATTTCTGGAATGAGAAAAGCTCAAAAAGGCAAAGTTATTTTAAAAGGAGAAGATATTACAAATAAAGCTCCTAGAAATATAATTGACCTTGGCATGAACCAAATTCCAGAAGATAGACAAAAAAGAGGTCTGGTTTTAGAATATCCAATTAAAGATAATTTGATTTTGGAGAATATAGATAAAGACTTTTCAAAAAATGGAATTTTGGATTTCAAAAAAATAGAAGAAAATGCAAACAATTTGATTGATAAATTTGATATAAGACCAAATGATATAAACGAAAAAGCAGGAAGTCTTTCAGGCGGAAACCAACAAAAAGTAATTATCGCAAGAGAGATTACAAATGATCCGGATTTATTAATAGCTGCTCAACCAACAAGAGGACTTGACGTTGGAGCAATAGAATTTATCCATCAATATTTAGTAGAGCTTAGAAATCAAGGCAAGGCAGTTTTATTAATAAGTTTTCAATTAGATGAAGTAATGGATTTATCTGATAGAATTTGCGTAATTTATGATGGACAAATTGTAGGAGAGCTTGATCCAAAAGAAACTGATGAATACGAAGTAGGAAGATTAATGGCAGGAGGAGATCATGAATAAGAAAGCAAAAACAAAAAGAAAAAATTCTTTTTCAAATTCAAAATTATTATTTACTCTTGTATCAATAATCTTGGGACTTTTGGTAGGAGCTATAGTTCTTTCTCTTACAGGTTATAATCCAATAGAAGCTTATGGAAAATTAATAGAAGGAATTTTTAAATCCCCAAGAAATATCGGCTGGGCTCTTGTAAATTCAACTCCAATTATTCTTACAGGTCTCGGTGTATGTTTTGCTTTTCAAACAGGACTTTTTAATATGGGAGCAGAGGGACAATTTATAATTGGTTCAACTGTAGGATTTTTGATGGGCTACTTACTAAAACTTCCACCAGTAATCCATGTTATTGTTACAATAATTGTTGCACTTTTGGCAGGATTTTTGTATGGAGGACTTGCAGGATTTATAAAAGCAAAATTTGGAATTCACGAAGTAATTTCTACTATAATGCTTAACTGGGTAGCATTTTATTTTCAAAATTTTATAGTTTATCGCTATCAAAAACCAAATTCTATGGGAACATTTGATATAAATGATTCAGCAAAAGTTACTCTAGTTACAAACGCTAGCCAAAAATTTGATGGATTTTTTGGAAAATTTTTTAGAGCACCAATTCATTTAGGAATAATTCTTGCTATTGTTAGCGTAATTATTATTTGGTTTATTCTTGAAAAAACAAGTCTTGGTTATAAATTAAAAGCCGTAGGATTAAACAGAGAAGCAAGTGAGTACGGTGGAATTGATGCAAATAAAAAAATAATCCAATCAATGGCAATTTCTGGATGTTTGTGTTCGCTTGCAGGCGTAACTCAAGTAATGGGTTACACTTATTCACTTCCTTTATTATCAGCTATGGAAAATTTTGGATTTGATGGACTTGCAGTTTCACTTTTGGCATCTAACAATCCAATAGGATGTATTTTCTCAGGATTATTTTTGGGATCATTAAAATACGCAGGAAGTAATTTACAAAGAACAATGGGAGTTCCTAGTGAATTAATTTCTATAATTATAGGAACAATAATTTTATTTACAGCTATTCCTTTAATATTTAGAATTATAAAAGCAAAAGTAAACAAAAAGAAAAATAGAAAGGCGGGAAATAATGCTTAATTTGACAGTTTTAGGATTAATAATTGGAAATACACTTTCAAATGCTACACCAGTATTATTGACTGGCCTTGGTGGAATGATTTCAGAAAAATCTGGAGTAGTAAATATTGGACTTGAAGGAATGATGACAATAGGTGCTTTAGTAGCAGCGACAGTAGGATATTATGTAGGAAATCCATGGTTAGGATTTTTGGCGGGCGGTCTTGCTGGAATGTTTTTTGGACTAATCCATGCACTTGTTTCAGTTACATTTGCAGGAGATCAAACAATTTCAGGTATTGCTATAAATACATTAGCGCCAGGTTTGGCTTTGTTTTTAGCAAGATTATTTTTTGATGGCGCAACTCAAACACCATCAATTGCTTTGGAAAATAAAATTCCTAGATTATTTGACGGTTTGATTACAAATCAAGCCTTAAAAAATATATTTTCTCAATATGCAACAGTTTATATTGCTTTAATATCTGTAATTTTGCTTTATGTATTTTTATATAAAACAAAATGGGGACTAAGGTTAATTGCAGTTGGGGAGCATCCAAAAGCAGCTGAAACTTTAGATATTTCAGTAGGAAAAATTAGGTATCTTGCAGTAATGTTTTCAGGATTTATGGGAGGACTTGGAGGAGCTTCTATGTCACTTGCAGTAGTAAGTGTATTTTCTCCAACCTTAATTGCAGGCCAAGGATACATTGCACTCGTTTGTGTAATATTTGGAAATTGGAAACCACAAGGAGTTTTGATAGGTTCATTATTTTTTGGATTAACCCAAGCTATAGCAACTTATTTAACAGGAACAACCATAAGCCTTCCAATGGAATTTATTTCAATGATTCCATACATTTCAATTTTGATTTTCTTAATTTTATTTAATAAAAAATCAAATGCACCAAAAGCAAGTGGTAAGCCATATTTGACAGAAGATATTTAAAAATAACAGAATATAAAAATAACCCATATCGATCGCAAAATCAAAAGAGAACTCATAGATAGATTTAATAAATGAGATCTCTCCACAAGGTCGAGATGGGTTATTTTTTTTATTATTAATTACTGAAGAAAAAGTAGAATGTTTCTTAAATTTTATTTTAAAAATTTATGTAAATCAAAAAAGATAAAATTTAAAAACTTTAGCAATAAAATAAAATGAACTGTAACCCATCTCGACCGGGTAAATGTGCCTTGATTTGCCATATTTACCCCTAAAACAAAGTGTGGTAGAACTGGAGAGTTTGTGAAACAAAATGTTTTAGTATGAGGGGGGGTGGGAGAGATTTATTTATAAAATTTGCTATGAGTTGTTTTTATTTTTTTATCACTAAAGAATTTATTTTTAAAAATAGGCATAAAAAAAGCACCGCTCGGTGCAATTTTAAAAGGGAAAATTTACGTATTACAACTAAAAAAGCAAGCTTTTGCTTGCAAAAAAATGGTCGGGGTGAAAGGATTCGAACCTTCGGCCTCATGGTCCCAAACCACGCGCGCTACCAAGCTGCGCCACACCCCGATGTCCTAACGACAATATATAATATACCAGCTTTAAAAATATTTGTCAAATATTTTTTTGGAAATTTTTTAAAATTTTAAGATTAGCTAATTTTAGCTTTTAGGTAAGAATAAAATTCTTCAATTTCTTTTTCGCTGAAAATAATTATATCATTTTTCTTTAAAATTTGGCAAGTTATTCCATCGCCTTTTATTAAATTTTTATTAAAATTTCCATCATAAATCAAATCTTTTCCGCAAGATGGAGATTTTGCTTTTAAAAGGGCGATTTTTATATTATTTTTCTTACAAATTTCTAGGGCGATTTGTCCGCCTTTTTTGAAATTTTTCGTAAAATCTACTCCATCAACATTTATAACTTTAGTATTTTTTATTTCACATGGCTTTCTTGGTGTTTTCATTCCTGAATCTACTTCTGGGCATACATCTATAAAATTTATTTGTGGAAATTTTTCTTTTAAATTTTTTATTTCGTTATTTTTTCCGTCATAGCGACAATTTATTCCCAAAAGACATCTTGATATTAATACATTCATATTTTTATCCTTTCTGATATAATTATAGCAAAGGAGTAATTAAATGAAAATTAAAAACTTTTTTTATAAATTTATTTTAAGTTTTTTTCTTATTTTTGCTTTTACTGGATGTGTAAAGCATGAAAATATTAATTCTAATGAAGAAGTTGAATGTACAAGTCTTCTTGAAGATAAGGCTTATTATAAAAAAGATGATGTGGTTGATTATATTAAAGCTTATAAAAAACTTCCTCCAAATTTTTTGACAAAAAAAGAGGCGAAAAAACTTGGTTGGATTCCTAAAAAGGGAAATTTATGGGAAGTTACTGATAAGGGAGTAATTGGCGGAGATTATTTTGGAAATTTTGAAAATAAACTTCCAGAAGCTAATTACAAGGAATGTGATGTAAATTATTTTGGTGGAAGACGTGGTGGCGAAAGACTTATTTATGATGAGGATTTTAATATTTTTTACACCAAAGACCATTACAAAAGTTTTACCAAGGAGAATTAGATGATTTGTTTGGATGGAAATAAATTTAAGTCAAGGGATGAGGCCTTTTCTTATTTGAATGAAAAAATTGATTTTGAATATGAAGTAAATAATCTTGATGGGCTTTTTGATGAACTTTCTATGCTTGATGAGAAAATTGTTATTAAAAATTATCCTCTTATTTATAAAAATTTGAATGATTATGGGGAAAAATTTTTGTCTTGTTTTATGAAGGCAAGTCTTTGTTTTGATTTGGAAATTGATTTTCTATCATAGATTAATATAGTAAAGAAAAGGAGCTAATATGGAAGATAGGTCAGTAAATAATGAAATTAGAAACTTTGTTGCCAAAAATATTATAAATAATTTTCTAAAAAATGGGGATAAGTTTTATGATAAGGAATTTCTTATTAATAAATTTAGGGTAAATCCTTCTTATGTGGATAAAACTTACCAAAGACTTTTGGATGAGGATTTGATTGAGGCGAAAAGTGATTATTATTATATGAAAATTGATGAAAACAAAAGAAATGCCCTAATTGTGGAATTTGCAAATGGATATTTGAATGAATTTTTGAAAAATATGAATTCAATAGGAATTACAAATGAGGGAGTTTATGATTTTGTATCTTTGAGGATGAATGCTAATGGATAATATATTAGAAATAAAAAATTTGAAAAAAACTTATGGCAAAAAAAATGTGCTTGATGGGATTGATTTAAAACTTGAAAGAGGGAAAATTTTGGGACTTATGGGTCCAAATGGTTCAGGAAAAACTACTCTTTTAAAATGTATTATGGGCCTTATCAAGCCTAATGATGGAGAAATTTTAATTGATGGGAAAAAAGTAGGAGTTGAAACTAAAAAAATCATCTCTTATTTGCCTGATGCCTACCATCTTTATGACAATTTGACAATTGAGGATACGGTAAATCTTTACAAGGATTTTTATGATGATTTTAATATGAGAGTTTGCAAGGAACTTTTTGATTTTATGAAAATTCCAAAGGAAGGTTATTCTGATAAATTGTCAAAGGGAATGAAAGAAAGACTTCTTTTGGCTTTGACTCTTTCTCGTGATACAAAATTATATATTTTGGATGAGCCAATCGAAGGAGTTGATCCTATTGCAAAGGATATGATTTTATCTGCAATTATAAAAACTGTAGATATTGGTAGGACAATTATTATTACAACCCATCAAATTGGAGATTTGGAAAATCTTTTTGATAGGGCTGCCTTTATCCAAAGAGGACAAATTCTTTTGGAAGAAGACGCCGAAGATTTGAGAGATAAATATAAAAAGCAAATGGTAGATTTGTATAAGGAAATTTTTGTAATATGATTAGATTTTTGAAATATGAATTAAAAAGGTCAAGGGGATTTTTTCTTTTGATGGCATTATTTGCCATACTTTCTCAAGGTCTTGTTGGAATATTTTATAAATTAAATAGCTTTGAGTTGGAAAATAAAAACACTTCATTTTTTATTCTCCTTATAGCTCTTGCCCTTATAATTTTGTCAGTTTGTTTGATATTTTTTACCATTAGATACAAAAGAGATATTTTTGACAAGTCATCTTACATAACTTTTACCATAAATATTTCTGTAGCTAAGATTATTTTTGCAAAATTTTTGGCAAGTCTTGTGATAGGCTTTTTAAGCCTTGTAGTTTTTGTTGGATCTTTAATTATAAGCTCAAAATTTTTGGGGATTTATGATGATTTAATAAATATATCTATAAAGGTTCTTATGGTATATATTTTTGTTTTAGAAATCTATTATTCAATTGCCTATCTTCTTTTGGTTTTTGGAATAACCCTTTCAAAAGTACAAATTTTTAGAAGATATTATTCATTTGTATCAGTGGTTTTGTCCATTGTTTTATTTACAATAATAGTTTGGCTTTTAAGAAATATTTACACAATAAGTCCTGTGATTTTAAGATTTAAAGACTTTGCCATCCAAAGGATAATAAATATAAATGGAGTAGATATTTCCATGCTTTACAATGGAGTTGACGGAAAAGTTTTGGGAATAAATATTTGGATGTTGACATTTTCTATTTTGATAATAGCAGTTACATTTTTTTACAATGTATTTTTGATAGAAGAGAAGATTGATTTTTAGGAGATTATTATGAGAAAATATTTAAAGTATGATGCAAAATCGAATATGAAATTTTTCATCTCAACAATTGCAAGTTTTGTAATTCTTTTAATCTCAATGATGTCAATCAAAACAATTGGAGCATTTTCAAGAACACTAGAAATAAATTCAGCCATAAATTCAATAGAAATAATTGTAGTTGTAGTTTTTATCCTAACAATTTCCTATTTTATTATAAATAGTTTTTACAAAGACCTTTACACAAACAGGTCAATACTTACATTTTCCTTGCCAATAAGCGCAAGAGAATTTATTTTGGCAAAACTAATAGTAATAAATATTTTCTATTGGCTTTTGGTGTTTTTGTCAGTGTTTTTATTCTATATAGTAGGAACATATTTAAATACAAAAATACTTTTATCTTTGGTCTTTATAATGATTTTGATAAATATAAGTGCTCTTTTAGTATTTTTATATATGCAAATGGATAGGTATTTGTTTAAAAGAAAAATTTCAGTATTTTTAATTTTTATAATGACAACAGCCATACTTGCTCTTTCATTTTTCATAAATAAAAATTTCTTGCTTTTACACAATAAGATTATTTTAAAAGATTATAATTATATGGCTTTTGTTTATTCATATATAAAATACAAGGGAGAATCATATATAAATTTGACAGGATTTATTTATTATATTTTGATATTTCTAGGATTATTTTGGATAAATGCAAAAATATTAAGAAAAGATTTAGACTTATCGTGAGGACTTTATGAATAAAAATATGTATATAGGAATTGTAGGAGGAGTAATTATTTCAATAATTTTAAATAATGCCTACAATTTTCCAAACAAAGAAATGGTTGCAGTAGTCTGTGCAGTAATAGGCGCATTTTTTGGAGCAAGCATTGATAATAAATTTAAAAAATCTAAGTAGGGTATAGTCATAGTAAGGAGATATTATGGATAATAAAATTAATGAAGTTAAAAAAATCATAAAAGAATCAAATAATATTGTATTTTTTGGAGGAGCAGGAGTATCAACAGCATCTGGCGTTCCAGATTTTAGATCTGCAACTGGACTTTATAATAGAGAAAATAATTCATCATATTCGCCTGAATATATGCTTAGCCATGAATTTTTTGTAAATCATCCTGATGAATTTATGGAATACGCAAAAGAAAATTTGATGATTGAAGGAATAAAACCAAATGATTGTCATCTTGCTTTAACAAAACTTGAAAAAGAAGGGAAATTAAAGGGAATTATTACCCAAAATATAGATTCTCTCCACCAAGAAGCAAAAAGCAAAAAATGTTATAGAGCTTCACGGAAATTTGAGAGATTATTATTGCACATCTTGCGGTAAAAATTTTGATTTATCTTATGTAAAAAAATTTAAAAATGTAGTTAAGTGTGATGAGTGTGGCTCAGTTGTTAGACCTGATATTGTTTTGTATGGAGAAAGTTTGAACAATGATAACATTAGCTATGCGGTAAAATTAATTAGCGAAGCAGATGTATTAATTGTCGGTGGAACAAGTTTAGTTGTTTATCCTGCGGCAGGTTTGATAGATTTTTATAGGGGAAACAAACTTGTAGTAATTAATCAAGATCCTACCCCAAAAGATAATAAAGCAGATTATCTTTTAAAAGGAGATATATCAAAAATAATGAAAGAATTAGTAGAAGGTGTTTAATTTTGAAAAAAAGACATGGAATTGATGAGCTATCTATAGGACTTGTGTGGTTTGCAATTGGCTTAATGCTTATAAATTATTTTTTAAAAATTAATTTTTTACAAGCAATGCCACTTGTGATAGTTTTTTATGCTATATTTAGGACTATATCAACAAACGAAATAAAAAGAAACAGCGAAAATTATATTTTTAAATTAAAATTTTTAAATCCTATTCAAAAAAAATATAGGAGTATTAAAAGGAAAATATTTGGAGATAAAAAATATAAGTATATTAAATGCAAATCATGCGGACAAGAATTACGTATTCCTAAAGGCAAAGGAAAAATAATCGTAAAATGCCCAAAATGCAAGACCAAACAAAAAGTAAAATCATAAAAAAAATAAAAATTTTATCTTTATTTTTTAAAAAAATTAATGTATAATACGTGAGGAAGGAGCATGTATGGATAGATTAATAGGAACAGTATCAATGGGTGTTAGGACACCTATTATTGAGACAGGAGATAACTTAGTAGATATTGTGTTTGATAGCGTAAACAAGGCTGTCGAATCAAAAAATATCGAAATAAATGATAAGGATGTAGTTTGCATTACAGAATCCCTTGTAGCAAGAGCTCAAGGAAACTACGCAACTTGTGAACAAATTGCTAAAGATATAAATGATAAATTTAAATCTGACGAAATAGCAATATTGTTTCCAATTTTAAGTAGAAATAGATTTTCAATAATGCTAAAAGCTTTTGCTTTGAGTGGAAAAAAACTTCACATTTGCTTATCTTATCCACAAGATGAGGTAGGAAACTACATTATGGACAGAATGGATTTATTTGAAAGTGATGTAAATCCTTATTCAGATATTTTGTCAGAAGAAGAATTTAGAAAACTTGCAGGAGATTATAAACATCAATTTACTGGAGTTGATTATATTTCTCTTTATAAAGAAATGGCAAAAAACAGCGAAGTACATTTCTTCAACAATCCAAAAGATGTACTAAAATTTACAAAAAGTGTTTTGGTTTGTGAAATTCACAATAGAGATTTAACTAAAAAACTTCTAGAAAAATCTGGTGCTGAAGAAATTTATGGTCTAGATGAAATAATGACAAAATCAGTTGATGGCTCAGGATATAATGAAGATTACGGTTTACTTGGCTCAAATCTTTCAACAGAAGATGTTGTAAAATTATTCCCAAGAGATGGCCAAAGTTTTGTAGATGAACTTCAAGAAAAATTTATTGAAAAATATAATAAAGAAGTTGAAGTGATGATCTACGGAGATGGAGCATTCAAAGATCCGGTTGGAAAAATTTGGGAGCTTGCAGATCCAGTTGTATCTCCAGCTTATACAAAAGGACTTTCTGGAACACCAAATGAATTGAAAATAAAATATATAGCTGATACAGAATTAAAAGACTTATCAATAGATGAAAGAACTGCAAAAATGAGAGAAAGAATTTCACAAAAAGCAGCTGATTTAAAAGGAACAAATGAAACCTTAGGAACAACTCCTAGACAAATCACAGATCTTTTAGGCTCACTTTGCGATTTGACATCAGGCTCAGGCGATAAGGGAACTCCTGTTGTTCTTATACAAGGATATTTTGATAATTATTCGAATGACTAAAAAAAAGCCGTTAGGCTTTTTTTTTTAAAGTTGGAGGATAAAAAAATAAACAAAAATGAATGAAAATATAGATCCTAATAATTATTCCGACAAGGAAAAAATTAAACATATTCTTGATAGAAATGCTGCAATAAAAATACTTAGAAAAGATAGAAAAAAAGATAAATTTGCCCACAAGCCCTTGAGTGAAAAAAAGAAATTTTTACTTATGAGCTTTGCTGCCATACTTATGGCAAATGGAACACATTTTTTTAAATATCCAAATCATTTTGTAATAGGAGGAGTAGAGGGGGCATCCATACTGCTTTCAAATAGTCTTGCCTTATCTCCTGCCTTTATGACTTTGATTTTAAATGTTACTTTGTTAGTTTTGGCGTATTTTATTTTGGGTAAAAATTTTGTTTTAAAGACTGGCTATGTATCCATATTAAATTCCTTAACGGCCCTTGCTCTAAGCAAAGTCTTACCTCACACAACGCCATTTACTGATAATAAATTATTAGAATTATTTTGTGCAGTTTTAATACCAGCTCTTGGCTCATCAATTTTATTTAATTTATCAGCATCAAGTGGTGGTACAGATATAATCGCTATGATTATAAATAAATACACAAATTTAAATATTGGAAAATCACTTTTGATGGGAGATTCTATTCTAACAATTTTATCAATCAAAATATTTGGAGTAGAAATTGGACTTTTATCTTGCCTAGGTCTTTTGATGAAAGGCGTTGTAGTAAATCAATTTATATCATCATTTAATACAGCAAAACTATTTTTGATTATTACATCCAAGCAAGAAGAAATAAGTGTATTTATTAGAGATAAATTAAATAGGTCGGCTACAGTTTTGGATGGAACAGGACTTTATTATAAAAAAGACCAATCAGTGTTTTTGTGTGTAACAAATGATTACGAGGCCGTTTTATTTAGAAAATATATAAAAGAAATTGACCCACGCTGTTTTATAACAGTCTTAGATACATCATCAATAATAGGCAAGGGTTTTTATACGACAGACCTTCAATAGAAAGGGAAAACTATGAATATATTGGTTTCATGTGATGAAAATTATTTAAATCCTCTAAAAACTATGCTATATTCATTATTTAAAAGTAATGATACAAATTTTGAAATTTATTTGATTCATAAAGATATAAGAGATGAAAAAATAAAAGAAATTGAAAAATTTGTAATAAAAGCAAGCTCAAAAAGGGCAAAATTAAATCCGATAAAAGTTAAAAATCTTTTTTTAAATGCAAAAACAACTTTTTATTACACAGAAGAAATGTATTATAGGCTTTTGGCTTATAAATATTTGCCAGAAAATTTAGATAGAATTTTATACCTAGATCCAGATGTTTTAGTTTTAAATTCTTGCGAAAAACTTTACAATATGGATTTAAGAGATAATTATTTTGCAGCAGCAACTCATACTATTCCAACGGTTCAATCTGCGAATGTAGCAAGGCTATCTATTTCATCAGGACATAAAGATATAGAAAATTATTTTAATTCAGGAATTTTGATGATAAATTTAAAACTTGCAAGAAATAGTCAAAGCTATGAAAAAGAAGTTTTAAATTATGTAAAAAATACCAAATCTTTGGGGCTTATAATGCCAGATCAAGATCTTTTGAATGTAGTTTTTAGAAATAAAATAATAAAAATTGACGAAATAAAATATAATTATGATGCAAGAAGATACTTGGCTTACAAATTGAAGGATAAAAAATATAATTTGTCCTACATAATTTCAAATACATGCTTTTTGCATTTTTGTGGAAAAAGAAAACCTTGGTTAGAAGAAAATAATCTAGGCGTATTTACATCGCTTTATTTATATTTTTGGAAAAAAGCAATGAATATATAAAAAACTCCTAATTTTTTTGATTAGGAGTTTTTTTATGCTAAAAATAATTTTAAATGATACATTAAATATGCTATAATCACAATTTCAATAAATTTAGCCACAAACATTATTTTTAAATAATCTTCAAATTTTAATTTTTTAAATCCTGCAACCATTGATAAGGCGTTGTCAGGAGCAAAGGGCATGGCGCTTGTTAGAAACAAAACTTTTTTAAATCTTTTTGTGCTTTGTCTTGTTGCACTTTCGTATTTTTTAAGGCTTTTTTTTGGCAAAAATAAATTCAAAAATCTTTTACCATAAATTCTAGTTAAAGTGTAATTTAAAACAGCAGTCATAAGACCTGTTATGTAATTTAAAAATAAACCAAATTTTTGACCGAACAAGGCAAAGCCTATTACTATAAAAATCGTCGTTGGAATAAAAGGAACAAATCCAATCAAAACTTTTAGAATTATAAATATTAGAGGGGCAAGATAAGTAAAAGCTCCAATATAATCGTATAATTTATCCGAATTTGTAAGTATTCCCAATTTGTACAATCTATAAAGAAAGGTCAAAAATAAAATAGAAAGTCCAAGGCTTATAAAGATTTTAATTTCTTTGCTATGTTTTTTTAAAAAATATTTCATAAAAAAATCATGAATACGAATTTATAAAAAAGAGAGGCGATTGCCTCCCTTTTAAAAAATCTTATTCTTGTTCTTCGAACATATCCTTGCCAACTCCGCAAACTGGGCATACCCAATCTTCTGGAAGGTCTTTGAATTCTGTTCCTGCATCGATTCCGTTATCTGGATCTCCATTAGCAGGATCATAGATATATCCACAAGCTGTACATACGTATTTCATAATATTCTCCTTTCATTTGTTATACATACATTATACTACAAAAACAAAAAAAGCAATAATTTTGACTTTTTAGACAAAAATTAACAAAAAATTTTTATTTGGGTATAAATTTATTAGTAAGAGATGAGGGGTAAGATGGAACTTATTAGAAACACAATGCCTACTGACTTAAAAATGATAAAAAAATTTAGGGATGGGCTTGTTTTAAATTTAAAAAATAAAAATATAGATGAAAATTTAATTTTTAAAATAAGATTGATCTTGGATGAACTTATAATAAATTCCTACGAGCATGGAAATAGGTGTGAGTATGATAAAATTATTGACACAACTTTTATTATGGATGATACTTGCTGTTTGATAAAAGTAAAAGATGAGGGAGAAGGAATAGATTATCTTTTTGAAAATGATGGACTCCATGATCACGGCAGGGGAATTAAACTTGTTTATAGTTTAGCAGATGAGCTTATTATTAAAGATAATATTATAATCGCTTTTGTAAAAAGAGATTCCAAGAGAAAATTATATATATAATACTTGGTAAGTTTTTTTTATCAAGTATTTTTTTTGTTATTTATTGATAATCTTATCACATATGATATAATAAATTGATGAATAAATAGTTTATATTAGTTAAGAAAGAAGTGATTTAATGAAACGTGAAGATATAAGAAATGTGGCGATAATCGCCCATGTTGATCATGGTAAGACAACTCTTGTTGATGGTCTTTTAAAAACTAGCGGAATTTTTAGAGAAAATCAACAAGTTGATGAAAGAGTTATGGATTCAAATTCTATTGAAAGAGAAAGAGGAATTACAATTCTTTCAAAAAATACTGCGATCAATTATAAGGGAATAAAAATAAATATAATTGACACTCCAGGACACGCCGATTTTGGTGGAGAGGTTGAGAGAGTTTTAAATATGGCTGAAGCTGTAGTTTTGGTTGTAGATAGTCGTGAAGGTCCAATGCCTCAAACAAAATTTGTTTTGAGAAAGGCAATCGAATTAAATCTTCCTGCAATTATTTGTATAAATAAGGTTGATAGACCTGACCAAAGAGTTGAAGAAGTAATGGATGAAGTTTTGGATTTATTTATTTCCCTTGAAGCTGATGAATCATATCTTGATTCTCCATTTGTTTTTGCATCAGCCAAAGAAGGTTGGGCAAGTTTAGAATTTGGTGAAGTAAAAAATGATATGACAGATCTTTTGGATACAATAATTGATTACACACCAGCTTTTGAAGCTAAAGAAAATGCTCCATTTAAAGTTTTGGTTTCAACGACAGACTATGACAATTACCTTGGAAGAATTGCAATTGGAAAAGTTGAAAGTGGACAAATAAATAAAAATGATTCTTGCATAATTGTAAATTACAACGACAAGGATAGAAAAGTAAAATCAAAAATTGTTACAATTTATGAATTTGAAGGACTACAAAGAAGTGAAGTTGAAAAAGCAGATTTCGGTTCAATTGTTGCCTTATCGGGAATGGAAGATATAAATATAGGAGATACAATTTGTACAGAAAATGATATGGAGCCAATAGAATTTACAAAAATTTCTGAGCCAACACTTTCAATGACATTTTCTGTAAATAATTCACCATTTGCAGGACGTGATGGAGATTATGTAACAAGTAGGCATATTAGAGATAGGTTATTTAAAGAAAAAGAAACGGACGTATCACTTAGAGTTGAAACAACAGATTCAACAGAAGCATTTAAGGTTTCTGGAAGAGGAGAGCTTCATCTTTCAGTTTTGATAGAAAATTTAAGAAGAGAAGGATATGAATTCCAAGTTTCAAAACCTGAAGTTATGTTTAAAAAAGATGAAAATGGAAAAATACTTGAGCCAATGGAGCTTGCAACAATTGATGTTGACCAAGAATACACAGGTTCAATAATAGAAAAATTAGGTCTTCGTAAAGGAGAGCTAATGGATATGGCTCCAAATTCATCAGGATACACAAGAATGGTATTTAAAATTCCTGCAAGAGGACTTATAGGTTATAGGCAAGAATTTTTAACAGATACAAAAGGAACTGGAATTTTAAATACAGAATTTGATTCTTACGAAAGATATAAGGGAGATATTGCAAAAAGACAAGCAGGTTCACTTATTTCTTTTGAAACAGGAGTAGCAACTACTTATGGACTTCACGCTGCCCAATCAAGAGGACAACTTTTTGTAAAACCTCAAGATGAAGTTTATGAGGGAGAAGTCATAGGTTCAAATGCAAAAGGAATTGACATCGACGTAAATGTCTGCAAAAAGAAAAAACAAACCAACGTCAGAGCATCAGCAGCTGATGAAGCCCTTGTTTTATCTCCTGCAAAAATTATGAGCGTTGAAGAGATGATGGAATTTGTGGAAGAAGATGAATTAATCGAAATTACTCCACACAATTTAAGAATTAGAAAAAAAATCTTAGATAATAATTTAAGATATAAATCAAAAAAATATAGTAAGTAAGGAGCTAAAGATGAAAAAGAGATTTGAAAGATTTCTTTCAAGTACTCTGCTTTTATCAGTATTAGTGGTTTTAGTATCAAATTTAATCCTAATTCTTACAAAAATTAACCCACAAGTAGTAAATAATGTTTGGAGTATCTCCTTCATTATTTCTTGGGTTATAATGCTTATTTATCCTCTTTATATATTAATGGAAAAAGAAACAAGAGGCTATTCAATTTTTGTAGCAATAATAAGCATTATAGTTTTTGCAATCCTAAGCTACCACGCCCTACTTGTGGTAAGCAACTATACACCATTATTACCAAAATACATAGCAGTAGATGAAAGAATATCAAGTTATTGGCAAGAGTTGTTTTATAGTGGACTAATAATTATTTATATAGTTCATCTTTTGAATGTAATACTTTTGAACAGATTAAGGTCTAAAGAAATAAAAAATAATGATTAACGGAGGTTGTTATGAAAAAAGGGTCAAACGTTTCTTTATCAGTAATAAAAAGGTTACCAAAATATTATAGGTATTTAGAAGCAATTAATGAAAAAGGTATTGTAAGAGTTTCATCTAAAGAACTTTCACAAATTACAGGCTTAACAGCAAGCCAAATTAGACAAGACTTAAATCACTATGGCTGCTTTGGTCAACAAGGTTATGGTTATAATGTAAAAGAATTAATGCAAGAGCTTGCAAAAATTATTGGAGTAAACAAAGAATATTCTATGATAATAATCGGTTTTGGAAATATTGGCCATGCTCTTTTCCAATACTCAGGTTTTAAGACTTTAGACTACAATGTAAAAGCAGTATTTGACAAAAACAATGAAGAAGTTTCAACAGAAAATTTAAAAGTTTTGTCAACAGATGATTTAAAAGAATATTTAGAAAAAAATGAAATAGATATAGGAATTATCACAACGCCAAAAGATGGCGCCCAAGAAGTTTGTGATATTCTTTGTGAAGGAGGAATAAAAGGAATTTGGAACTTCGCACCAGTTGATTTGAAAACAAAAAACAATGTGGTAATAGAAAATGTTCACCTAGATGAATCATTATTTACCCTAACATATTTTATCAACACACCAGAAGATTTCATTTTCTAAAAAAATTATGATTGTAGCGTCAGTATCAAATTTAGAAAAATCCTATCCAACCCAATACGTATTTTCAAACGTATCATTTACGATAAATAAGGGAGATAAAATTGGCTTAATAGGAAATAATGGTTCTGGAAAGTCTACACTATTTAATATATTGACAGGAGAAATTTCCAAAGATTTTGGAAAAATTCATATACCAAATGATGTAAGCCTTGGTTATTTGAAACAACAATTAGGGCTTATGTCAGATAAAAGTATATATGATTATTGCTTGGAAGTTTTTAAAGATCTTATAAAACTAGAAGAAAATATTAGAGATCTTGAAATAAAAATGAGCGAGGAAAAAAATCCAGATAAGCTCAATGAAATAATGATTGAATATGCAAAAAAAAGCGAAGAATTTGAAAAACAAAATGGCTATTCCTATAAGTCGGAAATAAGAGGCGTACTTATAGGAATGGGCTTTAGCGAAGAAGATTTTTCAAAAGAAATTTCGCTTTTATCAGGAGGACAAAAGGCAAGGGTTGAACTTGCCTGTCTTTTATTGGAAAAACCTGACCTAATTTTATTAGACGAACCGACTAATCACCTTGACATAAAGGCGATTAATTTTTTGGAAAATTTTGTAAAAAATTTTAAGGGATCAGTTATAGTTATAAGCCACGATAGATATTTTTTGGATGCAACAGTTTCAAAAATATTTTTGATGGAAAATGGTGGATTAAAAATTTATGATGGAGATTATACATCATTTATGGCTCAAAGAAAAAAGATTTGAAAGTCCAAAACCATCTTTATAAAACCCAGCAAAAAGAAATCAAAAGGCAAGAAGAAATAATTGATAGGTTAAAAAATCTTGGCGGTTCAAAAAGAAAAAGAGGAATTTCTCAATCAAGATCAAGACAAAAACTTTTGGATAAAATGGAAAGGGTAGAAAAGCCTGATAACTTAAATGAATCCATAAATATAAGATTTACTCCAAGAATAATTTCGGGAGTTGATGTATTAAGTGTAGATAAACTAAAAAAATCTTACGATAAGGATATTTTTGAAGATATTTCTTTTAATATCTATAGAAACGATAGGGTGGCAATAATTGGAGAAAATGGTGTAGGAAAAACTACTCTTTTTAAAATTATTTTAAACCAAGAAAGAAAAGATGATGGAGAAATAAAATTAGGCTCTAGCGTAAAAGTTGGATATTTTGACCAAGAACAAAAATCCTTAAATACAGAAAACACTTTGTTTGAAGAAATAAGAGAAGCTTATCCTGATCTTACAAATTATGAAATTAGATCATATCTTGCAAAAATAATGTTTTACCAAGATGAAGTTGATAAACCAATAAATGAATTATCTGGAGGACAAAGGGCAAGAATTTCTCTTTTAAAACTTATGCTTTCAGATTGTAATTTTATTTTGATGGATGAGCCAACCAACCATCTTGATATAGATTCAAAAGAAGCCCTTGAAGATGCGCTTATTGCTTATGAAGGAACAGTTCTTGTAATAAGCCACGACAGGTATTTTTTAAATAAAATTGCCGTAAAAATTCTTGATATGCACAAGGATTATATAAAAGAGTATTTGGGTAATTACGATTATTATGTAGAAAAATTAAAAGAAGAATCATTAGAAGATGAAAAAAAGCCAATAATGACACAAACCCAAATAAAAAAAGAAGAAAAAAAGAAAAAACTTAAAAGGCTTGAAGTAAAAAAAATAAAAGAAAAAATAGAAAAATTAGAAAAAGAATCCAATACAATTGATGCAAAAATTCATAAACTTACAGTAGAAAGCCTCAAAGAAGGTTTTTATGATGATGAAAAAAAAGTCATAGAAACTTTTGCTAAGATAAAAAATCTTGAAGAAAAGAAGCAAAGATACCAAGATAGGTGGTTAGAATTATCTTTGGAATTAGAAGATGACTAAAAAAGTTTTGTTTCAAAAGCTAAAGCATGGGTAACTTATAAGTAAGGAGGCTTTATGGGAGGATTTAAAAAATTTTTGTGGTCACTTATGACCATAGCTTTGATAATAATTTCCGCCATACTTGGAACACTTGCTCTCGCAGACGATGGAGTAAGGCATGATTTATTATCATATTTAGAAATACAAAATTACAGATACGTACTTCTCGGTGTTGCTATAGCAATTTTGATTTTTGCAATTATTCTTTTGATAGATATTATAGCAAATCAAAATGATAAGCGTGAATATCTAGTAGAAGATAATACAGGCGATATTTTTATTACAAGAAATTCCTTGGATTCAGCAGTAAATTCTGCAGTAAATAAATTTATGGGAACAGAACTTACAGATTCAAAAGTTAAAATAATAAAAGGCGAAACTGTAGAAGCAAAAATTAAATGTGACGTTTTTGGAGATAGGGACTTTGAGGATTTAGGTAGAAAAATTCAAGCTGAAGTTGAAATGGGACTTAGAATGCTTACAGGACTTGAAAATGCAAATGCCCATGTTCAATTAAATAAAGCTCATAAAAGTCAAGAAAGAGAACTTAGGTAGGTGGTATTATGGAAAAAGAAAAAACAAAATTAGATTTAGAAAAACAAGTAACCGCCTATGATGTAGAAATGAGAAAACTTGATATAAGAGAGAAAAAAGAAAAAGAATGCAAGGAATTTAAAGAAAAAAATAAACACAAAATTATTTCTTTGATTTTGGGAATTGCAACAATAGGTTCGCTATTTGATTTTGGATTTTTTAGAACTGTTGGTATTTGGATTGTGCTAGGATTTTGTTATTGCTTGGGCGGATGGCTCGACAAAGATCCTAAGGTTATAGGATTTGTAATTAGCTTATTAAAAAAATTTCAATAAAAAAGATAGGGGAAAATTATGACAGAAAAAACATTTGACAAAGATTACGAAAAAGGAATCGAAGAGGATCAAGAAATCGAAAAAGAAGTTTCAAAACTTACAATTGCTGATAAGGTTGTAGCAAAAATTTCTAGAATTGCAGTAAATAAAGTTGATGGAATTTTGGATATGAAGGCAAGTTTTTTTGATTCAGTTTCATCAGTTTTCCAATCATCAAGTGAACAAGATACATCAGGAGTAGATGTTGAAGTTGGACAAAAAGAAGCAAAAGTAAATATGCAAATAATCTTAGAATATGGAAAATCTGCTCCACATATTTTTGAAAATATCAAAAAAGTTGTAAAAGAAAATGTAAAGCAAATGACAGGACTTGATGTTGTAACAGTAAATGTTGATGTAGTTGATGTTATGACAAGAGAAGAATACAAATCTAAAAAATCAGATAACGACGATAGAAAGTAAAAAAATAAAGAGGTTGCAAGGTCAACCTCTTTTTTAAAGATTAATTTAAGGAGAAAAATATGAAAGCATTATTAATAGGATATAAATCTTGCTCAACTTGCAAAAAAACTGAGAAATTTTTGGAAGAAAAGAAAATTGATTATAAATTTCAAGATGTGAAAGAAGAAAAGCCAGAAAAAGACCAAATAAAAGACTTGTATGAAAAAAGTGGTCTTGAAATAAAGAAATTTTTCAACACATCCGGACAAATTTATAGGAAGTTGAATTTAAAAGACAAATTAAAAGATATGACAGAAGATGAAAAATTAGATTTATTAGCATCAGATGGCATGTTATTAAAAAGACCAATTTTACTTTACGGCGATGATGTCGTAGTTGGTAGATTAAATATAGAAAAATATTTTGATAAATAAGGCAGGAAATCCTGCCTTATTTATATACATTTTTGTTTTCATAAATTACAAGAATCATTCCCTCATCAAATTCTATTTTAAATTCTTTTCCTATTGGCTCATTTGATACGCCTAGGTGCATGTCGTTTTTTAGGGTGAAATTTTTTAGCTCGTATTTTAAATTTATTAAATTTAAATTTTCTATTTTTTCTGTTATGGAAAAAAGAGAAATATAGGTGTTTTCTATTTGTTTTTTTCTTGAAAATTTTTATCTATTACAAATAATTTTTGATTTTTATTTTTTAATTCTATATCAATTCCTTTTTTCTTAAATTCTTCCATTATTTTTATATTTGCAATAGTGTGGGAAATTCTTCCGCCAAGTCCTCCATAGACAATTATTTTTTTGTAGCCTTTTTTTATTGCAAAATTTATCGCAGCGTACAAATCGGTTTCGTCTTTTTCGGGTTTTAATGTAATTTTATTTTCAAAATCTGGTTGTTGTGCTGAATCGAAATCTCCGATTATTGTATCTATTTTTATTCCGATTTTTTCTATATATGTATAGCCTTTATCTGCTCCTATTACGTAATCATCTTTTCCTATTTTATCAAAAAATCCGTCGAAATCTCCGCCGGCAAATATATAACATTTTTTCATAATCCACCTCAAGCTTATTATATCATTATTATAAAATGGAAGATGAAAAATTTCTATGGTAGAATATAGGTAAATGATTAATAGGGAGAAGGGAAACTTTAATGAAAAAATTAGATGAAAAGAATTCACAATTACTAAAAGTTATTCTTATATCTATTTTGGTATTTTTTGCATTTTGGTATATTGAAAATGTTAAGAATGGCTTGACGGTATTTATTGCTGTAATACAACCTTTTTTGATTGGATTTATGCTGGCTTTTATTATTAATTTGCCTATGAATTTCTTTGAAAGAAAAGTGTATTCTAAAATTTTTAAAACAGAAAAGACAAAAAAGTTAGTTCCAGTTTTTTCACTTATATCTTCTTGGATTTTATTTATTTTGGGTATTGTAATATTTTTGAATGTATTAATTCCAAGAATATCTAAGGCGGTAACTGCTCTTATTGAAAGATTTCCGTTATTTTTAGATGATTTGATAGATTTATTAAATAAAAATAAATTAACAAAAAATTTTGCCGATGATGCTCAAAAATATATAAATAGTGTTGATTGGAACAATGTCTTAGTTCAAGTTAAGGATTATTTTGTTGGAGAGGCGGGAAATATTTTTGATAAAACAACTTCAATTATAAATTCTGTATCATCAACTATTATAACCATAGCTGCTGCTACAATATTTTCGGTATTTGTATTGATTAATAAAAAAGATTTGAAAATTTTAGCTAATAGAATTATTTATTCCTTATTTAAAAGGAGTACTGCTGATGAAATTAACAAGGTGGCAAGTCTTTCTTATTCTTCATTTGCATCTTATATTAATTCCAAAGCTCTTTCTAGTTTGATACTTGGAATTTTGGTTTTTGTTGGTATGTTAATTTTAAAAATTCCTTTTGCGGCTATGGCTGCAATATTGGTTGCAATAGCAGATTTTATTCCTTATGTTGGACCACTTATTGCAACTGTCATAATGATGATTTTAATTTTTATAGAATCACCATTTAAGTCTTTGGTATTTTTAATATTTTTATTAATAGCCCAACAAGTTCAAGGCTCAATAATTTATCCGGCTTTGGCTGGAAAAACTATAGGTCTTCCATCAATTTGGGTAATTGTATCTATAGCTATTGGTGGAAGTTTGTTTGGAATTGTTGGTATGCTTGTATCAATTCCAATTGCATCAATTTTGTACACTTTGATGAATGAAAAAATGGATAAGACTTTGGCAAAAAAAGAAATTTCAGAAAATGAAATTAAAGAATTATCAGAAAAAGTTCACTACAAAAAGGAAGAAAAATAGATGAAATTAAAAAGATCTAAAAAAGGCGAATTTGTTCCAGTAATTAAAAATAATAAAATTTACTATGGTGGCTACCAAAATGACTTAAAAGAAGTAGGAGTGAGTAAATTTTATAGGGATAGGTCTTGTGTAGTTACGGCATTTACAAACACTTACCTATATCTCTACAGAAAAGATGAAAAATTTAGCCTAGATCAATTTAATGATTACCAATATTGGTTTTTTCAAATTATAAAACCAAGAGTTTATGGAGTGCCAACGGCAAGGCTTTTGGATTTCAAATTAAATAAATTTAGAAAATCCTACCATTTGAAATTAAAATCACACATATTAGAAGATAATCCAATAAAAAGAAAATCAATGGAAGAGATTGCAAATTTTATTTTCCAAGCCATAGGAAAAGATCTGCCAGTTATATTTTTTAATTGGGTCAGTAGGTCGATTAGGGTGATGAAACATCATGGAGTTACAATTACAGAAATAGAAAAATGCGAAGATGATTATAAACTTACAATCTCATCATGGGGAGAAGTTTATAAGATTTCATTAAAAGAATTTTTGGAACAAAATAGAACATATACTGGTTTTATTTATTTTGAAAAAGATAATATATAAAAAATTTAAAATATAGGAGAGAAAAAATGAACAAAAACAAATTTATGGAAAGTTATATCGAAAATTTACAGAGAATTACACTAAAAAATTTTGCAGAAACTTCAGACAAGGACAGATATTTTGCTCTTTGCGATACAATAATGGAGCTTATCAATCAAGAATGGAGAAATTGCAAAAATAGGACAAGAAGATCAAGAAAAGCCTATTATTTTTCTGCGGAATTTTTGGTAGGAAGATCTCTTGGAAATAATTTAATTAATCTTGGAATTTATGATGAAGTAAAAGAAATTTTAAGTGAGATTGACATTGATTTTGAATCAATAGAAAATTTTGAAGATGATGCTGCTCTTGGAAATGGTGGTCTTGGTAGACTTGCAGCTTGTTTTATGGATTCAGCGGCAACCCAAAAGCTTGATATGTATGGATACGGAGTAAGATACAGAGAAGGACTTTTCAAACAAAAAATAGAAAACGGCTTTCAAGTTGAAGGTGGCGATCATTGGATAAAAGATGGCGATGGCTGGTCAATAAGAGTTGAATCCGATTCAAAAATTGTAAAATTTAGAGACCAAACTGTAAAAGCAGTTCCTTACGATATGCCAATGCTAGGTTTTGAAAATGAACAAGTAAATACATTAAGACTTTGGCAAGCAGAACCATTTGAAGAATTTGATTTTTCATATTTTAATAATTTTCAATATGATAAGGCAGTTGAAGAAAAAAATAGGGCTGAAGATATAACCAGAGTTTTATATCCAAATGACATGCAAAGAGAAGGAAGAGTTTTAAGGTTAAAACAACAATATTTCTTCTGCTCAGCATCAATTCAAGATATGGTTTCAAAATACAAAAGATATTTTGACCACGATTTACAATTTGAAGATTTTTCAAAATATCACATAATCCAATTAAATGACACCCATCCAATTATTGCCATACCAGAGCTTATAAGAGTTTTAGTCGATGAAAATGGAATTGAATTTGAAAGGGCTGTAGAAATAACAAAAAATACATTTGCATTTACAAACCACACAGTTTTACAAGAGGCTCTAGAATCTTGGCCAAAAGATATAATGCTTGAAGTATGTCCAAGATGTTTTGATATAATTAAAAAATTAAATGAAAATTTAGTAAAAGAATTTAAAGAAAAAGGACTTTCAGAAGAAGCTATCGATCCTTATAGAATTATAAGATTTGACCAAGTGAGAATGGCAAATCTTGCAATAGTAATGAGTAAGTCTGTAAATGGAGTTGCAAAACTTCACACACAAATTTTAAAAGACGATACCTTTAAAAATTGGTATAAATTAATGCCAGAAAAATTCAACAATAAAACAAATGGCATTACACCAAGAAGATGGCTAGTATATTCAAATATAAAATTATCAAATTTCATCACAGAAAAATTAGGAAGCGATGATTGGAAATACGATCTTACAAAATTAAAAGACCTAGAAAAATACCTAGACGATGAAAAAACTCTAGAAGAAATTAATCAAATTAAATTTGAAAATAAAAAAGAGTTGGCAAAATATATTTTGGAAAATGAAGGAATAAGTATAAATCCAAATTCAATTTTTGATATACAAGTAAAAAGAATTCACGAATACAAAAGACAACATTTAAATCTTCTTCACATTATAAATTTATATCACAAATTAAAGAAAAATCCTGATATGGATTTCTACCCAACAACATTTATTCTTGGAGGAAAAGCAGCACCAGGATATTTTAGAGCAAAAGCAATAATAAAACTTGCAAACGAAATTGCAAGAGTTATAAATAACGATGAAGAAGTAAATGACAAAATAAAAGTAGTATTTGTAAATAATTATAGGGTAAGCTACGGCGAAAAACTCTTCCCAGCAGCAGATATTTCAGAGCAAATTTCAACAGCAGGGAAAGAAGCTTCAGGAACAGGCAATATGAAATTTATGCTGAATGGAGCCTTGACCCTTGGAACTTATGATGGAGCAAATATAGAAATTTTTGAAAATGCAGGAGTTGAAAATAATTATTTATTCGGAGCAAAAGTTGAAGAATTAAATGAAATTTATGATTCCTATAATCCAAAAGAATTTTATTACAAAAATGAAGACATCAAAGATGCAGTAGATACACTTTTATCAGGAGAGTTAAACGATAATGACTCATATATGTTCCTAGATATTTACAATTGTCTAATAAATCCACAAGGTGGAGAAAAAGCTGACACATATTTTGTCTTAAAAGATTTTGAAGATTACAAAAAAACACACGAAAAAATAAATAAAGAATATTCAGATAGATTAACATGGGCAAGAAAGAGCCTAAAAAATATTGCAAACGCAGGATATTTTTCATCAGACAGAACAATTCTTGAATATGCAAAAGATATTTGGAAATTATAAAAAATAGAAAGAGAGAAAAATGAGCAAAGATTTAGTAATAGGATTACTAATTCCATTTATAGGCACAAGCCTTGGGTCGGCTATGGTCTATTTAATGAAAAACGAATTATCAAGTAAAATTCAAAAATCCCTATCAGGCTTTGCCGCAGGCGTAATGGTTGCGGCAAGTATTTGGTCGCTTTTAATACCAGCAATGGATATGGTAGATCAAAAGCTAGGAAAAATGGCGTGGATTCCTGCTGTGGTAGGATTTGCCGTTGGAATTATATTTTTATTATTTTTAGATAATGTAGTTCCCCATCAACACGTTGATAGCGATGTGGCAGAAGGACCAAAAAATGATTCCTTAAGAAAAACAACAATGATGGTACTTGCAGTTGTAATTCACAATATTCCAGAAGGAATGGCAGTAGGAGTAACATTTGCAGGAGTTTTGTCAGGAAATACAGGTTTAACAATGGCAGGAGCAATGGTGCTTTCACTTGGAATAGCAATTCAAAATTTTCCAGAAGGAGCAATAATTTCTATGCCATTAAAAAGTCAAGGAATAGGAAAAAATAAATCATTTATAATGGGAGTTTTATCAGGAGCAGTAGAGCCGGTAGCAGCAGTTCTTACAATATTATTATCCCAAATAATGATTCCAATTTTGCCATATCTTTTAAGCTTTGCAGCCGGAGCGATGTTTTACGTAGTAGTAGAAGAATTAATACCAGAAGCAACAGGCGAAGGCGAAGATCATTCAAACCTAGGAGTAATTTGGTTTTCAGTAGGCTTTTCAGTAATGATGATCCTGGATGTCATGCTTGGCTAAAAAATGTGCCGGTGGCACATTTTTTACAAGCATGCCGCGGAGTAAGTACGAAGAATTAAAATTAAGTTTTAAAAAAGTAAAAAACCAAATTAAGTTTAACGCGACCAAAGAGCGTATGTTAGGCTAGAAATTGTGCCTGTGGCACAATTTCTACTAATGCCCCGCGGAGTAAAATCGAAGAATAAAAATTTAGTTTTAAAATAGTAAGAAAATCAATTAAGTTTAACGCGGTTAAATAGCGTGCTTGGGCTAGAAATTGTGCCTGTGGCACATTTTTTACAAGCATCCCGCGGAGGTCGGCATATGAGATATTATGAAAGCAAGAAGGAATTAAAAAATGAGATAAAGAAAGCTTTTGACACTGAAAGGATAAATAAATTATGCTTATGAATAATAATCCAATATCATTAAAAAAACGAATGAAAGAATTGTTTTTTGATTATTTACTTATTCTTTTGTATTTAGCATTTTTATTTGGAGTAAGCATGGCAGTTTATCATCTGTTTTTTAAAGGAATCCCAAAAATGAACGAACTACAATCACAATTAATTGCCTTATTAACATCAGTTATTCCGATTATTTTGATTTTTTCTTATTTGGATTATTCAAAAGAGGGCAGTCTTGGTAAACGCAAAGCGGGGTTAAAAGTCGTCTATAAACATAAATCTTTAAAATCAAGCTTTATAAGAAACTTAATCAAATTTTTACCATGGCAAATAGGACATATGAGTACGATTCATGGAATTTATACTGGCTTTGATGTATGGGCTATCGTGTTGTTTTTTATAGGTATCGGATTTGCTGTGCTGCTATTATTAATGGGTATTATACGTAATGATAAAAGACATTTGGGTGATTTATTGGCAAATACACAAGTACAAAATCAATAGGAATGATTAGAAAATAAAAGTTGAGATTTAAATGAGAGTTATTTTTAATGAAAAATAGTGAAGGTAACTATTAAAATGGATGTCGATATATGAGGTCTTATAAGAGTAAGGAAGAATTAAAAGATAAGCGTGTTGATGAGGTTAATCGGAAACAGGCAGAAAATCTTGACTATCAATTTCTTAATATTACGAACGAATTTCAGACGTCTAATATTGCAAAAAATGAATAAAATAAAATTATATCAGGGATACAAAATTATATCATGCAATAAAAAGGAATAGATATAAAGATAGAATCTATACAAAAGGAAATATCAGATATTATTGAAGAGAATTTTATAAATTTTAACAATGAAACTTTGAAAGGAATAGCAGAAATGTTATCTCTTTTTTATTACAAGAAAGGAGTTTTATATAAAAAAATTAGAACAGATAAGATAAGGGTCAAAAGAAATATAAAGATAAAATATATGTCTATGACAAGTAAGAAATAGACGGTCAAATAAGGCAAAGGGTTGAAATTCACTACAAGTTTATTGGTATATTAAATTTACCACTTCGGACTACTAACCAGAGTAAGTACGAAGAGTAAAACTCTAATTTTAAATTATTAAAGATTGAATTAAGTTTAACGCAACCAAAGAGCGTATGTTAGGCTAAAAATTGTGCCTGTGGCACAATTTCTACTAATGCCCCGCGAAATAGGTACAAAGAAATAAAAAACAATTTAAATTAAAAAATAAAAATCAAAAAAATACCAAGTCAAAAACTTGGTATTTTTTTTGTAAAAAAATTTCCCCCAAAAAATTTTAAATATAAAAATTTCAAAAAATTTAAATTTTATTTCATTTAAGCCTTTCCTTTCTACAAAATTTTATAATAAAGTATATAATATAAATAGACTTAGGAGGTAGACATGTCTTACATAGATAATTTTGTAGCGTATTTATCGCTAATTAGGATTACAGATATAATTGATATAACGCTTATTGCTTTTATTGCATATAAATTGTTAAAGCTTCTCAAAAATACTAGAGCTGAGCAAGTTATGAAGGGATTTATTTTTGTTTTAATCTTTGCATCAATTGCTGATATTTTTAAATTAAATACTGTTTCATGGCTTATGAATCAATTTTTTACTGTTTCTTTGGTATTTATAATTGTAGTTTTTCAACCAGAATTAAGGTCTGCTTTGGAAAGAATTGGTAGGGGACGAAGCTTTTTTGTTAGTGATTCTTACAATAAGAATGAAAGATCTATTGATGAAATTGTTTCTGCTATGAGCTCCTTGTCTAGGCAAAAAATTGGTGCTTTGGTGGTTATTGAAAGAGAAGTTGGACTTAACGATATTATTGAAAGTGGAACTAATCTTTCTGCTGAAATTTCCAGCGAACTTTTGATAAATATTTTTATTCCCAACACACCTCTTCATGATGGGGCGGTTATAATTCGTGATGATTTGATTGAAGCGGCAGCTTGTTATTTGCCATTAACTACAAATAATACTTTGTCAAAAGAACTTGGCACTCGTCACAGAGCAGCTATTGGAATTAGCGAAAAAAGTGATTGCCTTGTCGTTGTTGTTAGCGAGGAAACTGGAACAATTTCTATAGTAAGCAATGGTGTTATAAATAGATATTTTGATGACGAGTCTTTAAAAGATAGGCTTATGAAAGAGCTAAGAGATGATGAGAATAAATTGAATTTTAAAAGGAGGATTGAAAATGAATAATAAAAATGACAGAAAATTGATTGTTTTATCAATTCTTGTTGCTGTCATTATGTGGGCTTTTGTAATGACTTCAACAAATCCTTCTTTATCAAAAACTATAAGAAATGTTCCTTTAACAATCAAAAATCAAGAAGTAATGCAAAAAGATGGCTACGCCCTGGTTGGTAAAGATGAGGTGGCAAGTGTAAATGTAAAAGTTGAAGGTTCAAGATCAGATCTTGCATCATTGTCAGCAGAAGATTTGGTTGCAAGCATAGATTTGGGCGTTCCAACAGAAGGAATAAAAACTTTAAATGTAAATGTTGATGTTCCGTCAGGAATTAGGATTGAAAGTGTAAGTCCGTCAAACATTAATTTAAAAATGGAAAAAATTGTAAAAAAGGATTTGACTGTAGATATAAAAATTTCTGATAGGCTAAAAGAATCAAAAATTATTAATGTAAGCGAGCAATCTACCAAAAAAATCACTGTATCTGGCCTTAGAAATTATGTTGATAAGGTTGATAAAATTGTACTAAATATAAATGAAGAAGAATATCTTGATGGGAAAATTCATGATATTGGAGTAAAAGCTGTAGATAAAGATGGAAAAGCTGTAGAAAATGTAGACTTGTCACAAAATGATGTGTCAATTTCTTTTGATGTTCTCCAAAGTAAGGAAGTAGGCGTAGAATTAAATTACGACAATCTTCCAAAAAATATGCAAATTGAAGAAAGTAAAATTTCTCCAAACAAGGTTATATTAAAGGGAGAAAAAAGTATTGTTGATAAAATAAGTGCAATTAAAACTAGAGAAATCGACCTATCAAATTTGAAAAACGACGAATTTGAACAAAGAGTAGAACTTGAAATCCCACAAGCTGTCGAGCTAAATGAGGGAGATTATTTTGTAAATGTCTATGTGAAATTAGGAAAGAAAAATTAATGTCCTATAAATATTTAGTAAAAAGACTTGAAGATTCTGGTTTTGAAACTTATATTGTAGGCGGAGCACTAAGGGATAAGCTTTTGGGAGAGAAAATCCACGATATTGATTTGACAACAAGAGCTAGACCAGAACAAATAATGAAAATTTTTTCTGATATGAAATTAATAGATATAGGGAAAAAATTTGGAACAATAAAGGTTATTTATAAATCCGAAGAATTTGAAATTACAAGTTTTAGGGCTGAATCTCTATACAAAGACAAAAGGCATCCTGATAAAATTTCCTTTTCAGATACAATTGAAGAAGATTTAAAAAGAAGAGATTTTACCATAAATGCCATGGCAGAAAGAAATGGCAAGATAATAGATTTATTTGATGGGAAAAAAGATTTAAAGGATAAGATAATAAGAGCTGTTGGCAATCCTTACGAAAGAATAGAAGAAGATTATCTAAGAGCTTTAAGAGCAGTAAGATTTGCTACAGTTTTGGATTTTGAAATTGAAGAAAATTTTAAAAATGCAATAAAAAATAAGAAAAATAATATAGAAGAAATATCAAAAGAAAGAATTAGGGATGAAATTAATAAAATTTTATTATCTAAAAATCCATCAAAAGGAATTAGATTATTAGAAAAGCTTGGTCTTTTGGAATATATATTTCCAGAAGTTAAAAAAATGATAGGCTTTAATCAACATTCCTCCCACCATAAATTTGATTTATTTGAACATTCTATGAAAGTATTGGATATGACGCCAGCAAATTTAAAAACAAGAATGGCAGGGCTTTTTCACGATACAGGAAAAATTGATACATTTTTTCTTGATGAAAATGGAGAGGGTAGATTTTTTGGACACCAAGAAATATCAAAAGAAATAATTAAAAATAGACTAAAAGATTTAAAATATTCCAAAAAATTTATAGAAAACACATCACTATTGGTAGAAAGGCACATGGATAATACCAATACATACACAAAAAAATCTGTAAGAAAGCTTTTGAGAAAAGTTGGAGATGAAAATATTTACGATTTGTTTGATTTGCAAAAAGCAGATGTTCTTTCGACAGTTCACGATAATACAGAAAATATTTCAAATGCAAAAATACTTTTAGAAGAGATTTTAAATTCAAATACTCCAAGGAAAAAAGATCAAATTGATTTTTCAGGAAATGATTTAATAGAAATGGGATTTAAAGAGGGAAAAAAACTTGGAGAGATTTTAAATGAAGTTTATAATTTGGTAATGGATGAAAAATTAGAAAATAAAAAAAGTGAAATTGTTAAATATATAAAAAATAAATACAATAATCTTGATAGAAATTATTAGAAGTAGTATATTAAACTAATGAGTATGTAGTGTTTTAGGAGGCAAAACGATGACAGAATTAAAATCACATGAAAATAATATAGCAAAATTTGACTTAGTAGTAGCTGCTGAAGATTTTGAAAAAGCAGTTAATAATGTTTATAAAAAAAATAAGTCTAGATATAGGGTAGATGGATTTAGAAAAGGAAAAGTTCCAAAAAGAATTATTGAAAAAATGTACGGAGTAGAAGTATTCTACGATGAAGCAATTCAAGAAGTTTTCCCAGAACCTTATAACAAGGCAATTGATGAATTAAATCTTGAAGTAATAGATCAACCATCAGTTGATTTTGACGATATAGAAAAAGGAAAAGACGTTGTATTTAAAGTAGAAGTTGAAACAAAACCACATCCAACACTTGGAGATTATTCTGAGCTTGAAGTTACAGAAATCCCAACAGAAGTTACAGATGAAGATGTAGAACACGAACTTAAACACCAACAAGAAGAAAATGCAAGAATTATTCCAATAGAAGACGGCGAAGCTCAAGATGGAGATACAGTAAATATCGATTTTGATGGTTTTCTTGATGGAGAAAGATTTGAAGGCGGAAAAGCTGAAAATCATGATTTAGTTCTTGGATCAAAATCATTTGTAGGCGATTTTGAAAAACAAGTTGAAGGCCACAAAGTTGGAGAAAAATTTGATGTAAATGTAACTTTCCCTGAAGATTATCAAGCAAAAGAATTCCAAGGAAAAGATGCAAGATTTGAAGTAGAAATCAATTCAATTTCAAGAAAAGAACTTCCAGAAATTGACGATGAATTTGCAAAAGATATTTCTGAATTTGAAACATTAGAAGAATTAAAAGAAGATACAAAGAAAAATCTTAAAGAAGATAAAGAAAAATTTGTAAAAAATCAAATTCAAAATGAAGCAATCAAAGCTTTGGTAGAAAAATCTGAAGTAAGCGCTCCAGATCCATTAGTAAACCAAGAAATTGATCTTGAAATGCAAAATCTTGACCAAAGATTACGTCAAATGGGAATTTCTTTACAACAATATATTGAAATGACAAAAATGGATATGTCTGCAATTAGAGATCAATATAGAGCTGTTGCAGAAGATAAAGTAAAAGCAAATCTTGTAATGGACGAAGTTGCTTTGAAAGAAAATATTGAAGTAAGTGATGAAGAAATAGAAAATGAAATAAAAGATGCCGCTAAACAATATGGAGTAGACGATTACGAAAAATTCAAAGAAATCTTCGAAAAGAATGTTTCTAGAGATACAGTTATAGAAAATGTTAAAAGAAGAAAAGCTGTAGAACTTCTAGAAAAAAATGTAAAATTAGTTCCAGCTAAAAAAGAAGAAGAAAATAAAGAAGACGAAAAAGAAGACTAGTAATCATAAACTCCAAAAGATAAGGAGATTTTATGAACGCAAAAAACTTTTTAGTTCCTACAGTTATAGAGCAAACAAATAGGGGCGAGCGTGCTTATGATATTTACTCAAGATTATTAAAAGATAGGATTATTTTTCTAACAGGTCCTGTTGAAGATGGAGTAAGTGATATAATTATTGCTCAACTCTTATTTTTAGAAAGCCAAGATCCAAATAAGGATATTCAATTTTATATAAATTCGCCAGGTGGTGTAGTTACAGCAGGACTTGCAATCTATGACACAATGAATTATATAAAACCAGATGTATCTACAATCTGTATAGGTCAAGCTGCATCAATGGGAGCAGTTTTGCTTTCATCTGGAGCAAAGGGAAAGAGATTTTCTCTTCCAAATTCAAACATCCTAATCCATCAACCATCAGGTGGAGCTCAAGGTCAAGCAAGCGATATTCAAATCCAAGCTGAGCAAATTTTAAAAATGAAAAAAAGATTAAATAAAATTTTGGCAGATAATACTGGTCAAAGTATTGAAAAAATTCAAAAAGATACAGACAGAGATTTTGCTATGGATGCTTATGAAGCAAAAGAATATGGCTTAATAGACAAGGTAATAGAATAAGTATGGGTAAAATGGAATTTGAAGAAAATAGATGTTCCTTTTGTGGGAAAAGCGCTGATGAAGTTGATAGATTAATTGCAGGACCAGATGCCTTTATTTGTAATGAATGCATTGAGCTTTGTTCATCAATTATTCAAAGAGAAGAATTAGTTGAACACAGCCACATGGACATTGATCTTGCCACACCAAGTGAGATAAAAGATTATTTAGATCAATATGTAATCCAACAAGAAATGGCAAAAAAAACACTATCAGTTTCAGTATATAATCATTACAAAAGAATAAATTCAAATTATGATAGCAAAGATGATGTTGAGCTACAAAAATCAAATATTTTGATGCTTGGACCAACTGGTTCTGGAAAAACTCTTCTTGCTCAAACTCTTGCCAAGAAATTAAACGTTCCATTTGCAATTGCAGATGCAACAAGTTTGACTGAAGCAGGATATGTTGGAGAAGATGTTGAAAATATAATTTTGAAATTAGTTCAAGCTGCTGATTATGATATTGAGCTTGCCCAAACAGGAATAATCTACATTGATGAAATAGATAAAATAACTAGAAAAAGTGAAAATCCTTCAATTACTCGTGATGTTAGTGGAGAAGGAGTTCAACAAGCACTTTTAAAATTAATTGAAGGAACTGTTGCAAATGTTCCTCCACAAGGTGGAAGAAAACATCCAAGCCAAGAATATATCCAAGTTGATACAACAAATATTTTGTTTATTGTTGGTGGAGCCTTTGATGGAATTAAAGATATAATAAAACAAAGAACCAACAAAAAGTCAATTGGTTTTGGTTCAGAAGATAGTGAAAATAAAGAAGTTTCTTTGGCAGATGTTACAACTGAAGATCTTTTGAAATTTGGATTAATTCCAGAATTTATTGGAAGAGTTCCAATAGTTGTTTCACTTGAAGATTTGGATGTAAATAGTCTTGTAAAAATTTTACAAGAGCCAAAAAATTCTCTATTAAAACAATATCAAAAATTATTTGAGCTTGATGGAGTAAAATTAACTTTTGAAGATGAAGCAGTCAAAGAAATTGCCGAAAAAGCCTTCAAGCAAGAAACAGGTGCTAGAGGACTTAGGACAATTTTGGAAGATTTGCTTTTGGATGTAATGTTTGAGATTCCTTCAAAAGATCATATAAAAGAAGTTATTGTATCAAAAGGTGCTATAAAAGATAAGAAAAAATTAATATACAAATAAAAAAGGGAGACATTGGGCTCCCTTTTTACTACAAGGAGATAAAATGAGCTTTATCTATAAAATAGATACAAAAGAATATCCAATGGTTCCTGTTAGGGGCTTGTGGGCTTTTCCTGATACAGTAGTCCACTTTGATTGCCAAAGAGCAGTTTCAAAAAAGGCTGTAGAAGATGCTTTGTTAAATGAATCTGAAATTTTTTTGGTAAATCAAAAAGATATTTTAGAAGATAATCCGAAAAAAGAAGATATTTATGATTATGGAACAATTGCAAGCATAAAACAAACTTTTAATTTGCAAAATGGAGAGCTTAGGGTTTTGATTGAAGCAAAATCTGTTGGCGAAGTTTTGGATGTAAAAATTGAAGATGGATTTTTTAAGGCAGAGGTTAAAGAATATATTTTCGATGAAGAAAATTTTGAAAGTAACGAAAATATAGAAGCCTTGAAAAAAATGTTGGTTGAAGATTTTAGATCTTATGTTTCAATTGACAATTCTATTCCACCAGAAATTGCTTTTTCTTTGGTAGAAATTGAAAATATTGATAAACTTGCAAATTTAATAACATATTATCTTCCTTTAAGTCCAAAAGAAAATTATTCCCTTTTAAAAGAGCTTGATATTGAAGAAAAACTTATTAATCTTCATAGGCTTATTCAAAAAGAAATTGAACTAAAAGATTTGTCAAAAAAAATAGATTCTAAGGTTCAAGAAAATATTAATAAGGGACAAAAAGAATATTATCTTAGGGAAAAACTTGATGTTGTTAAAAATGAATTAAATGATTTGACAGGAAAAGATTTGAACGAGGCGGATGCCTTTAGGAAAAAATTAAAAATTAAAAATCGATAAGGAAGATAAGGAAACTTTATTAAAAAGTATTGATAGACTTGAAATGATTCCTGAAATGAGCCCTGATTATGGGGTTATAACTTCCTACCTTGATTTTGTTTTATCTCTTCCTTGGTCCAAAAAATCAAAGGATAATTTGGATATAATTCATGCCAAAAAAGTTTTGGATGAAGACCATTATGGACTTATGGAAGTTAAGGAGAGAATTTTAGAATCAATTGCTGTAAGAAAGAAAAAAGGAGACAACCAAGCTGCTGTAATTTGTCTTGCTGGCCCTCCTGGAGTTGGAAAAACTTCTATTGCAAAATCAATTGCTCGTGCTTTAAATCGTAAATTTATTTCCATGCGTCTTGGTGGAGTGACTGATGAATCAGAAATAAGAGGTCACAGAAGAACTTATGTTGGGGCTATGGCTGGAAGAGTTTTATCAAATATATCAAGAATAAAAGTAAAAAATCCAGTATTTTTGCTAGATGAAATTGATAAGTTGGGTTCAGATTTTAGGGGAGATCCTTCATCAGCCCTTCTTGAGGTTTTAGATCCTGAACAAAATGATAAATTTATTGACCGTTATCTTGATATTGGTTTTGATTTATCAGAAGTATTTTTTATAACAACAGCAAATGATATTTCAAATATTCCTCCAGCACTTTTTGATAGGCTTGAAATTATAGAAATTTCTGGTTACACTCAAAGAGAAAAGGAAGAAATTGCCAAAAGATATTTGATTAAAAAAGAAATGGAAAACAACGGTCTTTGTAAAGATGATTTGAATATTTCAGATCCAGTTATAGAAAAAATCATAAAATCCTACACAAGAGAAGCAGGAGTAAGGTCACTTGAAAGAAATATTGCAAAAATATGTAGACGTGCTGTAAAAGAAATTCTTGAAGGAAAAGAGAAGGTCAATGTTTCTATGAGAAATTATGAGAAATATCTTGGCAAGGAGAGATTTTTTGAAGACCAAAGACTCAAAGAAGATAAAATTGGAATTGCAAATGGACTTGCTTGGACTCAAGTTGGCGGAACAATTTTAACAATTGAAGTAAATGCCATGGACGGAAAAGGGGCAAATTTATTTACAGGAAGTTTGGGAGATGTAATGAAAGAATCAGCCCAAGCTGCAATTTCATATTTGAGAAAAAATTCAAAAGAATTAGAAATCGATCCAGATTTTTATAAAAATAAAGACATTCACGTTCACGTTCCAGAAGGAGCAACTCCAAAAGATGGCCCATCAGCAGGAATTACAATGACAACTGCAATTGCATCAGCTCTTACAGGAAAAAAAGTAAGATCGGATCTTGCAATGACGGGCGAAGTTACAATCACAGGAGAAGTTTTGCCAATCGGAGGACTTAAAGAAAAAGCCCTCGCAGCTTATGCTTATGATATAAAAAATGTAATTATTCCAAAAGAAAATGAAAAAGATATTGAAGATATTGACAAGGAAGTTAGGGAAAAAATAAACTTTATAAAGGTATCAAGAGTTTCAGAAGTTTTAAAGGAAGCCTTGCTATGAAAATAAAATCAGTAAATTTAGATCAAGTTGCAGGATTTCCCTCCCAATTTCCAAATGATAATTTTGAAGAAATTGCCTTTGCAGGAAGATCTAATGTGGGAAAATCTTCATTTATAAATTCATTTTTGGATAAAAAAAATCTTGCCAAAACTTCATCAAAACCGGGCAAGACCAAAACCATAAATTTTTATAAAATAAACGATAAATTTAGGCTGGTAGATCTTCCAGGCTATGGCTATGCAAAAGTTTCAAAAACAGAAAAAGAAAAATGGAATAATTTAATCCACCAATATTTATATGAAAGAGAAAATTTAAAAGAAGTTTTTCTTTTGGTAGATATAAGACACGCTCCAACAAAACAAGATAAAGAAATGTATGATTGGATAATAGATTCTGGCTTTACAGGATTTGTTATAGCAACAAAATACGATAAAATTCCTAAAACACACTTAAAAAAACACATAAAAGAAATAATGAAAACTTTAAATATTGATGATGAAGGATTGATTTTTGCCTATTCATCAATAACTTCTCACAATAAAAATGTTTTATTAGAGCAGGTTGAAGTAATAGTAAATTCATAAATTTAAATTTTGAAAATCTCACGAAAGTGGGATTTTTTATTTTTTAAATTTAAAATAAAAAAGATGGCAAAAGCCATCTTAGATTAATCTATAAATTCTATTTCTTTTCCGTCCATGTGAGAAATTCTTGCAAGAGAGTAAACATCTATGCCCATATCATCAAGAAGTTTTCTTCCGTCTTGGTAGGATTTTTCTATAACTATTCCAATACCAGCCACATTTGCACCTGCTTGTTTACAAATTGCAACCATAGCCTTGGCAGCTTGACCATTTGCCAAAAAATCATCTATCAACAAGACATTTTCATTTTCGTGTAAGTAATCCTTGCTTACAATAAGTCTTTTCATCTCTTCTTTTGTATAAGAATAGCAAGTTGAAGAAAATGTATTATCATCGGTTGTAAGAGATTTTTGTTTTCTTGCAAAAACTACATCGCAATCAAGGACAAGACCTGTGATAACTGCTGGGGCAATTCCTGATGATTCAACTGTCAAAATTTTATTTATATTTTTGTCTTTAAAATGCTCAGCAAATTCTTCTCCCATTTCTTTTATCAATTTTGGTTTTATTTGATGATTTAGAAAAGAATCAACTTTTAAAATATCTTTGCCAAGAACCTTACCATGGCTTAATATTACTTCTTCTAATTTTTTCATTATAAACATTTACCTCCGTACTCTTTTTATTATTATAAAGCAAAGTTTAACAAAAAGTCAAAAATCACTTTTATAAAGCTATCTATAGGGTAATATATATTATATGAATAGAAATGAAATAATCAATGACTTAATAGAATTTATTGACCAAAGTCCAATAAATTATTTTGCTGTCAAAAATTCTATTGATCGTTTAGAAAAAAATGGTTTTAAAAAACTAAATGAAAATGAAAAATGGAAACTAGAAAAAGGCGGAAAATATTTTGTAAGTCGTGACGATACAGCTTTAATTGCTTTTAGTGTGGGAGATGATCCAAGAAAGGGGTTTGATATAATTGGATCTCACACAGATTCTCCAACTTTTAAAATAAAATCAAATCCAGAAATGACTTCAAATGGATTTTTGAAATTTAATGTTGAAGGCTATGGGGGAATGATTGTATCTTCTTGGTTTGATAGGGATTTGTCTTTGGCAGGAAAAGTTGTTTTTGAAGAAAATGGAGAATTTAAATCAAAACTTGTAAAAATTGAAAAAAATCTTTTGACAATTGCAAACTGCGCAATTCATATAAATAGAGAATTAAATTCTGGATATAAGTACAATATGCAAGATGAACTTTCTCCAATTATAAAAACTATCGAAGATGATTTTAAAAAAGAAGGATTTTTGCAAAAATTATTGGCAAAAGAAATTGGAGTAGATGAAGAAAAAATAATAGATTTTGATTTGGCACTTTTTGATAGGCAAAAAGGATCTCTTATGGGAAGTGATGATGAATTTATTCATATTGGAAGACTTGATAATCTTGCAAGTGTCCACCAATCTCTTACAGCTTTAATTAATAGTGAAAATAAAAAATTTAATATGTGCGTATTAAATGACAATGAAGAAATTGGATCAGGCACAAGGACAGGAGCATCTTCTCCATTTTTGGATGAAATTATGGAAAGAATTGTAATGAATTTGGGTTATAATAGGGAAGATTATTTTATTTCTCTTTCTAATTCATATTTAATTTCAGCAGACCTTTCTCACTCAATTCATCCAAACTATAGTAATTTATTCGATTCTACAAATAATACAAGAATAAATATGGGTATAGGAATAAAGGTAGCTTCTAATGGTGCTTATACAACAAATGTAGAAACTAGGGCGAGATTTTTAAAACATGCAAAAAATGTTGGAGCAAAAGTTCAAACTTTTCACAACAGATCTGACAAGGTCGGTGGCTCTACAATTGGTCCAATTGTTTCTTCCAAATCCGGAATAAAATCAATCGATGTCGGCACACCAATTCTTGCTATGCACTCAATAAGAGAGTTTGGCGGAGTAGATGATCACATAGAAGCTATAAAAATATTTGAAGATTTTTACAATAAAAAATATTAGGAGGATATTATGGCAGTTATAGAATTAACAGTAGTACCAATAGGAACAAAAGAAACCTCAGTTTCAAAATATGTAGCAGGATGCGAAAAAGTTTTGAAAGAATATGAAGATTTGGAAGTAAGATTAAATCCGATGGGAACAGTTATCCATGGAGATATAGACAGGGCCTTTGAAGCAATCAGAGCCTGCCAAGAATCAGTTTTTAAAAATGGAGCAGATAGAGTTTATTCAGTAATAAAAATAGACGACAGACGCGACAAAAAAGCAAGTCTTGACCAAAAAATAAAATCAGTTGAAGATAAGATGTAAAATATTTTATCTTAATTTAAAAATTCCCCAAAATTAATGGGGAATTTTTGTTTGCTTATTTTACGAAAATAATGGAAGTAAATATCTTAGTAAAAATACTAAGGCAAGGACATAAACAAGTGGGGAAACTTCTTTTCCTTTTCCTGTTAATAATTTTACGCTTGCGTATGAAATCATTCCAAAGGCGATTCCTTCTGCAATTGAGTAAGCAAATGGCATCATTATTATTGTCATAAAGGCTGGGAATGATTCTGTGAAATCTCCAAAATTAATATCAACAATTGAATCTATCATAAATAATCCTACCATTACAAGAGCAGCTGCTGTTGCTTGAGCTGGAATTATTGTGATTAATGGATAGAAAAATATTGATAGGAAAAAACAAAATCCTGTTGATAAAGCAGTTAGTCCTGTTCTTCCACCTTCTGCAACTCCAGTTGCACTTTCTACAAATGTTGTTACGGTTGATGTTCCTAAAAGTGCTCCTATTGTTGTTCCAATACTATCTGCAAAAAGTGCACGACCAGCATTTGGCAACTGTCCATTTTCATCTAACATTTTTGCTTTTGTTGCAACTCCTGTAAGTGTTCCTATTGTATCAAATAAATCTACAAATAAAAATGCGAATACAACAGAAAACATTTCAAGTGAAAACATTGATGAAAAATCTAATTTGAAAGCAATTGGACTAAGTGATGGTGGCAATTGAATAATTCCGCCTTCTGGGAGCTTGCTTACTCCTGTAAATAGGGCAATAATTGTAGAAATTATGATTCCTATTAACAAGGCTCCTTTTGTTTTTCTTGCTGTTAAAACTGCCATAATCAAAAGTCCTATAAAAAATATAAAACTTTCTTTGCTAACTAAATTTCCAAGTCCAAGGCCTACATCATTTTTTACAATTACAGTAGAATTTAATAAACCAATTAGAGAAATAAATAATCCGATTCCTACTGATACTGCAGTTTTCAAACTTCTTGGTATGGCATTAAAAATTGCTTCACGTACATTAAAAAATGTTAAAAATACAAAAATAATTCCTTCAATAAAAACGGCTGCTAATGCAAATTCCCAACTTTTTCCCATAGTCATTACAACTGTGTAGGTAAAAAATGCGTTTAGTCCCATGCCTGGTGCAAGGGCAAAAGGAAGGTTTGCGTAAAGAGCCATAATTAAAATTGCAATTATTGATGCAATTATTGTTGCAGTAAATACTGCGCCCTTATCCATTCCGGCATCTCCCAAAATTTGTGGATTTACTGCCAAAATATATGACATAGTCATAAATGTTGTAATTCCTGCCATAATTTCAGTTTTTACATTTGTTTTTTTCTCTTTTAATCTGAAAATTTTTTCGGCAAGTGATTCGTTCGAATTTTTTTCCATAATTCCTCCTTTTTTTCGAGCATATTATATCATAATTACTTTAATTAATCACTTTATTTTTTTATAAATTTCTCATATAATGTATTCAAGGAGGAAGTTTTGACGACAAAAAATATAATTGAGTTATTTGTAATGATTTTGGGGATTTTGCTTTCTGCATTTTTTTCATCTTCAGAAACTGCTATTACTTCTGTAAACAAATTTAAATTAAGGCAACTTGAAGAAAAAAATGTAAAAAACGCATCATTGCTTAGAAAACTCGTTGATGATAGCCAAAACACAATTACAACAATTCTTGTTGGAAATAATATTGTAAATATTGTTACTACTACCATAGCTGCATTATTTTTTACTGATATTTTTGGAGCTGCTGGTGCTTTTATTTCTACAGTTGTTGTAACTATAACAGTTTTAATTTTTGGAGAAATTACTCCAAAGCTTGCAGCTCAAATTAATAGCGAAAAAATAGCTCTTAGATTTTCAAAAGCTATTTATATTGTTTCTATAATTTTAAAGCCTACGGTATTTTTATTGGGATTATTTACAAAATATCTTACAAAAAAATTATCTGATGGGGCTGATAATTCTGATAAGGTTACAGAAGAAGATTTGAAAACTATTGTAGATGTTGGGGAAGAGCAAGGCGTTATTAACAATGAAGAAAGTGAAATTATAAATAATGTTTTTGATTTTGCTGGATCTTTTGCATCTGATATTATGACTCCAAGAACTAATATGGAGGCAATAGCTATTGATTCGACTAAGGAAGAATTGGATAAATTTTTAATTGAATCTAAGCATTCAAGAATTCCTGTTTATGGCGAAAGTATTGATAATATTGTAGGCGTTTTGCACATGAAAGATATTGTTACTTTTGTCGCTGAGGGCAGAGAGCCAAGGCTTAAAGATATGCTAAGGCAAACTTACTATGCTTATGAAAATATGAATATAATTGATCTTTTTAAATCAATGAAAAAAATGAATGTGTCCCTTGCTATTGTTGTTGATGAATACGGCGGAACGGAAGGGCTTGTTTCGATTGAAGATATTATTGAGGAGCTTGTTGGAGATATTTACGATGAATATGATCCTGATGATGAAAAAGTCTACAAGGTTTCTGATAATGAATTTATAGTTGATGCAAGTATGCACATAAATGATTTTAATGATTATTTTAATAGAGATATTAAAGAAGTTAAAAATGATTCGGTTGGAGGTTTGGTAATTGATTATCTTAACCGTCTTCCTAAAACTGGAGATATTGTAAAGGTTGATGATGTTACTTTGATTTGTGAGAAGGTTGAACGTTACAAGATAAATTTACTTAGAGTTAAATTTGATAGCGAAAGTTAGAGGTATTATGAAACAAACAGTTTATATTACAGGTCACAAAAATCCAGATACTGATTCTATTTGCTCAGCCCTTGCTTATGCAAATCTAAAAAATAGGCTGGGAGATAGCGAGGCGATTCCGATTAGACTTGGTCATGTAAATCAAGAAACTCAATTTGTTCTTGATTATTTTGGAGTTAAGGCTCCTCTTCACAAGGATTCTATGAAACTTCAAATAAAAGATATTGACTATGACAATTCTTATAATGTTGATGAATCTCTTCCAATTAGAAATGCTTGGTCAATAATTCAAGAAAATAAATTGAACTCTCTTTTTGTAGTAGATGATAAGGAAAGATTAATTGGAGTTGCATCTTTGTCAAACTTAACCCATTCTTATATGGAAGTTTGGGATGATAGAATTATTGGAAGAACTCACACGCCAATTGAAAATATAGTGGATATTTTATCTGCAAAGCTTATGGTCAATCCAAAAAAACCTAGAGATTTTACAGGCAAAATGATGGTTTATGCCATGAATGAAAAAGATTCTCCAGAAACTTCTTTGGTTGGAGATGGAGATTTGGTTATAACAGGAAATAGGCTTGAAGCTCAAGAGTATTTGATAAATAAAAATATTTCTTTAATTATTTTAACCAATGGCTCTGATATGAAAGAGGAGCTAAAAAAAGAGGCTGAAAAAAATAATATTACAATTATTTCAACAGAATATGATACCTTTATGACTGCAAGACTTTTGCCAATGGCAGTTCCAATTGCAAATGTTATGAGCACAGAAAATTTGGTTTATTTTTCTCCAGAAGATACAGTTGATACAGTTCGTGAAGTTATGGGAAAAACTAGATTTAGATCTTATCCAATTGTTGATGCAAGGGGAAAAGTTCTTGGGGCAATTTCAAGATACCATTTGATTTCTGATGAGAAGAAAAAATTAATTTTGGTTGACCACAACGAAAGAAACCAATCAGTTGATGATATTGATTATGCAGAAATAATTGAAATAATTGACCACCACAGAGTAGCTAATGTTGTAACAAATCAACCCTTATTTTTTAGGGCAGAGCCTGTGGGTTCAACTGCAACCATAGTTGCAAAAATGTTTTTTGAATCAGGAATAAGACCTACAAAAGAGATTGCCGGTTTACTTTCAGCAGCAATAATTTCTGATACTCTTTTATTTAGATCTCCAACAACAACAGAAACTGACAAAAGAGTTTTAAATAGACTTACAAAAATTGCAGATATTAATCCAGAAGATTTTGCTATGAAGATGTTTAAGGCTGGAACAAGTCTTAAAAATAAATCGCCAGAAGATTTAATTGATGGAGATGTAAAAGCATTTACAATTGGAGATGACAAAATTAGAGTTGGACAAGTTATGACAATGAATCCAGAAGAATTAAATCCTATAAAAGATAAATTAATTGCTCTTATGAAAGAAAGATTAAATGCTAAGGGAGAAAATACATTTGTCCTTGTTCTTACAGATATTTTCAATAAAAAATCTGAATTATTAGTCGTGGGAAACTATCTTGATGATATAGAAAAAGTTTTTGGAAATAAGGTAAACAATGGAACAATTTCAGCTCCTGGTGTTTTATCCAGAAAAAAACAAGTTATACCAAAAATAACTGAAGCTATTATGAATTCCCACAATAATTAAACTTTACTGAAAAAAATTTCTATGCTATAATATAGAAAATTTAGAAAACAGGAGAAAATAATGAAAAACTTAAATTTTGCACAAACTAGCTTTTACTTTTTTAACTTTACTTTTGACAAAAGTAAGGCTATTTATCATGTGCAAAATTTTAAAACATTTTAAGTTTTTTTGAATTTTAGCTTCTTGGTAATAGCCAGGAAGCTTTTTTATTTTTAAATAATAAATTAGCTTAAAAAATTACATAAAAAATTTTAAAAGAAAAAAGAGATTTTATTAGGAGAAGAAAATGATTATTAAATTAAAAAATGGTGCAAATGAAAAAGAAGTACAAGATCTTATAAAAGAAATTGAAGATATGGGGCTTAAAGTAAGTAAGGCAGTTGGTTTTAAAACGACTATTTTGGGACTTTTGGGAGATACATCCAAGGTTTCAAAAGATGATATGAAATCAAAAAGTGTTGTTGATGATGTAATAAGAATCCAAGAGCCTTATAAAAAAGCAAACAGAAAATTTCACCCAGAAGATACAATAATTACTCTCGAAAATGGAACAAAAATCGGTGGTGGATCTTTTGTTTATATGGCAGGACCATGTTCAGTCGAAAGCGAAGAACAAATTGTATCAATTGCAAAAAAAATCAAAAAATCTGGTGCAACAATTTTAAGAGGAGGAGCTTTTAAGCCAAGAACAAGCCCATATTCTTTTCAAGGTTATGGCAAAAAAGCTATTGATTATCTAATAAAAGCAAAAGAAGAAACAGGTCTTGCCCTTGTTTCAGAAATTATGGAAATTAACCAATTAAAATATTTTGACAATGTAGATATTCTTCAAGTTGGAGCAAGAAATATGCAAAATTTTGATTTATTAAAAGCACTTGGAGAAGTTGATAAACCAATTTTATTAAAAAGAGGCCTATCTGCAACTTATGAAGAATTATTGATGGCATCAGAATATATTATGAGCAGGGGAAATACAAAAGTTATTCTTTGTGAAAGAGGAATTAGGACTTTTGAAACAGCAACAAGAAATACTTTGGACGTAACTGCTGTTCCATTTTTGCACGAAAAAACTCATCTTCCAATAATAATCGACCCATCTCATGCGGCGGGAATTTCAAGATATGTAAAAGATTTATCTCTTAGTGCAACGGCAGTTGGGGCAGATGGACTTATGATAGAAGTTCACGAAAATCCTGCAAAAGCATTTTCTGATGGAGCTCAATGCGTAGTTCCAGATGATTTTGACAAAATAGTAAAGGCTACAAAAAAAATCCATGATTTAAGAAAGGAAATTTAAAATGAGTCAAAGCTTTGGCAAAAATTTAAAAATAACCATATTTGGCTCAAGCCACCAAGAATATATGGGTGTAGTTATGGATAATATGAAAATTGGTTTTGAAATTGACATGGAAAAACTTAATAATTTTATGCAAAGAAGAGCTCCAGGAAAATCAAAATTTACCACAAAAAGAAAAGAAAGTGACAAGATAAATTTTATTTCTGGAGTAAGAGATAATAAAATAATTTCAAAAACCATAACAGCAATAATAAAAAATGAGAATTACAAATCCAAAGATTATGAAAATTTAAATGATATTCCAAGGCCATCTCATGCAGACTATACTAGTTTTATAAAATATGGAAATGATATGGATATGAATGGGGGAGGACCTTTTTCTGGAAGATTAACTGCACCGTTTTGTCTTGCAGGAGGAATTGCCAAGCAAATTTTAGAAGAAAAAAATATAAAAATTTCATCAAGGATTAAAAATATTGGAGGAATTGAAGATAAAAATATTGATTTGGCAAATCCTCCTATGGATGAATTGGAAAAAATTTCTCAAAAAGAAATTCTTGTTTTGGACGAAAAAAAGAAAAGAAATTAGAAATCTTTTAGAAGAAGTAAAAAAAGATGGAGATTCTATTGGAGGAATTTGCCAAGTTTTTGGGGAAAATATTCCAAAAGGACTTGGAGATCCGCTATTTGATTCTTTTGAGGCAAAAATTTCCTATCTTTCTTATGGGATTCCTGCTCTTAGGGCGGTTTCTTTTGGTTTGGGACTTGATGCAATGAAAATGAAAGGTTCTCAGCACAACGACCAATTTGAAATTAAAAATGGACAAGTAAAAACTATAACAAATAATGCTGGTGGAGTTGTTGGAGGAATTACAAATGGTATGCCTGTAGTTTTTGATTTAATTTTCAAACCGACTCCGTCAATTTCTATTTGTCAAAAATCATTTTCTATAAAAGAAAAAAAGAAAAAATATTGCAAATTAAAGGACGACACGATCCATGCCTTGCCCTTAGAACTCCTCCTATTGGAGAATCTATTTTAGCTTTAACCTTATTGGACTTGTTAAATGATTGAAAATATTGAAAAAATTATTAAAAATTTAGAAAAAGAAAATTATAAAAAAGAAGATTTGGAAAATCTAGATAAACTTGTAAAAGGAAAATATAAAGATTATATGATGAGCCTTTGTGATGGAAAATTTTCGAAATATTTACAAGATAAATTTATAAGAGAAATTTTTCCTAAAGAAGGAAAAATTGCTGTAGGAGGGGCAAAAGGCTCTTATGCCGATCAAGTTTCCCATATTATTTTTCCCAAAGGTAAAATAAACTATTACAAAAAATTTAACCAAATCCTTGATTCAATAGATGAAAATATATGTGATTTTGGAATTTTGCCTTTAGAAAATTCATCTTTTGGCTCTGTAAAAGAAGTTTATAATCTAATGCTTGAAAGAAATTTTTTTATAATTGGAAATTATAAGCTAGATATAAATCATTATTTGTTGGGAAATTTAGATGCAAAACTTTCTGATATAAAAACAGTTTATTCTCATCCGCAAGCTCTTGGCCAATGTGGAAAATATATAAATAAACACGGATTTATTCAAAAAGAATATTATAATACGGCTCTTGCGAGCAAATATATAAAAGAGAAAAATGATAAAAAACTTGGAGCTATTGGCTCAAAATTTTGTGCTAAGGTTTATAAATTAAAAATAATTGACGAAAATATTCAAAATGAATCAAATAATTATACGAGATTTATTATAGTGTCTAAAAATTTAAAAATTTATGAAAAGGCAAATAAAATTTCTGTAAGGCTAAAAGCTTTTGATAAGCCGGGTTCTCTTATTAATATTGTAGAAAAATTTAAAATTTTGGGTGTAAATATGACTAAGCTTGAATCTTCTCCAATTCCTGGTTCTGATTTTGAATTTGTATTTTATTTTGACTTTGAAGGCTCTATTAAAGAGAAAAGAATTAGGAGTCTTTTGGATTTTTTATATGAAAATACTAGAGATTTTGAATTTATGGGAGCTTATATTGACTTTAACAAAGCATTTGACAAAAATATAAATTCAATATATAATCAAAATAACTTATAAGTTAAAATAATAAAACTTTGATCAGAAGTAAGTAAGTTTTATAAATCTTTTATAGAGAGTTTGTGTGTGGTGGAAACAAGCAAAGAAGTAAAACCGAATGGATCTGAGAGTGCTAAGGTGAAAAAAGTACCCAAGGCCGTCTTCCCACGTTATAGGGATATGATATGAAATTATTTTAAATTAGTATCAGAATAAAGATATGTAGGATTTATTAATTTATTGAAATTTATTTTACATAAAAAGGATGGCACCGCGAATTCAACCATTTGCTCCTTTGGAGTAAGTGGTTTTTTTATTGGAAAATTTTAAAATATTTAAAGGAGAAAATTATGAAAACAAAAACTATAACTCAAGCGTCAATTTTACTTGCAATAGGAACAATACTTCATTTGATACCAGGCTTTGTGGGAATGGTAAAACCTGATTTTATGTTGGTGTGTGTTTTTACAATTATTATTTTAAATAAGGATTTTAAAATGTCACTTGCAGTAGGTCTTGCTGGTGGAATTTTGGCAGGAATTACAACGAGTGCACCAGGTGGTTTTGTGCCAAATATTACAGATAAAATTATTTCATCCTTATTTGTATATTTTGCTGTAAAATTTTTTGAAAAAATAAAAATAGAAAATATTTTTTCGATTGGGAGCCTATATTTTCTTGGAACTGCAATATCTGGACTTGTATTTTTATTTTTGATGAATATAACAGGAGCTTTACCAGAAGGATTTGGTATAAAATTAATGTTTGTAAGCCTAGTTCTTCCAACTGCTGGCATAAATATTCTTGTAGGCTTATTTTTTGATAAAGTTATGAGCACGTATAATAAAAATTTTGCAAGAAGCCTAGCTCAGATTTGATTTAGAGCGTAGACAATTTAAATTAAGGAAAAATTTTTGATTTTTATAGGATAAAAATTCAGAGCGTAGACAAATCCTCAAGCACGAATATCGGACTTCAAAAATTGTTGATTTCTAAATTCCAAAATTCTAAAAACGCAAACTCGCTAACGCTCAAACAGTGCGTTTTTTTGACGAATTTTAAAATTTGAAATCAAATCAATTTTTTCCGTATGATATTCTTAGCATGAGGATTTGTATACTTTGTCAACAGTCTGGATTTTTATAGGATAAAAATTTTTTTAATGGAAAAAATATAAATTATTATTTTATTTTTTTAAAAAACCTTTATAATAATAAGAATAAACTTATATTAATTAGAAAGAGGTTAGTCCGTTTTGGAAATTATAAAATTAAATGCTAAGTTGGGCGATTTTTTGTGGGGTTATCCTATGATTATCGTCTTGATTTTTGGGGGAATAGTTTTAAATTATAGGTCAAATTTTTGGGTTTTTAAAAATTTTTCTTATATTTTTAAAAATACTTTTGGAAGACTTGTTAAGGATTCAAAATCTGATGAAAATTCTATTTCTCCTTTTGAGGCGGTTTCGACAGCTCTTGCTGGAACGATTGGGGCTGGAAATATTGTAGGAGTTGCAACGGCAATTGGCTTTGGTGGTGCTGGGGCGATTTTTTGGATGTGGATTGCAAGTTTTATTTGTATGACAACAAAAATGGCTGAAGTTACTATGGCTGTTGCTACAAGAATTTCAGATGATGATGGAAAATATATTGGCGGACCAATGTATTATATCGAAAAGGGAACTGGCTCAAAATTTTTGGCGAAAATTTTTTCGTTTTTTGCTTTTATTGCAATTATTGGAACGGGAGCTTTGGTTCAATCAAATTCTATTTCTGAATCTTTAAATGCTATGACTGGTTTAAATTTGCATCTTGGTGGAATTTTAATCGTTATTTTTATGCTTTTGGTTCTTGTTGGTGGGATAAAAAGAATTGGAGCTTTTGCATCTAAAATTGTGCCTATAATGTCAGTTTTTTATATTGTAGCTTGTATTTTGATTCTTATTTTGCAAATTGAAAATTTAATTCCAGCTTTTAAAGAAATTATTATTGGAGCTTTTAATCCAAAAGCTTTTGCAGGAGGAGCAACAGGCTCTGGGATTTTAATTTCTATTAGGTGGGGGCTTGCAAGGGGAATTTTTTCTAATGAAGCAGGTCTTGGTACAGCACCCATGGCTCATGCAACAAGTCATACCGACCATCCAATTAGACAAGGAATGTGGGGAGCGATTGAAGTTTTTATTTCTTCAATGATTATTTGTACCATGACTGCCCTTGTAATTATTACAAGTGGAATTTATAAAACACAAGGCCTTGAAGGTGCTGCCCTTACGGCTGCATCATTTTCAAAATCAATTTTTTGGGGAAAATATTTGGTCTCTTTGGCTTTAGTGTTATTTGCTTTTACAACGACAGTCTCTTGGTGCTATTATGGGCAAAGATGTGTAAAATATTTGACAGGATCAAGTAAACTTTCTGATTTATTCAAATATATTTATATTATTTTTTGCTATCTAGGCTCAATCGGCGGTTTGAAATTTGCTTGGTCGGTTGCTGATACAGCAAATGCTTTAATGGTTGTTCCAAATATTTTGGCACTGATTATAATGAGCAAGACTTATAGGAAAATTTTAAATGATTTTGATAAGTACAAAGATTCAGAAAAAAAAGGAAATTATTTTTGGACTTATGATAATAAGTGGGAAAAATATTTTGAAAAAAATTAAAAATCAAAAAAGACTTTTGCATTGGTATTTGCAAAAGTCTTTTTTTTTATTTATTTAATTTTTCAAGCAAGAAATCTGGATCAATTCCGTGAACCATACAAGCTTCATCTAAGGTTTCGTACAAAGATGAAGGACAAGCAATACAACCCATTCCTATTGAAAGGAAAGTGTTAATTGATTCTGGTTTTGCTTGGATTATATCTCCGATTAACATATCGTGTGTGATTTCCACCTTCTCTTTTTTTCTATCTTCTAAAGCCATAAAAACCCTCCTTTATGTCTAAAAATTATTTTACTATAAGAGAAATTAAAAATCAAAGTAAAATACTAGGAATTGGGGTACAATTATTTTGGTGATGTTATGAATGAGAAAAATTTAAAAAATATTATGGAATTAAGGAAAAAACTCCAAGATCTAGATGAAAATTTGGAAAAAATAAAAAGAAAAATTCATTTTTTTCATTTTTTCTTAAATCTTTATTTTTTCTTTGATTTTTTTATTAATTATATCTTTGGCTAAGACAAAAACGCCTACAAAAATTATGGTTTTTGTTGGAGCTTTTATTATTTCAAATTTTGTTCAGTCGATTTTAATTTCAAAAAAACAAAATGAGGAAATTGAAAAAATAAAAAGGGAAAAAATTAAAATTCAAGCTGAAATATTCAGCCTTGCCAAAGATTTAGAAAATTGAAAAAAATTTTAGAGTAAGTATAATATTAGCAGTCGGCAATGTGAAGTGCTAAGGAGGATTTATGAAAAAAGAATTTAAAGCAGAAGCCAAAAAAGTTATGGATTTGATGATAAATTCAATCTATACAAACAAGGATATTTTTCTTAGGGAATTAATATCAAACGGCTCAGATGCTATTGATAAATTATATTATAAAGATTTAAAATCAGATAAAAACGTAGACAAAAAAGATTATTATATCGAAATAATTCCAAACAAGGAAGAAAGATCTTTAACAATAAGGGATACTGGAATTGGAATGGATGAAAAAGATTTGGAAGAAAATCTTGGAACAATTGCAAAATCTGGTACAGAAATTTTCAAAAAAGAAATTGAAAGCGAAGATTTAAATAATCTAATTGGACAATTTGGAGTTGGATTTTATTCAGCCTTTATGGTAAGCAAAAAAATTATCGTAAATACCAAAAAAGATGACCAAGCTTATAAATGGGTAAGTGAAAATGCCGAAAGCTATGAAATTGAAAAATCTGACAAAAAAGAAAATGGAACAGATATTACCTTATTTTTAAAAGAAAATACAGAAGATGAAAACTATGATATTTATCTTGACAAATATAAAATCAAAGAACTTGTAAGAAAATATTCAAATTACATCAGATATCCAATCAAAATGGAAGTTACAAAGTCAAGAAAAACTAAAGATTCTACAGATGAAGATCCAAAATATGAAGATTATAAGGAAGTAGAAGTTTTAAATTCTGAAATTCCAATTTGGAAAAAATCCAAAAAAGATTTGACTGATGAAGATTATATAAATTTCTACAAGGATCAAGGATTTGGTTTTGATGATCCTTTATCATGGATTCATTTAAACATAGAAGGAACTGTTGAATTTAAGGCGATAATTTATATTCCAAGAAAAGCTCCTTTTGATTTTTATTCAAAAGATTACCAAAAAGGTCTACAACTTTATTCATCAGGAGTAAAAATTAAAGATAGGCACGAAGATTTACTTGAAGATGAATTTTCTTTTGCCAAAGGAGTTGTTGAAAGTGATGATATTTCCTTAAATATTTCAAGAGAAACCCTTCAAGAAACAAGAGAATTAAGATTTATTGCCAAACAAATAAATAATAAAATCAGATCTCACTTAATGGATTTGATGAAAAATGATAGGGAAAAATACCAAATATTTTTCAAAGAATTTGGTAACAATTTGAAAGTTGCAATTTATGAATCATTTGGAGGGAAAAAAGATAGGCTAGAAGATTTACTATTATTCAATTCCTACAGAAAAGACAAAATGATTTCATTAAATGAATACAAGAAAGATTTGAAATCAACAGATGAAAATATCCTTTATACAGTTGGAGAAAATTTAGAAAAAATCAAAAATTCCCCAGCCTTAAAATCAGTAGATGAAGACAAAGATGTTCTTTTACTTGATGAAAAATTGGATGAATTTTTGATAAAAATGCTAAATACTTACAAGGAAATTCCTTTTAAATCAATAAATCAAGTTGAAGAAAACGAAGGTGAAAACGAAGAAAACAAAGACTTGGTTGAAAAAATCAAGGAAATTTTACCTGAAGAAGTAGTAGATGTAAAAATTTCAGATAATTTATCAGAAGATGTAATTTCAATGATAAAACAAAGGGGAGATGTTTCAATTGAGATGGAAAAAACTTTAAAATCTCAAGTAAATGCCCCAGATATTAAGGCGGAGAAAGTTTTAGAAATAAATAAAAATTCCAAGGCCTATGAATTATTAGAAAAAGATTTGAAAGAAAATTCTGATGAATTTAAAATGATAGTAAATATTTTATTTGATCAAGCAAAACTTATAGAAGGACTTGAAATTGATAATCCTCTTGAGTATGCAAAAAATATATGGAAATTAATTTAGGAGAAAAAAATGACAGAGTACAAAAGAAAAAATGTCTGGGAAAATTTATCCCAAGACCAAGAAAAAGAATTAGAAAGTCTTTCAAAAGATTATATGGATTTTTTGGACAAGGGAAAAACTGAAAGACTTGCTACAAAAGAAATTATAAATTTAGCAAAAAAAGCAGGTTATGTTGACCTTGAAGAAAAAATAAAGGCTGGAAAAATAAAGACTGGCGATAAAATCTATGCAGTAAATAAAAATAAAGCTGTAGCTATGTTTCATATAGGAAGCGAAGATTTATCAGATGGACTTGCTATAGTTGGAGGTCACATCGATTCGCCAAGGCTTGATTTAAAACCTGTTCCGCTTACAGAAGAAAACGGACTTGCTTATTTAAAAACTCACTATTATGGGGGAGTAAAAAAATATAATTGGACAAATATGCCCCTTGCCCTTCACGGAGTAGTTTTTACAAAAAATGGAGAAAAAGTAGATATTTCAATCGGAGATAAGGATGATGAGCCAGTATTTTTTATCTCAGAGCTTTTAATTCATTTATCAAGACAATTGATGGAAAAATCTGCAAAAGAAGTTATAACAGGCGAGCAATTGTCAATTATAGTTGGCAATAGGCCACTATTAGATGAAAAAGAAAATCCAGTTAAGAAAAATATTTTAAAAATTTTAAATGAAAAATACGGAATTGAAGAAGAAGATTTTATAACGGCAGAACTTGAAGCAGTTCCAGCTGGAAAAGCAAGAGAGGTTGGTTTTGATAAATCAATGATAGCCTCCCACGGCCATGATGATAGAGTTTGCTCATACGCAGCTTTGAGAGCTTTGCTTGATATAAAAGAAAGTAAAAAAACTTTGGTAGGACTTTTTGTTGACAAGGAAGAAATTGGTTCAGTTGGAGCAACAGGAATGACTTCACAATTTTTTGAAAATACTCTTTTAGAAATTATGAATTTAAAAGAAGAATTTGATTTGATTAAATTTAAAAGGGCATTGAGAAATTCAAAAGTTTTATCAGCTGACGTAACCTTGGCAGAAGATCCAAACTTTAAAGATGCAACAGAAAGTCAAAACTCAGCACAAATTTCTCACGGAGTTGCCTTAACAAAATACACAGGCTCAGGTGGAAAAGGTGGATCAAATGATGCAGATGCAGAATATTTATCACAAGTTAGACTTGCTTTTAATAAAGATGAAGTAATTTTTCAAACAGGAGAGCTTGGAAAAGTTGATCAAGGTGGTGGAGGAACAATAGCCTATATTCTTGCAGAATATGGAATGGATGTAGTTGATTGTGGAACGCCAGTAATATCTATGCACGCACCAATAGAATTAATTTCGAAAGCAGATTTCTACTCAACTTTTACAGCTTATAGAGCCTTTTATAAAAATATTTGACAAGAATTTTAATCTAGCGTATAATATTACGCTAATTTGACTTATCCACAATTTTGTTGTATAATATATACAAATGCATGGAAGGTGGATATATGGAATTTAAATCAGTTAGTGAAATAAGGTCAGAAGTTAAAAAAAACGTAGGAAAAGAAGTTACTTTAAAAGCTGATAAGGGTAGAAAAAGAATTGTTACCAAAAGCGGTATAATTTTAGACGCTTTCCCAAGTGTATTTACAATAAAAGTAAATAATGATTTTGATGCAGAAAGAACTGTATCATACAGCTACTCAGATGTTTTAACATCTACAGTTAGATTACAAATAAACAATTAATTATAGATTAATTCAAAAAATCATCCTAATATTTTGAGGATGATTTTTTTGATTTTAATTTTATTAAAAAAATTAATTTGAATTTTGATTTAAAAAATTTCAACAAAAAAGAGCAAGAAATTCTTGCTCTTTTTTTGTTTAAAATTTAATTATTTATTTGATCCAGCGTCTGAAGCAGGTGTACTAGCATCGTTTGATGATGGTGTGCTTGCTGCGTTTGAATCCATTGTACTAGCGTTAGAATCAGATTTTTCTGTAGTTGTTGTTGAAGCTGGTGTGCTTGAAGCGTTTGATGTTGTGTCAGCTTTTTTTCCACATCCTACTAAAGCAACTGTTAATGCTAATACTGGTAATACTTTTTTAATTTTCATTGTTTAATCCCCCTGTTTAAAAAAATATACTTACTATCTTAACCGATAGTAAGTATAATATACCAGATTTGAAGAAAAATTCAAATATTTATGTGAAAAATATTTTTATTTTATAATATATAATTAAAATCTCATTTAATTAAATTTCTATATTGACCCAATCGCCTTTTCTAAATCTTGTCCATAATCCGATAAATCGTGAAACTTGATCTGCTAGAACTCCTATCCAAATTCCTTGAAGTCCCAAATGAATAATATTTACAAAAAATAATGTTGCAGCAGATCTTATAAAGGTAATTGAAATCAAACTTACGGCAAGTGTATATTTTACATCGCCTGCTGCTCTCAAAGCTCCTCCAAAAATTATTTCAGAAATTTGGAAAATAACTATGAATATAAGATAAAAAGTTATTACAGAGCCCATAGCTATTATTTTGTCATCATCAAAAAATAATCTGAAAATATTTTTTCTAAACAATACAAAAATAACAGATATTATTATTGAAATTGTTAAGCCAATTTCTTGGCAAGTTTTTCCATATTTTATTGCTTCTTCTTTTTTTCTTGCTCCGAGGGCATTGCCTGTAAGGGCAACTGCTGCAACCTGCATACCATCCCCGAATGAAAATGAAAGAGAAAGCAAATTCATTCCTACATTGTGAGCTGCAAATTGGTCTGTTCCAAGTTTTGCGGCTGTGATTGCTGTAACCAAAAATCCAATTCTTGCTGCTATATTTTCTATAAAAATATTTGAGCCTAGTCCAAAAATTTCTTTAAATATAAAATTTGAGAAAGTAAGTTTATATTTTTTTATAAGCCCAAAAGACATATATGATGATCTTCTAAAAAGAGAAGAAAAACTCATAACTGCTGCAACAAAAGCTCCCAAAACTGTTGCGATTGCAGCTCCTTTTACTCCTAATTTTGGAAAACCAAAATTTCCATTTATAAGTAAATAATTGAAAAATATATTTATAATAGAAGAAACTAGATTTGTTGTAAAGGCTATTTGTGTATTTCCACTTCCCCTTTGGCCTGCATTTATTGTCATGGAAATTACATTAAATATCATTCCTGCCATTATAATTTTAAAATATGAAACTCCCAAATCGTGAGTGTCAGGAGATGAGCCTGCAAGTTTTATAATTTGTGGAGTAAATATTACAAAAATTGAAGAGATTATTATACATAAACTAACAGCTACAATCATTGCAGTAACCATAGTTTGGTTCGCCATTTTTTTATCTTCTTCGCCTTTTCTTCTTGCAACTAGGGCTGAAACTGAAACGGAAATTGCAATAAAGAAGGAAAGGGCGATAAATTTTGGCTGGGTTGTAAGTCCAATTGCAGCAACTGCTGATGAACCGATTGATGAAACCATAAAGGTATCAATTAAGCCTGCCAAAGAAATAAAAAATGACTCCAAGACAGACGGCCAAGCAATTTGCAAGGCCCTTTTCCAATATTTATTTTTAATCAAAAAACTACCTCACTTTCTATAATTTTTTCAAAATTTCATTTATACTAATATCATTTGCTTTATCATCAATCTTAATTTGCATATCAAGAATACAAGCTATCATATCCCTTGTATTTTTAATTGCAAGTAAAAAATCATTATTTTTCAAATAATTTGCCAAAAAAATTGAGTCAAACAAGTCCCCGCTTCCGCCAAAAGACTTGTCCAAAAATTTATAATCTTCTTCTATAAAATATTTATCCTTAGCCAAAATAAAATGTCTGTTTCCATCTTCAACACTTGTAATAATAAATTTTTTACCGATATTTTCATAATAATCTACAATATCATGAGCTTTTTTAAATTTATTATCAGTCAAAAGCCTTGCCTCTGTGAGATTTGGAATAATTATATGGGCATAATCTGCCATATATTTATAAATTTCTACAATATTTTTATCAAGACCACTATAGATTTTTCCAGAATCTCCCATGATTGGATCAAGTACCATAAATAGATTATTTTCTTTTACAAAATCACAAATTATTTTTGCCTGATTAAAATTTAAAACAAAGCCCACAAAAACTGCCTTATATTTTCTGTTTTGCTTTTTATAAACTTCAAGAGTATTGGTCAAAAAATTACTAGAATCAAAAATTTCTATGGGTTTTAGAGAAAACATATTTGAAATTAAAGCTGTAGGTACAAAATCTACATCAAAAGAATAAAAATTTAATACACTTTTGCAAAGACTTCCACCAATATTTCCACTTGAAAGAAAGTCATTAATAAGCAAAATTTTTTCATTATTTTTACAAGATTTCATATAACTCCTTTAAAAAAAATACTAATTCATTCTTATAGAACTATTATAGTTATATTAATGAAAATAAGCAAATAAGAAGATTTTTGTTAGATTTTTTAATAAAATATTTTAAATTTTTATCCTGTTAAAATAAGGCGAAATTAGGTATAATAATATCATGAAAAAGTATAATAACAATATGAAAAAATATAATGAAAAAATTAAAAAAATATTAAACGATAACAAATTTGTTGAAAAAACAAAATCATCTTTATTGAAAGTTGTTTTTGGCAGGGCGGGTTTGTATGTTTTATTGGTACTTGCTCAAATTTTTATTTTTATGGCAATACTTAGACATCTTTCAATCGACCCATCTGTAATTTTTGGATCATCAGCATTAATAGCGGCAATTTCTTTGCTTGTGATTTTGTCAATGGATGTAAATCCTTACGAAAAGCTTTCTTGGTTTTTTCTAATTGCAGCTTTTCCTACTTTTGGAATTATGTTTTTTATCTTATCAAGAATTGATATAGGAAAAAAAATCGAAGAAAGCTCAATTATGGATAGCGAAGAAGAAACCAATTATCTGCACACAATCGATGAAGATTTGGTAGAAGAATTAAAAAATGAAGATAAGGAATTTTATAATTTAGTAAAATATTTAAATGATTACGGCTCATATCCTGTAAGCAAAAATAATGATGCAAAATATTACAGAGTTGGAGATGACGCAGTTAATGATATTATTGAGGCGATAAGAAACGCCAAGGATTTTATTTTTGTAGAATTTTTTATAATACACCAAGGATATTTTTGGGGGACAATTCTAGAAGAGCTTGCACAAAAAGCAAGTGAGGGTGTTGAAGTAAGACTTATGTATGATGGAACAAATGCAATTTTAAATCTACCAAAAAATTTTCCAGAAGAGATGGAAAATCTTGGAATAAAATGCAAAGTTTTTTCTCCAATAATTCCAATTATATCAACCTACCACAACAACAGAGATCATAGAAAAATTTTGGTAGTAGATGGCAAAGTAGCTTTTACAGGCGGAGTAAATTTGGCTGACGAATATATAAATGTAGAAGAAAGATTTGGCCATTGGAAAGATACTTTTATAAGATTAAAAGGCCCAGTAGTTCAATCATTTACAATTATGTTTTTGCAATTGTGGGATAGCGAAGAAAAAGAAGATTTAAAAAGATATTTACAAACATATTCACAAAAGTCACAAGGCTATATGATTGGAGTTGGAGATAATCCGATTAGAAAAGAAAGATTTTTCAAAAATATTTATATGCACATACTAGATACAGCTAAAGACTACGCCTATATCATGACACCTTATTTAATTATAGATAATGAAATGACAAAATCTTTAACTTTTGCAGCAAAAAGAGGAGTAGATGTAAGAATAATTCTTCCAGCTATTCCAGACAAAAAAATTCCATATATGCTAGCAAAATCTCATTACAAAAAATTAATTGAATCCGGAGTTAAAATTTATGAATATTTGCCAGGATTTATCCATGCAAAAACTTGGGTTTCCGATAATGAAAAAGCAGTAGTAGGATCAGTAAATGTAGATTATAGAGCTCTTTATTTAAATTTTGAATGCGGAGTGTATATTCACAAACATCCAGTAATAAATGAAATATTAAAAGATTTTGAAATAAGTTTTGATATAGGAAAACAAATAAGCCTTGACGATGTAAAATCTTATCCAATTTATAAAAAAATAATAGCTTTCATAGTAAAACCATTTGCCCCATTAATGTAAACCTAGTTTTATCTAGGTTTTTTTCTTTGAAAAATTTTAAAATAAATTTCAAAAAAATATTTGACAAGAAAAATATTCTAGTTATAATTGAATTAAGAAGTGTATGGAGATACACCATACACCATACAGAAATTATAGGAAGGGGTTTTTATGTTTGATTTAAATAGCTCATCTCAAATTCCTTTGAATGAACAAATCGTTGAGCAAACAAAATTAATGATTGCTCAAGGAATTTTGATTGACGGCGACACTATGCCATCTGTAAGAGATTTATCAAAAGCTCTTTTGATTAATCAATCTACCGTTCAAAAAGCCTACAACAAATTAAAAGAAGAAGGAATTTTGCTTACAAAAAAAGGTCTTGGGACTTTTGTAAGTTTAGATGATGAAATAATTGATGTAAAAAAAGAAAAACTTGAGAAAAAACTCTACGATATTTTTTTGAAATGTATTTTTTATGGAATAAGTTTTGAAAAGATTAAAAATATTTATGAAAAGAGCAAGGAGGACTCTAATGGCTGTGGAAGTAATGAGCCTTTATAAATCTTTTGGGGAAAATAAGGTTTTGGAAGATGTAAATTTTTCTTTGGAAGAAGGAAAAATATATGCTTTGGTTGGAAGAAATGGCTCTGGCAAAACTACTCTTTTGAAAGTAATGGCTGATATTTTTCAAAAAGATTTGGGCAAGGTTAATGTTTTTGGAAAATCTTGTGCGGAGGATAAGCACATATTGGAAAATATTGTTTATTTGCCTGATAGGTTTGATTATTTTGATTATATATCGGTTGAAAAAATGCTTGAATATTATGAAGTTATTTATCCGAATTTCAACAAAAAATTTGCAAAAAAAGAGCTTGAAAAAAATAATATAGATTTAAAAAAATCTTTGAGATCTTTTTCAAAAGGATATAAAAATTTGATTGGGCTTTTGGCTACTATTTCTACAAATGCAAAAGTTGTTCTTTTGGATGAAATTCTTGATGGGATGGATGTTTTAAATAAGGAGATTATTCTTACTTATATTTTGGATTTGAAAGAAGAAGGAAGAACTGTTCTTGCATCAAGCCACGAGCTTGAGGAATTGGCAAAAGTTGCTGATGAAACTCTCTATCTTTCTAAGGAAGGAAAACTTACAAATCTTTATCAAAATAAGGAAAAATTTGTTAAGTTGCAAGTGGTTGTAAAGGATGAATTAGATCCAAAAATTCTTGAAAAATCTGTTTTGAGATTTCATTTGGGAAGAGTTTATACAATTTTGATTGATAATAGAGAAAATATTCTTGATGATATAAAAAGAAATGAATCTATTGTACAATTTGATGTTTTGGAATCAAAAATTGAGGATAATTTTTATTGGGAGAAGGGAAGGAGTAAATAATGAAAGACTTTAAGAAAGAAATTAAAATTCTTACAATAAGAAATGGATTTTGGATAATTCTTGCTGTTTTAGTTAGCCTTCTTTTTTATGGAGTTTTCCAAACAAATACCTTGGAAGAAAAACATGATTCTTTGGTTAGTGTTACAAATAAAATAAATATCATGGCAAATACAGGCAAGAAATACAAAAAAGATGTAGTAATAGATAAAGAATTCTTTGAAAAAAATGATATTATTTTTAAAAAAATGGCAAAAAAATATGAATATGGCAAGTATGATAATTTTAATTTTTCAAAAGCAAGTGAAGAGGAAATGAAAAAATATGATGAGTATTATTTAAAAAATGGAGAATATTTGCAAAACCTAACTAGCTATAACTATTTGTCAAAAGAGATGAAGGAAAAAACGAACAATTTCTTTTCAATTCCTATAAGTATTACGGGTATGATTGTGGTTTTAGTTTTGGGATTTTTATTTTCATCAATGGAGCATTCAACTTCTTATTATGAATTTGCCAGAACTTATCCATGGACAAAGAAAAAAGATTTTCTAATGAAAATTATATTTGGGCTTGTAATTATTTTTGGCTTTGTTTTGATAAGCTCAATTTTAAATTATATGATAGTAAAAACTTCAAATGTTGAAATTTTAAAAACTGGCGTCAAATATATTCCAGGAAATTTGAAAAATTTTGGATTTTTGTCAGCTATTTATCTTACAATTTTGTCAGTAGGTTTTATGGCAGGAAATATTTTAGGTCATGTTGGACTAGGCGTAATGACTTTTTTCTTTATTGATATTGTAAATGCTATATGGGACAGTTTAAATATGTTATTCAAAGGCGAATCTTTATATGAAAGGTCTTTAATATATTTAATTGAAAATAAAATTCCTAATGACACATCTTATTTTAACAAAATTATTAAAGTTATTTTAAGACCTGCTTCAAATTATGATAATTCTTACTTAGCCTTGGCTGGATTAATAATATTTTCCTTGCTTGTATTTATAGTTTCATATTCTTTGATAGAAAAAACGAAAACAGAAAAATCTGGAAAGATGGTTTTGTTAAAACCTATAGAAAATCTTGCGAAAGTTTTAATAATTTTGCTTTGTGCGTGCGGTGGAACTATGATTTTTCAACAATCTGTTTTCAAAGGATTCTCTATAATTAATTTTGTAATATTTGCATTTTTAATTTTTGTATTTACTAAAATATTTAATATTTTGTTTAAATTAAAATTAAAAGTTTAAAAAATTAAAAGGCTGGAGTTTATCTTCAGTCTTTTTGTGTGATTAAAATTTTAAATTTGGTAAAATAGAATAAAGAAAAAAATTAAGGAGTGAAATTATGGCAAAAGATAGGTTGACTTGGAATGAATATTTTATAAAACTTGCTCACATGGTTGCTCTTAGGGGAACTTGCGACAGGGCTTATGTTGGTTGCGTTCTTGTAAATGGCGAAAATAGAATTATTTCTACAGGCTACAATGGTTCAATAAAAGGAAATCCGCATTGCGATGAAGTAGGGCATACGATGAGAGATGGTCATTGTATTGCAACAATTCATGCAGAAATGAATGCGCTTTTGTATTGTGCAAAAGAAGGAATTCCTGTCAAAAATTCTATTTGCTATGTAACTCATTTTCCTTGCCTAAATTGCACAAAAAGTTTGATTCAAGCGGGCATTAAAGAAATTTATTATTCAAATGATTATAGAATTGATCCTTATGCAATAGAACTTTTGGAGAAAAATAAAATAAAATATGAAAAGATAGAAAATAGAAATTGAGAATAAAATGGGATACAAAAAAAGAAAACTTGAGATAATAAAAAAATTTATAAGTCTAAATATTATTTTGGACGGCAGAAAACTTTTGAAAAATAAGGGAGAAAATTCAAAAGATTTAAGCGAGCTTGAAAGTCATTTTGGCAAAAATTTGAGGAGCTTGTTCGAAGAATTGGGACCTGTTTTTGTGAAATTTGGACAATTATTATCTACAAGAAGAGATATATTTTCAGAAAATATAATTACAGAGCTTGAAAAATTACAAGATGATGTAAAAGAAGAAGATTTTGAAAATATAAAAGAAGTTTTTTATGAAGAATTTTCAAAAGATATTTATGATGTCTTTGATGAATTTGAAAAAAAACCACTTGCATCAGGCTCAATTGCCCAAACCCACTTGGCAACTATAAAGGTCGGCTCTCTTGAGAGAAAAGTTGTTGTCAAAATTCAAAGAAAAGATATGGACAAAAGAGTTGTTGAAGATTTGAAAATAATGAATGATCTTTATAAAAAACTCGAAATAAAACTTGAAGGAATAAAATCTTTTAATTTTGGAGAAATTATCCAAGAATTTTCTCTTTCCCTAATTAGAGAAATTGACTTTGAAGTTGAAAAAAATAATATAAAAAAATACAGAAAATTAAATATTCAAAAAAAAGACCTCCTTTCTCCTGACGTCTATGATTCATATTCAAGCAAAAAAGTTTTGACAATGGAATACATTGATGGCAAATCTATAAGGTCAGTTTATGAAAAAAGGTCAGATATTAGAAAAGAATTAGCTGAAAAAATCATAGGAGCTTATGTAAATCAAATGTTTACTTATGGATATTTTCACGCTGATCCTCATCCTGGAAATATTTTTGTAGATGATAATTTAAATATTTATTTGATAGATTTTGGTATTGTTGGAAATTTATCGGAAAATTATCGCTATCAAATAATGAAAATATTTTTGGGAGCAAGTTTTAATGAAGTAAAACTTATAACTGATGCCATAATTGGCATGGGACTTTTGGAATTTGATTCCAAAAAAATTGGAGATTTTGAAAAAAGAATACAAAAACTTTTGGATAAATACATGGTGATGAGCCTAAATCAAATGAAACTTGCAGATTTGATTAGAGATTTTTATACGCTTTTGGTGGATTATTCCATAAAAATACCATCAGAGCTTACAAATTTTGCAAAAACAGTTTTAATTTTGGAAGGCTTAATCGAAAAATTAGTTTACAAAGAATCATTCCTAGAACTTGCCCTTCCAATAGCAAAATCTATGGTATTTAAAATTTTTAGTCCAGACTTAGTTATTGATAGAATAAGACCAAAAATGTATGATACCTACTCATTAATAAAAGAATTTCCACAAACAACCCTAAATATTTTAAGGCAACTAGCAAGAGGAGATTTTAGGATAATCGACCAAAAAAGCGAAGAAGAAAGAAAGTCCTATGAAAAAACTGAAAATCAAAAAACACAAGCTATAATTTTTCTAGGACTTTGCCTAATAATTGCATCATCACTTTTTGGCTTGGCATTTGTAGAAATTGATAAAAATATTTTAAAAGCACTCTTGGTAACAAGTTTATTTTTGGGATTTTTTATGGCATTTGCCATAATCAAAAATATATACAGAAAGGAATAAAATGAGAAAAACAAAAGAATTTGAAGTAGAAAGATTTCTTGCAAATAGCGAGGGATATTTAAAAAATAAATATCTTTTGTCTTTAATGTTTGAAGTATCCTTTGATCAAGCAGAAGAAGTAGAAGATGGAAAAATCATGGAAGATAAGAGGTGGATAGTTTATTCTTGGGATATAAAAATCAAAAAGCCCATAAAAGCAAAAGATAAAATAAAAATTACCACCTTCGCCATTGATATGAAAAAATTCTACGCTTACAGAAACTTTATCATAGAAAGAAATGATGAAGAAATTGTAGAAGCCTATTGCGTGTTTTTGCTTTTTGACCTTAAAAAAATGCGACCAATAAAAATTCCAAAAGAAATAGCAAAAGCCTACCAAAAAGAAAAAGCCATATATGAAGAAAAATCACACGAATATGGCGATAAATTTACAAATTTAGAAAAAATTCAAATAAGATATACAGATATAGACACAAATTATCATGTGAATAACGCATCCTACATGGATTTATTAAGAGAAATTACAAAAGTCAAAGACCAAGATATAGAATTTATAAATATAGTTTATAAAAATGAAATAAGAGATAAAAAATATATACTTGGAGAAAAATCCAAAAACAAAAATGAAATTTCATATAGATTTGTAGACGATGACAAAAAAATTTATACCTACGGAAAGATAGTAAAAAGAAATGTATAAAGAAAATTACGGAAACATTCCAAACAAAGACAAAATAAATTATTATTTAATAGAAGATAACCAAAATATAGGAGCTTGGGTAAGAAGATCAAAAATTATAGGCAAAACAGCAAAAATGATGGCAAAAGAATTAGGACTAGACAAAGACATAGCCTTTGCTTGTGGCTCACTTTTTGAAATTGGGAAAAAAGAAAATAAAAACAATTTAGAAAAAAATATAAGAGGATTTTATATTTTAAGAAAAGAATCATATTTTTTTCCAGCAAAAACCAATCTTAGCCATTCCTTTATAATAAAAGATATAGACTCCTTTATAGGAGAAGATAATCTAGAAGAAAAAGATAAAAAAATAATAAAAAATTTTCTCCTATCCTACACCTACACAGATTACGATAAACTAATCCAAGTGCTAGACAATTCAATCACAGATAAATATATAGGAATAGAAAAATATCAAAAATATTTAAAAGAAAAATACAAAAAAATTCCATACGAAAAAGAAAGATTAAAAATACTAGAAAGCTACCAAAAATATTTTGAAAATAAATTAAAAAATCCAATAGAATATTATACAAATAAAAATATAAAAAAATAAAACGACTCAAAGCAAATACGATTTGAAAGAGTCGTTTTTTGTTTGTATAAGCCCCCTCAGTTAGACTTGGGAGTCAGTATAGCTTTAGCAATGATAACCAAACAAAAATACCTCAGTGATATAATAAATTTGCGGTCTGCCAACTGCAAAATAAAAAAATCAATGAGGTATTAAATGACACTCATAGTTTATCACATACTAAATGGAGTTGTAAATATTACCATGATAGAGACCAATGAAATGGCTCTCTGCTAGGGATCTAAAAGGAAAGGAAAAAATGATTATGGAAAAGATGATGAATACACAAACAGATGGGAACACATTTACAAAGAAAATCGGGCAGATGGTCTATGTTGTCCGTTATCATTTAGATGAAGAGGCAAAGGAAACAATGTAGGAGAAGATCAACTGGATGTGATGGTTACAGAAGCAAGCCGAATGGCAGTGTATTAGAATTAGGTGGATGTAATTGAAGAAAAAATATGATATTATGAGAGTAACAAATTTGAATCTGTGGAGATGTTGAGATGATAAAAAAATACAAAATAGGTTTTGATATATGGGGATTGATTACTTTTATTATTATTATGATTCCCAATTTTATTTGGTTCGCAGTTCCAGCACCGAATGATATTTTAAGGGGAGAGTCAATTACAAAAACAGTAGATGTAATAGCATCTATATGTCAGGTGTTAATGGTAATGTCGTTATGTATATTCATTAATCAAGACCGTAAAAAAATAAGTATCACACGATTTATTATGGCCACAATTATTTGTTGTCTACTGTATTTTTCATGTTGGATATTTTATTATGTAGGTGTGACGAATGGCATTGTTATATTGGGTTTGACTATTTTTCCATGCTTGGTATTTCTGTTTTTCGCTATTGAAAGAAAGAATATGATTGCTGTTATACCTATTTCAATATTTATGGTATGCCATTTGATTTATGGAATAGTTAATTATATTATTTAAGAAACTTCAAGTTTGTAGAATACAAAATTTAATATGAAATGTGAGATAGAGCGTATGGAAATAATCTATACGTTCTATTTTTTTGCCTTTTTGAAAAAAGTGATTAAAAAACTATTGACATTTTGTTACTGGAAAAACTGAAAAGTCAATTCTAATATCTTGTGGAGCAAGACTTGCACCTTTTGATATAAGAGAGCTTAGAGAACTAATGAGCGAAGACGAACTAGAAGTTGATAAAATTGGAGATAGGAAAACTACCTTGTTTGTAATAATATCAGATACAGATGATACCTTTAACTTTGTAGTTTCAATAATGTATTCTCAATCATTTAATCTACTATGTGATAAGGCAGATGATGTGTATGGTAGAAGACTTCCAGTTCATGTTAGGTGTCTACTTGATGAGTTTGCAAATATAGGATTAATTCCTAAATTTAAAAAAATTGATTGCAACAATTCGTTTAAGAAAAATATAAGCAAGTATAATACTGCAAGAACAATCTCAGTTAAAAGAAATTTATAAAGAAAATGCAGATACAATAGTTGATAACTGTGATTCCACACTCTTTCTAGGAGAAAAAACATTAAAAGATTATCAGAAACATTATGAAAAGAAACTATAGACTTAAATAACACATCAGAAACAAGACCAAATCAAAAATCTTTTGGTCTAAATTACCAAAAAACTGGTAAAGAACTTATGAGCCAAGATGAGATAACTGTAATGGATTGTGTAAAATATATCTACCAACTAAGAGGAGTAAGACCTTTCTTATCTGATAAATTTGATATTACAAAACATAAGAATTATAAGTTATTGGAAGACTATGATAAGAAAAATGTTTTTGATATTGAAAAGTATATTACGCGAAAGGGCAAAGCTAAGATAAATGGTAATACAGTGATAACAGGATTGTAATATTTACTGTAAGAGTCTACACATACGAGGGACTATATTATATAATAGAACTAGATAAATTAGAATTTGAGGGGGATGTTGAAATGATATTCATTCAGGAGATACCTGTTTCAAAAATCAACGAGTATTGGGATATTCAGTTTCAGTATTTGGTAAATGACGGGTTTATAACGACAGAGGAAGAAAAGAAATACTTCCAGAGCGCGGAGTATCGAGATGTATTGCAAAGTCATATGTTGCGCACTCTGGACACTTTACACATGGTATATTTTGTGCGTGATGGAGTTAAAATAGGCGCTTCTCAGTACTGCACTTACAAAAGCGAGGACGGAAAATGTTTCATTCTTGATTTTTGGGTGTTCCCAGAGTATAGAGGGAACGGGACAGGACACAAATGTTTCCAAACGCTTATGGAATACACAAAAAACGACGGCGCAATTTATTACGCCCTTAACTACGCAAAAGAGGATTCGCATAGATTTTGGACATCGCTTGGTTTCTCTGACAATGGAATAGATGAATATGGCTCCCCATTAATGATAAAAAGAGCTTAACAAATCTCAGTTTGTCGAGCCAAATAATTAAATAGAAACGCAGGAGATGATAGATAATTAAACTCTATCGTCTTTTTTTATACTCAAAATTAGGAGGTTTAAATGGTAAGGATAAGAAGCCTCACTTAAAACAATTTAATATAAATTTAATATATAAGACATTTAGCGATTGAAATATAAGTTCAGTCGCTTTTTTAATTGAAATTTATATATCAATGATAAGAAATTAATTGATAGAGAAATGATAAATTTAATGCAAATTTAGTTAAAGAAGCTGGATTTTCAGAATTTTAAAAAGGAGATCTAATCCATGTCTTTGGATATTTCAAAGAAAACAAAAAAGGAGATAAGATCTACAAGAATTTTATAGTTAAATCACTAAACAAAATAGAAAAAAGACAAGAAAACTAGGAGAAATAATATAGAATTTCGCAGCTGGAGTTGTATTTTAAAGGAAGTTGCAACTGCAATTGTTGCAGGTTTATTTTAGCTTTTAATGACTTATAAAATACTATATTATTGATTATTTTTTTAAAATGAGTAAAAATTTATGATTTTTTTATTTTTTTAGATTTACCTCTTAATAATTAAATAATCAAAGGAGAAAGTTATGTCTAAGAAAGTACTTGAAATAAAATATCTAAACAAATCTTATGTTAAAAGAAAAATTATAAATAATTTAAATATGAATGTATTTAGAGTAAATGTTTATAGTTTTTTTGAAAAAAAGAGAGGGAAAACAACTGCTAATAGAATGATAACATAACTTATATAGCTTATAAGGGTAGATTCTGGAGAGATTTTAATAAATGATAAACCTGTAATAAAAAATTGGGATCAAGCAATTAAAAATATAGGAGCTATGGTAGGAGCTCCTAAGTTTTATGGAAATCTATCTGGGCATGGATATTTAAAATTAATGGCAAAACTAATTGATGGAACAAGTGATAAAGATATTGATAAATCACTTGAATTAGTAGGTTTAAAAGATAGGGGTAAAGAAAAATTTGTATCATACTCTTTGGGTATGAAACAAAGACTTGGCATATCTAATGCCTTATTATGAAATACTAATTTAATAATTTTGGATGTAAACTGGTGCAACAGAAAAACCTGTATATAGAGTGTATGCAGTTAATATGAAATAGAATATAGGTACTATATACACAAATAATGTGGAAAAATGTGTATGACGTTTATATAGAAAATAACATTGAAAAGGAGTTGCTGAAATGGGAGAACGAAAGATTTTGATGTGTCCTTTGGAGATTGTCATACACAATTTTTTATCATATGTCCCCTTTCACTGGTTTGAGACAAGAAAAGGGAGGATAAATAATGAATAAGAAAAGAAATCCTTTCTATGATTTATTTAGCCTGTAAGGCAACGGTATATCCAGAGCCTGGTAAAGCCCATTTTCCAATAGTTATTGTATTTACATCATCTTTACGATATTCAGATGTATACTTTTCGTAGGTGTGTACATTGAAGGAAGAAAATGTTCCCGTTTTTAGTTGATATTTCTTATTAGTATCTCCTTTAACTATTATTGTTGTTAGAAAGCTTCTACATGGAAATACTAATTGATACACATGAAAAAAATGTTTAAGTGAAATTATATGGGAAGTTTTATGTACAAGTATAACATTTGCATCGTATATTAAAGGCATCTGATTTTGTATTGAATATGGGAATTGCCTTTTTTCGCTGTCGCATAAAATGGAAGTATGTATTTGGGAAGAATAATCAAATCCATTGATAGTGTATTCTTCGTGTCGATAACTTTTAGCTTGTTCTAAAGTTTCAAATCTTGGATTGTTTGAATAATAGTTAATTCCTTCTTTTATATTTAAATATTCAATTCGGGTTGTAATTGAGACTTTTAACTGATCGTCAATGATTTCCAAAACTATTTCCCTATTGAAATTATCAATATATGTCTGCTTTTTTATATTATGAATAATTTTATCAGAAATATTATCTATAAAATCATAAGCCAGTCTAATATCACCATTTCTTTTGATGAGTTCATAATTAATACCTTGCTGTAATTGTAAAAGTTTTTGATCATCTACAAGAGATATTTCATTAAGGTTAAAATCATTACCACGAACCCAACCAGGACGTTTTCTCCTTTTAATTTCTTTATGAAGAGATTCAGAGACTTCTTTAGCTAATTCATCTGCAGAACTCCACCATTGAACAGTGCGACCATGTTTGGCTATGTTTTTGAAATCTTCAAGCTTTTTACTTTTTAGGGGATCTGCTTCTATAAACTCTTTTTTTAAAGGGATATCGTCTCGGATAATAAAAACAAGAGTTGGAAGACCTATTTGTTGCGCATATCTAAATTCTTTTTCAGTGTAGCTTATACCAATGTCAGGTCCTTCTTCAAATACAGAGCCATAGCGCTGAGCCAAAATAAGAACGTAAAAATCGGAACTATCAATGGTTTCCTTAATAATTTCCCACTGATCTTCATCAGAAGCATTAAACATTTCCATTCCCACAGGGAAATTCATCATTGAAAGTATTGCATCACGAACTTTGGTACGAGGTTCAATAAGGTCATTATAAGTGGAAGATATAAAAATCTGATATTTTTTATCCAATGTAATCACTCCTTTAACGAAAATTTTGCACAAACAATAAGATATAAAATGTTGTCATATTATATATTATAATATGATATTTGTAATAGTAATAAAAGTTTAACAAGCAGTTAAATCAACCGCACTTTAGTTTATATTTAGCAAATATATATTTAAAGATGCTATTATATACATAGGGAGTCGGGGAATGACGAACTATAGCAAGCTGGAAAAGAATGCATTGATATCGATATAAAAGAGTTTTGCAAATGCAACTAATTCAGATGCTTTAATGTTCATGCGATTTGTTTCCAGTTTGGCATAGGTACTTTTGGTGATGGAGATACCCATAAGATTTAACTTTGCGACTACCTGGTCTTGAGTCATATTGTTTTCATATTGAATTGCTTGGATATTTTTACCAATATCCATATCATGTCTAATCTTTTGCTAAATGATGAACTCCCCTTATAAAATAAAAAGTTTCGTAATACAGAAACATATACATTGATTCTAAATAGTTTAAATTTTATAATGATTCGTTATAAGGAATTATTTTTAACAAGAAGAGGTAAAAGTATAATGGATGTGAGATGGGAAAGAGAAAAATTTTAAATCTATGTGGTAAAAGGAATCGAGCATTATTGTCAGGTGAAAAAAGAATGACATTTATGGATATGGAACGATTGACATATCTGACAGAATTTTTTGAACTGGAAAACTACGGAATCGACTTATGTAAAGAATTTGGGGATGATGTAAAAGAGTCGTTGGAAGCAATGATGAAAATATTAGATAAGACGGAGTGTACAGAAGATCTATGATTTTATGACGAAGTAAAAGGAGTAGGAAGAATAGTCTACGACATAACAAGAAAACCACCAGGAACAATTGAATGGGAATAATCGCAAAATTTTCTAAAATGGCTTGATTACAAGCTATAAAGAGAATGAAAAATGGCTTCTGGTACTTAAATGGTACTGGAAGTAAAAAAGAATAATTGAAATAATAGTTCCGAGGGGTTTACATTTGGACAAAAAATCAGACCGTAGTTTCAAACTGCGGTCTTTTTGAGTACATATTTTATTTTAAAAATTTTGATTTTATATAATTATGTAGGGTACTATAAATTAGATCATTAAGTAAGTTGAATTAAATATTAAAAAAATATAAAGACTATAACAGGATGTTTGAGGAAACATTTAGATTATATAGCAGGCAAGTAAATTATGCGACAATAAAATGTCGGTTTGAATAAGACTGAAAAGAAAGTGATAAAAATTTTGATAGAAAATATAAGTTTTGAATAAATTGAACTTTCAGAAAAAATAGGTGTAACAAAGAGGGAATCTTTTGAAAGGATATTTAAATCTTTTCACGAAAAGAAAATCATAGAAATAATCGAATAAAAGCGTGATGGTAATAGGATTGATTGAGGATAAAAATTTTTTATGTAATGTTATGTATCTTTGATTTTATGTATAGAAATTACGTTATATTTATTGCTTGATAATTATGATAGAGTCTGTATAATTGTGTGAAAATAAAATGTTATTTGAAACTTAAACTAGTATAATATTTTCAACCATAAAACAAATTAGGAGTAACAAATGGTCCCATTACATTTTACGTTAAATATTAAATATAGAAGATATTAAAAATTTAATAAATGATTAAGTAAAAACGTTATCGAAAATCTGAGAATTGTTATATGCTAATATGATGAATGCTGGCTATTTCTTAATTGATTAAAAATAACGATGATTAACTAAAGCCAAGGTAGTAAAGAAATTATAATAGAAGTTGATAATAACTATAGTATTTAATTGAAAATATGAGTAAAAGTAATAGTATTTTTAGTTTTTAGGTTAGAAGATAAAATTTTGATTATATAGCAAATAGGAGGATTTATGAAAAAAGTTGGATTTTTGTTTGGTGCTGGAGCAGAGATTTGTTACGGTTTTCCAATAGGTGGGAAGTTTGCTTTAGATATTTTTAGACAAGATGTATCTATTAGTAAAACAGAATTTATCGAAATGAGAAACTCTATAGATGGCACTACTGCATATGCAGGAAACTGGTTGCCTGACGATTACAAAACAAGAAGTGTAAGTTCATATGGGAAATCGGTAATTGAAAAAATAATCAAAGATACTCTTGATCATAAGCGTGAGCTTATAATTAGAAATTTGAATGATTTCGATTCATATGCTAAAAATGTAAAAAAAAACATAAAAACGATAGAAGACATATATGATGTTATAAGTAAAACATTAGATAGATGATGTTATAAGTAAAACATTAGGTAGACAAGTAAGTAATTGTAAACTGAATGCGGTTATATCTTTTAATGATGCATTAAGTAGAGGTAATGGTATATTCAAAAGTAGCTATTTTTCAGCTCTATTATTAATATATAAGAATAAAATAATGGGAGAAAATTTGCAATTCGAACTTAAAAAGATTATTATCTCTATTTTACAGTTACAGATAGGAGCATTAGGATCAAGTCTCGTGAAAGATATTAATGATAATATATTTCATAAAAAAGATGAAGATATTGATCTATTAGATGATATAGGTGAAGTGTTGAGGCTAAATTATCAATCATCAGGTGTATTAGGAGTAGAATATTTATACGACAATTTTAAAAAAGAAAAAATAGAGTCTTTAGATGATCATTCAAAAATAGTATATTTTGCAAAGAGTATACTAGAAGATATTTTTTCATCTGTATTAGATTATAAATCATTAATTGATTCTAATTGGCATTATTTGTATTGTCCTAAAGACGAGTGGGCAAAATTTTGCAAGATATCTATATTTTTATTGACTGTCAAAAACTATATTAATCAGAATCCTCCATCAAGTATCTCTGATAAGGGATATTATGATGATTTGAAGGATAGCATCGATAAATCAAAGTTAAAAATTGCTAAGATAGCAACAACTAATTATAATAAGATAATTATAGATAAACTAAATGAAGATATCACCTATTTGAATGGATCAATAGAGCAGTGGTATGATCCATACTTAAATAAAATAGATACAAAAGAAAAACTGAAAGGAAAATTTATTGTTCCCTTATTATTTACTCAAAGTGGAACAAAGCCTATAACATCTATTTTTAAATCTTGTGAATATGTAGATTTATATAGAGAATGGAAAAAAGCTGATTGTATTGTTATAGTAGGATTTGGATTTAATAAAGATGATGAGCATATTAACGGGATTATAAGAACATTGGTTAATGATGATGATAAAAAAGTAATAGTAGTAGGAAAAAATACCTCAAAAAAAGAAGCCATAGAACGACTAATAATAGAAAAAATAGATAATATAATAGTTTGCAATGTAGATGAACAAAGGAAAATTGAAGATAAGCTCTGGATTGACTATTTACTTGATAAGATAAACGAATTATAATAATTAAAGATAAGCAATGTGAATTAAAATGGGAACATTTGTAAAAAAGAATAAATTGAATAATAGTTCCAAGTACTTTACATTTGGACAAAAAATTAGACCGTAGCTTCAAGCTGTGGTCTTTTTGAGTGTATATATTATATAGAATTTAGCAAACAAAAAAATAATGCGACAATAAAATGACGGGTTGAGTGTCGGTTTGAATAAGACTGAAAAGAAAGTGATAGAAATTTTGATGGAATAATCAGTTGTATGGAAAAATAAAGTGGAAATAGGGTACAATAAAAGCAAATAAATTATATATATGGGTAAATAGTGGCTTATAGAATTTGACAATTAGTGATTTTGGATATAATCTTGTAATAAGGTTAGGTCAGGAAGCATACGGTGCCCTGGCCATTTTTTTTATGTTATAATACAAGTAATAAAGATTAATCCAGAATAAGGAGGGAGTATATTGTCAAAAATTAAAAAAGATCAAATATCAGCTAAGGGATTTTCAATTCAGGTTTATACAGAAGATTTTAAAAATGACTATATAAGTCTTACTGATATAGCAAAATATAAAAACAAGGAAGAACCCAATGTAGTTGTTTCGAATTGGATGCGAAACTATAATACAATAGAATATCTTGGTATTTGGGAGCAGTTAATAATCCAGATTTTAACCCCCTCGAATTCGAGGGGTATTTAAAAGAGGCTGGTAGTAACGCTTTTACTTTATCACCCCAAAAATGGCAGAAAACCACTAATGCAGTAGGGCTATTTGTAAAGTTAGGTAGATATGGTGGCACATATGCTCATAAAGATATAGCTTTTAAATTTGCTTCATGGATATCTGCAGAATTTGAACTTTATATAATTAAAGATTATCAAAGACTTAAAGAAGATGAAAACTCAAAACTATCTCTTACTTGGAATCTACACAGAGAAATATCTAAAATCAATTATAAGATTCATACAGATGCCATTAAAGAGTATTTATTAAAAGACCTTACAGATGAGCAGTTATCATTTAAATATGCAAGTGAAGCAGATATGCTTAATGTTTCACTCTTTAATAAAAGAGCAAAACAGTGGCGTGAAGAAAATCCGGACTTAAAAGGAAATATGAGAGACTATGCAAGTCTTAATGAACTATTAGTACTTGCTAATATGGAATCCTATAATGCAATTTTAATTGAAAAAGGATTAGAGCAAAGAGATAGAATGATTGAACTTAGAAATCTTGCAAAGACACAACTTATATCTTTAGAGAAATTAAACCAATTAGACATTAAAAAACTACCTAAGTAAAATTATTATAGAGTTATTGTCCGGTACTGGTACTGGGACGGGACTAAAAATTTGAAAATGTCCTATAATTAGGTGGATTTGGTGATATTAGAAAAAATAGAACCTAGTATTTTGAATGATTTGGGATATATCGTACGTTTGGAAAAGAAGAATGGGAATAAAAAATACACTAAACCGTAAGTTTTAAACTTGCGGTTTTTATATTATAAATTATGTGATTAATCAAAATATAATTTAACTAAATATTTCGAAATATTAGATAGTAATTAAACTATACACATTTGATATAATAACTAAGAGGGATAATTCTATTTTAGTAAATCTTAACAATATTATGTAAGAAATTAAAAAGCTTATTCTGATAAAAATCAGTTGTTTACACCAGATCACATTAGTGATTTTATGTGTAAATAAAAACTCGTGAATTTTAGATCTTTTTAAGCACATAAGAAGAAGATAAAATAGACTATTTGTCCATAAAGTTATACTAAGCAATTAATGAGATAGAATACCTACTAAAACCAGTAGCACAAATTATTATAGATTAAATATTATAAAAAATAATTAAGGAGAAAGCCTAATGGAAAAAAAGAAAAGAAATTTTTACAAACATCAGAAGAAAGATTCGAGGCAAATATGCATAGACATAAAAATATAAAATGGGATTTTGTTCAAAGCTTGCTTGTGTCTAATAAAAATCTTTATGATAGGATCTTAAAGATGGAAGAAACAGGCGGAGAGCCTGACTTAGTAGACTTGGAAGTCTTTGGAGGCTTAGTTTATGTGGATATGGCAAAGGAAAGTCCGAAAGACTGTCGTAGCCTATGCTATGATAAAAGGGCTAGGGAAAAAAGGAAAAAAATCCACCACTTTCATCAGCTCATGAAGAAGCTAAGAAAATTGGGATAAGATTAATTAATGAAGAAGAATACTATGCCCTTCAAAACCTTGAAGACTTTGATATAAAAACAAGCAGTTGGGTAAGTACTCCAGATGATATAAGAAACTTAGGTGGGGCATTATTTTGTGGCAAAAAATATGGTAGAACATTTACCTACCATAATGGTGCAGATTCATATTATCAATCAAGAGGGTTTAGGGCCTGCGTAAAAATTGAATAGAAATAATTTGTTTATTAGCAATAATAGATTTTACTGAACTTGGAGATAAAAAATAACAGAAAACCCAGATGTCAATAACTAAAATGTGTTAGTAAATGATTTTATAAACTTAATCAGGAGTATTTAATACTTATTAACTGGAGTTAATGGTACGTTTTACAATTTATATAGAAAAGGAAAAACTTATAAAAGACATGATGGAGTTGATGACGGTTCTTTTAAGATTGTTGATAGGGAAGCTGAGAGGGGTAAAAATTTAAAATCTTTTATCCGATATTAGCATGGGACTAAAATTCTAAAAATGTCCTATAACTAGACGGATTTAGTGATATTAGAAAAAACAGAATTAATTAAAGAGGATTTATAATTATAAAATATACATATATAGCTATTTATTTTTCTATATGATTGAGTATCTATTTTTAGTGTCATAATTATAACAACTGAAAATAATAATAGTGGAACTTTTGTTTCAAGATTTAGACTAGAATATAAAGATAGATTGTTGTAATTTTAGAGGGGTAAAAATTATTAATTGTAAAACAAATATTTTAAACATCATCCAAGTTAATAATAAAATTGAATGTAAGTTTAATATATAATCTAAAAATAAGGTTTTAAAAGATTAACGACAACTTGATTTTATTTAAAGGATGAGATTTTATATTTAAATTTGAAATAGGTGGTTAAAATTGAAAACAAAAATATACTGGAAAATTCAAGAAAAAATAATTAATTTAATTTTTAAAATTAAAAAAATTAAATTTCGTTTTGATAATATCGGACAGTCATACAAAGAATATAGGTCATTTACCGAAATTCTTTTCAGTAAATTTTTTTCAGGTGCGATTAAAGCAATTATATTAGTGCTCATTTTAGGAAAAATTGATAGTGAACTTTTGGACTATGGAATAAAAAATAGTATTAATGGTAATATATTTGCTGATGTAATCATAGGAGAATTAAGTGTTTCTGGTGTAATTTTAGGATTGTATTATTCTAATATTTCAAGTATATATTCCACAAAATATGCTAGTGCTCCTAAAAAAATAGCTCTTGCCTTTCAATATGATAGATTAACAGTCAAATGCTTAAATAGCATTAGTGGTTTTATTATTTTTGGAATAATTATATTAGTTAAATTATTATTGGAATATAACGTTGGCTGGATATCTGGAAGTGTGCTAATAATATGGTCAATATTTGTGGTAATTTCTTTTGGAATAACAGGAAATAGAATATATCAGCTATCGGATGTTTTGAAGATTGCAGATGATACGTACATTATTTTAAGAAGAGTGGTTTCTAAACAACTTAAACAAAAAATGTACATTTCTGATGTTAACTATCAGAATTATTTTATGAAGATGTCCTCAGATAAAATTGAGTTACTAAAAGCTATCCAAAAGTATGGATGTAATTCTGAATTTGCAGATAGTTCTTCCGTTCTTGATTTTATGTGTTCAAATCTAGAATTAATTGAGCAGTATTGGTTAATTAAAAGTGATCTTTCTAAGGATTCATTTTGGTTTAAAAGAGAATGTAAATATAAACAGTGGCATCTTATTAATGATATAGAGGTATCAATTGCGCTGAATACAGGAACACCATTGGTACAAAAAAAGTAATAGATAATTATTGGTTTGAAGATGAGTTGATGTCGATAAATCGTGAGTGTGTTAAATACTTGATAAAAAAGAATGATTTTGGTATTTTATATAGTTATTTTGTTTTATTCAGCTCAATTTGCAAATCAGCAATTGAACATAAAGAAGCAAATTATTATATTGGACAAATAGATTGGTTGAAAAATGTTATTCAAAATTCAGCAGATAATATTAATATAGAACACAATATTTCTTTTGTAGGTATTGTTGAGTATATTTCTCTTCTATATTTAGATATAATTCTAGAATCAAGCAAGTATTTTCAAAATTTTGATATTGATAAAATAGTTAAATCAGTAATAAATGGAATTGATACTGGAAAATCATATAAATCTATAAAAGCAATAAGAGGACGAGAGTATATAGAAATATATAAGAACATATTGACTGAAGCATATATTGAGGGTCATCGTATAACTCCTGATTGGCTAATAAAGCAATTTGTAGCTAAAGAAGAATTTATTTACGTCAATTCATTGTTTGATGTGGTTAAGGAAGGCATTGAACATGCATATTCATTGAGCAGTTTTTTTGTTGAGAAAAAAATGTATTATGAAGCATGTATTTTACTTGCTAGATTCTATGAATATGATTCTAAGTTGTCAAATTTTTATAAATTTGCAAATCAGGTTGAAAAAAATTTAAAAATATATCATCTAGATCCTGAAGATAAATGGGGCGAGAGTAGATTAGAAGGGGTTGAGGAAAGGTTTTTGGATTATAAAAAATATATCCCAGAGATGCTTATGAAATCATCAAGAGCTTTTGCAATAAAGAATTGGGATAGAATAGAAGAATATCCAGACTTTTTGGGCGAATGTTATAATCACGTTGCTGAAGACATCGTTGAATCTATTGTAAACTCAGATAAAAAGCAGTTTGAAAGGTATTATAAAAATCTTACAAAGATGATGCTTTTATATCAGGAGTATATTAGATCTGATTTTATAAAAAACAAAGACTTGTATAGGATAGAGTACACATATTATATATTTACATATCCGATTGCTGAATGGGCGCAAATTGGTGGACTTGGAATATTGTGGGGAGAATTTTTTAAAGATAAAGAATGGAGTAGCATCGTAGAAAAAGCTTCGAAAAAAATACTATGTATGGAAGAGAATGAGCTAAAGTCGATAGATTTGGCAAGCAAGTTGATTGAATTCGTATCAGAACGTAATAAATTCATGTTCGGTATAGGTGCAAGAGATATTTTAAAAACAAGACGTAATCAATTTGTTGAAAATGCAATAAGAGAGTTTTCTAATATAGAAATTGAAAGCGAAGGATTTATGAAAGAAATAAAAACAGATAGTAAATTAATAAAAGCATTCTGCCCTAATTTTTTGGATATGGGATTTTCAAGTGATCCTTCTGAGGTATTTTGGGTGAAATGTGTTAATCCATTACTTCCTGAGGGAAAAAGGTATCATACTAGATTTTCATGGGAGGATGATTTAAATGAATAATAGAAGAATAAATAGAAAAATTAAAAAAATATATAAATCTCCAATTAATAATTTATATTCTAATAAATTTTATACTGATTTATTTTATGGATATGAGTATTCTTTAAGCAAAGACAGCCTAAACTCAAGAGATTTTTATAGAATTAAACCTAATGATATTAATGTTATTAAATTATTTGTAGACTTTTATTATGATTTTTCATATAAATTTGGCGAAGTTATAGAGAGAGTTCTTTATAGCATGGCTATTTATGGAAAGTCGTATATTTTTATAAGACCGGAATATATAAAAAATGTCGATAAAGAAGGAAATATTAATGAAATAATTAATGCTTTGCATATTGAAGAAGTAAAAGGAGTACTTAAGAGAAAAACATTTTATTATAAAAATAATTCGAATGAAATTTTTGAAATTAACATTTGTGAAGGAACATTAATTACATTTAACTTAAAGGACCTAGGATTTAAAAAAAACTATTTTACAAATATTGTAAAAAGATTGTCTAAATATGATACAACATTTAATTCCATAGATTTAATAAACAACGAATCAACAGATTTTAATGTGCATATAAATAAAAACAGAAAAAGAGTTCTTAAGCAAGCAAAAGATATAGGATGGAGCTTAGATAAAGATGGTTTTTCAGATAGTTATATTTTGTATAAAGAAATACAGATGAAGTTATTTAAGATTAGAATGCTTAAATATGCGCTTAATAAGATTAACCATGTTCTAGCAGAGGAATATATACTCAATAAGGATTTTAAAATAGAAGCATTAATAAAAAATATAGATTATGAAGATTCATGGGATAAATTTCAGAAAGGAGAACTTACATTTTCAAAGCTGAGCAATATTTTATGGAAATGAATCTTTGTTTAATGTATTTTTACATAATGAAAAATAAATATTTATAAATTACATGAAATAAATTTTAGAGGTCGTCAAAGTGAAATTATTTAATAAAGAAATAAATGAGAAAATAGCTATAGATTACTTAAAAGCATATGATACTAGATATAAAAACTTAGTAAAATCAGAATGTCCAGACTTTATTTCTGAAGAAGATAGTATAGGGGTGGAGGTTACTATTGTTGAATTTGATGATTTTATTGATAGTTTTAAATATGTAGGAAAAACTTTAAAAGAATATATACGAATGAAAGATATTAAACCAATACAAAAGAAAAAATTTGCATCTATTAATAAAATAATAAATGGTAAATATTCATCGGACATAAAATGTGATTTAAATAAATTTATTGATAGTTTCTATTATAAAAATGGAGATTGCATACTAAAGATACACTCTATTGAACAATATAGAAAGCTAGATCCATGTACCAACTTATATCAAAAGTCATTATTTCCAAATGAAATGATTATAGAAGACCAAAGAATTATTTGCTACTTGCCATCTGTATTTTGGATTGGGAAATTAGTAGATAAATATATAGATGCTGTAAAAGTAAAAAATCAAAAGTTAAACCATTATAGAAGATTCGATGAAAATTCATTAGTGCTAATAAATTATACTGCGGAATTAGAGGAATCTTTAGCTTTTGAAAAAAGAATTAAAGAAATAGATGGAATAAAATTTGATAAAATATTTGTAATAAATGTATTGTTTGATAAGCAAATATATGAAATAGATATAAGAAAATTTTAGTAATTGACAGGAAAAATTTTAAATAATTCAAGTAAATCCAGGTTTTAAAAAGATTTCTTTCTAAAATTTATTTAATTTATTATAATGTAAAAAACATATTTTATTAAAATCAAAGTAAAAATTAAGTTTTAAAAGTGTTATCTATGTGATTTTAAAATAAAAATAAATCCTTAAATGCAACTATTAGGGGTAAATAATTTTGTGTATCAACCTAAATCCTGATAAAAGGTAAGGGTTGATACATTTTTTATGTATCAATGTTTGTCCGTTCCTATAGGAATGGCGCTTTACTTGATTTTACACAAC